>CAWCHW010000010.1:0-26838 GCA_963795365.1 uncultured Alphaproteobacteria bacterium
CGGATTTTCTGGCTGCACGACAAGCCGCTTGAGAAGGCCGACCAGATCCTGATTCGCCTCGGCACGCGCGAGGCGCGCGCCAGCGTGGTCGCCATCGAGAAAGCGATCGATCCCGGCGCGCTGTCGAACGCGGAAAACACCGCGATCGCGCGCAACCATGTCGGCGAGATCGAGATCGCGCTGGCGCAACCGATCGCCGCCGACGCCTATGCCGATAATCCGCGCACGGGACGGCTGGTGATCGAGGTCAACGGCCGCATCGCCGGCGGCGGATTGGTGCTGTCGGTCGATGGTGGCCAGCGTGCTGCAATCGATATCGTGCCGGTGGAATCCGCGCTACGTCCGGACGAGCGCTCGGCGCGCTACCGCCACAACGGCGCGGTGGTCTGGCTCACGGGTCTCCCCGGCGCCGGCAAGTCGACGCTGGCGCGCGCGCTGGAGCGGCGGCTGTTTTCCCGCGGCGGCTCGCCGATCCTGCTCGACGGCGACACCTTGCGCGCAGGTCTCAATGGCGACCTCGGCTTCTCCGCGGAGGATCGGGCCGAAAATATCCGCCGCCTTGCAGAGATCGCGACGCATCTTGCGAAGAACGGGCATATCGCGATCGTTGCCGCCGTCTCGCCCTCGCGCGAGGACCGTGCGGCGGCGCGCCGCATCGCGGGCGGTCAGTTCCGCGAAGTCTATGTCGCCACACCCGCCGAGGTCTGCGAGCAGCGCGATCCCAAGGGGCACTATGCCAAGGCGCGTGCCGGCACGCTTGCCTCGTTCACGGGCGTCGGCAGCGATTATCAGCCGCCGATCGAGAGCGAGCTCGCGCTCGATACCTCCGCGCGCTCGGTCAGCGACGCCACCGACGAGATCGAGCGGATGCTTGCGAGTTCGGGTGTGCTGTACGATCCCGCGGCCGAAATCTACCTGCCATAGCCCGCGAATGCGGGTGGCACGGGGTGGACAATTATGCCCATCCAAAGGCCTTTGCAGACGGTCGCCCAATGGCTAAAAGGCCCCGGAACAATGCCCCTCACAGGGGCATTTTATCATTTATTCCCTGAAAACCGCATACCGCGGTATCTCGCGAGAGAACCTCCACTATGAAGCGTATCGAAGCCCACGGATTGCAGATCGCCCCCCTGCTGCACGATTTCATCGCCAGGGAGGCGACGCCGAAGACCGGGATTTCGCCCGACGCGTTCTGGGCCGGACTTGCCGCCATCATCCGCGACCTCGGCCCGAAGAACCGCGAACTGCTCAAGGTGCGCGATACCCTGCAGGCAAAAATCGACGACTGGCATCGCGCCCACAAGGGCAAGACATTCGACATCAACGCCTACACCGCGTTCCTGAAGGAGATCGGCTATCTGCAGCCTGAGCCCGCGACCCACAAGGTCGAGACTGCCAATGTCGACGAAGAGATCGGCAAGATCTGCGGCCCGCAGCTGGTCGTGCCGCTGACCAATGCGCGCTACGCGCTCAACGCGGCGAATGCGCGCTGGGGCTCGCTCTACGACGCCTTCTACGGCACCGATGCGATCCCGCATGACCCAAGCGAAAGCGGAAAGGGCTACAACAAGGCGCGCGGCGACAAGGTGATCGCCAAGGCCAAGACCTTCCTCGACGCCGCCGTGCCGCTTGCGACCGCAAGCCACACCGACGTCACCTCATACAGTGTCATCGCCGGCCAGCTTTCCGCGAAACTCAAGAGCGGCAATGCCACCGGGTTGAAGAACGCCGCCCAGTTCGCGGGCTATCAGGGCAGTGCTGACGCACCGACCGCGATTCTCCTGGTCAACAACGGCCTGCACGTCGACGTCCAGATCGACCGCAAGCACAGCATCGGCAAACAGGATGCCGCAGGCGTTGCCGACATCGTGATGGAGGCTGCCGTCTCCACCATCCTCGACATGGAGGACAGCGTCGCCGCCGTCGACGCCGAGGACAAGGTGCTGATCTATCGCAACACGCTCGGCCTGATGAACGGCACGCTGTCCGCCGACTTCGAGAAGGGCGGCAAGACCATGACGCGCGCGCTCAACGCCGACCGCGTCTACAAGACGCCCGCGGGCGGCGAGCTCAAGCTGCACGGCCGCAGCCTGCTGTTGATGCGCAATGTCGGCCATCACATGTTCACCGACGCCGTGCTCGACGAGAAGGGCGAGGAGATCCCGGAAGGCATTCTGGATGCCGCCGTCGCGGGCCTGCTCGCGATCCACGACATCAAGAGCAATTCGAAGGTCAAGAACAGCCGCACCGGCTCGGTCTATATCGTCAAGCCGAAGATGCACGGTCCCGACGAGGTTTCCTTGACCTGCGACATCTTCGGCCGCGTCGAGCAGATGCTGTCGCTGCCGTCGGATACTCTCAAGGTCGGCATCATGGACGAGGAACGCCGCACCACCGTCAATCTCAAGGCCTGCATCCAGCGCGCTTCGAAGCGCATCATGTTCATCAACACCGGCTTCCTCGATCGCACCGGCGACGAGATCCACACCTCGATGGAAGCGGGTCCGATGATCCGCAAGAACGACATGAAGGCGCAGCCCTGGATCAAGGCCTATGAAGACTGGAACGTCGACATGGGCCTGATCGACGGCCTGCCCGGTCACGCTCAGATCGGCAAGGGCATGTGGGCCGCGCCCGACAAGATGGCGGACATGCTGGCGCAGAAGATCGGCCATCCGCAGGCCGGCGCGACCACGGCATGGGTGCCTTCGCCCACCGCGGCGACGCTGCACGCGCTGCATTATCATCAGGTCAATGTGCATGCGCGCCAGCAGGACCTCGCCAAGGGCGGCCAGCGCGCCAAGCTTTCCGACATCCTCACCATTCCGGTGTCGCAGTCGAATTGGGCGCCCGATGACGTGAAGCAGGAGATCGACAACAACTGCCAGGGCATCCTCGGCTACGTCGTGCGCTGGATCGACCAGGGCGTCGGTTGCTCCAAGGTGCCCGACATCCACGACGTCGGCCTGATGGAAGACCGCGCCACCTTGCGCATCTCGAGCCAGCATCTGGCGAACTGGCTGCATCAGGGCGTCATCACCAGGGATCAGGTCATGGAGTCGCTGAAGCGGATGGCTGTCGTGGTCGACAAGCAGAACGCCGGCGACAAGCTCTATAAGCCGATGGCGCCTTCGTTCGACGGCGTTGCCTTCAAGGCGGCCTGCGATCTCGTGTTCAAGGGGCGCGAGCAGCCGAACGGCTACACCGAGTACATCCTTACCGCGCGCCGCCGCGAGGCGAAGGCGGCGGGTTGACGCGGGGAACTTGAGGAACGTTCGTATGATCCGTCGATTGACTTCGCTTCAACGCGAAGGAGATCGCAATGGATTGGAACAGGCTCGAAGGTAATTGGAAGCAATTCAAGGGCTCGGCCAAGGAGAAATGGGGCAAGCTCACCGACGACGACCTCAACGTGATCGAGGGCCGCCGCGAGCAACTGGAAGGCAAGCTGCAGCAGCGCTACGGCTACGCCAAGGACCAGGTCCGCAAGGACGTGGACGACTGGTTCAACACGCTGAAATGAGTCAACACGATGCAAAAGCCCCGGCCGCCAGCCGGGGCTTTTTGTTTTTCATCGCTCAAGGCAACGATCGGTTACATGATCATCCGCAGCAGCGAGAGCACGCCGAGGATGATGACGATGATCCGGCAGATCTGCTTCGCGCGGCCGTCGATCGGCAGCATGTTGATCAGATAGAGAATGAGGATGACGACAAGAAAGGTGATGAGCGCGCTGATAAGAAGCGACATCTTGATGCCCCCTGTTGTTTCACCTGTGTAAACGCGTGGCTCGCGCCCCGGTTCCATTCCGGGAACCGAAGGCTATGCTAAACCGAGGAACAGGACCAGTCGCGTCGAGCGGCGCATCGCCGAAGCGCGCTACTCCCGCGCCACCACGGGCACGTGCTTGAAGCGCGCACGCACGGATTCCGGCAGCGGGGTAAAATTCACTTCCGCATGCTTGCCGCCCTCGGGATTGGCGACCACGAGCCCGTTGGCGCCGGCGACGATGTCACCCTTGCGCAAGGTCGGGTCGTTTTCGACCGGGACGGACGCCAGGCCCGCCTGGTCCTTGCCATTGCAGGTGCAACCCGCCACCGCCTCGGTGCGGTAGCGGAAGGCGTTCGGCAATTGCGAATAGGGTTTGCCGGAGGAGGTCGCGGCATGATCGATGTCGTTGCCGTAGACGACCTCGGTGCTACCGGCCGGACAGAGACTGTTGCAGGAAGCCTGGCGGCTCTGCTGGTCCGTTCCCGAAGCCGGGAAGTGGCGGCCGTCGCAGGTGCGCACGCACCAGGCCGGGCCGCCGCCGTAACTGGCGCGGGCGCGCGGCATGTCCGCAGGATCGGATTCACTACCAAAAGGGAGCGCAACCGGCGGACGCTGCGGGCGGCCGCCGAACGCGCCGAAGAAATTGGAGAAGAAGTCGCCCGCCTGCGCCGGGAGCGGCAGGCTGCAGGCAAGCGCCAGCGCAACGCAAGCGGTTGCGCTAGTGCCCGATCTCATGCGCATGGCCGTTTCCTCGAACCGTTCGTCGGTTACTCAACGCGCGAGGCGGCCGGAATGTTCATGGCCTGGCGGCCCGACGGGCGCGCGGGTCGCGACCGGGCGCAGCGGCCGGGCCAAGGGATCGCGGGCCAGCACCGGGGCGTTCTTCGGCAGCACCACGACCTTGGTTCCGACGTCCACGCGGCTGAACAGGTCGCTGACATCCTCATTGGTCAGGCGGATGCAGCCCGAGGACACGAACTTGCCGATGGTGGTGGGATCGTTGGTGCCGTGAATGCGGTACTCGCTGGAGCCGAGATACATCGCGCGGGCGCCGAGCGGATTGCCGGGGCCGCCGGCAACGAAACGCGGCAGATAGGGCTGGCGCGCGATCATCTCGGGTGGCGGCGTCCAATCCGGCCATTCCTTCTTGTTGGTGATGGTCTGGACGCCGGCCCAGGTGAAACCCTGGCGTCCGACGCCGACGCCGTAGCGCATGGCGCGGCCGCCGCCGAGCACGAGATAGAGCACGGTGTTGCCGGTATCGATGATGATGGTGCCGGGCGCCTCCCGGGTGTCGAAGTTCACGACCTGGCGGCGTAGCTGCTCCGGCAGCACGCTGTCTTCGCTTTCGACCGCGGGATCGTTGCTGACATAGCCTTGCGGGAATCCACCCCGATCCTGCGGCGCGTAGCCGAGCGATTGCGCACTCGCCGCGCTGGCGAAGCTGGAAGCGACCAACAAGGCGCTCGCGAAGACAAGCGTGGGGGTAACGCGCGGCGACAACCGGCGCTGAAACGCGGGAAACTGTGTCATGGACTGCCCCATCTGATGCGCATCGAACTGATGCTGTTGTGTTTAGAACGCGGATGAGGCTCCGACAGTTCCGTGCGCTCGTGTCGCACGGGCCCCTGTCAAGCACGGCGCAGTTCACGATGCCGCGATGGAACCCGATTGGCTGGCAGGGGTTGTCGCTGTGGTCGGTTCGAGGACGCGGCTTCGCGACCTTAACTTTACGCGTGGTCTTTTTCGGAAATGCGATTCCCCCTTTTCCGGATCACGCATGGCCCAGGCAGGGGGAGAACTGATTGTGCGTGTGTTGCCGACTGAACGCCTGCATAGCGAGGGTATCGGCGCCCCGGTGCCCGAGAGCCACATCGAGCAGCCGCCGGTCATCCGGCGTGCCGAGGTCGTAGCTGTCGCGCTGGTCGGGCTTCTCGTCATCTGCATCGTCGCCGTCCTCTATTTTGCCAAAGCCTTCTTCCTCCCCGTGGTCCTGGCGTTCACCATCGGCACCATGCTGTCGCCGGCGGCGAGCTTGCTCGAGCGCTACAAAATTCCCCGCGGGGTCGGCGCATTCCTGATCGTGGCCGGGGTGGCCGCCGCCATGGTCTTCATGATCGGCCTGATCTCCTCGCCCTTGATGGACTGGAGCGCGCACCTGCCCGAGCTCGCCGCGCGGCTGAAGGACAAGCTGCACGTGTTCGACCGGCCGCTCGCGCTCTGGCAGGAGCTGCAGACCATGATCGGCGAGCCCGCCGCGCTCGGATCGTTCCAGTTCCCGAAACTGGACTCGATCGTGCAGCCCGCGGTCGAATTCCTGTCGCCGACCTTCACCGAAGGCCTGCTGTTCTTCGCAACCCTGGTGCTGTTCGTCGCGAGCTGGCGCGATTTGCGGCGTGCCCTGATCATGAATTTCGGCGACCGCGACGCGCGGCTGCGAACGTTGCGCATCCTCAACGAGATCGAGGTCCATCTCGGCAGCTACCTGCTCACGGTGACAATGATCAACACCGGCGTCGGCATCGCGACCGGCATCGCCTGTGCGATCGCGCATATGCCCAATCCGGCAGGCCTCGGCGCGCTGGCGGCGACGCTGAACTTCATTCCGATCCTGGGTCCCGTCGCGATGTTCGCCGTCCTCGTCGGGGTCGGCATCATCGCGCTGCCGACCCTCAGCGCCGGGCTGGTGGCGCCCATGGCGTTCATCGGTATCGCCTTCCTCGAAGGACATTTTGTCACGCCGACCATCATCGGCCGCCGGCTGGCGCTCAACGCGCTCGCCGTCTTCCTCGGCCTGGCGTTCTGGACGTGGCTATGGGGCCCGATGGGCGCCTTCCTGTCGTCGCCGCTTCTGATCGTCGCGCTGATCCTGAAAGAGCATCTGTGGCCCGTGGAAGGGCCGCAATTGCCGCAGGCGTAACAGTTTCATGAAGCGGAACTTCGGTCACAACGGGGCGTTTTCCTCTCGACAAGAAGTGGGAGCGTTCGACGAGCGATGGTGAGCTGCCATGAAGGACATGACCGACAGTGCCACTTATGAACGCCTAGAGAAGGATGTCACAGCCGTGAAGAACGATATCGCAGCCCTGACCGACCAGATTACCGACGCGCTCAACACCTTCGCGGGAGCCGCGACAAAGCAAGCACGCCGCAGCTACAAAGAGGCGCGCGAGCACGTGGATTCCGCACTGGACGACGCCTCCGACCGCGGCAGCGCGATGCTGAGCGCGGCGCAGGATGTCGCCGGTTCGCTCGAGGAGACGATCGAAGACGCGATCGTGCAGCGGCCGCTGGCCACCGTCGGCCTCGCGCTTGGCCTCGGCTTCCTGATCGGCGTCACCTGGCGCAGGTAACCCGAGAAAGACGGAGAGCAGCGATGGTCTCCAAGACAATGCATAGACGAACAAAACGGAAGCCCACGCTTATGGGCGAATGGCGGCGATGGTGGGCAGCGGTTGCCTTTGTCGACGCGCTTTACAGGGCGAGGCGGGCAGATGTTCCAGCGCATCATTGATGACGTGAAGCTGTCGATCGGCACAGGCATGCGGCAAACCTCGCTCGCGGCGATGGCCGCGGTGGCGCTGTTCATCACCACGTCGTTCCTGTGCGCGGCCGCGTTCGTCGCCGTGCTCAATCGCTATGGGTTGATCGAGGCCTGTCTGGCCGGCGCCGGGTTGTTTTTCATCGTCACGCTGATCGCCGCCGGCACCTACATGGTGCGCAAGCGCCAGGCCGAGAGGCAGGTGAAAGAGCACGCGAAATCCGCCGCGCATACCATGCTGGCAGATCCCATGGTGATGGCGGCGGGACTGCAGATCGTGCGCGCGATCGGCGTCAAGCGGCTGATCCCGATCCTGGCGGTCGGCGGCCTTGCGCTGGGCCTGTTCGCAGGCCGCAACGCCACCGCGGGCGATCAGACGCCCGCAGAATAATCCAGGCTTCTCAAGCTCGATCAGGTGATGCAGCGGCCCGGCTGCAGGCTCTTGGCGATCTCGGTCAGCACGCTGACGGAGGGCTCGCAGGCGACCGCATTCTTGCTCTCTTTCGAGCGCTGGAACAGCGACGCCGGCGGCGTGCTGCGGGCCTGATGGGAGAGCGGCATCCGTACCAGCACGGAGGTATCCGGCACCCTGTCAACGTGGATGGAGATCGTCCGGGTGGCGAGCGTCGCCTCGGGGAGAACCGCCTCGCGGTCGGCCTTGGCGGCGCGATTGACGGCCGGTGCGGCCGGCTCGCCCGGCGTGGCGAGGCCGACGGTCAGGTCGTGCCCGGAGGCAAACTGCACGGCGCCGCAGGCCAGTGAGAAGGCCAGCGCGGCGAGAATTCCTGTTACTTTCTGTGACATGGCTTGGTCCCTCGCCCCCAGAGGCGAACGGTGACTCAAGTGTGTCGCGCCAGCAGAGTTCTTGGTCGGGCCGATCACATAACCGTGTGCGAAAAAATTTTAACGGGATCGGAACGACTTTTTTCGTCGGGAGTCATTCCGACAGCCGGTTATTCCCCCCTGCCCCATTGACCGGCGATGTAGGGCGCGACCGTGGTGATGCCGGTCGCGCCCTGCTTTTTTTGCGGTTGCAGCGCAATCGCGCGACGCCCTACCTCCAGAACACCGAGCCACTTGCAAGCTCATTTGGAGCAGCGCAATCGTGCGGCTTCGTATCGTCGCTTTATGTCTGGATTGTTGGGGACGCGCGTTGCAGAGTCCTGTGGACTGGCCTTTGGCGCGGCGGAAGCAAACCACATGGCGGAAAGCAAATGTCCGATGACGATCCCATCGAGGCGGGAGGCGGCGCAGGTTCGACGCCGCCTTATACGCCGGCCGGCGGGCCTCGGTTAGCCGAGTTCCTGGACGCCCTACCGGTGACGACCCGCTGGATCCACAATCATCGCGTCGTCTGGCAGACGGGGCAGCAGAAGGCGCCGGAAGGCACAGGCCTCACTCCCGAGACGCATTGCAGCGCCTTCATCGCCGCGGTCGCCCTCATGCTCGACATCTACATTTTGCGCCCTCCCAACTACGGCCAGGATAAGCTCGCCAACGCGCAGGCCGATTGGTTCGCGGGCGCGTCGGCGTTTCGCGGCCCCACGGCCTCGGACTCAACGCTGGATCGCGCTCGGCTCGAGCGGCGATGCCGGAGCTCTCAAGGCCGCAGTCGAGGCCGCCAATTTGGGGCGGCTCGTCGTCGCCATCTACAAGGCTCCGCAGGTCACGGGGTCGGACGGACACGGCCACGCCGTTATCGTTCGTCCGCAGAGCGCAGCGGCCGTTGGCGACGACGGGCCGCACGTGGTGTCCGTCGCCGACGTCAACCGGCCCGACACACCAATGCGAACGGCGTTCCACGCGCATCCCGAAGCCTGGCCGGACAAGATAGGGCTCTATGCGTGTCCGACCGATCTTGAGAAAGACTCGACCTGAGCGGATGGAGTTGCGGCGCTCACGCCCCATCGGGTGGCATTTGGGGCCCGAAGGACAACGTTGCTGGCCGAACCAGGGATTTGAGCGCGCCTGTCCTCCGGGATTCCATCTTGGGCCGCAGCGCGAGCGCTGCTGGCCGAACTGAGCTTGCGGACATCACGCCAGCGCGGCTCCCTGCGAAACAACAAAAATCCGGCGCACCGAAGTGCGCCGGATCAGAACTCGCTACGCTACTTTAGACCCCAATCAGGAGGCGGCTTTCACCGCGCGGTTGCGGGAATTGCGCTGGAAGAACAGCGCCTGGCTCGCCACCGCCGACACCATGGCCGGCTGGAACGGTTTTGAGATCAGGAACGCCGGCTCGGGGCGTTCGCCGGTCAGGAAGCGCTCCGGATAGGCGGTGATGAACACCACAGGCACTTCGAAGGTCCGCAGCAGTTCGTTGACGGCATCGAGCCCGGACGAGCCGTCGGCGAGCTGGATGTCGGCGAGGATCAGGCCTGGCTTCTTGTTCTTGGCCAGCGCCACGGCGTCCGCATGGGTGCGGGCGACGCCGATGACGTTGTGGCCGAGGTTGCGCACCAGGCTTTCCAGGTCCATCGCGATGAAGGTCTCATCCTCGATGATGAGCACATCGGTGGCGATTTCGGCCGCCATCTCGCGACCGGCGGTGTCGGCGAGCCGCCGGGTCTCCGGAATGTCGGTGCCGAGGATGTAGGCGACCTCCTGCTCCGGAAAGCCTTCCAGGGAGAGCAGCAGGAAGGCCTGCCGCGGCAGCGGTGTGATGTTGGAGAGCCGCCGCTCCGGCGGCATCGGCAGCGTCGCCACCTCGGCGTTCTCGTTCAGCGAGACCGAATTCCAGATCCGGGTGAACAACCGGAACAGGCCGGCCCGCGCTCCATATTGCTCCTCGAGCAGCGACGGATCCTGCAGCAGGGCCTCCAGCATGGCCGCCACATAGGCGTCGCCGGACGACTGGCTGCCCGTCAGCGCGCGGGCATAGCGCCGCAACAGCGGCAAATGTTCAGCAACAAGCTGTGATCGGGACATCCCCACTCCATTGGTATTTTCGGGCCGCGCAGCAGAAGGGGTGGCCCGGGTTCCCCTGACGGCCTGTCTACGCCTGAATCGAAGAAAAGTTCCATTTAACTCTGGAACTATTCATCCGGTCTCGCATTAGGTTCCTTACGGAAGTCCTCGGAATTGGAAAATTCTCGACGCGTCAGGGACTTAACCTCGGGGAAACGTGGAACAGGTCATGAAAGATGTAAAGTCGCAAGCCAGAAGTGCCGCGCCAGGCAAGCCGGGTGGCCTGAACGCCGAAATCCAGTCGCGGATCGGCCATCAGCTTCGCGCGATGTACGACGATGTTGTGCGCCAGGGGGTACCGGACCGGTTTTCGGAATTGATCCGGAAGCTTGATACGCCCCCGGGCTCACCCCAAGTGGGCAGCACGGGCGGCGGCAATAACGACGGGAGGGACTGATGCCTCTCACTGATGCCCTTCGCGACGACATTCTGGGCTCCGTACCGAGCCTGCGTGCGTTCGCGATATCACTCAGTGGTAATGCGGACCGCGCCGACGATCTGGTGCAGGAAACGCTGCTGCGCGCGCTGGCCAATATCGACTCGTTCCAACCGGGCTCGAACCTGCCGGCGTGGCTGTTCACGATCCTGCGCAATCTCTTCCGGTCCGATTACCGGAAGCGGCGGCGCGAGGTCGAGGATGCCGAAGGCAACTATGCCAAGACGCTGAAGACGCAGCCTTCGCAGGGCGCTCATCTGGAGTTCGAGGAATTCCGAACCGCGCTCGAAAAACTGCCGCAGGACCAGCGCGAGGCGCTGATCCTGGTCGGCGCCAGCGGCTTCTCCTACGAGGACGCGGCGGCGATCTGCGGCTGCGCGGTCGGCACCATCAAGAGCCGCGTCAACCGCGCGCGCTCGAAGCTCGCCGCGCTGCTCTATGTCGACGGCGCCGATGATTTCGGCCCGGACGAGACCGTGCGCGCCGTGATCGGCGGGAACGGGTAAGTAGTAGCCACATCCCAACGAGAATCCTCATGATGCCCGGCCTTGTGCCGGGCATCATGTTTTGTGGAGCCTCGGAAAGAAAATCGTGGATGGGAGTAGCGGCTATTTCACCGGCGCGGTGATCTGACCGGCGCGGTCGCGCTCCGTCATGTCGACCACCGTCTCCATCGGCGCGGTCAGCTCATAGACGTAGGACACTTCGGTGAAATAGCGCTTGGCCGTGCCGCCCAGCGCCTCCGGCGCGACCCGATCGAGCAGGATCAATCCGAAATCGCTGTCGGGACGACGCGTCGCCTCGCTGGTGTTGAACTCTTCCCAGCGGAAGGTGAAGGTGCGGCTCGGGTCCTCTCCCGTCACCTCCCATTTGGCGACGATGTGCGGATGCTTGCCGACCAGCGACAGGCCCTCGTCGGAATGCGAGGCCAGTTCGAAAAACAGCAGCGACAGGCTTTGTGCGGCGCGCGCCGAGACGGCGATATCGGGACCGTTGACCGCAATACGGTCGGCGTGCGGAATCGCCCGCGACTCGAACAGCCCTCTCAGCTTCACGCCTTGCCACTGGCTCTCGCTGAGCAGCGACACCACGTTGGCCATGGCGTGAATGCGCCCGATCAGGAGTTCGCGCGCGACATCGATGTCGGAGCCATGACGCAAGGTGCGCGTCACGATCGACTGGATCACCGCCAGGATGTTCTTGACCCGGTGATTGAGCTCATCGATGACGGCGGTGAGGCGCCGCTCGAATCCGATCCGCACCTGGATTTCGCGCTGTAGCCGCACGTTGTTGTAGACGACATAGCCGAACAGCCCGCAGATGATGCCGGTCAGCGCCAGCCCGATCGCGCCGACGATTGCGGCCGTCTGCTCGGCGCGCTTGGCCGCGTTGGTCTTGGCGTAATAGGCCAACGACCAGTCGCGGTTGCCGAAGGTGACGGTGCGCATCGCCGACGGCGCCGGACCGTCTGCCGCAGCCGTGCGCGCGGTGACCAGGCCGCGATCGTTGGCGATCAACTCGCCGTTGGGAGTGCGCGGATCCTTCAGCACCACCGAGAACAGCGACAGGTCGTCATTGGTGAGCATCAGCGGCGCCAGCTCATAGGAAAACGTGACGAAGCCGGCTGGAGACGCGGCGCCTTCCGGGGTGACCGGCGCGGCAAGCGCGAGGCCGATCGGTCCGTTCGGGTCCTGCAACCGGAAGGGATCGGAGGAGATCGGCTTGTTGTCGGCCATGGCGCGCGCCAGCATCGGACCGATGACAGGATTGCCGTCCAATGTCCGTCCCGCGAACGCCCTGGTCGCGGCATTGCGCGGCTCGAGGTCCATCAGCACGTCGATCGGCTCGGTCATCGCGCGGATGTCGATCGGCTTGTCCTCGAAATTGCGGATTGTGGGATTGGGAAAGCCCGCGGCCGCGAGTTCCTTCTGGGCCGCATCGAGTTCGGCGGGCTTCAGCCGCGCGATCCAGGCCGCGATCACGAAGTCGGTCTTGAAGGCGTAGATCGAGGAGCGCAGCGGCTCCAGCATGTTGGCCTTGACCACCGAGGGCGCGCGAAACAGGCCGGAGGAGACGCGCGCGAGCAATTCGCGTTCGGTCAGCCGGTCCTGCACCAGGCTTGCATGGACGTCGATGGCGCGGGCCAGCGCGATCCCGTCCAGCGTCAAATCCTGCTCGTGCACGCGATAGGCGGCGAGCCCGGAGAGCAGCACGCCGATAAGCGCGATCAAGCCGATGATGAAACCCAGCCGAAGCACGCGACTACTCTGAAATACGAGGTTGGCGGAAGCGCAATACGATCATCGAAAGTCCGCCGGAGGAGCAATGATGAGCGACCGAATGGCCGACGGAGCGCATAGTGAGGGAGCCATGGTGGATGCGCAACTGCGGTCGACTGCAATACTCAACGAACCCTCAAGCGAACGTCATCGGCACGGAAGCCGGAGGACGCTAATCGCGAACGGCCGGATTTGTTCCGGACTGCAGTTTGTAATCTTTCTAAGATGGCTTCATTTGCCGAACGCTTCGCGAACGGCCGCCACAGAGGTTAACGCGCTCACGCGCGCTTGGCCTGCGGTTGCGGCTTCAGTCCACCCTTGGCTTCGATGAACGAGATGATGCGGTCTAGCCCGTCGCTCTTCTTCAGATTGGTCATGACGAAGGGCCGTTCGCCGCGCATGCGCCGCGCGTCGGTGTCCATCTTTTCCAGCGACGCCCCGACATGGGGCGCCAGATCGATCTTGTTGATGACCAGCAGGTCGGAGCGGGTGATGCCGGGCCCGCCCTTGGAGGGAATCTTGTCGCCGGCCGCGACGTCGATGACATAGATGGTGAGGTCGGCCAGTTCGGGCGAAAATGTCGCCGCGAGATTGTCGCCGCCGGATTCGATCAGCACGAGATCGAGATTCGGAAATTTTGCGCGCATGTCTGCAACCGCCGCGAGATTCATCGACGCGTCCTCGCGGATCGCGGTATGCGGGCAGCCACCGGTCTCGACGCCGGCGATGCGGTCCGGCGTCAGCGAGCCCGAGCGCACCAGGAACTCGGCATCCCATTTGGTGTAAATGTCGTTGGTGATCGCCGCGATATCGTAACGCTCGCGCATGGCCTTGCAGAGCAGGTCCATCAGCGCGGTCTTGCCCGATCCGACCGGACCGCCGATGCCGATCCGAAGCGGGCCGTGAAGATTGCGGCTCATGCTGATGTCCTCATTGTGTCCAGGTCCAGCGAAAATTATCCTCACGAAACGTCTTGGCGTGCTTCGGATCGGCCTTGTCGAGATCACCGAGCAGCCGTCCGCGTTCATCGAAATACACGCGATCGGCTTCTATCCTGATCGTGCGCTTGCCGATCTCGCACTCGTAAGGCGCGGCGCGTCCGCCGCCGAGATAGGTCCAGTGATTGCCGTGACGCGCGGCGATGCAGGTGACGCCCTCGGCCTTGAGGCCGTTCTTCGCAAGCTCGGCCTGGATTTCCGCGACCAGGTTTGGCGATTTGGCGACGGCGGTGATCACTTCATCGAGCCCGAGCGAGCCCTCGGCGCGCGCAGGCGCGCTCGCCAGCACCGTGAACGCAATCGCTGCGTATGCAATCCATCTCATGACCGGAACAACCGCGTATATTGCGTCTCGTGACGCAGGCCGGCGAGATCGGCGCGAAAGGTGGCGCTGCCGAGATCGTCGAGCTTGGCGTTGATCGCCCGCTTGGCGGTCTCCGACACCGAGGGCTCGAGCGCGGCCAGCACACGCTGGCTGTCGGTCTGCCCAAGCGGAACGAGGCGGCTGCCTGCGGAAATCCAGTTCGACACCACCGCATGCAGGAAGGCGTGCAGCGCAGGCTCCAGCGGGATCGCATGCGCGGCGCTGACGATGCCGACGGCGACGGGATAGACGATCGCGCTCTCGCATTGCGCGATTGTCTGCGCAAGCCCGTCGCAATCCCAGGCCGCACGCGCGATCTCGATGAAGGCGCGGCCTTGCGTGGTCGTCTCCAGCTGCCGCTCGCGCGACGGCACGAAGGCAGCGGCAAGCTCGGCAAGCTCGCGCAAGGCGCGATCATTGTCGGCCGCGACCGCGCGATGCGCCTGCGCCAGGAACACGCCGTCGCAGAAGCCGGAGCCGTCAGTCAACATCGCGGCGAGCCAGTCCTGCAGCGAGGCGGCATCAGTGATGTCCCCCGCCTCCACCGCCCATTCGATGCCGCTGGAATAGGAGAAGGCGCCGACCGGAAAGGCCGGCGACAACCATGTCATCAGCCGGTACAGCGCCGCCGCCTCCGCGTCCGTCATGGCGGTCCGCGTCGGCGGGCCGGCGCTATTTGTGGTCATGAGCATGAGAGTGCCCGTGACCGTGGTCGTGATGATGATCGCCGTGATCATGGTGATGGTGGTCACCATGACCATGGTCATGATGGTGATCATGGCCGTGCGCATGGTCATGCGCGTGATGCTCATGCGCGTGATGCTCGTGGGCGTGATCAGGCACTGATGCGGCATAGGCGCCACCCTCGGGGTCGAAGGGAGCCTCGATCTCGATCACGCGGGCGCCGAGCCCCTTCACCATCGCCTCGATCACGTGGTCCCGCCGAATCCGCAGTCCCTTCGGCATGATCTGGGTCGGCAAATGCCGGTTGCCGAGATGCCAGGCGACGCGGATCAGGTGATGCGGATCGGCGCCCTTGATCTCGAGCAGCGGCTCGGGCGCCGCCACTACCTCGACCAGCCGGCCGTCTTCCAGCACCAGCGCATCGCCGCCGCGAAGTGCGACGGCATTCTCCAGATCGAGCAGGAATTCGAGCCCGCGCGTGCCTTGCATGGCCATGCGGCGCCGGTGACGGTCGTCGAAATCGAGCACGACGGTGTCGGCCGGCGCCTCCGTCCAGCGATGCTGCCCTTTGACCTCGGTGGCGCGGATCATGCCTTTATCCTCTTGGGCATGATCTCCGCGCAAACGCTTCGCGTTTGTCGCAGGGAAAACCGGTGCCCACTTTGCGCTAACGCGGCCCTTCGGGTCCGGATCATGCCTTGATCGTATCCACCTTGTCGGCCGGTGATGATCTTCGATCACCGTCGGCTCGGCCTTGAGCGGCGCGCCAAACATCGCGCCAGACCTTCATATGCGGCGCCTTGCCATGCGGCGTATGAGATCCTGGCGCGGTCTTCCCAGCGCTCCACCACGACATAGGTGTCGGGGTCATGGATGGTGGTGTGCCCCTCATAGGCGATGCAGCCTCTTCTCCTCTGTGCGTCTCGGCGATGCATTTCTCTTATGGCCGGCGATGTAGGCATCGCGCTGGCCCGGCTTCACCTTCGTGGTGGCAATGACGTAGATCATGGTGGTCCTCCCGGCATTTGTTCTGTTTGATACCGGGACGACCTTAGAACATGAAATAGCGCTGCGCCATGGGCAGCACCTCGGCCGGCGGGCAGGTCAGAAGCTCGCCATCGGCGCGCACCTCGTAGGTTTCAGGGTCGACCTCGATATTGGGCGTGGCGTCGTTGTGGATCATGCTCTTCTTGGAGATTTTTCCGCGGGTGTTTTGCACCGCATAGAGCTGCTTGCCGACGCCGAGCTTGCGCGCCAGCCCCGAGGTCACCGCGGCTTTCGAGGTGAAAATGACCGAGGACGCCGTCAACGACTTGCCGAAGGCGGCGAACATCGGCTGGTAATGCACCGGCTGCGGCGTCGGGATCGACGCGTTCGGGTCGCCCATCGGCGCCGCCACGATCGAGCCGCCCTTGATGATACATTCCGGCTTGACGCCGAAGAAGGCCGGCTTCCACAGCACGAGGTCGGCAAGCTTGCCCTTCTCGACCGAGCCGATCAGCTTCGACACGCCATGCGCGATGGCGGGATTGATGGTGTATTTGGCGATGTAGCGCTTGACGCGGAAATTGTCGTTGTCCTTGCCCTTGTCCTGCGGCAATGACCCGCGCTGCTTCTTCATCTTGTCGGCGGTCTGCCATGTGCGGATGATGACCTCGCCGAGCCGGCCCATGGCCTGCGAGTCCGACGACATCATCGAGAGCGCGCCGAGGTCGTGCAGGATGTCCTCCGCGGCGATGGTCTCCTTGCGGATGCGGCTTTCCGCGAACGCCAGATCCTCGGCGATCGAGGGATCGAGGTGGTGGCACACCATCAGCATGTCCAGATGCTCGTCGATGGTATTGCGCGTGAACGGCCGGGTCGGATTGGTCGAGGACGGCAGCACGTTCTTCAGGCCGGCGATCTTGATGATGTCGGGCGCATGGCCGCCGCCGGCGCCCTCGGTGTGGAAGGCATGGATGGTGCGGCCCTTGAAAGCCTTCACCGTGTCCTCGACAAAACCGGACTCGTTGAGCGTATCCGAGTGCAGCATCACCTGGACATCGTAATCGTCGGCCACCGACAGGCAATTGTCGATCGCGGCCGGCGTGGTGCCCCAGTCCTCATGCAGCTTCAGCGCGCAGGCGCCGCCCTTGATCATCTCGATCAACGGGGCGGGACGCGAGGCGTTGCCCTTGCCGGAGATGCCGAGATTGACCGGGAAGGCGTCGAACGACTGCATCATCCGCATCATGTGCCACGGGCCCGGCGTGCAGGTGGTGGCGTAGGTGCCGTGGGATGGACCGGTGCCGCCGCCGAGCATGGAGGTGACGCCGCACATCAGCGCGTGCTCGATCTGCTGCGGGCAGATGAAATGGATGTGGCTGTCGAACCCGCCGGCAGTGAGGATCTTGCCTTCGCCCGCGATTACGTCGGTGCCGGGGCCGATGACGATGTTCACGCCCGGCTGGATGTCGGGGTTGCCGGCCTTGCCGATCGCGCTGATGTATCCTTCCTTGATCGCGACGTCGGCCTTGACGATGCCCCAATGGTCGACGATCAGCGCGTTGGTGATGACGGTATCGACCGCGCCCTGTTTGTTCGTCACCTGCGACTGGCCCATGCCGTCACGGATCACCTTGCCGCCGCCGAACTTCACCTCCTCGCCATAGACGGTGAAGTCCTTCTCCACCTCTATGATGAGATCGGTGTCGGCGAGCCGCACCCTGTCGCCGGTGGTCGGCCCGAACATGTCGGCATAGACGGAACGTTTGATTTTTACGGACATGGGAGAGCTCCGTTGGACTTGTATTGAGGCGCGGCGTCGGCGGTACGCTCCCCTCCCCCTTGCGGGGAGGGGTTGGGGGTGGGGGTCCACACGCTCAGCTCTGCCGAGTTACCCCCCTCTCCGACCCTCCCCCGCAAGGGGGGAGGGAGAACAGGCAGCGTGCTCACAAGGTGCTCCTTGCCATCGCAATCGTTTGGTCGAATTTCGCATCGAGCCAGGCATTGCCGCCGCGGCAACCCGCAACCACCTGCTCGGCCCAATCAGTGTAATCGATCAAGTCGTCGCGCTCCTCGCGGCTGGGATCGCGATGCACGCGCGCGCCGATATTGCTGATCTTGTCGGCAATCTTGATCAGTCTGGCCCCCGGCGACTTGTGCGGCGCGTCGACCACCTGACGCTGGCGACGCTCTGCCTTGGGCAGCGACATATCGTCGGTGCATTCGACGACCAGCGAGGCGACGCGCTCGGAGAATGTCTGCGCCAGCTCCTCGCGCGTGGTCTCGGTATCTTCCATGGTGTCATGCAGCCAGCCGGCGGCGACCAGCTCGGCGTCGGCTCCGTCGGTCGCGGTGGACAGCAAATTGGAGACCTCGGCGAGATGATTGATGTAGGGCTCGCTGCCGCGGCCCTTGCGCGCCATGCCGTTGTGGCGGCGCGCGGCAAACTCGGCGGCTTCAGAGACGAGGCGGAGCGGCGCAAGCATCGCTCACAGTTTCCCCATCACATCGCCGCGGAAGCCGTAGATGGTCTTCTTGCCCGCGAGCGCCACCAGCTGCACGTCGCGGGTCTGGCCCGGCTCGAAGCGCACCGCGGTGCCGGCTGCGATATCGAGGCGCATGCCGCGGGCTTTTTTCCGGTCGAACTTCAGCGCCGGATTGGTCTCGAAGAAATGATAGTGCGAACCGACCTGGATCGGCCGGTCGCCGGTGTTGGCGACCGTCAACGTCACGGTTTTGCGGCCGGCGTTGAGTTCGATCTCGCCGTCCCTGATGAAGAGTTCGCCGGGGATCATACGCAGCTCCTATCGGATCGGCTCGTGCACCGTGACGAGCTTGGTGCCGTCGGGAAAGGTCGCCTCGACCTGGATGTCGTGGATCATCTCGGGGATACCATCCATCACCTGCGCGCGGGTCAGCACCTGCGCTCCGGCCTGCATCAGGTCGGCCACGGTGCGGCCGTCGCGCGCGCCCTCGACGATGAAGTCGGAGATGATGGCGATGGCCTCGGGGTGATTGAGCTTGACGCCGCGCTCCAGCCGGCGCCGCGCCACCATGGCCGCCATCGAAATCAGCAGCTTGTCCTTTTCGCGGGGAGACAGATTCATGAGAGCACTCGGTTTGATCTAGTTGAGCCAGAGCCGCGGTAATGGCGCAGGCGAAGCACGGCCCAGCACGGCCATCATGTCGGCGCGCAGGCGCGCGGCATCTTGGGCACAGAAGCGCGCCATTGCAAATCCATTCCACGCGGAAATGGCGGCCTCGCCACCGAACGAAGATGCGATCTCCCTGATACGCTCGACCAGGATTGCATCGCCGGGAACGATCAGCGCAGTGCCGATCGCAACGCCACCGCTCGCGATCGCGGGACGCTTGAGCTTTGCGCCGATGTCACCCTCGAGGCGCACAGTCTCCGCAAACACCAATCGCCCGCCCCGGCGCATGCGCCAACGGTCCACGAAAGCGCCCCGTTCCATCCGCTCGCCCATCGCCGCGCGGCCGAACACCGCGATCTCGCAGAGCAGAAGCGAGGCGCCTTCGGCAAGATCGATGTCGATGCGGCGCGACATCCGCGCGCGGTCGAACAGAATGGTTTCCTGCGGCAGCCAGGAAAGGTGAGCTCCATCGGCAACCTTCAAGGCGATATTCAGTTCGGCGGGCTCGCCTGTCGCGCGATAAACCTTTTCCGCCGCAGCCGTGGTCAGCGTCAGCCGCGCGCCCTCGCCTGCCGCTATTTCGATATCGAACCGGTCTCCGCCGGCGACGCCGCCGGCCGTGTTGACGAACACCGCCGATAGACCCTCGCCTTCCGGCGAGGGAAAGCGCACCCGCAGCGAACCGGATTCATGCACAGCGCCCCGGCGCGTCACGCCGTCGACTGAGCGCACGTCGAAAGCGACCGCGCCGCGAGCTCGGTTGGCCGCGAACACAGATGCGCTCAAAACTTCGGTTCGCATCCCACCCCTCGGAGTGCGGCTTCTTGCGGCCGCACGAAGTGATCTAGAGCGCCATCTGCCGGCTGATCTCGGCCGGATCGAGGCTCGCGCGGTCGCAGGCGAATTTCACCGCGCCGCGGTCCATGACCGCGAAATTGTCGCCGAGCTCGCAGGCAAAGTCGAGATATTGTTCGACCAGCACGATGGCGATGTTGCCGAGGCTGCGCAGGTAGGAGATCGCGCGACCGATGTCCTTGATGATCGAGGGCTGGATGCCTTCGGTCGGCTCATCGAGCAGGAGCAGCTTTGGCCGCATCACCAGTGCGCGGCCGATCGCAAGCTGCTGCTGCTGCCCCCCGGACAGGTCGCCACCGCGGCGCCCGAGCATGGTCTGCAGGATCGGAAACAGCGAGAACACGTCGTCGGGAACGTAGCGGTCGTCGCGCTTGAGCGGGCCGAAACCGGTCTTCAGGTTTTCTTCGACGGTCAACAGCGGAAAAATCTCACGCCCTTGCGGCACGAAGCCGATGCCTTTGCGGGCGCGTTCATAGGGCTTGAGGGCGGTGATATCGGCGCCGTCAAACATGATCGAGCCCGATGCGATCGGATATTGCCCGACCAGCGAGCGCAGCAGCGAGGTCTTGCCGACGCCGTTACGACCCAGCACGCACATCACCTTGCCGGGTTCGGCCTTGAGCGAGACGCCGCGCAGCGCCTGCGCCGCGCCGTAGAACAGATTGATGTCCCTGACTTCGAGCATCGTCTGGTACCCACTTTCCGAAGTTCGCGCCCCGTTTCAGCACCCATCTTTCGCGAACTTCGAAAAGCAACGGGTACCAGCAAACCTACAATGCCAGTGCCGCTTTTCGATTTGAAGTCCCTGGTCGGACTCGCGGCATACACCGCAGGGACTTCAAATCGGCGGCACTAGCGCCCCAGATACACTTCGACAACACGGTCGTTCGTTGAAACCTGGTCGATAGTTCCCTCGGCCAGCACCGTGCCTTCGTGCAGGCACGTCACCTTGACGCCGAGTTCGCGCACGAAGGTCATGTCGTGCTCGACGACCATGATGGTTTTTTCCTTGTTGATCTCTTTCAGAAGTTCTGCGGTCTGGTGGGTCTCGACGTCGGTCATGCCTGCGACCGGCTCGTCGACCAGGAGCAGTTTCGGGTCCTGCGCCAGCAGCATGCCGATTTCGAGCCATTGCTTCTGACCGTGCGACAGGCTTCCGGCCAGCTTGTTCCGTGAATCCTTCAGCCGGATGGTCTCCAGCACCCGCTCGATGCGCTCGGTTTCAGGTTTGGTCTCGCGCCAGAACAACGTACCCCTGACGCTGTGATTGACATTGAGCGCCAACAGCAGATTGTCCTCGATGGTCTGGCTCTCGAATACTGTCGGCTTCTGAAATTTGCGGCCGATTCCAAGCTCGGCAATACGCGTTTCGTCCAACCGGGTCAGATCGGTGACACCGTCGAACAGCACGGTGCCTTCGTCGGGTTTGGTCTTGCCGGTGATGATGTCCATCATCGTGGTCTTGCCGGCGCCGTTTGGGCCGATGATGGCTCGCATCTCGCCGGGTTCGAGTGCCAGCGACAGGTTGTTGATCGCGTGGAAGCCATCGAACGAGACATGCACGCCGTCGAGATAGAGCAGTGCGGAAGTGGCGCGAGTGTCCATGACGTTCATGTGCTCACTCCGCCGGATTCGGTTCGCTGATGCCGTCTTCGCGCGCCGCGCTCTCTACGTTCGCCGACAGGCGGTTCGCTTTCCATGGCTCCCACCAGGCATTGAAGGTACCGACGATTCCCTTTGGCAGCAGCAGCGTCACCAGGATGAACAGCGCACCCAGCAGGAACAGCCAATAGGGCGCCAGCGGGCCCGACGTGAATACGGTCTTGGCGTAGTTGACGACGATGGCGCCCAGGGCCGCGCCGACCAGCGTGCCGCGGCCGCCAACCGCGACCCAGATCACGGCCTCGATCGAGTTGCCCGGCGCGAATTCGCTTGGATTGATGATGCCGACCTGCGGCACATAGAGGGCGCCTGCGACACCGGCCATGCAGGCCGACAGCGTGAAGACGAACAGCTTGTAGGACTCGACACGATAGCCGAGGAACCGGGTTCGCGACTCTGCGTCACGAACCGCGATCAGAACCTTGCCCAGCTTTGAGGTCACCACCGCCCGACAGATCAGGAAGGCGATGATCAGCGTCAGGCAACTCAGCATGAACAGTGTCGCGCGAGTGCCATCGGCCTGTACGTTGAAGCCCAGAATATCCTTGAAATCGGTCAGGCCGTTGTTGCCGCCGAAGCCGAAATCGTTGCGGAAGAAGGCCAGCAGCAACGCGTAGGTCATCGCTTGGGTGATGATCGAAAGATAGACGCCGGTGACGCGGGAGCGGAACGCGAGCCAACCGAAGCAAAATGCCAACAGGCCAGGCGCTAGAAGAACGATGATCGCCGCGAACCAGAACATATCGAAGCCGTGCCAGTACCATGGCAGCTTCGGGTAATTCAGGAACACCATGAAATCCGGCAGGATCGGGTTGCCGTAAACGCCGCGGCTGCCGATCTGGCGCATCAGGTACATGCCCATGGCGTAGCCGCCGAGCGCGAAGAACGCGCCGTGGCCAAGCGAAAGGATGCCGCAATAACCCCAGATCAGGTCGATCGACAACGCAAGGATGGCGTAGCACACATATTTGCCCCACAGCGCCACCAGATAGGTGGGCACCTGGAAGAACGAGCCTGCGGGCAGCAGCAGGTTCGACAGCGGAATCAAAATTCCACAAGCGGCTACCACGAGCAGGAAGATGGTTGCGGCGCGATCGAGCGACCGCGTGAGCATGTGCGGCATCATGCTTCCACCGCCCGCCCCTTCAGCGCGAACAGGCCGCGCGGGCGTTTCTGGATGAACAGAATGATCAACACCAGGATCGCGATCTTGCCGAGCACGGCGCCGGCGATCGGCTCCAGGAACTTGTTACCGATGCCAAGCGCGAACGCGCCGACCAGCGTGCCCCAGAGATTGCCGACACCGCCGAACACGACGACCATGAAGGAATCGATGATATAGCTCTGGCCGAGATTGGGGCTGACATTGTCGATCTGCGACAGCGCGACGCCGGCGATGCCGGCAATGCCCGAGCCGAGGCCAAAGGTCAGCGCATCGACGCGGGAGGTAGCGATGCCCATCGAGGCGGCCATGCGGCGGTTTTGCGTCACCGCGCGCATCTCAAGTCCGAGGGCCGTATAACGCAGCATGGCGAGCAGGATCGCAAATACGGCGAGCGTGAAACACAGGATCCACAGCCGATTGTAGGTGATGGTTATCTGTCCGATTTCGAAAGCGCCGCTCATCCAGGATGGATTGCCTACTTCGCGATTGTTGGGGCCGAATGCCGAGCGCACCGCCTGCTGCAGCACCAGCGAGAGGCCCCAGGTCGCCAGCAGGGTTTCCAGCGGACGGCCGTAGAGGAAGCGGATAATCGTACGCTCGATCAGCACGCCGACCGCGCCTGCCACAAGAAAGGATAGCGGTACGGCGATCAATAGCGAGTAATCGAACAACCCCGGGTAACGGGTACGGATCACCTCCTGCACCACGAAGGTGGTGTAGGCGCCCAGCATCACCATCTCGCCGTGGGCCATGTTGATGACGCCCATCACGCCGAAGGTGATGGCGAGCCCGATCGCGGCAAGCAGCAGCACCGAGCCGAGCGAGAGCCCGTACCAGGCGTTCTGCACCATCGACCACAGGGCCAGCGTGCGCTGAATGGCCGCCGTTGCGTTCGCCGCGGCAGACACGATAGCCGGAGACTGGTCAGGTCCGAGTCCGGTCAGGAGCGCCATTGCCTCCTGATCGCCCCGCGCCTTCACGGTGGCGATAGCCTCCAGCTTTTCCACGTCGGTTGCGTCCTGCTTGTACAGCAGGATCGCGGCCCGGGCCTCGGCGAAGGCGGTCTTGGCAGCCTTGTTGGTTTCCTTTGCAATCGCGCCGTCGACGATGGGCAGCATCGTCTCGTCGTGGGTCTTGAACACCGACTGCGCCGCGGAGATGCGCTTGGCTGGATCCGGCGAAAGCAGCGTCAGACCGCCGACCGCGGCATCGACGGTGCGACGCAGGCGGTTATTAAGACGCACCGCGCTGGCGCTGTCGGGAATGGCGTCGACCGCGGCGCCGGTGGCGGCGTCGATCGCCTTAGCGTCGGGCTGCTTTATATAAACCTTCTTGCTCTCGGCATCGAACATCAATCGCCCATCCTGCAGCGCGCTGATGATGGGGAAAGCCAGCGGATTGCCGGAGGAGGCAACCGCGCCGATCGCTTCTTCAGTGTCGGAGAAATCGTCGGTGGCGAACTTGCCGACCGCATCCTCGAACGGACCGGCGAACGCCGGCACTGCAAGGACGATAAGGAGAAATGCGAGCAAAGGCGCGCGCAGACGATCAAGGAAATTGCCAAGCACTTTGGTAACCCCGGCCTGAGGTAAAGAAGGCGGCGACGGCCGCCGCCTTCTTTATTCTTGAGGCAAACAAGTCCGGATCAGGAGCCCTGACCGCCACACTTGTTGGTCTTGACGTTGTAGTTGCCGCACTTCTTGCCGACCCAATCGCCGATCAGGTCCTTGGAGCCGTCCAGCTCCTTCGACCAGGCGTCGCCGGGGACCAGGTCCTTGGTCTTGTAGACCACGGCGAACTGGCCATCACCCTTGATCTCGCCGATGAACACCGGCTTGGTGATGTGGTGGTTGGGCAACATCTTGGAGGTGCCGCCGGTCAGATTCGGCGCTTCGGTGCCGGGCAGCGCGTCGATCACCTTGTCCGCATCGATGGACTTGGCCTTCTCAACCGCCTTCACCCACATGTTGAAGCCGATGTAAGTGGCTTCCATCGGGTCGTTGGTGGTGCGCTTCGGGTTCTTGGTGTAGGCCTGCCATTCCTTGATGAACTTATCGTTGGCCGGCGTCTTGATCGACTCGAAGTAGTTCCATGCAGCGAGATGGCCGAGCAACGGCTTGGTGTCGATGCCGGCGAGTTCTTCTTCACCCACCGAGAACGCGACCACCGGAATGTCGGTCGCCTTGATGCCCTGGTTGCCCAGTTCCTTGTAGAAGGGAACGTTGGCGTCGCCGTTGATGGTCGAGACCACCGCCGTCTTCTTGCCGGCCGAGCCGAACTTCTTGATGTCGGCCACGATCGTCTGCCAGTCGGAATGACCGAACGGCGTGTAGTTGATCATGATGTCGTCCTGGGCGACGCCCTTGGACTTCAGGTAGGCTTCCAGGATCTTGTTGGTGGTGCGCGGATAGACGTAGTCGGTGCCCGCCAGCACCCAGCGCTTCACCTTCTCTTCCTTCATCAGGTAGTCGACGGCGGGGATCGCCTGCTGGTTCGGAGCAGCACCGGTGTAGAACACGTTGCGCTCGGACTCCTCGCCCTCATACTGCACCGGATAGAACAGGATGCTGTTCAGCTCCTTGAAGACCGGCAGCACGGATTTGCGCGACACCGAGGTCCAGCAGCCGAACACGACGGCGACCTTGTCCTTGGTGATCAGCTCGCGCGCCTTCTCGGCGAACAGCGGCCAGTTCGAGGCGGGGTCGACCACGACGGCCTCGAGCTTCTTGCCGAGCACGCCGCCCTTCTTGTTCTGCTCGTCGATCATGAACAGGACCGTGTCCTTCAGCGTGGTTTCGCTGATCGCCATCGTTCCCGAGAGGGAATGCAGGACGCCCACCTTGATGGTGTCGTCGGCGGCTTTCGCGGGCGAGAACGCAGCGAGGCCGAGCACCAGCCCGGCGGTCGCCGCGAGCGCGCGACGGCGGCTCATCGTCGCAATGTCGTGAGTGAGTTGAGTAAGCATGAAATGTCGTCTCCCTGACGCAGGCGTGAATTACGCTGCGACGGCCCCACGGCCGCTCGCGTTAACGGAATCGCAAGAACCGTGCCACGCCGCTGAACCGCGGTAAGCCGATGACTCCATTGGCGAAAATGCTGCTTGGCCCAGAGTCATCTGCCTAATGCTTGGGCGAGGGAAATGTATGCCTAAGCGGCAAACTGTCTAATTTTTATGCAAATGTGACAAACTGTCTAAATTTCCGGCACCCTTATTTTGGCGGTACAACTTGGAGGTGCTTCCTTAACGTCAGCAGCAAACAAAGCTACGACCGCCGCAATTCACCTTGAATGCGCCGTCTTGATGGGCCATATGGAGCCCAAGACCTCGCGAATCGCCAGGTCATTGCAAGCCGCGTGTTCCCAAGCCCTCTTTGAAGTGGCTTTTGGCTTGCCCTTCCCAGCTAACAAACCGGCTCCCCAAACACGCGGGTGCTCCTGATAGACACCCCGCGCCTGGTATCCAATTGCCGGGACGCCTCCTGCTTTATGAAAGACACCCCCTTTTTGACCTCCTTCCAGGATTTCGGCCTCGCCGACGTGATCGCGCGAGCGCTTCGTGAAGAAAACTACCTCACCCCCACCCCCATCCAGGCCCAGACCATCCCCCTCGCGCTCACAGGGCGCGACGTGGTCGGCATCGCCCAGACCGGCACCGGCAAGACCGCGGCCTTTGCGCTGCCGATCCTGCACCGGCTGCTGCAGAACCGCATCAAGGTGCAGCCGAAGAACTGCCGTGTGCTGGTGCTGAGCCCGACCCGCGAGCTGTCCGGACAGATCCTCGACAGCTTCAATGCCTATGGCCGCCATATGCGGCTCTCCTCCACGCTCGCCATCGGCGGCGTGCCGATGGGCCGCCAGGTCCGCAGCCTCATGGGCGGCGTCGAAGTGCTGGTCGCCACCCCCGGCCGCCTGCTCGACCTCGTGCAGAGCAACGGCCTCAAGCTCGGCCAGGTCGAATACCTCGTGCTCGACGAAGC
>CAWCHW010000011.1:0-101141 GCA_963795365.1 uncultured Alphaproteobacteria bacterium
TCGGAGAGATTCCGAAATAATCTCCTAAAAAGATCGGCGGCCCGGAGGCCGCCGATTGCTGTCGTCAAATGCGCTTGCGCTTAACCCGCCGCGCCCGCGTCCTCGAGGATCGGGCCGAACAGCTCCCAGCGCTCGCCATTGAACTTCATCATCTGAAGCTGCTTGTTGACGCGATAGTCGGTCGGCGAGGTGTTGGCCTTGATGCCCGGCAGCGCGATGTCGGTGGTGACGTCCTTCATCGAGGACGCCTGCTTCATGACGTTCTCGCGGGTCAGGTCGTCGCCGCACTGCTTCAGCACATGCACCAGCATCTGCGCGGTGGCATAGCCGTAGGTGTTGAAGTTCGAGTCCTTGTCGCCGTCCGGATAGTACTTCGCCATGAAGTCGAAATAGCGCTTCAGGCCGGCATCGTCCTTCCAGGTCGGGTCGAGCGGGTCCTTGCCGTAGTTGACGCTGATGACGTCCTTGGAGGCGTCAAGTCCCGCCGGCTTCATCACGGCGCCGACCGAGGTCGCGTTGATGTCGACGATCTGCACCGGATGCCAGTTGAGCTCGCTGATCTTCTTGATCGCCTGCGCCGCCTGTTTCGGCGTGGTGGCCGAGAAGAACAGGTCCGCGCCCGAGTCCTTGATCTTGAGGATCTGCGAATCGATGGTGGGATCGGTGGGTTCGTAGGAGGCTTCGGTCACCACCATGCTCGCGGCCTTGTCGCCGAGACCGGCCTTGATGCCGTTGAGGTAGTCCTTGCCGAGGTCGTCGTTCTGATAGAGCACGCCGACCTTGGCGTTCGGGTGGTTCTTGATGATGTATTGGCCGTAGATGCGGCCCTCGACGAAGTAGTTCGGGTTGAAGCCCATCGTCCACGGGAAGTTCTTGGGGTCGGTGAACCGCGAGGCGCCGGTTGCCGCGAACAGCTGCGGCACTTTCTTGCCGTTGAGATATTTCTGCACGGCGGCGTTCACCGGCGTGCCGATGATCTGGAAGGTCAGCAACACCTCGTCGCTCTCGACCAGCTTGCGGATCTGCTCGACCGCTTTCGGCGGCGAATAGGCGTCGTCATACTGGATCAGGTTGATCTTGCGGCCGTTCACGCCGCCCTGGTCGTTGATCATCTTGAAATAGGCAGCCTGCGCCTTGCCGATGGTGGCGTAAGCCGATGCCGGTCCGCTGAAGGGCACGGTCTGGCCGATCTTGATCTCGGTATCGGTCGCGCCGGTGTCGTATTTCTTCTGCGCGAAGGCCGGCGAAGCGGCGAGCGCAATCGCGAGCGCGGTCCCCGTGGCCAGCTGGAAAAAGCCGTTCCTCATGTCGTGTGCGTTCCTCAATTGTGTGGATTTGTGCGGCCGGGATACTCGATGCTGCATTGCAAAGCAATGCGCGTTGAGGGCGCATGAGGGCTCAAGTGCCGGTTCGAAAGTCTGATTTCGGGTGGACGCTGGCATGCCAGAGGAGAAAGTACAGCGTATTCTTGCTGAAGGATGTCCGATGACCAGGACCACGCCGTCCCAGACCTTCATGCTCGACCGGCTGACGACGCCGATCGGGACGATGCTGCTCGTGACCGACGAGGACGGCGTGTTGCGCGCGCTCGATTTTGAAGATTACGAGGCGCGGATGAAGGAGCTGCTGCGGTTGCATTATGGCGCCGTCAGCTTGAGCAGCGGCCGTGCGCCGAAAGCGATGCGCTCGGCGCTGTCGGCTTATTTCGATGGCGATTTCGCCGCGTTGCAGACGATTGCCTGGCGCGTGGCGGGCACGCCGTTCCAGCGCAAGGTCTGGACGGCGTTACCCCGGATTCCCGCAGGCCAGACCATGAGCTATGGCGCGCTTGCGGCAAAGCTCGGTGCGCCCAACGCCATGCGCGCGGTCGGACACGCCAATGGCTCCAATCCGATCAGCGTCGTCGTTCCCTGCCATCGCCTGATCGGCGCGAATGGTTCACTGGTCAAATATGGCGGCGGCCTGCATCGCAAGCAGTGGCTGCTGCGGCATGAGGGGGTGGAAGTTTGAAGCGAGGCGGTCTCTCATCTCCCTCTCCCCGTTCTTACGGGGAGAGGGTCGGGGTGAGGGGCAATCGCAATCAGCGCTGTGCGTGGAGAGTCCCCTCACCCGCGCTTCGCGCACCTCTCCCCGCAGGCGGGGAGAGGTGAAGCGTCCTCTTTACGCCGCCGGCTTCGCCACCGCGTCTTCGCTGGCGAGCAGATGCAACAGCGCGCTCTTGATCGCGGCCTGCCGCGTCGGCGCGTTGATCTGCGCGCCCAGGAGATCGGTGACGTAGAACACGTCGCGGGCGCGCTCGCCGAAGGTCGCGACATGCGCTGAGGCGATGTTGAGATTGAGCTTCGAAAGCGCGGTCGTGAGCTGATAGAGCAGGCCGGGACGGTCGAGGCCGGAGACCTCGATCACGGTGTAAAGGTCCGACCACTGGTTGTTGATGATCACCTCCGGCTCGACCGTGAACGGGCGGCTTCTGCCGCGCACGGCGGCGCGGCGCGCCACCGCGTCGGGCAGGCGAAGCTTGCCTTCCAGCACCTGCTCGATCATCTCGCCGATCCGGGTGGCGCGCCGGCCCTCGTCCTCGTCGCGATCGTATTCCCGCGAGATCGCGATGGTGTCGAGCGCGCGGCCGTCGGTGGTGGTGTAGATCTGCGCGTCGACGATGTTGGCGCCGGCGGAGGCGCAGGCGCCCGCGATGATCGACAGCAGCCAGGGATGGTCGATGGCGAGGATCGTCAGCTCGGTGACGCTGCGCGCCTCGTCGAAGCCGACATTGATCGCCAGCTTGTGGCCGGCCTCGTCGCTGGCTTTCAGAAACCGCGCATGGCGGAGCTTGCGCGGCAATTCCACCTTGAGCCAGTAGGCCGGATAGTGCCGGCCGAGATAGGCGGTGACATCCGCCTCCGGCCATTCGGTGAAGGCGGCGCGGAATTCGCCCTGCGCCGCGGCGATGCGCTTGGCGCGATTCACCTCCGAGAAGCCGCCGGTCAGGACCGGCTCGGTCTCGTAATAGAGCGTGCGGATCAGCTGTGCCTTCCAGCCGTTCCAGACGCCCGGACCGACGCCGCGGATGTCGGCGGTGGTGAGGATCGTTAGAAGCTTCATCTGCTCGACCGTCTGCACCACGGCGGCGAAATTCTCGATTGTCTTGCGATCGGAGAGGTCGCGCGATTGCGCCACCGTCGACATGGTCAGGTGTTGTTCTATCAGCCAGGCGACCAGTTCGGTATCGGCAGCCGAGAAGCCGAGCCGCGGACACAGCCGCCGCGCCACCTTGGCCCCTGCGATCGAGTGATCCTCGGGCCGGCCCTTGGCGATGTCATGCAGCAGCACGGTGATGTAGAGCAGCGGCCGGTGCTCCGGCCTGATCTTGCGCATCAGATCGCTTGCGACCGTAAACTCCTCATTGCCGCCGCGCTCGATGTCCTGCAGGAAGCCGACGCAGCGGATCAGATGCTCGTCCACCGTATAGTGGTGGTACATGTTGAACTGCATCATCGACACGATCTTGCCGAAGGCGCGGATGAAATGCCCGAGCACGCCGGTCTCGTTCATCCGCCGCAGCACCGTCTCGGCGTCGTTGGAGGTGAGGATCTCGATGAACAGCCGGTTGGCTTCGGGATTTTCGCGCAACTCCGTGTTGATCAGCTTCAGCGAGCGCGTCACCGTGCGCATCGCGTCGGGATGAAAGGCGAGGTTGTTCTTCTGCGCCAACCGGAAGATCCGGATCAGATTGACCGGATCGTGCTTGAAGACGTCGGGGGCGGCGAGGTTGATGCGGTTGTTGTCGACGATGAAGTCGTCGCTGTCGGGCACGCGCCGCCGCACCGTGCTCGGCCTTAAGCGCGCCATCATGCGGCTCAGCACCGGCGCCGGCTTGGCCTGCTGGTCCTCCAGCTTGGCGCACAGGATCGCGGTGAGGTCGCCGACGTCCTTGGCCACCAGGAAGTAGTGCTTCATGAAGCGCTCGACGTCCTGCATGCCGGGATGGCTGGTGTAGCCGAGCCGGACCGCGATCTCGCGCTGCATGTCGAACGACAGCCGCTCCTCGGCGCGCCCCGCAAAGAAGTGCAGATTGCAGCGCACCGACCACAGGAAGTCGGCGCAGCGGCGGAAGATGCGGTACTCCTGCGCATCGAACACGCCGCGCTCGGCGAGTTCATCGGTGTCGCTCACGCGGTAGACGTATTTCGCGATCCAGAACAGCGTATGCAGGTCGCGCAGGCCGCCCTTGCCGTCCTTGACGTTGGGCTCGACCAGGTAGCGCGACTGTCCGGCGCGGCGGTGGCGCTCCTCGCGTTCGGCGAGCTTGGCGGTGACGAACTCCGCGGCAGAGCCCTGCACCACCTCCTTGTCGAAGCGCGCGACGAGCTCGTCATAGAGCTGCTGGTCCCCGGTCAGGAACCGCGTCTCCAGGATCGCGGTGCGGATGGTCATGTCGTTGCGGGCCTGCCGGATCGATTCATCGACCGAGCGCGTGGCATGGCCGACCTTCAGCCCCATGTCCCACAGGCAATAGAGAATGGCTTCCGCGACCTGCTCGCCCCACGCCGTCTGTTTGTAGGGCAGGATGAACAACAGATCGATGTCGGACTCCGGCGCCATCAGGCCGCGGCCGTAGCCGCCGGTCGCCACCACGGCCATGCGCTCGGCCCCGGAGGGAATCGGCGAGCGGTAGAGATGCTGTGTCGCTGCCGTAAACAGGATGCGGATGATCTCGTCCTGCACGAAACAGAGCCGCTCGGCGCAGCGGCGGCCGTGGCGATCCTTCAACAGCCGCGCTTGCGCTGCGGCGCGCGCCCCGACCATCTCGGCTTTCAGCAGTTGCGCGACGCTGGAACGGAACACGTCCTCGCGACCGGCATGCTTGTCGGCGAGCGCGTTGACCGCGGCGGTGATCCGCTGCGTGTCGAAATCGGTCTCGTTGCCTGGCTGGGAGGCCGCGACGATGCTGTCCATAGTTCAATCCGATATCGGACGGGGCTTGCGCTGTCACGGCCGATTGTGGGGCGGCAGTACTCCCATTCTGCATTCTCCATCATTTGGGCAAAGCTATTCTCGGCGGCAGGTGCGCGGTATACGGTTTTTCCAGTTGACCTCGGACAATAACGCATTGAAATACAGGCAATTTTTTCCGGAGGGGTGAGTGATGAAATCTTATGCGCGGGTGGTCCTTGCGGCTGCCCTTGGTCTTGCGATGTCGACTGGCGCCTTCGCCGCCGACGCGCTCAAGGAAATCCACATCGACTGGGCGACCTATAATCCGGTCTCCATGGTGTTGAAGCAGAAGGGCCTGCTGGAGAAGGAGTTCGCCAAGGACGGCATCAGCATCGTCTGGGTCCAATCCGCCGGCTCCAACAAGGCGTTGGAATTCCTCAACGCCGGGTCGATCGATTTCGGCTCGACCGCGGGCTCTGCGGCGCTGGTCGCCAAAGTCAACGGCAATCCGATCAAGTCGATCTATGTCTATTCGCGGCCCGAATGGACCGCGCTGGTCACGACCAAGGATTCCAAGATCGCAAGCGTCGCCGACCTGAAGGGCAAGCGCGTCGCGGTGACCCGCGGCACCGATCCGCACATCTTCCTGGTGCGCGCGCTGCTCGGCGCCGGCCTGACCGAAAAGGACATCACGCCGGTGCTGCTGCAGCACGCCGACGGCAAGACCGCGCTGATCCGCGGCGATGTCGACGCCTGGGCCGGTCTCGATCCGATGATGGCGCAGGCCGAGATCGAGGACGGCGCGAAACTGTTCTATCGCAAGGCCGACGCCAACACCTGGGGCATCCTCAATGTGCGCGAGGAGTTCCTGAAGGATCATCCCGATATCGTGCGCCGCGTGCTCGCGACCTACGAGGAAGCGCGGAAATATTCGCTGGCCAATTACGACGAGCTGAAGAAGACCTTCATCGCCGTCACCAAGCTGCCGGAGAACGTGGTCGACAAGCAGCTCAAGGAGCGCACCGAGCTGACCCACAGCCGGATCGGCGCGCCGCAGCGCGACTCGATCCTCGCCGCCGGCATCGCCCTGCAGCAGGCCGGCGTGATCGACGGCAAGACGGACGTCAAGGCGGCGCTGGATTCGCTGATCGACGATCAGGTTCCGCTGCCGACGAATTGAGAGGTCAGTATTTGCTCGTCATGGCCGGGCTTGACCCGGCCATCCACGTCTTCCGTGCAAGGCGGCATCAAAGACGTGGATGCCCGGCTCAAGGCCGGGCATGACGAAGTCAAAGGCGCGCCACCACAACCTTGCAATTCCGGCGCGGGAAGCGTTTTGCTATGGCCATGACGGTCGAACTGCCCCTTGAGCAAAGCAGCGTCAGCCTGCAGCAAGCAGGCTCGGTGCCCGCGACGGACGCACCGCGCGGGCACACGTCGCGCTGGTCGCGCCTGATCGGGCCGGCGCTCGGGCTGCTGCTGCCCGTGACTTGCGCGCTGGCCTGGGAGGTCATCGTCTGGCGCGGCTGGTCCAACGGACGGCTGGTGCCGCCGCCGAGCAAGGTGTTTGCCACCATCGCGGAACTCGCCCGCTCCGGCGAGCTCTGGCTGCACATCAGGGCCACGATGACCCGCGTCGTGCTCGGCTTCGGCTTCGGCGTCGCTGCCGGCACGGTGCTCGGCGCGATCTCCGGTTATTGGGCGCTGGCGCGACGGCTGCTTGATCCCACGGTGCAGGCATTGCGCGCGATCCCCTCGCTCGCCTGGGTGCCGCTGTTCATTTTGTGGCTCGGCATTTTCGAGACCTCGAAAATCGTGCTGATCGCGGTCGGCGTGTTCTTCCCGGTCTATCTCGGCGTGATGGGCGCGATCCTCTCGGTCGACCGCAAGATCGTCGAAGTCGGCCGCACCTTCCGTCTCTCCGGTCCGGCCATGATCCGCCGCATCCTGCTGCCCGCCGTGCTGCCGGCCTATGTCGTGGCCTTGCGTGTCGGCCTGGGCCTGGGCTGGATGTTCGTGGTGGCGGCCGAACTGATCGGCGCCTCCGAGGGGCTCGGCTATCTCCTGCTCGACGGCCAGCAGCTCGGCAAGCCCGCGCAGATTCTCGCGGCCATCGTCATCTTCGCCATTCTCGGCAAGACCACCGACTGGCTGATCGAAATCGGCTTCGCGCCGCTGTTGCGCTGGCAGGATGCGTTTGGCAAACAGAGTGGGGCCAATTAAATGCTGGCGCTCGACAGGGTCGGCAAGATCTATCCGAACGGCGTCAACGCGCTGGCGCGCTTCTCGGCCGAGATCGCGCCGGGCGAAATCGTCGCCATCATCGGCGGCTCCGGCTGCGGCAAGTCGACCTTGCTGCGCGCCATCGCCGGTCTCGACCGCGCCACGTCGGGCACGGTGACGCTCGATGCCACCGCGATCGCAGCACCGCATGAGAAGATCGGCATCATCTTCCAGGAGCCGCGGCTGCTGCCCTGGCTCACCGTCGCCGACAATATCGGCTTCGGCCTGTCCGGCCTTCCCGCAAGCGAGAGGCGCGAGCGGGTGGCGCGTGCGCTCGATCGCGTCGGCCTCGCCGACAAAGCCAACGCCTGGCCGCGCGAATTGTCGGGCGGGCAGGCCCAGCGGGTCGCGATCGCGCGCGCGCTGGTGCCGCAGCCCGAGGTGCTGCTGCTCGATGAGCCGTTCTCCGCGCTCGACGCCTTCACCCGGCGCGACCTGCAGGACCATCTGCTCGATCTCTGGGCCGATACGCGGCCCACATTGGTCCTGGTGACGCATGACGTCGACGAGGCGGTGGTGCTGGCCGACCGCGTGCTTGTGATGCGGCCGCGGCCCGGCCGGCTGTTCGAGGAGATCAATATCAATCTGTCGCGGCCGCGCGACCGCAACTCGCAATTGTTCGACAATTTCAAGCGCCATGTGCTGACCGCGCTGGACCGATCGCTGGACCGCAGCGTGCCCGACCGCGACCTCGGATCGCGCGTCGGTGAATCGATGTGGTGGTGACAGCGGCGCGATTCCCCGGTAAATCCGGCGTCGAAAAGCACGGGAGAACAACAATGGACGCCGTCGAACTTCGCGCGATGCAGGCCCCGATCAAGGAGCGCTACAAGCAGGATCCTTCCGCCGCAATCATCACGCTCAAGGCCAAAGGCTCGACCGACACCGAAGGCCTGACCTGCAAGGTCGAGACCGGGCGCGCGCTCGCCGTCGCGGGCCTCCATCCTGCCACCGGCGGCTCCGGGCTGGAGCTGTGCTCCGGCGACATGCTGCTGGAAGCGCTGGTTGCGTGCGCCGGGGTGACCCTGAAATCGGTCGCGACCGCGATCGACGTGCCACTGAAGCAGGGCGTGGTGTTCGCCGAGGGTGATCTGGATTTCCGCGGCACGCTCGGCGTCGACAAGGAGGCGCCGGTCGGCTTTGCCGAAATCCGCGTCCGCTTCGAGGTCGACACACCAGCGCCGCAGGAGAAGTTCGATCTCCTGCTCAAGCTCACCGAGCGCTATTGCGTGGTCTATCAGACCATCAAGAACGGCCCGAAGGTGTCGGTCAGCATGAAGCGGATGTAGCAAAATAACAGGTGTCGTCCCCGCCGAGTGCGCAATTGCGCACGGGAGCGGGGACCCATAACCCCAGGGCGCGGTGTGTCGCGCGATGGCGGCCAGAGCTTCCGACTAACAACCTCTTGTGGTTATGGGTCCCGGGTCGCGCTTCGCTTGCCCGGGACGACAGATGAAATGTCCCCCGATCTCACCTTTCTCCTGATCCTCGGCCTGCGCATGGCGGTGGCCGCCGCCTTCGTGGTGACGGCCTCCTTCATCACCGAGCGTTCGGGTCCCGTGATCGGCGCACTGATTGCGACCTTGCCGATCTCCGCGGGACCGTCCTACCTATTCCTCGCGCTCGATCATGATGCGGCCTTTATCGCGCAGGGCGCGCTGACCAGCCTGCCGATCAACGCCGCCACCATCACGCTCGGGTTGGTCTATGTGCTGCTGGCGCAGCGCCACAATCTCGCGGTCAGCTTCCTCTCTGCCGCCGCGGCGTGGATCGCGATCGCCAGTTTCATCGCCACCCGGCAATGGTCGATCTGGGATGGCCTCCTTCTCAACGCGGTCGCCTTTGCGATCTGCACGCCGCTGATGCAGCACTATCGCCACGCCAAAATGCCGCCGGTGGCGCGGCGCTGGTACGACGTTCCCTTCCGCGCATCGCTGGTGGCGGTTCTGGTCGCGACCGTGGTCACGCTGTCGGGCAAGGTCGGCCCCAGCATCAGCGGCATCCTTGCGCTGTTTCCCGGCGTGTTCTGCAGCTTGATGCTGATCCTGCATCCGCGCATCGGCGGCAAGGCGACCGCCGCCGTGATCGCCAACTCGGCCTGGGGCCTGATGGGATTCGGGCTCGCCTTCGTCGTGCTGCATCTCGGCGCATCGCATCTCGGCTCGGCCGCGGGCTTGAGCCTTGCGCTTGCGACCTGCGTGATCTGGAATCTCGCGCTGTGGCAGATCGGGCGGAGGAGGGCCCGGGTCGCGAGATAGACCTCACTCGTCATTGCGAGCGAAGCGAAGCAATCCATTCATCCGCTTGTTGCGCCATGGATTGCTTCGTCGCTAACGCTCCTCGCAATGACGAGGTTTACGCCTTCGCCAGCTTCGCCTTCAGCGCGTACAGCGCCTCCAGCGCCTCGCGCGGCGACATCTCGTCGGGATGCAGCGCTTTCACCGCCTCAAGCATCCGCTCGGCTTCGCTCGGCGGCGCCGGCTCTGCGGCGGCGCGCGACGGCACCGCGAACAGCGGCAGATCGTCGGCCAGCGCCCGCGCGGTCTGGCCACGGTCCTGCGCTTCAAGCTTGGCCAGCACCGCCTTGGCGCGCGCGATCACCGGTGGCGGCAGACCGGCGAGCTTGGCGACCTGGATGCCATAGGAGCGATCGGCCGAGCCCGGCAGCACCTCATGCAGGAACACCACGTCGCCCTGCCATTCCTTGACGCGCACGGTGGCGTTGAACAGGCGCGGCAGCCTGGCCGAGAGCGCAGTCAGCTCGTGGTAATGCGTGGCGAACAGCGTGCGGCAGCGGTTCGCCTCATGCAGGTGCTCGATCGCGGCCCAGGCGATCGAAAGCCCGTCGAAGGTCGCGGTGCCCCGCCCGATCTCGTCCAAAATCACCAGCGAACGTTCGCTGGCCTGATTGAGGATCACAGCGGTCTCGACCATCTCGACCATGAAGGTGGAGCGGCCGCGGGCGAGATCGTCGGCGGCGCCGACGCGCGAGAACAGCCGGTCGACGATGCCGATCTTCGCGCGCGAAGCCGGCACAAAGGAGCCGATTTGAGCAAGGAGCGCGATCAAGGCGTTCTGGCGCAGGAAGGTCGATTTGCCCGCCATGTTCGGACCGGTCAGCAGCCAGAGCTGCCCGGAGGTCTGGCCCGGTGCGGGCGAGAGATCGCAGGTGTTGGCGATGAAGGGCTGGCCCGCGCGCTTCAGGGCCTGCTCGACCACGGGATGGCGTCCGGCCTCGATGGCGAAGCCGAGCGAAGCGTCGACCTCGGGCCGCACATAATTGTCGTCGATCGCGAGTTTTCCGAGCGCGGTCGCGACATCAAGTAAAGCAAACGCATGCGCGGCGGCGCGCAGATCGTCGCTCGCGTCGAGCGCCTTGGCGCACAGCCGCTCGAAAATCTCGAGCTCGAGATTGAGCGCGCGGTCGCCGGCATTGGCGATCTTGGCTTCGATCTCGCCAAGCTCTGCCGTCGTGAAGCGCACCTGGCCCGCCAAGCGTCTGGCGATGGATGAAAATCGCGTTCAACGGCGGCGACATCAACTTGTCGCCATGCTGCGCGGTCACCTCGACGAAATAGCCCAGCACATTGTTATGCCGGATTTTCAGGCCCTTGACGCCGCAGTCGTCGGCGTAGCGCGCCTGCATCGCGGCGACCACCAGCCGCGAGGCATCGCGCAGACTGCGCGCTTCATCGAGTGCCGGCTCGTAGCCCTCGCGCACGAAGCCGCCGTCGCGCTTGATCAGCGGCAATTGCTCGGCGAATGCGCGCTCATATTCCCGCGCCAGATCGCGCGACGGTTGCCGCAGCGCCGCGATGACAGACGCGATCTCCTGCGGCGGCTGCTCCAGCTCTTCCAATCGCGCCAGCGCCTGGTCGGCGGCGAGGATGCCGTCGCGCAGGCCTGCGAGGTCGCGCGGGCCGCCGCGTCCGACCGACAGCCTTGCCAGCGCGCGCGACATGTCGGGTGCGCCGCGCAGGATCGAGCGGATGTCCTCGCGTGCCGCGCTGTCAGCGACGAAGGTTGCGACCGCATCGAGGCGGCGCGCGATTTGCGCGCTGTCGGTGAGCGGCGCGGCAAGCCGTTGAGCAAGCAGCCGCGATCCCGCGGAAGTCACGGTGCAGTCGATGGCGTCGAGCAGCGAGCCGCGCCGTTCGCCGGCAAGCGTGCGGGTCAGTTCGAGATTGGCGCGGGTCGCCGGATCGATCGCCATGGTCGAGCCGCTCGCTTCGCGCGCCGGCGGCGACAGGGGCGGGCGTTTGCCCACTTGGGTGCGATCGATATAGGTGACGGCGGCGGCCGCGGCGGTCGCTTCCAGCCGCGACATCGCGGCAAGGCCATCCATGGTCGCAACCGCGAAATAGTCGCACAGCCGCCGCTCGGCGGTGGCGCTGTCGAAAACATCGCGGGTCAGCGGCGTCACCGCCGGCAATTCGTTCAGCAGGGCGGCAAGTTCGCTGTCGCTATAGAGCGCGTCGGTGACGACAGCCTCGTTCGGATTGATCCGCGCCAGGCTCGCCTGCAACTCGCCGCCGCCGCATTCCGTCACCATGAATTCGGACGTGGAGATATCGATCCAGGCGAGCCCGAAGCGGTCGACCCCTCCGGAGGAGCGGGCGCGCGCGATCGCGAGCAGATAGTTGTTGGCGCGGGCATCGAGCAGGGTGTCTTCGGTCAAGGTGCCCGGTGTCACCAGACGGATGACGGCGCGCCTGACCACGCTCTTGTTGCCGCGCGCCTTCGCGGCTGCGGGATCCTCGGTCTGCTCGCACACCGCGACGCGATGCCCGGCGCCGATCAGGCGGTGCAGATAGTCCTCGGCGCGCTCGACCGGCACGCCGCACATCGGGATGTCCGCGCCCTGATGCTTGCCGCGCTTGGTCAGTACGATGCCGAGCGTCTTCGACGCGATCTCGGCATCCTCGAAGAACAGCTCGTAGAAATCGCCCATCCGGTAGAACAGCAGCAGCCCGGGATGGGCCGCCTTGATCTCGAGGTACTGCTCCATCATCGGCGTGACGCGCGCATTCGCCTCCGCAGGCGTCGCATCGTCGGGCGGGGCGGGTGGAACGGACACGGGCTGTTGGGCGGTCATCGGCCGTGCAACCTAGCGAATTTCTCCCACCCATCCTATCGGTTTGCCGTGGGGGATACGGTTTTCCACGACCGGCCATGCACGAAAGCGGCGGCTGGAGACCAAGCGTCAATTGACCTCTTTCGGGCGCACTCCTACAACTCGCTCAAACTTGGCCCTCTGCGGCACTCAGGGAGAAACGATGGGTGATGTGTACATTTGCGATGCCGTGCGAACTCCGATCGGCCGTTTCGGCGGATCGCTGGCCAAGGTCCGCGCCGACGATCTGGCGGCCGCGCCGATCAAGGCCTTGATGGCCAAGCATCCCAAGCTCGACTGGTCGCAGGTCGACGAAGTCTTTTTCGGCTGCGCCAACCAGGCCGGCGAGGATAACCGCAACGTCGCGCGCATGGCGCTATTGCTCGCGGGCCTGCCCGAACAGGTTCCCGGCCAGACCCTCAACCGCCTCTGCGCCTCCGGGCTCGATGCGGTCGGCGCCGCCGGCCGCGCCATCCGCGCCGGCGAGATCGATCTGGCGATCGCGGGCGGCGTCGAGTCGATGACGCGGGCGCCGTTCGTGATGGGCAAGGCGCCGGAAGCCTTCTCGCGCTCCGCCGATATTTTCGACACCACCATCGGCTGGCGTTTCATCAATCCGCTGATGAAGGCGCAGTACGGCGTCGACGCCATGCCGGAGACCGGCGAGAACGTCGCCGAGGAATTCCAGGTGTCGCGCGCCGATCAGGATGCATTCGCGATCCGCTCGCAGCAGCGCGCCGGCAAGGCGATCGCGTCGGGTTATTTCGCGGCCGAAATCACCCCGGTCACGATCCCCGGCGGCAAGGCCGGCCCCATGACGGTCGACAAGGACGAGCATCCGCGTCCTGACACCACGCTGGAAGGGCTCGCCAAGCTGAAGCCGATCGTGCGCAATCCCGGCACGGTGACCGCCGGCAATGCCTCCGGCGTCAATGACGGCGCGGCCGCGATGATCCTCGCCTCCGAAGCGGCGGTGAAGAAACACGGCCTGACGCCGCGTGCGAAGATTCTCGGGCTTGCCTCGGCCGCGGTGCCGCCGCGCATCATGGGCATCGGCCCGGTGCCGGCGACCCGCAAGCTGATGGAGCGGCTGGGTCTCAAGATCAGCGACTTCGATTTGATCGAGCTCAATGAGGCCTTCGCCTCGCAGGGTATCGCCTGCCTGCGCCAGCTCGGCGTCAAGGACGATGCCGATTTCGTCAATCCGCACGGCGGCGCGATCGCGCTCGGCCATCCCCTCGGCATGAGCGGCGCGCGGTTGGCGATGACCGCGGTGCATGGCATGGAGACGCGTGGCGGAAAACGCGCGCTCGCCACCATGTGCGTCGGCGTCGGCCAGGGCGTCGCGGTCGCGATCGAGAAACTGAACTGATCGTCATTGCGAGGAGCGGAGCGACGAAGCAATCCAGACTTTTTTCGCGGAGAGGTTCTGGATTGCTTCGCTTCGCTCGCAATGACGATGTACTCTCGGGAAGCAAACAATGACACTCACCTATCCCGTCGATAGCAATAAAGCCCATCCCTTGCCGCTGTCGCCGGGCTACAAGAGCTCGCTCAAGCGCGCGCCGCAAAAGCCGTTGATCCCGATGCGGCATACGCTCGGGGAATTGACCGGTCCGGTCTATGGCCACGAGACCGTGCGCGAGCATGACAGCGATCTGACGCGCCAGCATTCCGGCGAACCGCTCGGCGAACGCATCCTCGTGCACGGCCATGTGCTCGACGAGGACGGCCGCGGCGTGCCGAATACGCTGCTGGAGATCTGGCAGGCCAATGCCTGCGGCCGCTACATCCACGTTCGCGACCAGCATCCGGCGCCGCTCGATCCGAATTTCACCGGCGCCGGGCGGGCGCAATCGGACGCCTCCGGCTATTACAAATTCGTCACCATCAAGCCGGGCGCCTATCCCTGGGGCAATCACCACAACGCCTGGCGCCCCGCGCATATCCATTTCTCGGTGTTCGGCCACTCCTTTGTCTCGCGGCTCGTCACTCAGATGTATTTTCCGGGCGACCCGCTGTTCGAATTCGATCCGATCTTCAATGCAGTGCCGGACGCCAATGCGCGGATGCGGATGGTCTCGAGCTTCGATCTTGCGAATACGCAGCCGGAATGGGCGCTGTGCTATCGCTTCAACATCGTGCTGCGCGGCCAGAACGCGACTCCCATGGAGAACAAGAAGTGACGGGCATCACGCCATCGCAGACCGTCGGTCCGTTTTTCAAATACGGGCTGACGCCGAACCGCCAATACGCCTGGAACGACGCCTTCACCAGTAATCTGGTGACGCCTGACGCAACCGGCGAACGCATCCGTGTCGAGGGCACGGTCTATGACGGCGACGGCGCGATCGTGCCGGATTGCATGCTGGAAGTGTGGCAGGCCGATGCACAGGGCCGCTTTGCCGACCCGCAGGACAATCGCGCGCTGCCGAACACCAAGTTTCGCGGCTTCGGCCGTTGCGGCACCGACGGCGAGGGCCGTTATGTCTTCGACACCATCAAGCCGGGCCCGGTGCCTGACCCCGACGGCAAGGCGCAGGCGCCGCATCTTTTGCTCGCGGTGTTCGCGCGCGGCATGCTGCGCCATCTCTACACCCGGATTTATTTCGACGACGAAAAGGGCAATGCCGGCGATCCCGTGCTGGCGCGGGTCCCCGCCGATCGCCGCGCGACCTTGATCGCACAACGCCAGGCGGGCGGAGCCGTCTACAAGCTCGACCTGCGGCTGCAGGGCGGCGCGGAGACGGTGTTTTTCGACGTGTGAGTCTTTTCACCTCTCCCCGCTTTGCGGGGAGAGGTCGGCGCGTAGCGCCGGGTGAGGGGCCATGCACACTCGACGACCGAAAAAGGCTGGTCCGAATTCGAAGAAACGAGTTTGATAGATTTCAGATGGGGCCCAAGTGTGCCTTGCCCCTCACCCGAAGCCTCGCTGTGCTCGGCCATAGCCGAGGCTTCGCCTCGGCGTTCTTAAGAACGGCCGCCGGTAGGCGGCCTACCTCTCCCGTAAAGAACGGGGAGAGGTGAAAAGAGAAGAGACCTACTCGATCACCGCATGCTCCGGCCCGGCTGCCTGCGATCGCAGCGCGGCCTTGGTCGAGCCGATCATCAGCGCGAGCGGGATCGAGACCAGGATGAACAGCATGATCAGCTGGTAGTCCTGCGAGAACGCGATGATCTGCGCCTGCAGGCCGGTCATCACGTCCATCATGGCGCGGCCCTTGTCGGTGCCCATGTCGATCATGCCGGCGACGTCGGGCATCTGCATGGCGTGATTGAACGGATTCACGTTGTTGTTGAGGACCGCATAGACGCGCCGCGAGCCCTCCGTGAGCTGCGCGATCACGATGGAGATGCCGATCGAGCTCGCGACATTGCGCATCAGGGTCAGCATCGAGGTGCCGTCGGTGCGCAAATGACTGGGCAGGCTCATGAATGCGACCGTCGACAGCGGAACGAACACGAGGCCGAAGCCAAAACCCTGGATGATGCTGAGCGTGACGATCTCCTGCACGCCGGTCTGGTCGGTCCAGCCGGTCATGTAGAACAGCGACAGCGCGGTGAGGGAAAGCCCCGAGATGATCAGCGTGCGCGCCTCGATATAGCGCATCATGCGGCCGACCAGCATCATGGCGACGAAGGTGCCGCAGCCGCGGCTCGCCAGCAGCACGCCCGCGGTGATGATGGGATAGCCGATGACGTTTTGCAGGTACGGCGAGGCCAGCGCCATGGTCGAGTACAGCACAAGGCCCATCACCGCCATGAAGATGCAGCCGGTGAGAAAGTTGCGATCCCTGAACAGCGAAAACTGGATGAACGGCCGCGTGGTCGTCAGCGAATGCGCGAAGAAATAATAGAAGCCGATGGCCGAGACGATGAACTCGGCGATGATCTCGTTCAATTCCAGCCAGCCGAGCTGCTCGCCGCGGTCGAGCGCGAGTTGCAGCGAGCCGATGCCGATCGCCAGTGCGCTGAAGCCGAACCAGTCGAAGCGCAGGTTCAAATCCTTCTTCGTCTCGTCCATGAACACCATCAGGCCGAGCACGGTGAAGAAGCCGAATGGCAAATTGACGAAGAACACCCAGTGCCAGGAATAGGTCTCGGTCAGCCAGGCGCCGAGCGAGGGCCCCATGATCGGGCCCATCATCACGCCCATGCCCCAGATCGACATCGCTTTCGCGCGTTCCTGCAGCGAGTAGGAGTCGAGCATGACGGCCTGCGACAGCGGCACCAGGGCTGCGCCGAACACGCCCTGCAACAGGCGGAAGATCACCATCTGGTTGATGTCCTGCGCCAGCCCGCAAAACACGGAAGCGACGGTGAAGCCGGCCGAGCAGATGATGAAGATGCGCTTGCGGCCGAAGCGGTTGGCGACCCAGCCGACCGGCGCGGTCATGATCGCGGCTGCGACGATGTAAGACGTCAGCACCCAGTTGATCTGGTCTTGCGAGGCCGACAGCGTGCCCTGCATGTAGGGCAGCGCGACGTTGGCGATCGTGGTGTCCAGCGCCTGCATGATCGTCGCCGTCATGGCGCAGATCGTCACCATGTTCCGGCGCAGTCCCGGAATCGCGTTTGATACGGGCAGGGTGGTCGGCGACATCGCCGTTAATCCTGATGAGTAGCCGCCGCCGACGAGAGACCGAGCAGGCCGGCGAGCGTGCGCTTGTGGCCGGTGTCGATGGTGGCATAGACGCTCATGCCGGCCTTCAGCTTTTTGACGAACGGATCATCCTTGTCGAAATAGATCCGCACCGGCACGCGCTGCACCACTTTGACGAAATTGCCGGTGGCGTTCTGCGGCGGCAGGATCGCGAATTGCGCGCCGGTGCCGGGCGACAGCGAGCCGATGTAACCCTTGAACACATGGTTCGGGAACGCGTCGACATCGAGCGTCACCGGCTGGCCTTCGACCACATAGGTGAAGTCCGATTCCTTCGGATTGGCGTCGACCCAGGGATTGGCGACGTCGATCACCGAGAACACCGGCGTGCCGGCGATGACGAAGCGGCCGAGCTGGATCTGCTCGACTTGCGTTGCGATGCCCGCCATCGGCGCGCGCAGCACGGTGTGGTCGAGGTTGCGCTGGGCCATGTCGAGCGCGGCCTTGGCCTGCGCATAGGGCGGAAACTCCGCGATCGGCAAATCGGGGTTGCCGAGCAGCTGCGCCTTGGCATTCGAGAGGTTCTGCTTGACGAATTGCAATTGCGCGCCCGCGGTGACGAGCCCGGTCGCGGAATTGTCGAGGTCGAGCTGCGAGCCGACCTTCTGGGCGACCAGCTGCTGCTTGCGCTCGACGTCGCGCTGCTTGAGGTCGACGCCCTGCTGGGCGAGGTCGGCCATCTGACCGTAGATTTTCACATTGGCGACCAGATTGTCATAGGTGGTCTTGGCCTGCGCGAGCTGCGCCCTTGGCCTGGTTGACCGCGAGCTGGAACGGTTCGGGATCGATCGTGAACAGCTCGTCGCCTTCCCTGACGTTCTGGCCTTCCTTCACCGTGACCTTGATGATCTTGCCGGAGATGTCGGGCGTGATCAGCACCTTCTGCGCGCCGACATAGGCATCGTCAGTGGTCACGTAGCGGCCGCCGGCGAGATAGAACCAGAATCCGCCGATCGCGACGACCAGCGGCAGCACGACCAACAGCAAAAACCGGCGATAGCGCCGCATGCCGGCCATCAGGCGGCGGCGCGGCTCGGCGGCGAGTTTCACGCGCGGCTTGGCCGGCGGCGCGCCCTTCTGCTCGGGCGGGAATTTCAGGACAGGATCAGCCATAGCGCTGCTCCTTTCGTGCTTCGCCTGCGGCGATCTGGATGGCGTTTCGTACATTTTCCTTGATCTGTTCCAGTTGCGCGAGCAGCCGATGGGCATCGGCCGGATGAATGCCGCCGAGCGCGGTCGCGGTGAGTTCGGAGCGTAAGCCCGGAGAGCTTGCCGAGCAGCGCGCGTCCGGCCTTCAACAGATAGAGGCGATTGACGCGGCGGTCGGTCGTATCGCCGCGCCGCTCGATCCAGTCGCTCTCGCAAAGCTTGTCGATCAGCCGCGTCAGCGTGATCGGCTGCATCTCCATCTGCTCGGCGAGTTCGGTCTGCTGTCATGCCCTCGTTGCGTTCGACCTTGGCCAGCACCGCCCATTGCGCGCGGGTGATGCCGAAGCGCGCGGCTTCCTTGTCGGCATAGGCGCGCACCAGGCGCTGGACCTCGCCGAGCGTAAACAGGAAGTTCATATCCACGGAACCGCGCATGATTGTCCCCGCCCTTTAAGAGCCTCTGCTCCATAAGCTTTGGATATAATAAGCTAGCTTATGAATTTTTCATGGCAAGTTAATTGGAAACCTGCCCCGCGCTGCCGGCATGGCTGGCGCGCCATGGGCGGCGGGCTTTGGAATCAAAGGGCAAAATGCTACAAATCGCGGCAATGACCCCGACAAAGCCGGCCTTTCCCGCGCCCGATCACGACCACGGCCGCTGTGCTGCGGACGCGATCCGCCATGCCGAATCCGTGTGCCGGGAGCGGTCGCAGAAATTCACCCCGATTCGCCGCCATGTGCTGCAGGCGTTGCTGGCAAGCCATCGGCCGCTCGGCGCCTATGAGGTGATCGAGGAACTCGCGAAATCCATGCCGCGGCCGGCGCCGATCACGGTCTACCGCGCGCTGGATTTCCTGATGGCCAACGGCCTCGTCCATCGGATCGAAAGCCGTAACGCCTATCTCGCTTGCGCGCATGACCATGATGCCGCGGCGGCCGTGGCGTTTCTGATCTGCGAGCGCTGCGGCTCGGTCGGGGAAATTCCCGCAGCACCCGTGGCGCTGTCGCTCGGCGCGGCGGCGCGTGCGACCGGCTTTGCGCCAAAGCTCTCCGTGGTCGAAATCACCGGCACCTGCGCGCACTGCCAGAAGGCTGCGTAGAGTATGATGTTGTTGCATCTAATCGAGCAACGCACTCGCTGTACCTCGCCCCGCGTGCGGGGAGAGGTCGGAATTCAAGCGCAGCTTGAATTCCGGGTGAGGGGGATTCTCCATGGATCCGTCTCTCACCATTCTTGCGGACGCAGCCCCTCACCCCAACCCTCTCCCCGCAAAGAGCGGGGAGAGGGGGCCTAATCCCCTCACGCTTTAGAACAAGAACGGCGAATAAGCCGGCCAGAGAAGAAATGTCCTCAGAAAAATCCAATCCATCCAGCGGGCGGCCGCTCAGCCCGGGCGCCATCGCGTTGATGCTGCTGCTCTGCCTGTCCTGGGGTTTCAACCAGATCGCGGTGAAGCTCGCATTGCCGGATATGCCGGCGATGATGCAGGCGACCTTCCGCTCGATCGGTGCGCTGCCGGTGCTTTTGATCGTGGGCTGGTTGCGCAAGGTGGATTTCTCGATCCGCGACGGCACGCTTGTCCCGGGCATCATTGCCGGCGTGATCTTCGGCCTCGAGTTCGTGCTGATCTATCAGGGCCTGCGTCTCACCACCGCTTCGCGCGCGGTGGTGTTCCTCTACACCGCGCCGTTCTTTGTCGCGCTCGGGTCCTATCGCATTCTCGGCGAGCGGCTGCGCGGCTCGCAATGGGCCGGGCTCGCGCTGAGCTTTGCCGGCGTTGCGCTCGCAATCGGCGTGCCGCAGCCCGATGTCGACAGCCGCGTGTTGCTCGGCGATCTCCTGATCGTCGGCGGCGGCATGATGTGGGGCGCGACCACTGTGATCGCCAAGGGCACGAAGCTGCGGCTCGCCGCGCCGGAAAAGGCGATGGGCTATCAGGTCGCGATCTCGATCCCGATTCTTGCCGCGGCGGCGTGGCTGTCGGGCGAGCGGCTTGATCACATCCCCGGACCGCTCGCGATCGGCGTGGTCAGCTATCAGGCGATCTGGGTGGTCGGGCTGACCTTCACGATGTGGTTTGCGCTGGTGCAGACCTATTCGGCGAGCAAGCTCTCGGCCTTCACCTTCATCACGCCGCTGTTCGGCGTGGTCGCGAGCTACTTCATCCTGCACGATCAGCTCACGCCGACGTTCGGCGCGGCCGCATTGCTTGTCATCGCGGGGCTGTGGCTGGTCAACCGTCCCGAGACGATCGGGTCGAAGGTCGTGCCCGATCCGAATGTGCCGGCGTAATTTGGCTCGTCATGCCCGGCCTTGTGCCGGGCATCCACGTCTTTGTTCAATCGAGCAAGAAAAGACGTGGATGGCCGGGACAAGCCCGGCCATGACGACGAACAAAATCATCCCACCTCGATCGGCAGCTTGTCGTCGACAGCCCATTCGCCCATCGAGGCGTCATAAAGCGTCAGCTTGTCGTAGCCGAGTCTATGCAGCATGAAGAGGTCGACGGTCGCCGAGATGCCGCCGCCGCAATAGGCGATCACGCGCTTGTCGCGGGAAAAGCCCTGTGCCGCGAATTTCGTTTCGGCGTCCGCCAGCGGCACGAACGCCTTGGTCGCGGGATCGACCATCGTTGCCGCCGAGACGTTGCAGCTGCCGGGAATGCGGCCGGGCCGTCCGTAGCGGCTTGGCTCCAATCCCCTGTGCAGTTGCTCGTTGAGCGCGTTGACCACGATGGTGTCGCGGTGGCCTCGCGCGGCGAGCACGTCGTTGCTGTCGACGAAATAGCCGGGGCGCGGATGCGCCTTGAACGTGGCAGGCTTGTATCCCTTCGCGGGTCCGCTCTCCAGCGCGCGCCCCTCCGCCTTCCACTTGTCGAGGCCGCCGTCGAGCACCGCGGCATTGTCGAAGCCGAGCGATTTGAGCATCCACCAGAACCGCGTCGCCCACATCGCGGTGCCGATCGAATACAGCACGACGTGGCTGTCGTTGCCGACGCCGTGACGGCCGAACGCGGTCTCGAGCTGCGCAATATCAGGCATCATGAAGCGCAGTTTCGTGTTGTTGTCGGAGAACTCGCCCTGCAGATCGAGAAAATCCGCCCCGGGCACATGGCCGGCCTCGAAACTGTCGCGGCGCGGCACCACGATGTAGGGCACGCCGCTGCCGGGCGGCTGATAGTCGAGCGTGGTGGTGCAATCGAAGATGCGCAAGTTCGCCTGGCCGAGAATGCCGGCGAGTTCCGCCGTTGAGATCAGTTCGTTCTGCGCCATGATTGCCTCCCGATGCTATTTTGCCGGGGATGGTAGGATCGGCCACCTCCCATGAAAAGCCGGCACGGCCCTTTGATTCCCGCACGATCGGTCCAATATAGCGGTCATGCAAATGCCTTTGGCGCAGCCGTGTCGAGGCATTAACCAATTGAAAAACAAGCGGAAAATATCCGAACCTGAGCCCGCACGGCGCGCGAGCGCCCCCTTGGTGAATGTCACCAAAACCTGATATTCGGTTGCCCCATGAACAAGCCCGAAAAAATCGCTTCAGACATCGCTGGCCCGAGCGCCCGGCACCGGACCACGCAAGTCATGGTCGGCAATGTCGCGGTCGGCGGCGGCGCGCCGATCGTGGTGCAGTCGATGACCAACACCGACACCGCCGATGTCGCCGGCACCGTGGCGCAAGTCGCAGCACTGTCGCGCGCCGGCTCCGAGCTGGTCCGCATCACCGTCGACCGCGAGGAAGCCGCCGCTGCCGTGCCGCACATCCGCGACGGGTTGCGCAAGCAGGGCATCACCACGCCTTTGATCGGCGACTTCCACTACATCGGCCACAAGCTGCTCGCCGACTATCCGGCCTGCGCCGAAGCGCTCGACAAGTACCGCATCAATCCCGGCAATGTCGGCTTCAAGAACAAGCGCGACACCCAGTTCGCCGACATCATCGAGATCGCCAACAAGAACGACAAGCCGGTGCGTATCGGCGCCAATTGGGGCTCGCTCGACCAGGAACTGCTGACCAAATTGATGGACGAGAACACGGCCTCGGCCAATCCGAAGGATGCCCGCGCGGTGACGCGCGAGGCGATGGTGCAGTCGGCGCTGCTGTCGGCCGCACGCGCGCAAGAGCTCGGCATGCCCAAGAACAAGATGATCCTGTCGGCGAAGGTCTCGGCCGTGCAGGATCTGATCGCGGTCTATCAGGAGCTGGCGCGCCGCTCGGATTACGCCATCCATCTCGGCCTCACCGAGGCCGGCATGGGCTCGAAGGGCATCGTCGCCTCGTCAGCCGCGCTCGGCATCCTCCTGCAGGAGGGCATCGGCGACACCATCCGCATCTCGCTGACGCCGGAGCCCGGCGGCGACCGCACGCTCGAAGTGCAGGTCGCGCAGGAGTTGCTGCAGACCATGGGCTTCCGCACCTTCGTGCCGCTGGTTGCGGCATGTCCCGGCTGCGGCCGCACCACCTCGACCACGTTCCAGGAGCTGGCGCGCTCGATCCAGGATTTCATCCGCGAGGAAATGCCGGGCTGGAAGACCAGGTTTCCGGGCGTCGAGCAGCTCAACGTCGCGGTGATGGGTTGCATCGTCAACGGCCCCGGCGAATCCAAGCACGCCAATATCGGCATCTCGCTGCCCGGCACCGGCGAAGCGCCGGCCGCACCCGTGTTCGTCGACGGCAAGAAGTTCCGTACCCTGCGCGGGCCGTCCATTGCCGCCGACTTCAAGGCGCTGGTGATCGATTACATCGACCAGAAGTATGGCGCGGGCGCCAAGGCGCCGGAGACATCAGCGGCGGAGTAGGATTCTCCGCTGGCGCATTACATTCCGCTGTCGTCCCCGCGGAAGCGGGGACCCATAACCACAGGCGTTCGTGGTTAAGCCAAGATGGGGCGACAGCCTTCGCAATCACAACGGCCTGTGGTTATGGGTCCCGGCTCGGCGCTCGCTTACGCTCGCTTGGTCGGGACGACATCGGAGTTTGTTGCGCTTCTCGCCGCTCCGGCTACGATGCCGCAAAACCAATCTGGAGGAACCCCATGAGCTCGCTGTCAGGCAAGCAGGGACCGCGCTATCGGCACGAGGCCGGCGAGTCCGAGCCCTATGAGACCATCAGCGTGGAAAAGCTGACGCCGATCCTCGGCGCGGAGATTTCAGGCGTCGACATCGGCAAGCTGGTCGACGGCGACACCTCCAACCGCCAGATCGACGAAATCCATCGCGCGCTCGCCGAAAACCTCGTGATCTTCTTCCGCGACCAGCACATCAGCCCGCAGCAGCATCTTGCCTTCGGCCGCAAGTTCGGCGACCTGCACGTTCATCCCGCCGCGCCGAATGAGGGCGATCCGGCGCTGATGAAGATCTACGCCGACAAGGATTCACCGCGCGCCAATGGCGAGGGCTGGCACACCGACGTGTCCTGCGATCTGGAGCCGCCGATGGGCTCGATCCTCTACATCAAGCAATGCCCGCCGCGCGGCGGCGACACGCTGTTCGCCAACATGTACGCGGCCTATGAGGCGCTGTCCGATCGCATGAAGGCCTATCTCGATGGGCTGACCGCGCTGCATGACGGCGAGCAGACGTATCGGGGGCTGTACGCAAATTACGGCGTTGCCGAGAAGCAGGCCTATCCGCGCGCCGAGCATCCGGTGGTGCGCACCCACCCCGTGACGGGCAAGAAGGCGCTCTATGTCAATCGCGGTTTCACCCGGTTCCTGATCGGCATCCCCCGCGACGAGAGCGACGCGATGCTGGCCTATCTCTACCAGCACATGGAGAACCCGCTGTTCCAGTGCCGCTTCCGCTGGACCGAGAACGCGATCGCGTTCTGGGACAACCGCTGCGCCCAGCACCGTGCGATGTGGGATTACTGGCCGCACACCCGCGCCGGCACCCGCGTCACGGTGAAGGGCGAACGGCCGGTGTGAATCGCGTAGGGCGGATTAGCGTCAGCGTAATCCGCCACGGCCAAGTCGAGACTTTCGGCGGGTTACGCGAAGCCTGTCATCGGGCGCGCATTCGCGCGACCCGTTGGCTGACCCACCCTACAAATTGCGCCTGGCAATAAGCGTGGCAAGCCGCGCGGCGGCCGGCACGATCAGCTGTCGAGGAAAGCCGGAGAAGCCGAGCATCAGGCCGGGACGCGGGCGGGCCTTGCGATAGAAGCGGCTGATCGCACGGACGACGATACCGGCACGCTGGGCCTCCAACTCGATCGCGGTGTCGGACGAGCCGTCGCGCAAATAGGCGATGAGATGCATGCCCTGATCGGGCAAGCTCACATCCAGCCTATCAGCCGCGCGGCGCGTCAGCGTCGCCGCCAGCGCGTCGCGCTGCTCGCGATAGAGTGCACGCATGCGGCGGATATGCGCGGCAAAATGGCCTTGCGCCATGAACTCGGCGACGACCGCCTGCTGCAGCGTCGCCGGCTGGCGATCGATCAGATAACGCGCACCGATGAACGCCCGCAGCAGAGATTGCGGCACTACGGCGTAACCGATGCGCAGGCCCGGAAACAGCGCCTTGTTGAGCGTGCCGACATAGATCACTTGCTCCGAGTCGGCGAGTCCCTGCAATGATGCCAGCGGCGGACCCGAATAGCGGAACTCGCTGGTGTAATCGTCCTCGATGATGACGGCGCCGCTCTCTCGCGCCCACGCGAGCAGCTCCAGGCGCCGCGCCATCGACATCGCAACACCGGTCGGAAACTGATGAGAGGGCGTGACGAACGCCGCGCGTGCCCGCGGTGCCGTACGCCGGCCGGCATCGACGACCAGGCCCTCCGCGTCAACGGGAATCGCGTGCGGCCGCACCTTGGCAAGCAACAGCTGCGCATGGGTCAGCGGGTAGCCGGGATCCTCGACCCAGACCTCGTCGCCCGGCGCAAGCAGGACGCGGATGGCAATGTCGAGCGCCTGCTGCGTTCCCGCCGTGATGACGATCTGATCCGGCTCGCAACGCACGCCGCGCGCGGCGGCGAGATACTCGCAGATGTTGGCGCGCAGCCGGCTGAGCCCGGCCGGATCGGCATAGCCGAGGTCGTCGGGTCCGAGCCGGCGCACGGCGCGATGGGTGAGGCTGCGCCAGGTCTCGGCGGTGCGCGCATCGATCAGCGTGCGGCCGGTGTTGAACGGCCGCGCGTCGCCTTGCATCGCCGATCGTTCGAAATCGGGAAAGGCCCGCGCCGATGTCACCAGTGCCGCGCGCTTGATCGCGCGCGGCGCACGCCGCCGCCCGTCAGTGAGGCCGGCCACCTCGTCCGAGATGAACGTGCCCGAGCCGGTGCGGCTCGCGACATAACCTTCGGCCAGCAACTGCTCATAGGCCGACACCACGGAGGCCCGCGCGACGCCGAGCCGCTCAGCCATGGTGCGCGACGACGGCACGCGCGTGCCCGCGCGCAACGCGCCCGACAGCACGGCCGCGCGCACCTGCATGTAGATCTGCCGTGACAGCGGCGTGCCGCTCGCCCGGTCGAGTTGCCAGGCGTAGAGGTCGGCCCATCCCTGCGATGTCGTGGTCATCGGCACCAAGTGGTCTGCTCCAATGGGAGAAATTGGACCATCTGGCCGAACCAGTAAAGCGCTAGCTTGAGATCTATCGATTCCGCGCGAGACGCCGGATCAGAAGGGATCGCAGATGACCGCCTCCGCGCCGCTCGACCAGGTCTGGAACTATCCGCTGTTCGAGGCGCTGTACCGCCGTCGCTCCCGGCGCTTCGGCCTGGGCTTCGAAATGCCGGAGGGGCCGTTCCGCTACAAGTCCGCGCACGCGCCCGTGCCGCTGAGCGAACTCGAGGAAGCGATGCTGCTCGGCGCCGGCGCCGGATTCTCCGGGCTCGCATTCTGGGATCTGCCGACGCCGGTGCCTTACCCTCACCCGCAATTCTGGGCGGCCGTACCTTCCCGACCACGCGCGCCGGCGGCCACACCACGCTGTTCTGGACCAACGACGAAGGGTTCTATGTGCTCGACGACAAGGTCGCCGTGACCAAACTTCGCGAGGTCGAAACCGAGCAGGACCGCGGCAAGCTCCTGGACATCTACCGGACCCAGCGCCGGACGCTGGGGCAGGGCCGGCTCGCGATTCCCCGACGCGTGCCGCCGATGAGCGGGCACGACCTCTGGGATTCCAACCGGCCGGGCTCGACGCTGTTTCTGCCGGTCTGCGATGTCAGTGCAGCGCTGATCTCGCTGATCGCGCAGTTCGTCGATCCGGCCTTGCGCCGTTATGCGCCTGAAGGCGGCGGCATGAACATCGTCGACGACCGGCACGGCTTTCGTCCGGCAGGCACCGAACATTGGCTCAGAAGCGGACTGCTCGACGCAGAACGGGTGCTGCCGCTGTCGATCCTCGAGCGTCAGGCCTGCTATTACGTCTTCAGCGAGCCGGCGGCGATCTGCCAGAACATGTTCCTCGCGACCGAGGCGCTCGGGCTCGGCGGATGGAAGCATTGCGGATTCCTGTCGCTGGAGATTTTGGAGCGCATGGGTTTTCGGATCGCGGCGGGCAGCGAAGGCTCGCCATTCGGCAATCCGATCGGGCTCGACGGTGTCGTCAAGGCGAGCTGTCCGCCGTGGTACCCGAGCATGGATGCGGCGGTCGACGCGGTTTTTTCGCGGGCCCCGCGCGAGGGCGCGGCAGCCGTGCCGCATCGCATGTCGAACGAGGCGCATCGCGCCGGTGCCATCCGCCTCAGCGCCGAGGGGCTCGCCTGCACCAAGGCGGTCTGCAATTACATCTACCAGACCTACGGCCGCTTTCCCGGCACCACGGACGCGATGCATCTGATGTGGGTGATGCAGGCGCATCATATCGATACCGATTACTACGACCGCTTCTTCGGCAGCGACGCCTATGGCCCGCAGCACGCCGCGCATATGGCGACCTGGCATCGGTGAGAGCGGGCAAACGTGCCGCGCCTCTGACCATCTCATGGCGGATTGACGTACGTTCCACGTTGACGCTTGCTCCGGCCCGCGCCAAGCTCGCCTCAAATCGATTTGCCACGGAGGTCCATCATGCTCCGCGCCGAGGACAATAAATTCCTGACTGAATCGGGTGCTGGAACCGGAATGGGCGAGCTGTTGCGCCGGTTCTGGATTCCCGTGCTGCTCTCCGAAGAGCTGCCGGAACCCGACGGCGAGCCGAAGAAGATCGTCGTCATGGGCGAGGAGCTGCTGGCTTTTCGCGATTCACGCGGCGTGGTCGGCGTGATCGACCAGTATTGCCCGCATCGCGGCGCCAATCTCTGGCTCGGCCGCAACGAGGAATGCGGCATCCGCTGCGTCTATCACGGCTGGAAGTTCGACACCGACGGCGCTTGCGTCGACATGCCGACCTCCTATCCCGACCTCAACGCCAAGGACAAGATCCGCATCAAGTCCTATCCGGCGCGCGAATGGGGCGAGATGATCTGGGCCTATATGGGCCCGGCTGGAGGCGATGCCCGATCTGCCCGATCTCGAAATGGCGCTGGTGCCGGCCTCGCACCGCTACGTCTCCAAGAAATGGCAGGACTGCAACTGGGTGCAGGCGATGGAAGGCTCGATCGACACCGCGCATTTCACCTTCGCGCATCTGTCGCTTCGACAAGGAAGAGAACGAAATCCTCGACATCAAGAAGCACTTCATCAATCCGATCGCGCGGATGAACGTCGATCACATGCGCTGGATCGCGGAGGACCCGCGCCCGGTCATCAAGATCAATCCGCATCCGGCGGGGCTGACCGTTGCCGGCGGCCGGCTCACCGGCAGCGACAACATCTACTGGCGCATCGCCCAGTTCCTGATGCCGTTCCATTCCTATGCGCCGAGCGCGATGCCGGGCGAGAACATTTTCGGCCAGAGTTTCGTGCCGGTGACCGACACCAAGTGCTGGATCTACACCTATGCCTGGAATCCGGAGCGGCCGCTGACGGAAGGAGAGCGCGACGCCTTCGACAAGGGCAACGGCGTGATCTCCGAGGTCGACGACAATTACGTGCCGCTGCGCCACAAGGGCAACGACTACCTGATCGATCGCAAGCTGCAGAAGACCAGAAGCTACACCGGCATCAAGGGCGTGTCCGAGCAGGACGCCGCGGTGCAGGACAGCCAGGGTCCGATCGCCGACCGCAGCCGCGAGCATCTCGGCCCGACCGATCTCGGCATCATGCATTTCAGGAAGCTGGTGATGGAGGCGGCGCGCGCCTTGCAACAGGGCGTCGTCCCGCCGCATGTTGCGCATCAGGATCGCTATGCCGTGCGCTCGGGCGCCTGCGTCACCAACAAGGCCAAGGATCTGCCGGCGGTGATGGTCGAACGTTTCGGCGATGCGGCCGGATTTGTCGGCAGGCCGCGGATCGCCGCGGCGGAGTAGGGCGCGCCATTGTCCTGGAAAGCATTCGCCATGTCTGGCTCAAGCCTTTGGCTGCGCCGCCGCACGCTCATCGTTGCATTGGTCGTATCAGCGCTGTTGCCGGCTGGCGTGAGCGAGGCCGGATGGCTGTCGAACCTGTTCAAGGGCAAGGACGCCAAGCAGGACAGCGCGCAAAAGCCGGCACCCTCGAAGCCGCACGTCACGGAAAAGCCGGCCGCAGAGAAGCCGGCCGCCGAGAAGCCGGTCGCCGAGAAGCCCGCGCCATCAGCAGCCGCGAAATGCGACCCGGCGAAACTGCGCATCGCCGTCGATGTCGGGCACACCAAGCAGTCCGACGGCGCCATGAGCGCCCGCGACGTGCCCGAATACAATTTCAACCTGAACCTCGCCACGCGGGTCGTCGAGAAACTGAAGGCGGCAGGTTTTGCCGAAACCCGGCTGCTGATCACCGAAGGCAAGGCGCGGCCGAGCCTGATCCGGCGCGTTGGCTCCGCCAACGGCATGAAGGCCGACCTGTTCCTGTCGATCCACCACGACTCGGTGCCGGACAAGTTCAAGGAGAAATGGCAGTTCGAGGGCAAGAAGCTCGAATACAGCGACCGCTTCAGCGGCCATTCACTGTTCGTCTCGAAGGAGAATCCCTACTACGAGACCAGCTTCCACCTTGCCCAGCTGATCGGGCGAGAGCTCAAGGCCAAGGGCCTCAAATATGCCGATCAATACGCGATGCCGATCATGGGCAAATACCGGCATGACCTGCTGGACAAGGACGTCGGCATCTATCGTTACGATCATCTGGTCGTGCTGATGACGACGCACATGCCGGCCGTGCTGCTCGAGGCCGGGTCGATCATCAATCGCGATGAGGAAGTGCAGATGGCGTCGATCGAGCGGCAGGACATGATCACAAGCTCGGTTGCGGCCGCGTTCCGGAAATTCTGCGGTGTCGTCGAGCCGGAGGCGGTTGCGAGCGGGAAGAAGAACTGAGCGGCCGTCGCGTTGTGGGACTTGTGATCTCTCCGTCGTCATGGCCGGGCTTGACCCGGCCATCCACGTCTTTCTTGAACGTGGACCAAAGACGTGGATGCCCGGCACAAGGCCGGGCATGACGAGATATCATCGGCGCCAGCTGAATAGCGTCAGATCGCCATGATGCCCCAGCGAGCGACAATGCACGCCTCTCACAGCGGCGTTCCCCGATATTCGCGGTTGGCGAGGCTCGCCTCCTCCAGATCGAGGTCGCGCTCGATCCGCCGCCGCGTTTCGTCGGTGATCTTGCCGTCGCGCAGCAGCGTGTGGATGAACTTGCGCTCGGCCGCGATCAACTCGCGCGTCAGTCCGGTGCCGGTGGCCGAGGCATCGTGCTTGTCGGGATCGAGCGAGTCCGGCAATTGGCTGGCGCGAACCTCGTGCCGCGCGCGCAGCAGGCTGACCACGTCGTCGGAAAGGTCACGCTTTTCGATGATGGCATCGAGCGATTTCAACCCCGCGTCCAGCGCCTGGCGCCGCGCCGCGATTTCCCGCTCGTGCTCAAGAACGATCTCGCCGCGCACGGCATCGGACACGCCAAGCGCGCGCACCACCATCGGCAGGAACAGGCCGACGCCGACCAGCGTGATGAAGATGACGCCGAAGGCGACGAACTGGATCAGGTCGCGGTTCGGAAACGGCGCGCCGCTATCGAGCCAGTACGGCAGCGCCAGCGCCGCTGCGAGCGACACCGCGCCGCGCACGCCGGCAAAGGCAAGGATGAAGATCCATTGCCAGGGCGGCGACGGATCGCGCGCACGCAAGCGTTTGCTCAGCATCCGCGGCAGATAGATCGCCGGGATAAACCCAGACGAAGCGCGCCACGATGATGATCGCCGCGACCAGCGCAGTCGCAAACAGGATATCGTCGAGCGGAAACGCCTTCGACTTCTCGTAGAGCAGCCGCATCTGGAATCCCGTGAGCAGGAACAGCAGGCCCTCGATCAGGTAGATCATCAAATTCCAGAAGAAGATGCCCTGCAGCCGCGTCGCATAGGAAATCCACAGCGGGCCGTTCCAGCTGACATAGAGGCCGCAGGCGACGGTGGCGATCACGCCGGAACCGCCGAGATGCTCGGGCACCCAATAGGCGATGTAGGGCGTGATCAGCGACAGCGTGATCTCGACCTGGGGGTCCCTGGCATGATGGCGGGCGCGCAGGGTGAGCCAGCCGACGGCGATGCCGAACAGCAACTCGCCCACGACGACGCCGAGGAACATGCCGGTCGCCTTCGACAGCGAGAACGCGCCCGTGGTGATGGCGACCACCGCGAAGCGGTAGAGGATCAGCGCGGTGGCGTCATTGCCGAGGCCCTCGCCCTCGAGCACGACCAGGATGCGGCGGGGGATGCCGAGCTTGCGCGCGATCGCCAGCGGCGCCACCGCGTCCGGCGGGGAAACGATCGCGCCGAGCAGGAAGCCGACGTCCCAGCGCAGCCCGATCAGATAGTGCGTGGCGGCCGCGACCGCGGCCGCGCTGAAGATCACGCAGCCGACCGCCAGCAGGCTGATCGCGCGCAGGCTGTGCTTGAACTCGCGCCAGCTCATGGCGACCGCAGCCGAATAGATCAGCGGCGGCAGCACCACGAGCAGCACGACCTCGGGCGGCAGCTGCAGCGTGGGCATGCCCGGCACGAAGGCGAGCGCGATGCCGACGAGCAGCAGCAGGATCGCCGGCGCGATCTCGACCCGCCGCGCCAGATACGCGGTGCCTGACAGCACCGCGAGCAGGATCAGAAAGATCTGAAAATAGCCTTCCACGCCGTCAGCTTTGGCAGGGATCGGCGGCTGGCGTCAATGCACCCGATGTATGCGGGGCAGCGATGCGCAGGTGTGATCAGTCCCGCGCCGCTCCCCTGATCCCTCCCCACGAGCGACTTGTCCGCCGAAGCGCGTAGCGCGTAGGCGGAAGCGAGTGTTGAGGAGGCGTGTAGGCCGCTTTCGGCGGCCGGTCCTGGCGCTTGGAACGCCGAAGCGGAGCTCGGCTATGGCATTGGCGCCGGGAGGGCGCTGCGGCTCACGCTTTCGCTACGCTCACATCGATCAGCAGCTTCGCCACCGCGAACGCCGACTGCGCCGGCCCCTCCTCCGACTGTTGGCCGGTGACGTAGATGCCTTCGAGAAGCAACTGTAGGGCGTCGCCGAGCACGGCGGGGTGACGCGCTCCCATGGCAGCGGCGAGCTCGCGCAGGCGCTTGCGGAACACTTTCTTGTGGGCTTCGGCGACCTGCCGCGCGGGATTGTCCCGGGACGGATATTCCACGGTGGCGTTGCTGAGGCCACAGCCGCGATAGCCTTTGCTCAGGGCTCGCGCGGACAGCCAACGAATGTAAGCGAGCACGTGCTCACGCGCATCGCTGTAGGATTTTCCGCCGGGCTTTTCGAATTTCTCCCAGAAGTCCAGTTCATAGTCGCGCATATAGGCGGCGGCGAGATCGTCCTTGGACGCGAAGCTGCGATAAAGGCTCGGCTTCGTGACGCCGGCCCGGTCGACCACCTCATCGACGCCGACAGCGCGGATGCCCTCGCGATAGAACAGCTCGCTCGCGGAGGCGCGGATCCGGTCGGCGGCCCGGGCGGGACGTTCCGCAGATGGATCAACCGTTTTCTTCATGACGGCTCTCCGAACCCTTCCGCACGGCACGCTTGACAATGTTACTTACCGGTACGTATACATACCGCGTCGTAACACGTACCGGTAAGTAACATGTCAAATACCTCCCTTCAAGCCGCCCCCGTGTTGAAACGCCCGTTCGGTCAGAATTACGCGTTCGTCGTCGTTGCCGTGATTTTCCTTGCGCTGCTCTCTTCGGCGGGGCTGCGCGCGACGCCGGGCGTGCTGATGCTGCCGTTGCAAACGGCCTTCGGCTGGAACGTGGGCGTGATCTCGTCGTCCGCCGCCGTCGGCATCCTCCTCTACGGCCTCACCGGCCCGTTCGCCGCGGCCGTAATGCAGCGCTTCGGCATCCGCCGCACGGTGCTCGGCGCGCTCGCGCTGATGTCGGTGTCGACCGGCGCCAGCTATTTCATGACCGGACCGTGGCAGTTGTTCCTGACATGGGGATTGCTCTCCGGTATCGGCTCGGGCGCGGTCGCCGGCGTGCTCGGCGCCACCATCGTCAATCGCTGGTTCACCACCAACCGAGGTCTCGTCATGGGATTGCTGACGGCGAGCACCGCGACCGGCGCGCTCATATTCACGCCGGGACTCGCGGCGCTGGCGGAATGGGGCGGCTGGAAACCGGTAGTGCTGACAGTCGCCGCGTGCTGCGCAGCGCTGATTCCGCTGGTGTACCTTCTCGTCCCAGAGCGGCCAGCGTCGGTCGGTTTGCGTTCGTTCGGCAGCCAGCACGACGATCATCCCGCGCAGGCGATGCAGGGCAATCCGTTCACCGCCGCGCTCAGCAATCTCGCGCGCGCAGCGACGACGCAGGCGTTCTGGTTCCTGTTCGCCACCTTCTTCATTTGCGGCTTCACCACCAACGGTCTCGTCAGCACCCATCTGATCGCATTCTGCGGCGACCACGGAATCGTCGAAATGCAGGCGGCGAGCCTGCTCGCATTGATGGGGCTTCTTTGACCTGTTCGGCACCACATTCTCGGGCTGGCTCACCGATCGTTTCGATCCGCGCAAGTTGCTGTTCTTTTATTACGGACTGCGGGGCCTGTCGCTGATCTACCTGCCCTACTCGGATTTCTCGCTGGTCAGCCTCTCGGTATTCGCGGTGTTCTATGGTCTCGACTGGCTCGCGACCGTGCCGCCGACGGTGCGCATCGCCAACGAGGCATTCGGCGAGAAGAACGCGCCCCTGGTGTTTGGCTGGGTGCTCGCCGGCCATCAGCTCGGCGCCGCATGCGCCGCGTGCTTCGCCGGCTTCATGCGCTCCGCCCAAGGCGATTATCTGCAGGCCTTCATGATCGCCGGCGCGACCGGCATCGTCGCGGCCGTCCTGTCCCTGATGATCGGCCGCCGGCCGGCGCAACCAGTGCTCGCCGCGGCGTGAGGACGCGCTGACCTCGATGCGACCCTACAGCATTTCTCGGGTGAAGTGGCGCGCGCCCGACACGATTCGAAGGTGTGACCTCTATTTGCAAGTCAACCAAGTCGGACAGAAGCAGTTGATGATCCCCTTTCAAGTCGACCCATCCTGGTACGAGAAATACTGGTGGCGTGAACCGGCTCCCCGCAGGCTGAGCGTGTTCGCGCTGTTTCGTAGAGGCCTTGAGCGATTCAAGAAAATCCAAGGGAGCAACGTCATGACGCACGTTGTTGCTCAGCCGACTCGCGGGGGAGCGAGATTGCAGCAGCACAGAAAGATCGAAGTCAGCGGCGCGACGCTCGAATGCACCCTTTGCGGGTCCGGCACCCCGGTCGTGTTGCTCGCGAATGCCGGCTGCAGCACCGGTTATTTTGACGACTTGGCGCGCGTGCTCGCCGCCGGAGGGTCGCAAACCATCTCTGTCAACATGCGCGGTACTGGAGAGAGCCGCGGCTCGCTCGACGGCGCGACTTTGCACGAATTGGCCGCCGATGTGGCTGGGGTTCTTGAAGCTTTGGATTGCGGCCCGGCGCACCTGGTCGGCCATGCCTTCGGCAATCGGGTCGCTCGCTGTCTGGCGGCCGACCGGCCCTCGCTGGTGCGCAGCGTGACTGTGCTTGCGGCGGGCGGTCTCATCGGACCCGCAACGCCACTGGGCGCGGGCTTTCGCAACGCTACGGAAGTCAAGATGAATGGCAGCGATTGCGTCACCGTGCTGGGCGCGCGCTGGCTGTCACCGGCGTCGGACCCGAAAATACTTGCGCACGTCGAGTGCTGGCCGGCGGTGCATCTCGCGCATCTCGCGACCAGCCGGGGTGTGGCGCTCGAGGAATGGTGGGGCGCCGGAACAGCTCCCCTTCTCGTGATCCAGGGGCTCGATGATGAAGCGGCTCCGCCGGGCAATGGCCACGCGCTCCGCAAGCAATTCGGCGAGCGCGTCCGGGTTATCGACCTGTGTCGTGCGGGGCATTTTCTGGTGTTGGAGCAGCCCGAAGCCGTTACCCGCGCCATCGCCGAGTTTGTCGGCGTTGGCGCCCCGCTCGGAGGAAATTGGCAGGATCGTTACCTATCCAACAACAACAGACAAGAGGAATTGAGAGATGTGTGTTCGCAGGCAACATGGTCGACCTCATCGCGAGCGATGCCCCGGAAGGGTGTGTCGCTCACAAGCCAGGCCGAACTCGACGTAGGACGCTTCGACCACGACCGAAGCATCTACCTGGCGATACCTATTTGATAGAGGTTGGAAATCCGCCCGTTCATGGAAAATTGGCAGGATCGTTACCTATCCAACAACAACAACAACAGGAGGAATTGAGAGATGCGTGTTCTCATCGTTGGCGCGGGGGCCATTGGCGGATACTTCGGCGGCAGGATGCTGCAAGCCGGCCGCGACATCACCTTTCTGGTGCGGCCGCGCCGCGCCTCGGAGCTTGCCGCCGCAGGCCTCGTGATCAAAAGCCCGAACGGCGACGTAACGCTGAAGGATCCGCCTGTCGTCCAGGCCGACACCATCAAGGACAAGTTCGACGTCGTGCTGTTGAGCTGCAAGGCTTACGACCTCGACGAAGCGATCAAGTCGTTCGCGCCGGCGGTAGGCGAGAGGACCTCGATCATCCCGCTGCTCAACGGCATGCATCATCTGGACGTTCTCGACAAGAAAGTTGGCGCGAGCCACGTGCTCGGAGGGCTCTGCCTGACTGCGGTGACACTGAATGAGAAGCGCGAAGTGGTCCAGCTGGGCCCGGTGCAGTCGCTTGGTTTCGGCGAGCGCGACGGCAAAATGTCAGACCGGGTTCGCGCCATCGCGGACGTCGTCGGAAGCTGCAATTTCGGCGGCGCGGCGAGCGAGACCGTCGTGCAGGACATGTGGGAGAAATGGGTGTTCCTCGCGTCGAACGCGGCCTCGACCAGCCTGATGCGCGCCCCGATCGGCATGATCCTGGCGGCGCCCGGCGGCAAGGACTTCCTGCTTGGCATTCTCGACGAATGCAGGGCGGTTGCGACCGCGGAGGGCTATCCGCCTCGCGCGCCTGCGCTGGAACGCGCGACAGGGATGTTGACCACGGAAGGCTCGCCGCTCACGGCATCGATGTTCCGCGACATCAAGGCGGGCCAACCGGTCGAAGCCGATCATGTGATTGGCGACTTGATTGCGCGCGCTGACACCGCAAAAATTCCGGTGCCCAGGTTGCGCACGGCCTACACGCATCTGAAGGCCTACGAGCAAACGCGCGGCTGATCGTGTCCCGTCCGCCACTGGCGGCTTAACAGGGAGGGGAGACCAAAAATGGCAAGGGGCTACTGGATCGGGCGCATCGACGCGCATGATGAGGCAGGGTTCAGGCCCCACGACACGACGGGCAAAACACCTGCTGTTTTCCAGAAACGTGTCAAGCCCTCCGCGCCAAAATAAATCTCTTTGCGAAAACCAGAAACGGCACCTATATTTCCTCCCGTCCCGCGCTTCCTACGGAGGGCGTTTCGCGATCGCTACGACACGTGGCGCGGGATGCGATGGACGCGCATCTGCCGCAAAGCGGGCGGCGGATGCGCGTACGGTCAAGCCGTGTGGTCCTGATCCCCCGACGCTGGGATCAAGCGAATGGAAATGCGATTTCGGCCTTACGGCCGAAACGCCGACATTCGCGACAGAGGCTAGCAAGCCCGGTACTCTGGGGAGAGCGCGGAGTAAGCCGTAAAGCCATTGCGCAGGGAGTGCCGGATGTTTCGGCCTGCCTGTCAAACTTGTGGGCGTTTTTCCCTTTTTGCCCACGAGGCTAGCGGGTGCGGTTGAGCGCCCGGCATTCCCTGCGCCCTCTGCCTTTCAGGAGGGACACGAAGTTGCAGAACTCGGGCGAATCCCCGCCGCGAGAACGCGGAAGTCATGTTTTCGTCATTGCGAGCGAAGCGAAGCAATCCAGACTACCTTCGCGGATGCAGCCTGGATTGCTTCGTCGCGGGGCCTGTCATCGGGCCGGCCCAAGGCGGCCGGACCCGTTCGCTCCTCGCAATGACGATGTACTCGGGCCTCGCATCGATGCGCGCAGCATCACTCCCGCGTATCGTAGCGATACGACTTCGACACGATGCGCCAGCCGTCGCCGAGCTTCATCGCCACCAGATAGTCGGTGAAATAGCGCGGCGGCAGCTGGCAGCGCACCTTGATGAAGGCGGTCTGCTCGTCCGAGCGGTCGATGGTGACGATGACATCCTCGCGCGGCTTGCCTTCGGCCTTGGCGGAGGGCCGCTTGCGCACCCAGGCCAGCCAATCCGGCACGGTGAGGATTTTCAGCTCGCCCTTCTCCACCCAGCGCAGGTCGGCCGACGGGTGGAACGCGGCGCCGAGCTTGTCGGCATCGCCCTCATAGAGGCCGTCGAAATAGGTCTTCACCACCGCTTCCACGGTGGAATGGGTCTGGCTCACGAAATCCTCCCTGCGTCAAATTGGCACCGTCTTTGACGTGATCTTGAACGGAAACCGCAAATTACGCAAAGGCCGAACCGATAGGCTTGCTGGCGAGACCTAACATCAGGAGCGCCCTCGGGAATCCTCCCTTCCGTTTCTCGTGGGGCAGTTCCTTGGTGACCTGCCTCACAACGCTTCGAAGCGGAGCTTTGCTAGGGTATTCATGAGGGGGTAGGGCCGTCGTTTTGGAGACCATTATGAGTTGCTTGTACAAAATCCTCCTCGCCAGCCTGCTGCTGATCGCCTGCACCCCGGCTTTTGCCGGCAAGCGCGTGGCGCTGGTGCTCGGCAATTCGGCCTACCAAAACGTGCCGCGGCTCACCAATCCCGTGAACGACGCGGCGCTGATGGCCGATACCTTCAAGAAGGCCGGCTTCGACGTCGTGGTGTCGAAGCAGGATCTCGGCGCGCTGGACACGCGGCGGGTGCTGCGCGATTTCGCCGACAGCGCGGCGGATGCCGAGATCGCCGTGATCTATTATGCCGGCCACGGCATGGAGGTCGACGGCACCAATTATCTGATTCCCGTGGATGCCAAACTCGAGCGCGACAACGACGTGTTCGACGAGGCGTTCTCGCTGGAGCGCGTGCTGCTTGCGGTCGAGCCCGCCAAGAAGCTGCGGCTCGTCATCCTCGATGCCTGCCGCGACAATCCGTTCTCCAAAACCATGCGCCGCACGGTGGCGCTGCGCTCGATCGGGCGCGGGCTTGCCAAGATCGAGCCGAACAATCCCAACACCCTGATCGCCTATGCGGCAAAAGCCGGATCGACCGCGCAGGACGGCGACGACAAGGACAGCCCGTTCACGACAGCGCTGTCGCGGCATCTGACGACGCCGGGGCTCGATGTGCGCAGGGCGTTCGGCTTCGTGCGCGACGACGTGATCAAGGCCACCGCCAGCCGGCAGGAGCCGTTCGTCTATGGTTCGCTCGGCGGCGACGACGTGCCGCTGGTGCCGGCGCCTGCCGTTGCCGCGCCGGCCGCGGGGCTACCTAATCCGCAAGCAGATCAGCGCCGCGACTATGAGCTCGCGCTGCAGGTCGGCAATAAATCCGCCTTCAGCGCCTTCCTGGCGCAGCATCCCGACGGTTTCTACGCGAGTCTGGCCAAGCTGCAACTCGAGAAGCTCGTGGCCGAGGACACGCATGCGATGGCGACGGCCAAGGCAAAGGAGGCCGAGGAGCAGCGTGCGCGGCTTGCCGCCGCAGGCGCGCAAAAGGATACGCAGGCGAAGGCCGACGCCGACGCCAGGGCCGCCGAGGCGGCGCAGCCTTGCCGCCGAGAAGGCCAAGCAGGTCGCGCAGGATCAGGCCGCGGAAGCCGAGCGCAAGCGTGCCGAGGCCGCCGCTGCGCCTGCGCCCGCCGCTCCGGCCGCACCGACTGCGCCCGAAAGGATTGCCGCGCTGAATCCGACCGCACCGGCGCCGGCCGACGTCACCAAGTCGGTGCAATCGGAGCTGCGCCGCGTCGGCTGTCTCTCAGGTGACGCCAATGGCGACTGGAACACGACCTCGCAGCGCTCGCTGTCGGCCTTCAACCGCAACGCCGGCACCAAGCTCGACGTCAAGACCGTGAATGCCGATACGCTGGATGCGATCAAGCAGAAGCCGTCGCGGGTCTGCCCGCTCGTTTGCGAGCACGGCACCAAGGCCGACGGCGATCAATGCGTGAAGATCGTGTGCGCCGAAGGCACGGTCCTCAACGACGACAATGAGTGCGAGAAACGCCGCGACAAGAAGCCCGTCGCGACCCGCGAAAAGCCGGAGCGAAAGCCGGCGTCGCAAGGAAGGCAGGCGCCGGAGGCAAGGCAGGCTCCGTATGCAGGACAGGCGACGTACGGAGCGCAGGCGCCGGCAGCAGGGCAGGCCAACTCGTACCAGGCCAACGCGAGGCGTTCGCCGACGCCAGGCGGTGCCGGGATGGGATCGCACGGCCAACCGCTCACCGGGCGCGAGCGTGAGGAGGGTTGCAACGGCTATGGATCCATCATGTCGGGACGGTGCCCGTAAGTGAATCTCGTAGCATTGCGTGAGCGAAGCGACACGCAATCCAGATCGCCAGGCAAAGACTGGATATCGCTTCGCCTCGGCTATCGACTCCTCGCAATGACGATTCTTCAATTCGAAATCGCGCTCGCCGCGATATTCACGGTGAGCGCCAGCAACGCCGTGTTGAACACGAACGAGATGATCCCGTGCACGGTCACGGTGCGGCGGATGATCTTGTTGGTGATGCCGACGTCGGAGGTCTGGGCCGTCATGCCGATCACGAAGGAGAAATAGACGAAGTCCCAGTAGTCGGCGTGGTCGGTCTTGTCGCCGCTCGGAAATTGCAGGCCGCCCGGCGTGTTGTCATAATAGTCGTGGGCGTAATGCAGGGCGAAGGCGGTGTGCACGGTCGCCCATGACAGCGTGATGGTCAGCATCGCAAGCACCAGCGCGGCGACGCCGTGGCCCGCGCCGAGCTCGAACACGATGGCGGCGATGCTCGCGAACGCGCCAAGCCCGGTCATGAGCAGAATCAGGACCCGGCCGTCATCCTGCATGATGGCGTGACGACGGATGTTGTGGTGGTGCGCGCTCTGCAGCATCATGGTGTAGACCAACACGAGATAAAGCGCGGCAAACGCGTCCCAGCCGATCAGGACCCGCGTCACCAGTGCGAGTCTGGTCAGGTAAAGACACAGGAATGCGACGATCCCGACGGCGACCGCGATGAAGGTCCGCGGCCGCGAATAGATGACGCGCACCGGCCGCGGCAACTTTCGAAAGCGCGCGAGCAACTCGTCGAGTTCGTCGCCGGCCTTGTTGCCGCTCTTGCTATCGTTCTTGGGTGCCTTGGCCACGGCCGTCCGCTAGCTCTTGCGCTCGGCGACGAAGCGCGATGCCTCGCGCAGCACGCCGGCCCGGTTGCCGAAGATCGACAGCGCCTTGTCGCCGCGGGCCAGCAGGTCGCGCACGCGCTGCCTGGCGCCCTCGATGCCGAGCTGGGTCACGAACGTGGTCTTGCCGAGCGCCGCGTCCGCGCCGGCCGGCTTGCCCAACGCCGCGGCGTCGCCCTCGACGTCGAGCAGATCGTCGGCGATCTGGAAGGCTTCGCCGAGCGCCCTGCCGTAATCGTCGAGTGCCTGGTACTCCGCCGGCGAGGCCTGGCCGAGCAGGGCGCCCGCGATGCAGCCGAAGCGCAAGAGCGCGCCGGTCTTCATCTGCTGCAGCCGCGCGACGTCGACCGGCTCGCGATCGCCGAAGCGCCCCTCTCCCGCGAGGTCGAGCATCTGGCCGCCGACCATGCCGCCGATTCCCGCGGCGCGCGCCAGCGCACGGGTGAGCAACAGCCGCACGGTCGGATCGCGGTGGATCTCGTCACGGGTGATGATGTCGAAGGCGAGCGTCAGCAGCCCGTCACCGGCGAGGATCGCGGTCGCATCGTCGGTCTGCTTGTGCAGGGTCGGGCGGCCGCGGCGGAGATCGCTGTTGTCCATCGCCGGCAGATCGTCATGGATCAGCGAGTAGCAATGGATGCACTCCAGCGCCGCGCCCGCGAGCAGCGCGGCGTTGCGGTCGACGCCGAACACCGCGGCACTCTCGACCACCAGGAACGGCCGCAGCCGCTTGCCGCCGCCGAGGCTGGAATAGCGCATGGCCTCCATCAACCGCTTCGGCCGCGCGATCTCGTCGGGCAGCAGTGCATCCGACAACAGCTTCGCCAGCAGCGCTTCGGTATCCTCCGCGGTCCTGTCCAGGCGCGTCGCAAAGTCGGGGGCAGTACCGGTCATCAAACGGGGCTCCAAAACCAAGGCACCAAGCCAAAAATCGGCCGGACAATCGTTGATGGCAGGGCCCGCGTCAATTGTGCAGGGGTGAGCCAATTGGCCTTAAAAGGGCTTGAAAATAGCCGGAACCGTTGTGACTTGCTTATCGGTCCCGGCAATTCCCACTTCCTCGCATCGCAGCCCTCGATTTGCGCCTCGTCAAAACCCTGCTCCTGATCCTGCTGGTCGCGCTGCTCGTGCCCTATGTCGTGGCGCCGTTCTATCGCACCGGCCATCCGGTCTCGACCCTGATGGCCTGGCGCAAGCTCACGGGCGCGCCGATGTCGCGGCAGTGGATCGATCTTGCTGTCATGTCGCCCTATTTGCCGCGCGCGGTGGTGGCTTCCGAGGATGCGCATTTCTGCAAGCATCACGGCATCGATTTCGGCGCGCTGCGCGAGGCGATGCAGGACGCGCAGGACGGTGAGGCGCTGCGCGGTGCCTCCACCATTACCCAGCAGGTCGCCAAGAACCTGTTCCTGTGGCAGGCGCCCGGCTCTCTGCACCGGGTGCTGGACCCGATCCGCAAGCTGTTCGAGTTTCCGCTGGCGATATGGATCGACCTCGTGCTGCCCAAGCCGCGCATCCTGGAGATCTATCTGAACATCGCCGAGATGGGCCCGTCCGGCCAGTTCGGGGTGGAGGCCGGCTCGGCCTATGCCTTCGGCCATCCGGCGGCGACCTTGTCGCCCCGTGAGGCGGCCACGCTGGCCTCGATCCTGCCCAACCCCGTCAAACGCAGCGCCCGCAACCCCGGCCCCGGGGTGCGGCGGCTCGCCGGGGTCTACACCGCGCGGGCCAATGTGGTCGCGACCTGCTGGGGCGAAAAACGCGGCTTTTGATGCGATTTTCGGCCGCTTTTCCGTCAATCTGCCCTAGCAATACCAGACCCCATCCTCTATAAGCCCGGCCTTGACCGGCATCCGGCGCCTGCGCCGTCCGCGTTTCGCGGCGATGCCCCAAAGAACACCCCTAGAGGATACGACATGGCCGTTCCCAGACGAAAAACTTCGCCCTCGCGGCGTGGCATGCGCCGCTCGGCGGACGCGATCGCAAAGCCCACCTATGTCGAGGACAAGGATTCCGGCGAGCTCCGCCGCCCGCATCACCTCGACCTCAAGACCGGCATGTACAAGGGCCGGCAGGTGCTGAAGCCCAAAAAGGAAGCCTGAGGTTTTGCGGCGGGCTCGCGGTTTTGCGGGCTTGCCGGTCCAGGCGACGGGGTGGGGACAGCGGGGCTTGTCGCAGCGAAGTGAGTTGCGTTGGCTCTCTCGCGATGCGCTATTCCTTTAATCCCGCAGAAGGCCCGCCGGTCGATGGTCAGATTTCCGCTGCTTCTGATTCCGCTCGCGATCTACAACATTATCGTCTGGCTGATGCCGGACGTCTCGCTTGCCGAACCGCTTGCGAAGCTGACGCTGGTCTCCGGCGCGGTGTGGGCGATCACGCCGGGAGATATCCTGCTCGCACTCAGCCTCGTGCTGCTCCTGTTTGAGGTGATGAAAGGCGCGCGTCCCGGCGCCAAATATCTCACCGATCATCTGCTCTCGCTGGTGGTGTTCGGCGCGGCCGCGGCCGAGTTCGTGCTGTGGCCGAAGTTCGGCACCTCGCTCTATTTCCTGCTGACGCTTCTGGCGCTGGTCGAGTTCCTCGCCGGCGTCTCGCTGCATACGCGGCGCGGGCGCGTCGCGCAGCAGGCCACGCCTGCCGTGGTCGAACCGGCGCCTGTGCCGCCGACCGCGTTCGCCGATCGTGCCGAAACAAAGCCGACCGGCGAGCCGAGCCCGACGATCACGTCGCCCGACCTGCAGCCGAACTCCGGCTCGCCGTCGGCATCCGACAAGCCTTGATTTTTCAAATCACCTGACGCGTGCAAAGCCCGGTTTCGTGAACGATCCGCCCGGGCGTGTTGTAGGCCGACAGCGCATCCGCGGACGTCGCGCGCCTCAAGGTGCGGGTTTGCGGCACCTGCTCGGCGGTCGCGATCAGTTGCGTGACGAAGCTCGGGTCGGGGCGGGGCAGCGGCAGCTTGCGCGCCCATGTCAGCTCCTGGGCGAGCGGGACCAGCGCGACACAGGGCGGCTCCACGTCCTCGAAGACGCCGTCTGCTATTTCCTGTTCGTTAACGCTGGACATCGCAAACCGTCACAATCTGGGACATCTGGTCCCGTTACGGTTTGTCACCCGCAAGTAGTATGCCGCGACCCCGCACAGAGTTCAGCGGGATTGTGAATCGTGGTTTCCGGAATGTTTATGAACTTCGTTTAGGGATTTGGACCGAACAGGCACTATCCTGAGGTCCGGGAATCACCTCCCCCTGTCCCGAAACGAGGCGAACTTGACAGCCGTCCTGCCGCAAACCTCGACCATCCTGGCGTGTCTGGGACAGGCCGCGTTTGTCTGGGATATCGCCACCGATGCCATCGCCTGGAGCGATCATGCCGGCGCGGTGTTCGCCGATATCCCGACGGAAGCGCTGGCGAGCGGCGCGGAGTTCGCCAAGCTGATCGAGCCGAAGCGTTCGATCCGCAGCGAGTTGCTGACGCTGTCGCCGCCGGCTCATGGCGGTGGGGGCGTACCCTACCGGATCGAATATGGCGTCCGCGCCGCGACCTCGGCACCGCTGCTCTGGATCGAGGAGACCGGCTGCTGGTTTGCCGGTCCTGATGGCAAGCCGGCGCGCGCGCAAGGCATCGTCCGCATCAACAACGAACGCCACGCCCGCGACGAGCAGCTCATCAAACTCTCGCAGCATGATCCCCTGACCGGCGAGCTCAACCGTACGCATCTGATCGCTTCGCTTGCGGAGGCGATCGAGGAGGCGCAGCGCTATCGCTCTTCCTGCGCTTTCATGCTGATCGGCATCGATCATCTGGCGCGGGTCAATGATGCCTTCGGCTTCGACGTGGCGGATGCCGTGATCTCCGACGTCGCCACACGCATCCGCGCGCGGCTGCGCGGCGGCGACGTGCTCGGCCGCTTCTCCGGCAACAAGTTCGGGCTGATCCTGAAGAACTGCACCGTCGATGACATGAATATTGCCGCCGAGCGCTTCCTCGCGGCCGTGCGCGACGACGTGGTGCCGACGCGATCAGGGCCGGTCTCGGTCACCGCCTCGGTCGGCGCGGTGAGCCTGCCGCGTTACGCCCGCTCTGCGGATGAGGCGATCAACCGCGCGCATGAGACGCTCGACAACGCCAAGCGCCGCCGCGCCGGCTCCTATCAGGCCTGGCGCCCGAACGTCGAGCGCGACGCCCAGCGCCGCGTCAACATCCGCGTCACCGACGAGATCGTCACCGCGCTCAACGAGCGGCGCATCGTGATGGCCTATGAGCCGGTGGTCACGGCGGATGCGCGCGCGAGCGCCTTCTATGAATGCCTGGTGCGGATGGAGCAGGACGACGGCCGCGTGCTGCTTGCGCCCGACATCGTCCCGGTCGCCGAACGGCTCGGCCTGATCCGCCTGGTCGATCATCGTGTGCTTGAGCTCGTGATATCAGAGCTTGCCGCCTCTCCCGAGGTCGTGCTCAGCCTCAATATCTCGCCGGATACCACCATGGACCCGGACTGGTGGGCCACCATCGAGTCGGTGATGCGCGCCAATCCCGGCATCGGCGAGCGGCTAATCGTCGAGATCACCGAGACGGTCGCAATCCAGGATGTCGACGATTTGCGCAGCTTCGTCACGCGATTGAAGAATTTCGGCAGCCGGATCGCGATCGACGATTTCGGCGCGGGCTACACCTCGTTCCGCAATCTGCGCAAGCTCGGCGTCGACATCGTGAAGATCGACGGCGCCTTTGTGCAGAACATCGTGCGCTCGGCGGATGATCGTGCCTTCGTGCAGACGCTGATCGATCTGGCGCGCCGGCTCGACCTCAAGACAGTTGCAGAGTGGGTGCAGGACGAGGAGGCAGCTACGCTGTTGCGCGACTGGGGCTGCGATTACATCCAGGGCCGGCTGATCGGTTTGGCGTCGTCGGAGCGGCCGTGGGCAGCGGCGGGGCAGACGCTGCCGAAGGTGGGGTAGCTCTCGTGTCCCGCGCGCGGTGCAGCGCTGCTTGGCGGTGCACCGCAGATGCGGGACCAATTTCGGTCATTGATGGTTTCATGGACCCCGGATCTGCAGCGCACCGCTAGCGCGCTGCGCAGCGTCCGGGGAACGCGATCACTCTTCCTTCTTCGGCTCTTTCGACATGCGCTCGAGCCGCTCCTGCATTTCCTTCATCTGCTTGCGCAGATCGTCGATGTTGCCGTCATCCGCTGGCGGCTCGGAAGCCTTCACCGCGTCGGTGCCGCGCGATGGCGCAGCGAACGGCTTGAACATCGAGAAGGTCTGCTGGAACAATTCCATGTTGCGGCGGACATGTTCTTCCAGCGGCGCGAACGGCGTGCCGCTGAACGTGTCGGTCAGTTGCCTGCGGAATTTCTCCTGCTCACGCGTCAGCGTGTCGATCGATTGCTCCAGATATTTCGGCACCACCATCTGCATGCTGTCGCCGTAGAAGCGGATCAGCTGGCGCAGGAACGTGGTCGGCAACAAATTCTGCCCCGCCTTGTTCTCCTGCTCGAAGATGATTTGCGCCAGCACCGAGCGGGTAATGTCTTCGCCGGTCTTGGCGTCGTAGACGAGGAAATCCTCACCCGCTTTCACCATCGCCGCGAGGTCTTCAAGCGTCACATAGGTGCTCGTGCCGGTATTATAGAGCCGCCGGTTCGCGTACTTCTTGATGGTGGTGGGGGTGTCTTGTTTCGCCATGGGCTCACTCGTGCAAACCGCGGGATGAAGGGAACCCGACGGCTTTGCCGCAGGGCAATGCGAGGCGCATTGCAACAAAATAAGCATTTTCAAAGGGGTTCGGCTACCGTTTTGTGCACCACGGCTAAACCCGAGGCATTTTTTATTGCGCAGCAATTCTTGCGAAGGCGCAGCATGGAGCGAGCGAGGCGATGAGGGACCGCCCGGCTGCAGGGGTAAATAGCAACCTCCGGAACGGGCTGACTAATTCGGGCGCGTCGATTTGAAGACGGCGGGGAGCAAATCGATTGTGCAACCGTTGACATGCCTCAATCGCCTCAACAGGATGGCTTCGAGAGACTGGCCTGCCATCCGGCGCCCGCCATTTCAAAAAAGACCCTCAAGCCCCAGGAGATGCCTATGTCAGACGATGTCGTCATCGTCGCCGCCGCCCGCACCCCGGTCGGAAGTTTCAACGGTGCGTTTGCCACCATGCCCGCGCACGATCTCGGCGCCGTCGCCATCAAGGAAGCGCTCAAGCGCGCCGGCATCGAGCCGGGCCGTGTGTCGGAAGTCATCATGGGCCAGATCCTGACCGCGGCGCAGGGCCAGAACCCGGCGCGGCAGGCGTCGATCGCGGCCGGCATTCCCGTCGAGAGCCCGGCCTGGGGCGTCAACCAGCTCTGCGGAAGCGGCCTGCGCACGGTGGCGCTCGGCTACCAGGCGCTGCTCAACGGCAATTCCGAGATCGTGGTGGCCGGCGGCCAGGAATCCATGAGCATGGCCCCGCACGCGCAATACCTGCGCGGCGGCACCAAAATGGGTCCGATCGAATTCGTCGACACCATGATCAAGGACGGCCTGTGGGATGCCTTCAACGGCTACCACATGGGCAATACCGCCGAGAACGTGGCGAAGCAGTACCAGATCACCCGCGTCCAGCAGGACGAGTTCGCCGTCGCCTCCCAGCAGAAGGCGGAGGCCGCGCAGAAGGCCGGCAGGTTCAAGGACGAGATCGTCCCGGTCACCATCAAGACCCGCAAGGGCGACATCGTGGTTTCCGACGACGAGTATCCGCGCCATGGCGCAACGCTCGATGCGATGGCCAAGCTGCGGCCGGCGTTCGAGAAGGACGGCACGGTGACTGCCGGCAGTGCGTCGGGCATCAATGACGGCGCCGCCGCCGTGGTGCTGATGACCGCCAAGCAGGCGGCCAAGGAAGGCAAGAAGGTGCTCGGCCGCATCGTCTCGTGGGGGCAGGCCGGCGTCGATCCCAAGATCATGGGCACCGGGCCGATCCCCGCTTCGCGCGCGGCGTTGAAGAAGGCCGGCTGGAGCGTCGGCGACCTCGACCTGATCGAGGCCAACGAAGCCTTTGCGGCGCAGGCCTGTGCGGTCAACAAGGACCTCGGCTGGGATACCTCGAAGGTCAACGTCAATGGCGGCGCGATCGCGATCGGCCATCCGGTCGGCGCCTCCGGCGCACGCGTGCTGGTCACGCTGCTGCACGAGATGCAGAAACGCAATTCCAAGAAAGGCCTCGCCACGCTCTGCATCGGCGGCGGCATGGGCATTGCGATGTGCATCGCCCGCGACTGAGAATTGTCAGCAAGGTGCGTTGAGTGATGAAAACTTCATCTGTCGGCTGCATCGCAAGCTGGTAATAAGAAAATGCCCGGTCTCGCGCCGGGCATTTTTATCTAGCGCATGATCCGGAAAAGTGGGCACCGGTTTTCCGACAAGATCATGCGCAAAACATAAATCAGAACGTTTTCCATCGGAAGCGTTGTTAAAAGACCGGAGAAATTCCGGCTTAAAAGACGACCAAGGAGGAGACACAGATGGCACGTGTTGCATTGGTGACGGGCGGTACGCGCGGCATTGGCGCTGCGATCAGCAAGGCGTTGAAGACGGCGGGCTACAAGGTCGCGGCAAGCTATGCGGGCAATGACGCGGCGGCGGAGAAGTTCAAGTCGGAGACCGGCATACCCGTCTACAAGTGGGACGTCGCGTCGTTCGACGCCTGCACAGCCGGAATCAAGAAGGTCGAGGCTGACATCGGTCCGGTCGATGTTCTCGTCAACAATGCCGGCATCACCAAGGACGGCGCCTTCCACAAGATGACGCTGGAGCAGTGGAGTGCGGTCATCAACACCAATCTCGGCTCGCTGTTCAACATGACGCGGCCCATCATCGAGGGCATGCGCGCCCGCAAGTTCGGTCGCATCATCAACATCTCCTCGATCAACGGCCAGAAGGGCCAGTTCGGTCAGGTCAACTATTCCGCGGCCAAGGCCGGCGACATCGGCTTCACCAAGGCGCTCGCGCTGGAGAATGCCAGGGGTGGCATCACCGTCAACGTGATCTGCCCGGGCTACATCAACACCGAGATGGTGCAGGCGGTGCCGAAGGACGTGCTGGAGAAAAACATCCTGCCGCAGATCCCCATCAATCGGCTTGGCGAACCCGAGGAGATTGCACGGACCGTCGTGTTCCTCGCAGCCGACGAGGCCGGCGCGATCACCGGCTCGACATTCTCGATCAATGGCGGCCAGTACATGGTGTGATGTGACCGCGGCACGCCGCAACAAATAACGTCGTCATGCCCGGCCTTGTGCCGGGCATCCACGTCTTTACAACCTCATCGAAACCCAAGACGTGGATGGCCGGGACATAGGCGAGCGGAAGCGACGCCGTTCTTCGAACGGCTATGCCCGGCCATGACGAAGATAGATGGCTGGCTCGATGACTCCCCGCACCGCGACCTTGATCGGACTGACCGCGATCCTGATGTGGTCGCTGCTGGCGGTCATGACGGTTGCGACCGGCAAGATTCCGGCCTTTCAGCTTGCGGCCATGACATTTGCGATTGGTGCCGCGACCTGCGCGCTGACCTGGATCGGCCGCGCCGATGCCGCCACGACGCTGCGCCAGCCGCCGATCGCCTGGATCGTCGGCGTCGGCGGACTGTTCGGCTATCATGCGCTGTATTTCCTGGCGCTGCGTTTCGCCCCGCCGGCCGAAGCGGGGCTTCTGAATTATCTCTGGCCGCTGCTGATCGTGCTGTTCTCGTCGCTGTTGCCGGGCGAGCGGCTCGCGATGCATCACATCATCGGCGCGATGCTGGGACTTGCAGGCACGGTGCTGCTGTTCGCCGGCAATGCCAGCTTCTCCGCAGGACAGATTCCCGGCCTGATCGCGGCCTTTGTCGCGGCCTTCGTCTGGTCGACCTATTCGGTGCTGTCGCGCCGGCTCAAATCGGTCCCGACCGATGCGGTCGCGGGCTTCTGTGCGGTGACCGCGCTGCTTGCCGTGCTCGTGCATGGTTTGGTTGAGACGACCGTGTGGCCGGAGACGGCGCTGCAATGGGCCGCCATCGCAGCCCTCGGTGTCGGGCCGGTGGGCGCGGCGTTCTACGCCTGGGACATCGGCATGAAACGCGGCGACATCCGCGTGCTCGGCGCGGCCTCCTATGCCACGCCGCTGCTCTCGACCGCGTTCCTGATTTTTGCGGGTTTCGCCAAGGCCAGCGCCAACATCGCGCTGGCCGCGGTGCTGATCGCCGGCGGTGGATTGATCGCGGCGAAAGATATGGTGTGGAAACGCTAGCTCGCCGGCACGAAATCCTTCGGCGCCATCTCGAAGCCTGCAAACTCGAATCCCGGCGCGACGGTGCAGCCGACCAGCGTCCAGTCGCCGGTCGACTCGGCGGATTGCCAGGCGCCCGCCGGGACGATTCCTTGCGGCCGCTCGCCGGCGGCGAGATCGGGTCCGAGCGTCACCGTGTGCGACTTGCAGCCCTCATGGGCGATCTGCAGCTTCAGCGGCGCACCCGCGTAATAGTGCCAGACCTCGACCGCATCGACGCGATGCCAATGCGAGCGGTCGCCGCGCGCCAGCAGGTAATAGATCGCCGTCGCGTGCGCGCGGCCATTCTCGTCGACCCGCTTGTCGCGGAACGTCTCGCGATAATAGCCGCCCTCCGGATGCGGGCGGAGCTCGAGACGCGCGATGATGTCGGCGGCGGACAGCATCAGGACTTGTTCTTGCGTTCGCGCAGCTCGCCGAACACTTCGGCGGGACCGGCGCCCTTCATGTGCAGCTTCTGCGCCACGGCGGGATCGTCGGCGCGCAGGAACACATTGGCCTTCTTCTCCTCGCCAAGCAGCGAGGGGATGGTCGGCTTGTTCTCGCCACGCAACCGCGTCACTTCCTCGGCGCGCACCTTCAGTGCCGGATTGTCGCCATCGACGGTCAATGCGAACTTGACGTTGGAGGCGGTGTACTCATGACCGCAATAGAGCTTGAAGTCGTCGGGCAGGGCGCGCAGCTTCAACAGCGACTCCCACATCATGGGATAATCGCCCTCGAACACGCGGCCGCAGCCGATCGAGAACAGCGTGTCGGCGGCAAACAGCGCTTTCTCGGTGTCGAACACGTAGGAGATATGGTCGAGCGTGTGGCCCGGCGTCTCCAGCACGCGCGCCAGCAGACTGCCGACCTTGACCACATCGCCATTGCCGACGCGCTGGTCGACATCGGCGATCTTCGCTTTCTTGTCGTGCGGAGCGACGACACGGCAGCCATATTTCTGCTTGAGCTCGGCGACGCCGCCGACATGGTCGCCATGATGATGGGTGATCAGGATGTCGGTGAGCTTCCAGCCCTCGCGCTCCAGCGCCTTGATGATCGGGCCGGGTTCCGGCGCGTCGATCGAGGCGGTCGCCTTGGTGGCGGGGTCGTGGATCAAATAACCGAAATTGTCGTTCAGGCAGGTGAAGGTTCTGATATCGGCGGCCATGACGTCTCCAGCGGATTTTGCGGGCAGTTCCTTGAGAGATATGGCGTTAACGTTGATCGGGCAACGCAATAATCCACGCGGGCGCCCCATGGGAGCGTGTTAGATTACTGTCATGAGCATCGACGTCATCGATCTCCGTGATTTCTATTCGCAGCGCCTCGGCATCGTGGCGCGGCAATTGATCAATCGCGGCATCCGGGAGCGCTGGCCCGATGCGCAGGGCCAACGCGTCCTCGGCGTCGGCTATCCGACGCCCTATCTCGGACTTTTTCGTGAAGATTCCGAGCGCTGCATCGCTTTCATGCCGGCGGCCCAGGGCGTCCTGAAATGGCCGACCGCGCGGCCGACGTTGGCGACCCTGGTCGACGAGTTCTCCATGCCGCTGCCGGATTCAGCCGTGGACCGTGTGCTGCTGGTGCATGCGCTGGAAATGTCCGACGATCCGGAAGGGTTGTTGCGCGAGGTGTGGCGGGTGCTGGCGCCGTCGGGACGGATGATCGCGGTGATCCCCAACCGGCGCGGCGTGTGGACCCGCACCGACACCACGCCGTTCGGCCACGGCCGGCCCTATTCGCGTTCGCAGATCACGCAGTTGCTGCGGCAGACCTGGTTCACGCCGGCGTCATGGGGCGAGGCGCTGTTCATGCCGCCGTTCGCCGGCGGCTGGTTCCTGCGCTCGGCGCTGGCATGGGAGCGCATGGGCGCGGCGCTGTCGCTGCCGTTCGCCGGCGTGCATATCGTGGAAGCGACCAAGCAGGTCTATCGCGCGATCCCTGCCAAGCGGGAACGCACGCGGCTGATCCCGACGCTGGAGCCCGTGCTGGTGCCGTCATCGACGGCGACAAGGGGCTGAAAATTTTTCACCCTCCCCGTTGAGGGAGGGTGAAGCCGAATTCGGGGATCGAGTAGTCGCTACTCGTTGCCGGGATTGGAATCGTCGCCCTGCGGCGCAGGCGGCGCGCCTTCGGGCCGCGGTCCGCCATGCGGCCGACGCCGGCGGCGCGGGAAACGATCGCCGCCGCCGTTGCCTTCATAGCCGCCTCCGCCGCCGTTGATCTGCGGCTGCGGTCCGGTGATGAAGGAGGGCAGGCGATCGACGCTGGCATTATCCGCGACCACGGGCTGCGGTTGCGGTTGATACTGCGGCTGCTGACGGTGCTCACGTTGTTCGCGCGGCTGTTGCTGCTGGTCCCGCATAAAGGGCTGGCCTTCGCGCGGCTGCTGGCCGTTGTCGCGCACGTAGGGCTGCTGCTGCTGCGGCACGAAGCCGGGCTCCTGGCCGAAGCTCGAGAAATTCTCGCCGTCGTCCTCACCGTCCTCGTTGCCCATCACATCGTCGGGGCGCTGCGGCTGCTGCAGATGCTGCGGCTGGCTCTGGCGGAACTGTTCCTGGGCGGCCGCGATCAGGCGGAAATAATGCTCGGCGTGCTGGTAGTAGCTCTCGGCAGCGACCGGGTCGCCGGAGGAACGGGCATCGCGCGCGAGCTGCAGATATTTCTCCGCGATGTGGGATGCAGTGCCGCGGATCTTGATGTCGGGGCCGTTCGATTCGAACACCCGCGTCATCGGATTCTGGCCGCGCCGATTATTATTATTATTGTTATGGTTGTTATTGTTACGGTTGCGCATCCGCTTGTTGTTCTGACCGTTTCTCATGTCCTGCCTTTTATTCCAGCCCTGAAGTTAGACGCACCAAAACGAAAGTCCGTTGGGAACAGAGGAGCCACGCCCTCACGCGCACCGATTTCGGTGCTGTCACAGCAATTGCCGATGCGGTCGACCGTCGCGCTCAACAAAAACGCGTTCCCCACCCGCCAGCACGATGCCGGCGAACCTGTTCAATTCAGCCCAGTTTTCTTGCGTAAGTCTTCAAGCGCAAATCAGGCTTTCGTTCGCTTTGCGGTCATGAGCAGCGCAGCTCAAACAGCCATCGCGCTCCATTCGACCAGCGTTTTGGAACCTTTTAACCGGCGTGGCTCTCGCTTTCGAGAACCGCTGCTCCGACCCACTTTATGCCGGGGTCCTGCACCGATGTTGTGAGCGGAACGTAGTCGCTCCCAACGGATATTCCAAGAGGTTTTTGCGTTCCAATAGGGCTTTAGGAGGGCATTTTTCGCCCCGTAACGGCTCGGAAAATGCCCGCCAGGTCGGGTTTTGGCCGGCTGTCCACCGTTAACCCCGCACCCGTCATTAAAGTTTCAATTGGCCCGCTTTGGCCCTGGCCGGCCTCCACGATCAGTGCACCGCCGGAAACCAGCAGGGGGGCGCTTTGGGGGATCAGCGCGCGATAGGCGGCAAGTCCATCCGCTCCGCCATCGAGCGCGAGGGCGGGGTCATGGTCGCGCACTTCGGGAGTGAGACCCGCGATTTCCGCAGAGCGAATGTAGGGCGGGTTCGACACGATGAGATCGAAGCGGCCCGAGAGGCCGGTTGCGTAATTGCAGCGGATGAAGCTCGCGCGATCTGCGAGGTTGAGTTGCGCGGCGTTCGCTTGCGCCGTGTCGAGGGCTTCCGCGCTGATGTCGGTGCCGATTCCTTCCGCGTCAGGCAACTCCGATAACAGTGCAAGCAGAATCGCGCCCGAGCCGGTGCCGAGATCGGCGATGCGCAGCGCGCGGTTGATTGCATTTTCGGCGCGCAGGATTTCCAGCGCGCGCTCGACCACCGTCTCGGTGTCGGGTCGCGGCACCAGCGTGGCGGCGGAGAGTTTCAGCGGCAGGCCCCAGAACTCCTTTTCGCCGATGATGCGCGCGACCGGTTCGCCGGCGAGACGGCGCCGTGCGAACTCTTCCAGGCGCGTGGCTTCGCTTGCGGTGAGCGTTCGCGCGCTCGATGCGATCAGGCCGGTGAGATCGAGGTTCAGCGCCGCGCCGATCAGCGTGCGTGCATCGAGCTCGGCGGAGTCGATGCTTGCGGAGGCAAAGCGCGCGGTGAGCCCGCGCCGCGCGGCGTCGATGGTTTGGCCGGCAAGCGTTACGCTTGCTGTCACGCCGCCGCACCCTGGGCTGCGAGCTGCGCCGCCTGATGCTCGGTGGTCAGCGCGTCGATCAACTCGCCCAGCGCTTCGCCCGCGATCACCTGCGGCAATTTGTAGAGCGTCAGGTTGATGCGGTGATCGGTGACGCGCCCTTGCGGGAAATTGTAGGTGCGGATGCGCTCGGAGCGGTCGCCGGAGCCGACTTTTTCCTTGCGGTCAGCCGAGCGCACTGCGTCGATGCGCTGGCGCTCGGCGTCATAGATGCGCGAGCGCAGGATGTTCATGGCGGACGCGCGATTCTTGTGCTGCGAGCGGCTGTCCTGCATCATGACCACGATCCCGGTCGGGATGTGGGTGATACGGATCGCCGATTCCGTCTTGTTGACGTGCTGGCCGCCGGCGCCCTGCGCGCGCATGGTCTCGATCCGCAAATCGTCGTTCTTGATATCGACGTCGACTTCCTCGACCTCCGGCAGCACCGCGACGGTTGCGGCCGAGGTGTGGATGCGGCCCTGCGTCTCGGTGTCGGGCACCCGCTGCACCCGATGCACGCCGGATTCGAATTTCAATTTCGCGAATGCGCCGCGGCCCTTCACCTCGGCGATGATTTCCTTGTAGCCGCCGACAGTGCCTTCGCTTGCCGAGATCACCTCGACCTTCCAGCCCTGCAAATTGGCGAAGCGCTCATACATCCGGAACAGGTCGCCGGCGAACAGCGAGGCCTCGTCGCCGCCGGTGCCGGCGCGGATTTCCAGCACGACGTTGCGGTCGTCCATGGCATCCTTGGGCAACAGCGCGACGCGGATTTCCTGCGCGAGCTCCTCCCGCCGTGCGGCAAGCGTGTCGCGCTCGGCCTCGGCCATGGAGCGCATCTCCGCATCCGTTGCGGGATCGGCGATCAAGGCTTCGGTGTCGGCAAGCTCTTTGACCGCCGCCCGATAGGCCTTGACCGCCTCGATCAGCGGATTGAGCTCGGACAGCTCCCGCGTGATCTGCACATATTTCTCGGACGAGAGCTGGCCGAGCACCTGGGATTCCAGCGAGGCGTGGTGCGCCAGCAGAACGTCGAGTTTGGCTTCGGGGAGGGCGGACATCGATGAAATCTCGAAAGAAATGGGAAGCGGAGCGGACCGTGACAACAGCCTCGCTACAACGTCAGGCCCTCGGCTTCCGCGAATTTCGTCAGCTTCTCGCGGATCGACACGCTGCCGGCGGGCGCGTCCAGCAGCGGATTGATCATCGCCTCCGCCTTCTTGGCGTCGAGGTCGAGAATCAACGCCTTGACGGGGCCGTGCGCGGTCGCCGACAGCGAGAGCGAGCGATAGCCGAGCGCGACCAGCACCAGCGCGCCGATCGGCTTTGACGCCATCTCGCCGCAGAGCGAGGCGGATTTCTTCGCCGCATCGGCCTTGCGCACGATGTCGCGCAAAGCGCGCAGGATCGGCGCCGACAGCGTGTCGAAGCGCTCGGAGACCTTGGCGTTGCCGCGGTCGACCGCGAACAGGAACTGGAACAGGTCGTTGGAGCCGACCGACACGAAGTCGACCTTCTTCAGAAGCTCGTCCATCTGATAGAGCAGCGCCGGCACCTCGACCATGGTGCCGATGTCGATGCGCTCCGGCAGCGCATGGCCATGCTGGCGCAGATAGGTCAGCTCGCGCTCGACGATGGCTTTGGCCGCGTCGAACTCGGCGATATCCGAGATCATCGGGAACATGATGCGCAGCGCGCGGCCGCCGCCGGCCCGCAGCAGCGCGCGAATCTGGCCGCGCAGCAGGCCCGGCCGGTCCAGCCCGAGCCGGATCGCGCGCCAGCCGAGCGCCGGGTTTTCCTCGATCACCGTCTCGAGATACGGCAGTGCCTTGTCGCCGCCGATATCGAGCGTGCGGAAGGTGACGGGCTTGTGGCCGGCGGCATCGAGCACGGTGCGATAGAGCGCAAGCTGATCGCTCGAGCGCGGCAGGCTCGGAGAGACCATGAACTGCAATTCGGTGCGGAACAGGCCGATGCCGGCGCTGCCGGTCTCGTCGATATGCGGCAGGTCGATGGCGAGCCCCGCATTGATCATCAGTTCGACCTTCTGGCCGTCCTTGGTGACGCAGGGTTTCTCGCGCAATGCCTGATATTGCGCCTGCCGCCGTGCGCGGAATCGCACGCGCTCGGCAAAAGCCGATTCGATCTCCTGCGACGGGCGCACATAGATATCGCCCGTGGTGCCGTCGACGATGATGGCGTCGCCGGGATCGGCGATGCCGGGCGCGTTCGGGATTTCGCCGACTGCGGGAATGCCGAGCGCGCGCGCCACGATGGAGACGTGAGAATTGGCGGTGCCTTCCTCCAGCACGAGGCCGCGCAGGCGCTTGCGGTCGTAGTCGAGCAGCGCCGCCGGGCCCATCGCGCGCGCGATCAGGATCGCATTGTCGGGCAGATGCTCGCGCGACGGCGCGTGGTCCTGGCCGACGAGCTGGCGCATCAGGCGGAAACCGAGGTCTTCCAGATCGTGCAGGCGATCGCGCAGATAAGGATCGGTCGAGCGCAGCATGCGCGCGCGGGTGTCGGACTGCACGCGCTCGACCGCGGCCTCCGCGGTGAGGCCGGTGGCGACCGCCTCATGCAGCTTGTGCGACCAGCCCTGGTCGTTGGCGAACATGCGGTAGGCTTCCAGCACGTCGCGGTGCTCGCCGCCATCGGCGACGTCGCCGCGCTCCAGCATGCGGTCGAGATCGGCGCGCAGCTTGGTCAATGCCAGGTCCAGCCGCTTGATTTCCTTGGGCAGATCCTCGGCGATGTAATCCTTGATGACCACGCGCGGCTCGTGCAGCACGACATGGCCGAGCGCGATGCCGTCGGACAGGATCGCGCCGGTCTTCTGCACGGAGTGCCGCGCGGCAGGCTCCAGCCCGGGCTGCGCCAGCGCGGAGAGCTCGCCCGAGGCGATCATCTCGGCGAGCACCATCGCGGTGGTCTGCAGCGCCTCGACCTCTTCCTCGACATAGGTGCGCTTGGCGCGGTTCTGCACCACGAGCACGCCGAGCGTGTTGCCGGCGCGCAGGATCGGCACGCCGAGGAAGGAGTGGTAGATTTCCTCGCCGGTCTCCGGGCGGTAGGAGAAGGCCGGGTGGCTTTGCGCGTCGTTCAGATTGAGCGCCGAGGCTTCGCTGGAGACGAGGCCGACCAGGCCCTCATGCGCGCTCAGCACGGTGCGGTGCACGGCGTCGCGGTTGAGGCCTTCGGTGGCGTAGAGCTCGAGGGTGTTATCGACGCGCAGCACATAGACCGAGCAGACCTCGGCCACCATATTGGCCGCGATCAACACCACGATCTTGTCCAGCCGCTCCTGGGCCGAGACCTGCTCCGCCATGGTTTCGCGAAGCCGTCTCAACAGGACGCGGGGGCCGCCCGACGCGCTTCGCATACCTTGCTATCCCCTCCCCAAAAGCCGAGCCGGCGCCATGCCGCGGGATGGCGCCAAACTCCGAAAAAACAACAATTTTAGTCATTCGGCGCGCCGTGCGGTCTTTCATCCGCCGTATAGCGAATCGAGGCTTGCTTTGCCAAGCAAAAGGCCTGCCAGCCCTGTGCTGTCCGCCAAGTTGTGATGCTGCGACAGCTAAGAGAAGCTTTTTCTACGCCTGGTCGAGCCCGTAGAGCGTGTGCAGCGTGCGCACGGCCAGTTCCGTATAGGCCGCGTCGATCAGGACCGAGAATTTGATCTCGGAAGTGGTGATGGCGCGGATGTTGATGTTGCGCGCGGCCAGCGCCGAAAACGCCTTGGCGGCGACACCGGCATGGCTGCGCATGCCGCTGCCGATCACACTGACCTTGGCGACGTCGGTCGCGCTGTCGATCCGCTTATAGCCGATCTTTCCCTTCGACGTCGTGATGGTGTCATGCGCGCGCTTGTAGTCGGAGGCCGGCACCGTGAAGGTGAGGTCGGTGGTCTTGCCGTCCTCGGAGACGTTCTGCACGATCATGTCGACATTGATGTTGGCATCGGCGAGCGGCCCGAAGATCGAAGCGGCGACCCCCGGCTTGTCCTCGATCTGGCGCACCGAAATCTGCGCCTCGTCCTTGGAGAAGGCGATGCCCGTGACGACGTGGCTTTCCATGATTTCCTCCTCGCTGCAGATCAGCGTGCCCGGCGGCTGGTTGGCATGCGGGTCGATATCCTCAGGCTTGTCGAAGCTGGAGCGGACGAAGATCGGCATGCTCTGGGTCATGCCGAGTTCCACCGAGCGCACCTGCAGCACCTTGGCGCCTTGCGAGGCCAATTCCAGCATGTCCTCGAACGCGATCTTGTCGAGCCGGCGCGCCTTCGGCACCACGCGCGGGTCCGTCGTGTAGACGCCATCGACATCGGTATAGATATCGCAGCGGTCGGCATGGATCGCGGCCGCGATCGCCACCGCCGAGGTGTCGGAGCCGCCGCGGCCGAGCGTGGTGATGCGGCCGGTCTGCGGGTTGATGCCCTGGAAGCCGGCGATGACGGCGACCTCCTTGCGGTCCTTGAAACGGTGGATCAGCTCGGCGCCGTCGATCTCCAGGATGCGCGCGGAAGCGTGCGCGTCGCTGGTCTTGATCGGGATCTGCCAGCCCTGCCAGGAGCGCGCCTGTATGCCCATGCCCTGCAGCACGATCGCGAGCAGCCCCGAGGTGACCTGCTCGCCGGAGGCGACCACTGCGTCATATTCGCGCGCGTCATGCATCGCGGAGGCCTCGCTGCACCAGGCCACCAGCTCGTTGGTCTTGCCGGCCATCGCCGACACCACGACCGCGACGTCGTGTCCGGCGTCGACCTCGCGCTTCACATGGCGCGCGACGTTGCGGATACGGTCGATATTGGCGACGGATGTCCCGCCGAATTTCATCACGAGGCGGCCCATGACGACGCGCAAAAGCCCTTCAACGAGGATAAGCTCATGTGCCCTGCGCGAAAGTCGGGGCGCGCGGGCCGAAACGCGCGTATACATAGCGATGCGGCCCGGGGCAAGCGGGTTCCAGCCATGTTAAGGGCTTGTTGCGGGTAGTTGCGGAGAGGTGAGGCGAGCGTATGGGGCGTTATATCGACGAGATCCTGCAGCCCGGCGAAAAGGTGCTGTATTCCACCAACGCGCACTGGATGTTCTACCTGCCGGCGATCGGGGTCTGGATCGTGGTGGCGATCCTGCTGGTGGTGTCCTGGCTGGTGATGGTTCCGGCTCTCACGCTGTTCTGCTGGGCCTGCGCGGCAGTCGCCGCCATCGTGGCGCTCTACCTGACCCTGAAGGCCTGGTTCCACCGCTGGACCACCGAGACTGACGTCACCAACATGCGCGTCGTCCACAAGACCGGCTTCATCAAGCGGCGCACCTTCGAGATGGCGCTGGACAAGGTCGAGAGCGTCGACGTCAACCAGAGCATCATGGGACGCATCCTCAATTATGGGAATGTCACGATCAACGGGGTGGGCGAGGGTACCGAGACGATCAAGACCATCGCCGCGCCGCTCGATTTCCGCAGCCACATTACCGTGCGGTAGCCACCCATGGCCACGACCCCGCGCGCTACGACCGTCGATCCCGCCGAGATCGAAAAATTCTCGAAACTGTCGCAGGAATGGTGGGATCCGACAGGCAAGATGGCGCCGCTGCACAAGATCAATCCGCTGCGGCTCACCTACATTCGCGACGCGGCCGCGCGCAAGTTCGACCGCAATGTCAGAAGCCTCAGTTGCCTTTCCGGTTTGCGCGTTCTCGATATCGGCTGCGGCGCCGGGCTGCTCTGTGAGCCGCTGACGCGCCTAGGTGCGCAGGTGATCGGCGTCGACCCGTCGGCCTCCAATATCGCCGCCGCAAAACTGCATGCCGAAAAGGGGCACCTCTCGATCGACTATCGCTGCACGACGATCGAAGAGATGGACGTGCGCGAGCGCTTCGACATCGTGCTCGCGATGGAGGTGGTCGAGCACGTCACCGACATCGGCGCCTTCATCGCCCGCTGTGCGGCGATGCTGAAACCCGGTGGCTTGATGGTGGTCTCGACGATCAATCGCAACTGGAAGAGTTTCGCGCTCGCGATCGTCGGTGCGGAGTATGTGTTGCGCTGGCTGCCGCGCGGCACCCATCAATGGGACAAGTTCGTCACGCCCGACGAGCTCGCGAAAGTTCTGCTCGACAACCGCCTGGCCATCACCGAGCAGGCCGGCGTGGTCTACAGCCCCTTCGCCGACCGATGGAGTTTGTCGTCGGATGTCGACGTGAACTACATGGTGCTCGCCGAGGAGATGGTGTGACTCTTCACCTCTCCCCGCGTGCGGGGAGAGGTCGCATCGCGAAGCGATGCGGGTGAGGGGGACTCACCGAGCACTGCGCTCTTGGTAACAGCCCCTCACCCCAACCCTCTCCCCGTAGGAACGGGGAGAGGGAGCAGACCGCAATACTGTCATGCAGCGTGACCGTTGACCGCGCGGGCTGCGTTCGGCAGGTGGCGCGCCATTTCAGCCGGACCCCCATGCTCTCCGTCGCCTCACTCTGGATTCCCTTCACCATCGTCGCCGCGCTCGGCCAGGTCGCGCGCAACGCCATGCAGCGTTCGCTCACCAAGCCGCTCGGCACCTGGGGCGCGACCAACATCCGCTTCCTGTTCGGATTTCCCTTTTCGGTGATCTTCTTCGTCGTGGTGTGGCTCGCCTCCGGCGATCATGTGCCGTGGCCGACGCCAGTGTTCTGGCCGTGGCTGCTGCTCGGCGCGCTGAGCCAGATCATCGCCACCGGGCTGATGCTGGTCGCCATGAACGACCGCTCCTTCGTGGTGACCACTGCGTATCTGAAGACCGAGGCGATCCAGACCGCGATCTTCGGCTTCGTCTTCCTCGGCGATCATCTCACCTGGCTCAAGGTGATCGCAATCCTGATCGCGACCGTCGGCGTCGTCATCACCGCGTTGCGCCCCGGCGCCGAGAAAGGCTTTGCCGAGGTCCGCCCAACCATCATCGGCCTGGTTTCGGCGGCGGCGTTTGCACTGTCGGCGATCGGCTATCGCGGCGCCATCCTCACCGTGCCGGGCGTCAGCTTCGTCACCGCGGCGTCCTATACGCTGGTGTGGGGGCTGTTCGCGCAGACGGTGGTGCTGACGATCTATCTGCTGTGGCGCGCGCCGGACATTCTGACAAAGATTCTCGGTCTGTGGAAACCCTCGATGCTGGCGGGCTTCATGGGCGCGTTCGCCTCGCAGTTCTGGTTTTTGTCGTTCGCGCTCACGGCCGCTGCCAATGTGCGCACGCTGGCGCTGGTCGAGGTGCTGTTCGCGCAGGCCGTGGCGTATTACTCGTTCAAGCAGCCGCTGTCGGCGCGTGAACTCTCAGGCATCGCGTTGATCGTGGTCGGCGTCGCGCTGCTGGTGGCCGTTTAACCTTTGATCGCGATCAACACCGCACCTGTCGCGATCAGCGCGATCCCGAGCCAGCCGTTCCATGACGGCCGCTCGCCCAGAAACGTCACGCCGAACAGCGCCACCAGCACCACGCTCAGTTTGTCGATCGGCGCCACCAGCGTCGCCGGACCGAGTTTCAGCGCGCGAAAGTAACAGAGCCAGGATGCGCCGGTGCCAAGCCCGGAGAGCAGCAAGAACAGCCAGCTTTTCGCTGCGATCGGCCCGGGCTGGCTGAACTGCCCGGTCGCGAACAGGATCAGCGACAGCGTCACCAGCACGACCACGGTACGGATCAGGGTGGCGAGATCGGAGTTGATGCCTTCGACGCCGACCTTGGCGAAGATCGCGGTCAGCGCCGCGAAGATGGCGGAGAGGACCGCCCAGAGCTGCCAGGAATTTAGAGTGAAGGGGGACATCCGCTCTCTCGTCTCGTCATTGCGAGCCAACGGGTCCGCGCGAATGGGCCGGCCCGATGACAGGCTCCGCGAAGCAATCCAGAATCTTACCGTGGAAATAGTCTGGATTGCTTCGTCGCTGCGCTCCTCGCAATGACGAGGAGAGGCTTCGGTACGCTCCGCGTCAATTGCGATCGTCGGGCAGCACCGGCAGCGGCGAGACCTCGACGCCTTCATCGATCAGCGACTTGGCTTCCTCCGGGCTCGCCTCGCCATAGATCGGCCGATGCTCGATCTCGCCGTAATGCATCTTGCGCGCTTCGTTGGGGAATTTCTCGCCGACATTGTCGGCATTCTTGACGATGTGGTCGCGCAATTCCTTGATCTTCGCGCGCAGCTCGCGCTCCTGCGCCATCAGCAGCGGCGTCGATCCCGCGGCCACGGGCGCTTCGGCCGACGGAGCAGCAGGTGCGGGCACGGGCTCGGCCCGCTCGCGGCCCTTCTTGCCGACGATGCGCGGCGCCATGATCGCCTTCTCGACCTTGACGGAGTCGCAGACCGGGCAGCTGACGAGCTTGCGCTTCGCTTGCGAATCGTAGGCCGCCGAATTCTGGAACCAGCTTTCGAACGTGTGCTCGCGTTCGCAGCGGAGCGTGTATCGGATCATGCCGATCCCCGCACCAGATGCAGGTGCTCGGGGCCGGCTTTGGGATCGGCCACCGAGAAGCGCCGCCCATGCTGCAGCGACGGCACCGACTTGCGCGCCGCGTCGACCTTCGACGGATCGATCTGGGCCAGGAATACGCCGGGCTCGACGCCGCCCTCGGCGAGGATTTCGCCCCAGGGCGCCACGATCAGCGAATGACCGTAGGTCTCGCGCTTGTTCTCATGCAGCCCCGCCTGCGCTGCGGCGAACACGAAGCAGCCGGTTTCGATGGCGCGGGCGCGCAGCAGCACATGCCAATGCGCCTCGCCGGTCTTGCGGGTAAAAGCGGACGGCACCGTGAGGAATATGGCGCCGCTCTCGGCCAGCGCGCGATAAAGCGCGGGGAAGCGCAAATCGTAGCAGATGGTGAGCCCGATGCGGCCCCAGGGCAGGTCGGAAATCACGGCGCTCTCGCCCGGCTGGTAGTTGGCGGACTCGCGATAGCTCTCGCCGCCGGGCAGATCGATGTCGAACATATGGATCTTGTCGTAGCAGGCGAGAATGTTGCCGTCGGGTCCGATCAGGAAGCCGCGGTTGACGGCCTTCTCCGGCGAGAAGCGCAGCGCCAGCGAGCCGACGTGCAGATGGATCTTCAGCTCCTTCGCGAGCGCGCGGTAGGCCTTCAGCGAGACGTCGTCCTCTTCGGTCGCAAGGTGCTCGAACAGCGCCTTGCGATTCAGCTGCATCATGTTGCTGACTTCGGGCGTCTGCACGTAATCGGCGCCCTGCTTGGCCGCCTCGCGGATCAGCGCCGTGCCCTGCTCGAGGCTTGGTCCCGGCAAGAGGCCGGTGCGCATCTGCACCATCGCCGCGGTGAAAGTGTTGCCGTCGCTCATGAAGCGGCCTTTTCTCCCGACAGCATCCCGTCGAGCTTGCCTTCGCGGTCGAGCGCATAAAGTTCGTCGCAGCCGCCGATCAGGACTCCGCCGATAAAGATCTGCGGGAAGGTCACGCCTTCGCCGGCACGATCGTACATCTGCTGGCGCACCGTCGGGTCCTTGCCGTTGTCGTATTCGGTGAAAGCGGCCTTTTTGCGAGTCAGCAGCGATTTGGCGGCGCTGCAATAGCCGCAGCCCGGACGGGTGTAGATTTCGATGGCAGCAGACATCTTGCGCTCGGTTTTGCTAGTGCCCGATCTAAAGTCCTGGGCACTCGAATAAGCGCTGATTATATGGGAGTTTTGGGGGTATCCACAACCCGGGCGAACACCAGCACGTCGACCTGTGACGCTTTTGCCCGCAGCAGCGCCCGCGCGCAGGCGTCCAGCGTCGCGCCCGTGGTCAGGACGTCGTCCACCAGCACCACGCGGCGGCCCTGAACTACCGATTTCGCCTCGGCGGAGAGCTGGAATGCGCCCTGCACATTGCTGGCCCGCTGTGCGCGCGACAGACCGACCTGCTGCTCGGTGGCGCGCACCCGCTGCAACAGGTCGCCGCGCAGTATGACCCCGCTCTGCCGCTCGATCGCGCGCGCGAGCGCTCCGGACTGGTTGAAGCGCCGGCCCCAGGCGCGGCGCCAGTGCAGCGGCACCGGGATCAGCATGTCGCCGCCATCGAGCAGTTCGCGCCCGGCGCGCGCCATCCAGCGGCCCATTGCGGGCGCAAGGTCGGTGCGGTCCTGGTATTTCAGCGCATGCACCAGCGTGCGCGCGATCTCGTCGTAGCGCACCGCGGCGCGCGCCCGCGTGTAGGCCGGCGGGTTGGCGATCGCTTCCATCGACAGCATGTCGGGGCCGGGATCGTAGACAAAGGGAATCCCGAGCCGCGGACAGTAGGGCGGTTCGATGAAGGACAGCTTGGTCCAGCATTCCGCGCAGACGCCTTCGCCCTCGACCGGCTCGCGGCAGGACACGCACAAGGTCGGCAGCGCGATGTCGAGCGCAAGTTTCGCCGTGTGCGTCCATGCGCCGCCGAACGCGCGGATTGCGCGGCGCCAGGGTGTTGTCGCGGTGGTGGCCTCCATCAATTCGAGGCTAGCGCGCGATTGCCTTTGGCTCAACACGTTCGTGCCCCGGATGCAGCGCTTCGCGCGGCATCGCCCCGGGACACGAGAGCAATTGCCAGCCTCTCGCTCGGAGCGTACCTACCGGCGATGGTCCCTAACCCGACCGCGCCCATCCTGTTCGACCGCGCGCTTTTGGCGCGGCGGCTGGCGCGCGCCGGAAAGCTCGGGCCGGCGACCTTCCTGCTTGATCGCGTGCGTGAGGATATGGCGGAGCGTCTTGCGGCGGTGAATCGCGAATTCACAGAGGCCGCCGACATCTGGACGCCGGGCGAGGGGCTGTCGCTGCCGCGGCTTAACGTCCGACATGTCGACATCGGCTCCGGTGACGAGAGCCTGCCATTGGCGCCGGCATCGCTCGATCTCGCGGTCTCGGCCCTGGCCTTTCAGTTCGTCAACGATCTGCCCGGCGTGCTCGCGCAAATCCGCCGCGCGCTGAAGCCGGATGGTCTGTTGCTCGCGGCGTTGATCGGCGGCGACACATTGACTGAGCTGCGGCAAAGCTTTGCCGCGGCCGAGGCCGAATGCGAAGGCGGCGTGTCGCCGCGCGTCGCGCCGTTTGCCGACCTGCGCGACATCGGCGCGCTGTTGCAGCGCGCGGGGCTGGCGCTACCGGTCACCGATGTCGACCGCGTGGTGGTGCGTTATGACAACGCGTTTGTGCTGATGAACGATCTCGACGCATGGGCGCGACGAACATTTTGTTGGAGCGGAGGCACGCGCCGACGCGCCGCGCGACCATGCTGCGGATGGTGCAGATTTACGCGAAGCGCTTCGCCGATCCGGACGGACGCATCCGCGCGACTTTCGATATCGTCTGGCTGTCGGCCTGGGCGCCGGATGCGAGCCAGCCCAAGCCGCTGCGGCCGGGCTCGGCGACCGCGAGCCTGGAGGAGGCGGTAAAGCGGGGGAAGCGCTGACCCCTCATGGTGAGGAGCGCGAAGCGCGTCTCGAACCATGAGGTCGCAGGAGAGCGCCTCATCCTTCGAGACGCGGCGCGCTATCGGGAAGGTGCGAGCGGACGAAGCTTGGCCGCGCCGCTCCTCAGATGAGGCTTCCCCTACAACAACAAATCCTCCAGATGCGGGATCAGCGGCAAATCCGCCGGCGGCATCGGATAGTCGCGCAACTTGTTCACGCGCACCCAGGCGAGTTGCTGGCCCTCGCGCGCGACCGCCTGGCCTTCCCAGCGCCGGCAGATATAGAGCGGCATCAAGAGATGAAAGCTTTCATAGGCGTGGCTGGCGAAGGTGAGCGGCGCAAGGCACGGCTCCTCGACGGTGATGCCGAGCTCCTCGTGCAATTCGCGGATCAGCGTCGCCTCCGGCCGTTCGCCGGGCTCGACCTTGCCGCCGGGAAATTCCCACAAGCCCGCGAGCGTCTTGCCCTCCGGCCGCTGCGCGATCAGCACGCGCCGGTCGGCGTCAACAAGCGCGCAGGCCACGACGAGGGTGAGTTTGAGGGGGGACATGACCCTGTCCCCTCACTCGTCATTGCGAGGAGCGTAAGCGACGAAGCAATCCAGACCGCATCCGCGGAAATAGTCTGGATTGCTTCGCTGCGCTCGCAATGACGGCGTAACTCTCACGAGCGGTAGTCGCCGTTGATCGCGACATATTCCTTGGTGAGGTCGCAGGTCAGCACGCGGTCGCGGCCCTTGCCCAGACCGAGCGCGACCTTGATCTGGACTTTTGGCGCCTTCATCGCCTCCGACACCTGCGCCTCGTCATAGGACGGATCGCGCGCGCCCTTGTGGGCGACGCGGACGCCGTTGAACGAGATCGACAGCTTGTCGCGGTTGGCGGGCTGGCCTGCCTTGCCGACCGCCATCACCACGCGGCCCCAATTGGCGTCCTCGCCGGCGATCGCGGTCTTCACCAGCGGCGAGTTCGCGATCGACATCGCGATCTTGCGCGCCGAGTTCTTCGTGGTCGCGCCCTCGACGACAACCTCGACCAGCTTGCGCGCGCCTTCGCCGTCGCGCGCCACCTGTTCGCTGAGATCGGCGAGCACCTGGTGCAGCGCCTTGGTAAATGCCTTCAGGCGCGGATCGTTGGCACGGCTGATTTTTGGCGCGCCGTGGGCGGCAGCGGCCCCCGTGGCAAACGCCATCAGCGTGTCCGATGTCGAGGTGTCGCCATCGATGGTGACGGCGTTGAAGGTGTCTTCGACGCCGCTCTTGAGCAGCGACTGCAGCGCGCTCGCGCCGATCGGTGCATCCGTGAACACGAAGGACAGCATCGTCGCCATGTCGGGCATGATCATGCCGGCGCCTTTCGCCATGCCGTTGATGCTGACCTTGGCGTTGCCGAGTTTCACCGTCGCGGTCGCGACCTTCGGAAAAGTGTCGGTGGTCATGATGGCGCGCGCCGCCGCCATCCAGTCGCTGGGTGCGGCGGTCGCGGCGAGATCACCGAGCACGCCGTCGAATTTGCGCGCATCCAGCGGCTCGCCGATCACGCCGGTCGAAGCCAGAAATACCTCGTTCGGGCTGCAGCGACGGCTTTCGCGGCGATCTGTGCGGTCAGCGCGGTCGACTGCTTGCCGGTTTTGCCGGTGAAGGCATTGGCGTTGCCGGAATTGACCACCAGCGCGCGCGCCTTGCCGCGGCCGAGCTTGGCGCGGCACCATTCCACCGGCGCCGACGGGCATTTGGATTTGGTGAAGACGCCGGCGACCGCGGTGCCCGCGTCCAGCACGGCCAGCAGCACGTCGGTGCGGCCCTTGTAGCGGATGCCTGCGGCGGCGGTCGCAAGCTTCACGCCCGCGATCTCGGGCATGGCGGGAACGTCGGTCGGCGCAAGCGGGGAGACGGAGGTGGACATGGAGGCGCCTTATCGAGACGAGGGCTCAAGACATGGATGCCCGGGCTTTTGGCCCGGGCATGCACGCCTGAATACTCAACTCTGGGCGCGAAGTCGATTTACTTCTTCGCCGGAGGCGCCATCTTGCTGTCGGCGGGCTTGGCCGGATCGGCCGGCTTGGTATCGGACTTCGCGGTCTCCGCCGGCTTGTCCATCCGCTCGATCTTGGCGGCCTCGCGCAGCTTGCCGACATAATCGGCCTGCGCCTTGCGCGACACATAGGTCTCGATCTGGGCCTTGACCTGGTCGAACTCCGGCGGCTTGCGGTTGCGCTTCTCCTCGACCTTGATGATGTGCCAGCCGAACTGCGACTTCACGGGATCGGAGATCTTGCCAGGCTCGAGCGCGAAGGCGACCGCCGAGAATTCCGGCACCATCTGGTCCTTGGTGAAGAAGCCGAGGTCGCCGCCATCGGAGGCGCCGGGATCCTTCGACTTCTTCTTGGCGAGGTCGGCGAAATCGGCGCCCTTGTCGAGTTCGGCCTTGACCGCCTTGGCCTCATCCTCGGTCTCGACCAGGATGTGGCGGGCGTGCACTTCCTGCTCGCCCGCGATCTGCTTGGAAGCATCCTCATAGACCTGCTTCATCGCCGCGTCGGTGGTCGCCGCCTTGCCTTCGGAGGCAAGCAGGCTGTCCATCAACAGGCGGTTGCGGGTGAAGGCAAAGCGCTTCTTGAATTCCTCGGTGTCGGCGACCTTCTTGTCCTCGGCGGCCTTGGCGACGATCTTCATGTCGATCAGGAACGCCAGCACGTTTTCGTCCTTGGTGGCGGGGTCCATCTGCGCGAGCGAAGGCGCCAGCTCCTCTTCGGCCATCGCAACGTCGCTCTGCTTGATTTCGGCGCCATTCACCTTGGCCAGCACCTTGTCGTCAGCCCGGGCGGGGGCCGCCAGCAGCGCGAGGGCAATAAAGCTCGCGGCGGCAAGGCCAAAGCCGGTTTTCGTTACCGGAAACGAGGTCGTCATGGAAAATCCTTATGTTCGGGAAGGGCTGATTTTGCGGGCGGACACTCGCCCAATCGCATGGCCTTGGCAACGCGAAACTCTGGCAAAATGATGAATTCCCTGACAGCTTCGCGCTCTCCATCTGCCCGCAACCGCCGTTGACAAGGCCCTGACCCGGCCATATCTCTGCGGCGTCGGCTCGGTGGCGGAAGCGCTTATTTTGTCTATCGTTTTTGGCCGTTGAACCCGGAATTGCTTACTTCCCACTCATTGACGATTGCACGGAGCGCTCGAATGGCACCCGGCGCGTCACGGTGAGTTGATACGAGCGATTCGGCAGATGGATTTAGGGCTTTAAGCAGCCCCTCGCGAGAACAGGAATTCGGCATGATCGGCGCGCTCGCCCGCAAGCTTTTCGGCACTCCCAACGACCGCCGGGTCAAGGGCTATCAGCCCCGCGTCGCCGCCATCAATGCGCTGGAGGGCGAGCTCGAAAAACTCTCCGATGAGGCGCTGAAGGCGCGCAGCGACGAATTCCGGAAAGAACTCGCCGACGGCAAGACGCTCGACGACATCCTGGTTCCTGCATTCGCCACCGTGCGCGAGGCCGCCAAGCGCACGCTCGGCCAGCGCCACTTCGACGTGCAGCTGATCGGCGGCATGGTGCTGCATGAGGGCGACATCGCCGAGATGAAGACCGGCGAAGGCAAGACGCTGGTGGCAACGCTTGCGGTCTATCTCAACGCGCTCGCCGGCAAGGGCGTCCACGTCGTCACCGTCAACGATTATCTCGCCCGCCGCGACTCCGAATGGATGGGTCAGATCTACAACTTCCTCGGTCTTTCCGTCGGCGTGATCGTGCATGGCCTCGACGATGCCGAGCGCAAGCTCGCCTACGCTTGCGACATCACCTACGGCACCAACAACGAATACGGCTTCGACTATCTGCGCGACAACATGAAGTACCGGCTGGAGGACATGGTCCAGCGCGGCCACTTCTATGCGATCGTCGACGAGGTCAACTCCATCCTGATCGACGAGGCGCGCACGCCGCTGATCATCTCCGGTCCGCTCGACGACCGCTCGGACTTCTACAACACCATCGACACGTTCTTTCCGCAGCTCGACAAGAGCGACTACGACGTCGACGAGAAGCAGCGCACGGTGACGCTGACCGAAGCCGGAATGGAGAAGCTCGAGAACCTGCTGCGCGACGCCGGCCAGCTCAAGGGCGAGTCGCTCTACGACGTCGAGAACGTCTCGGTCGTCCATCACGTCAACCAGGCGCTGCGCGCGCACACACTGTTCACCCGCGACAAGGACTACATCGTCCGCGACGACGAAGTCATCATCATCGACGAGTTCACCGGGCGCATGATGCCGGGCCGGCGCTATTCCGAAGGCCTGCACCAGGCGCTGGAGGCGAAAGAGCATCAGCCGGTGCAGCCGGAGAACCAGACGCTCGCTTCCATCACCTTCCAGAATTATTTCCGGATGTACCAGAAGCTCGCCGGCATGACCGGCACGGCTGCGACCGAAGCCGACGAACTGTTCGACATCTACAAGCTCGAGGTCGTGGAGATCCCGACCAACGTCATGGTCGCGCGTCTTGACGAGGACGACGAGGTCTACCGCACCCAGGGTGAGAAGTATGCCGCGATCCTGGCCGAGATCGAGCGCGCCAATTCGCGCTTCCAGCCGGTGCTGGTGGGCACCGCCTCGATCGAGAAGTCCGAGGTGCTGGCGGAATACCTGAAGAAGAACGGCTACAAGCAGATCGAATTCGGCAGCGAAAACGCGATGGAGAAGCTTTATGCCGCCGCGCGCTCGGGCAAACCGTCGAAGCTGTTTGCCGTGCTGAACGCGCGCTTCCACGAGCAGGAAGCCTATATCGTCGCCGAGGCCGGCGTGCCCGGCGCGATCACGATCGCGACCAACATGGCCGGCCGCGGCACCGACATCAAGCTCGGCGGCTCGCTCGACATGCGCATCGCGCAGGAGACGGCCCAAATCACCGACGAGGCCGAGAAAGCAGCGAAGATCGAGCGGATCAAGGCCGACGTCGAGCGCTTCCGCGAGATCGTGCTGAAGGCCGAAGAGACGGTGGAGCTGGAGCCGGCCAAGGGCTCCAAGCCCGCGCGGACGGTGCAGAAGCCCGGCGGCCTCTACATCATCGGCTCCGAGCGGCATGAATCCCGCCGCATCGACAACCAGCTGCGCGGCCGCTCCGGCCGGCAAGGCGATCCCGGGCGCTCGAAATTCTTCCTGTCGCTGGAAGACGACCTGATGCGCATCTTCGGGTCCGACCGGCTCGACAGCATGCTGCAGCGTCTCGGCCTGAAGGACGGCGAGGCCATCATCCATCCCTGGATCAACAAGGCGCTGGAGAAGGCGCAGCAGAAGGTCGAGGCGCGCAACTTCGATATCCGCAAGAACCTGCTGAAGTTCGACAACGTCCAGAACGACCAGCGCAAGGTGATCTTCGACCAGCGCATCGATCTGATGAAGGATGACAGCGTCGCCGAGACGGTGGCCGACATGCGCCACGCCTATGTCGACGACGTCGTCGTCAAGCACGTGCCGGAGCATGCCTATGCCGAGCAATGGGACGTCGCGGGGCTGAAGGACGAGCTGAACCGCGTGCTCGGCATCGAGCTTCCGGTCGATGAGTGGGCCAAAGAGGAAGGCATCGCCGACGAGGAATTGCTGACGCGCATCGAGCAGAAGGTCGACGAGCACATGGCGGCCAAGGTCGCGCAATGGGGCCCCGACGTGATGCGTTACGTCGAGAAGACCATCCTGCTGCAGACGCTCGACCATCTCTGGCGCGAACATCTGATCATGCTCGACCATCTGCGTCAGGTGATCGGGCTCCGCGGCTACGGCCAGCGTGATCCGCTGCAGGAATACAAATCCGAAGCGTTCTCGCTGTTCGAAGCCATGATCGCGCATCTGCGCGAGGCGGTGACCGCGCAGCTGATGCGGGTGGAGATCGTACCGCCGGAAGAGCAGGCGCCTGCCTTGCCGCCGATGGAGGCGCACAAGCTCAATCCCGATACCGGCGAGGACGAGCTGGCGTTTGCCAACGCCTCGCTGGTCCCGGCGAACGGCGGCGATGTCGCGCGCGATCCGAAGAACCCGGCGACCTGGGGCAAGGTCGGCCGCAACGAGGATTGCCCCTGCGGCAGCGGCAAGAAGTTCAAGCACTGCCACGGACGCAGCGCCTGAGCTCGCCGCTGCTGATCGTCTTTGGCGGTCTTCCAGGGACCGGCAAGACCACTATCGCGCGCGAGCTGACACGATCGCCTGGTCGATCGCGCGGAAGCCTATGTCCGCGACACTGGCCGCTGACGACAATTTTGAAATTTCAGTTTTGTTCGTCATGGCCGGGCTTGTCCCGGCCATCCACGTCTTTATTGATGTGACATAAGAAAGACGTGGATGCCCGGCACAAGGCCGGGCATGACGAGCTTCTAAGGCCGGTCGCGCATGTTCACACTTCCCACCGTGACTCCACAGCAAATCCGCACCGCCTTGCTCGCGCGCGACGAGATCGCGCTGCTCGACGTCAGGCACGAGGCGGAGTTCGCAACCGCCCATCCGCTGTTTGCGGCCAACATGGCTTACGACCGGATCGCGCTCGAAGCCGGGTTGCGGCTGCCGCGCAAGGATGTGCCTGTTGTTCTCTACGACAACGGCGAAGGGCTCGTCCCGGCGGCGGCCGCAGCGTTGGCAAAGCTCGGCTACGGCAATGTTCGCGCGCTGGCGGGCGGGCTGCAAGCCTGGCGCGATACCGGCTATGAGCTCTTTCAAGACGTCAACTCCTACGCCAAGGCGTTCGGCGAACTGGTGGAGTCGCGCCGCCACACGCCGTCATTGCCGGCGGACGATGTCGCCGCGCTGATTGCTGATGGCGCCAACATCAAAATCCTCGATGTGCGCCGCTTCGACGAATACACCACCATGAACATTCCAGGTTCGGTCAGCGTGCCCGGCGCCGAGCTGGTGCTGCGCGCAGGGACTGCCGCGCCCGATCCCGAGACCACCATCGTGGTCAATTGCGCCGGCCGCACCCGTTCGATCATCGGCACGCAGTCGCTGATCAATGCCGGCGTGCCCAACAAGGTCGTGGCGCTGCGCAACGGCACCATGGGCTGGACCTTGGCAAGCCACACGCTCGAGCATGGCGCGGCGAAACGCGGCGCCATTGGACCGTTCGCATCGGCCGACGCCAATGCCCGCGAGGTTGCTTATCGCGCCGGCGTCCGCCGCCTCACGCAGGACGATCTCGCCGCGTTGCAGGCGCAGGCCTCACGCACGCTCTATCGCTTCGACGTGCGCGATGCGGAGGAATACAGCGCGGGTCACCTCAAGGGCTTCCGCCATTATCCGGGCGGGCAGCTGGTGCAGGAGATCGACATGGCCGCACCTGTGCGCGGCGCGCGCATCGTGCTCACGGACAGCCTTGGCATCCGCGCCGACATGACGGCGTCATGGCTGGCGCAGATGGGCTGGGATGCTTTCGTGCTCGACGGCGGCTACAGCGGCGCGCTCGAAGCCGGAGCGCCTCAGGTCGTGCCCAAGCCTGATCCCGCGCATCGATATCGCCGGCCCTATGAAGGTACCGATGCGACGGCGGAAAAGATGCAGGCCTATTTCGATTGGGAATATGGCCTGGTCGCGCAGCTCGCCCGCGACGGCACCCATGGATTTTTTGTCATCTGAACTCGCTACTCGATCACCTCATCGGCGCGCAGCAGAAACGTCTCGGGCATCGCTATCCCCAGCGCTTTCGCCGTTTTCAGGTTGACCGCCAGATCGATCTTGGTCGGCTGCGCCACCGGGAGATCGGCAGGATTGGCACCCTTGAGAATCCTGTCGACATAATCGGCAGCCTGCTTGAACTGGCCGCTTTCATTCGGTCCATAGGCGATGAAGCCTCCCTCGGACCGGATCCACTCACGGGCGCCCCACATCGTCGCCATGTCCGCGTCGTGCGCGGCAGCGTTGATCCTGAGCGAGTTGGTGACGACGAGCGAATCCGTGCAGATGTAAAGCGCCGTGGCGCTGCCCTTCACTGAAGCGATCGCGGGTGCGATGTCTTCGGGACGATGGATGTCGAGCGCATCGGCGGTGAGTCCGAGCTTTCGCGCGGCCTCCTGGACCGCCGTCGATTCCCGCGCCGAGCCCGGATAGTTGGCGTTGGCCATCACCGCGAGGTGCTTGAGGCCGGGGATCGCCTCGCGCAGGATTTCCAGCCGCTTGCTGCCGATCTCGCTCGATTGCAGCGACAGGCCGGTGACGTTACCGCCGGGATGCGAGAGGCTCTGGACGAAGCCGCTCGCGACAGGATCGACCGCGGCGGCAAGCACGATCGGGATCGTGCTGGTCGCGCGCATCACGGTCGCGGCCGCGCTTCCCACAGTCACGATCACGTCGACCTTCATCTGGACGAACTCGGCGGCAATCGGGGCATAGCGGCTCGAGTCGCCCTCCGCCCAGCGATAGACGAGGGTGGCGGTGCGTCCGTCGATCCAGCCAAGCTCGCGCAAGCGCTCCTCGAAACTCGCCACCATCGGGCCCCACCCGGCAGGAGAGGCCGCGCCAAGCATGGCGATGGTCTTGGCAGGCATCTCGGCGCGTGCCGCAAGCGGCCATGCCGCCGCGCCCAAGAGTCCTGCCAAAATGTCGCGCCGTCGCAATTCCATTTCCCGAAATCCCCTCCCGACGCAGCGATATTGCCGCCGCCCTCCGCGTCAGATCAAGCAGGCCACGGCGATCAGATAATCTCAAGCCGCTCTGGATGAAAAATCGTCGTTTCCTGAAAGTCTTGGACGGACGACGCATGCATGGTGCAGGCGGGGAAGGGGGACATCACTCCGCCTCTCAAGGATGACCACCATGACGTTGTTGAATCATACCACTGGCTATACTCCCGCCTCGGGCACGATCCGCAGGACAGCAGCCTATTTCCTCGCCCGCGCCGGCCGCCTCATCAACCGCTTCGTCGCGGCCCTGATCGAGCAGCGCGCCCGCCAGGCCAGCCTCGTATTGCTCCGCAGTTTTGACGACCGTCAGCTTCGTGACATCGGACTGGATCGTTGCACGCTGGAATGCGGCCTGGCTGAGGCTGCCAAACTGCGCGCGCAGCAGCAGGCCGCCGTGCGGCGTAGCCGGCGAAGGGGAGCGGCGTGAGCCGCTCTTCCTTTTTGCGCATGATCTCCGCGCAAACGCGTCCCGCGTTTGTCGCGAGGGAAAACCGGTGCCCACTTTTCCGGATCATGCGCTAGACGTGCTTCACCTCATGACGCATCACGAACGGCGCGAGCAGCGCGTGCACTTCGCCCGCGACGGCCTCGCGCTTGTCATGCGGCACGCCCGCGAGCGTCACGGTCGCGATGCTGCCGTGGCTGCCATGCGCGCCGACCCTGACCTTGGCGTCGATGCCGCGCTCGCGCAGCGGCGACAGCACCTTGTCGAACACGCGGCCGGCGGCGTCCCAGCGCAGCTGCGGCTTGAACACCTTGCCGACGCCGGTGAGCGGCATCGGATCGATCGCGATCACCTGCACGGGAACGGCGGCGCGCTCCGGCGTGCGCTCGCGCACCCAGGCTTCGAGCTCGCCCGCCTGCACGCTCGCGCCGGGCTTGAGCTGGACATAGCCGACCGGTAGCTCGCCGGCATAGGCGTCGGGCTGCCCGACCATCGCCGCGAGCCCCACCGCGGGATGCTGGAACAAAATCTCCTCGATCGGCTGCGGATCGATATTGTGACCGCCACGGATCACCAGATCCTTGGCGCGGCCGGTGATCCAGAGACAGCCGTCACTGTCGAGCCGGCCGAGGTCTCCTGAATTGACCCAGATGTCGTCGACGAAGGCGCCCGCATTGTGGGCGTCGTGGAGATAGCCGCCGAACACGCCGGGCCCGGCCATGGTGACCACGCCGATTTCGTCCGGCGCACAGTCGCGCTCGAAGCGGCCGCTGGCGTCCAGCTTGACGATGCGCACGCGGCTATAGGGCACCGCGCGCCCGGCCGAGCCGAGCGGGATCGGCCGGTCCGGAAACGCGATGGTGTGCACGCTCGACGTCTCGGTCATCCCGTAGACTTCGAGCACCGGCAGCTTCAGCTTGTCCGTGATCGCCTGGCCGACGGCGACCGGAATCGCCGAGCCGCCCGCCGCCGCATATTTCAGGCTGGAAATGTCGGCTTCCCCGGGCGGAACGGTGAGCGCCGCGGCCAGCACCGTCGGCACGCTCGACAGCGTCGGCGTCCTGTAACGCGCGATCAGCTGCCAGATGTTCTTGACCGCGTTGGGATTGCGCCATCCCGAAGGCGACAGCACCACAAGAGAGCCGCCGGCCGACAGCGTGGTCAGCACCTGCGTCAGCGAGCCGCCGACATGATAGAGCGGCATGCCGAACAGCAGATTGGTGCCGGGTTGCGCCTTCAGCATCAGGTTGACGGCCCAGGCCTGGTAGACCTGGTTGGTGTGGGTGTGGCGCACCAGCTTCGGCGTGCCGGTGGTGCCGCCGGTGTGGAAATAGGCGGCGACGTCGCTGCCGGAAATTTTTCGGCCACTGACCAGCCGGTCCGACGGCTGCGCCTTGATCAGCTCGTTGAAGGAGTGAATGCCGTTCGCAGGATCTCCGGCGCCGTGCACCTGCACGATCGCCTTCAGATTCTTCAGCTTGCCACGGACCTGCTCCACCTTCTGCCAGATGTCGGTGCCCGGCATCGGACCGAGCGCAACCAGCACCTTGGTATTGGCGGCTTCGAGGATTTCCGCGATCTGGTGCGGCTCCAGCAGTGGATTGACGGGGTTGGCAATGCCGGCGGCTTCGGCGGCAAACAGCGTGACGAAGGCATCGGGGACCAGCGGCAACAGGAAGCTCACCACATCGTTCGGGCCGACACCGAGCGCGCCGAACATGTTGGCCGCTTGCGTGACCCGCGCGAGAAAATCGCGATAGGTGATGACGACCGGTGTATCCGCCGGATCGGCATTGGCGAGCAGTTGCAGCGCCGGCGCATCGGGATCGTGCGCCGCGCCGAGCTTCAAGGCGTCGTAGGTGCTCTGTGCCGCGATGCGGTCCGCGTAAGGAGTTTGTTCGAAGGCGCGAACGTCGGCGTCGCTTGCGAAGCTCGGATAGTCGTTGCCGATGACACGATCGAGCAGATGAACGCCCGGCATTTCCTGATACCTCTCCCTGATGCCCGTCGGTGCAGGCTTGCTCGGCGGGCTTTCTGTGAGCCCGTGCGCCGCACAGCATGATCCATAACCGGTGTCGCGTTCAATCCCGAAATTACGGGATGGGACCGCGCTCGTGCATCACAGGAAAAACGTCACGCCCATGCCGACAATGCAAAGCCCCATCGCCGCGGTGGATGCCCAGCCCAGCCAATAGAGCCAGCCGGTGACGACCAGATCGCCCATCACGTCGCGCCGACGGACCAGCAGCATCATCATGACCATCACGGGCGCGGCCAGAACGCCATTGATGACCGCGCTCCAGTACAGCGCCTTGATCGGATCGATGCCGGTAAAATTCAGGAGAACGCCGAGAGCCACCGAGAGCGCAAGCACGCTGTAGAACGCGACCGCCTGTCTGGGTTTGCGCGACAGCCCAACCGGCCATTTCCGCCCCTCGCCGATCGCGTACGCCGTCGATCCCGCCAGAACGGGAATGGCGAGCAGCCCGGTGCCGACGATCCCCAGCGCGAAAATGAATTCCGCGAACGCCCCGGCAATCGGTTTCAGTGCTTCGGCGGCCTGTGCCGACGACTGCACATCGGTGACGCCTTTGGCATGGAGCGTCGCCGCCGTCGTCATGATGATGGCGATCGCGATCAGATTGGAAAATCCCATGCCGATCAGCGTGTCCAAACGGATGCGGCGGAATTCCTCCTCCTGGTCGGAGGCGTCGTGCTTCAACGGCGTCTTCTTGCTGTCGATGCGCTGCTCTTCGGCCTCCTGCGACGACTGCCAGATGAACAGATAGGGCGAAATCGTGGTGCCGAGGATCGCAACCAGCGTGGTGAGGAACGCGCCGCTCCAGCTCACCTTGGGAATGAGCAGCCCTTTGACGGCTTCGCCCCAGGGCACGTGCACGACAGCGAGCGCGATGACATAGGCAAACAGGCACAGCGTGAGCCACTTCAGGATCGCGACATAGCGCTGGTAATTGAAGAAGATCTGCGCAAGCACGGAGATTGCCGCGAACACGACGACATAGACGCTCGCCGGTCCGCCGATCAAAAGCTTGGTCGCGTCGCCCATCGCGCCGAGATCGGCTGCAACATTGATCGTGTTGGCGACAAACAGCAGCAGAACGAGGAACCAGATGACAGGCGCACCGAAGTTGCGGCAGACGTTGCCCGCAATGCCGTGACCGGTGACCCGGCCGATGCGCGCAGAGATTTCCTGGATCGCCACCATCAGGGGATAGCTGAGCAGCATCGTCCAGCCGATGCCGAAGCCGAGCTGCGCGCCGGCCTGACTATAGGTTCCGATTCCCGACGGATCGTCGTCCGAGGCACCAGTGATGAAACCGGGGCCGAGCCGCGCGAGAAAGCCTTTGGCCTCGCTCGTCTTGGCCTTCTTCACTTTGCGCTTCGCCATCCACGAATCCCCGGTGCGAGCCTATACGGCTTCTTCGCGAGCCCAAAGTGCCGGGCGCCGGAGGGCCTGAATACAACATTTGTTTGTGTGTGCACTTCTACACGTTCGTTTCGCCTGTTGGGTTGAGGATTTGCGGTCGCTTGTCGTTGTCCCCTCTCGTGAAAGCTGCGAGCAATGCCGAGGTCACCAACCGGCCAGGCCCGATGCGCGTTCTCTTGCTCGCTGTTCTGATATGGCTGATCGCGGCCGGGTCGGCGCTTGCGCAGGAAAGCGACAAGAAGACCGATGATCTGAAGCCCGCCGATCCCGACACCGGCGAGAGCACCGTCGAGGAATCCACGCTCGGTCTGTTGCCCAACCCCTTCGAGAAGAAGGGTGTCAAATTCGCCATTACCTATATCGGTGAAGGCCTCGGCAATCCCACCGGAGGCCAGAAGCAAAGTGCTGTTTATGAGGACCGCATCAATTTTGCGGTCGATGTCGACTTTCAGAAGCTCGTTGGGCTGAAGAACCTCGCCTTCCACGCCAACGTCTTCCAGATCGACGGCGGCGGGCTCTCGCGCGGCGATCTCCTGAACTACATGACGGTCAGCGGCATCGAGGCGCTGCCGACCACGCGGCTCTACGAGATCTGGTTCGAGCAGAAATGGGCGGACAAGTTTGCGTTGCGCGCCGGACAACTCGCGGCCGACACGGAGTTCATGACCGCAAAGTACACCGATGTCTTCACCAATGCCTCGCTCGGCTGGCCGGCGGGTCTGTCACTCAATATGCCGAGCGGCGGACCGTCGCCGCCGCTTGCGGCGATGGGAGCGCGGCTTCGCGCCGATGTGTCCAACAATGTCAGCCTGCTCGGCGCGGTGTTCGACGGCAATGCCGCAGGTCCCGGCCCGGACGATCCGCAATTGCGCGACCGCTATGGCCTCAATTTCCGGGTCAACGATCCGCCGCTGTTCCTCGGCGAAATGCAATTGCTCTGGAACGCCAAAAAGGGCGATCCCGGTCTCGACGGCAAATTCAAGATTGGCGGCTGGCGCCACTTCGGCGATTTTTCCGACCAGCGGTTCAGCACGTCGGGTCTTTCACTCGCCAATCCTGCATCGGGCGGCACGCCGGCCACCCTTGCCGGAGATTTCGGAATCTATTCGGTGTTCGAGCAGAAGCTCTATCGTGTCCCGCATGACGATGACCGCGGCATCGGGATTTTTCTGCGCGCGTCCTACAGCCCGCCCGATCGCAATATCGTCGACTTCTACGCCGATGCCGGCGTCGAGTTCATCGGCCTGAGCGACCAACGTCCGAAGGACAAGTTCGGCATCGCCGCCGCCTATGCGCGGGTGTCTCCCTGGGCGCGCGCGCTCGACTTCGATTTCCAGCAACTGGCCGGACCGGCCTGGCCCGTTCGCAGTTCCGAATCGCTTTTGACCGCGGTCTATCAATATGAAGTCCGCGGCGGGTGGACGCTGCAGCCGAACTTTCAGTACATCGTGCATCCCGGCGGGGGCGCGACCAATCCGCTGCAGCCCGGCGCAGGCCGTGTGCTGGCCAACGCCGCCGTGTTCGGCTTGCGGACCGTCGTGAAGTTCTGAACTACTTTTTCTCGGCGCTCTCGATGAAGGGGCCGCTCTGGATGCGGCGGATCACGGTCGCCACGTCTTCCTCGAAATTGACGGCGTGGTCCTTGCCGAACAGGAGCGAGCAGCCGGTGCCCTGGCCGGGCTGCACCGTCAGGATCTGGGCGATGTTGACCAGCACCTCACGGGTCGGAGGCCCGGGGCGCTTGAGCACGATGAATTTCGCCATGGGACATGCCTTCTCAGAGAGTGAACCCCGGCTGTCCGCGACAGACCGGGGATTTCCATTCTGGACGCGCCTCTGAGAACGACGCGGGGGAGCAGTCTATCGGCGAAGGTTTAAGAGAGGTTTGATGACGAGGAGAGCAGCACCGACGCGCGCCCAGCGCGCCGCGCTCACTTCACAGCTGAGAAGCGGCTGTCGAACGAGTTCGCGCCCACGATCGGTTGCGAGCCGGCAACCATGGCGTCCTTGGGCGGCGCCGCGGGCGCGGCGGCCGGCGTCTCCGTCACCGACGGCTTCAACGCCGGACGCGCAGTGGCCTGCCTGGTTTCAACCGGCTTGAATGCCTTTGGAAGCGGCTTGGCTTCGGCCTTCGGCTTGGCGGGTGCCGGCGGCGGTGCGCTTGCCGTGGTCTCGGCGCCGCCGATGCCGATCTTGCGCCCGAGACTTGCGAAGAAACCCTCGGACTGCTCCTGCTGCGCGGGGGCGGCGGAGGCAACTCTTGTCCCCGGTCCTTGGGCCGCTGGTCCCTGCGGCGGAGCCGCCGCGGCGACGACCGGCTCAACACCCTGCTGCGTCTGCCACGGCGCGCGCGGCGGATTGACGGTGCCCGGGATGGTGCCGGGTGCGCGCGAGATTGACAGCAGCGACAGGCCCTGGCCTTCGCCGCCTTCCGACAGGCCGGTGCTGCCGCCGGGCACATGCGAGGCGAAGATCTGGTTCATGCCGCCGTCGATGCCGGTGTTGAGCTTGGCGACCGGCGTGCCGCGCGCAACGAGCCTGTCGTATTCGGCCTGCTCTTGCTGTTGCCGCTGCTGCATCGCGTCGGCAAGGCTTTCCTCGGTCGCGTAGGGCGGGCACTTGCCGTTCACGTTGAACACCGGGTCGCTCTTGGCGTTCGGCGCGCGGATCGGATCGAACACGTATTTCTTCTCGCAATAGGAAACTTTCGGCTCCTGATGCGTGACCTCGAAGTGATCGTAGCCAACCTTGATCATCTTCCAGAACGGCATGTTCGGATTGTTGCGATGCTTCGCCATGTTGAGCGGCGTCATCCGGAACGGATAGGCCTGCAACTGAAACGACTTCTGTCCGCCGAAAAAGGACTCGCGGCCGAGCGAATAGATTTCCGCGATTTGCTCGTCGGTCATCGCGTAACAACCGCGCGAGGAGCAGTCGCCATGCACCATCAGTTGCGAGCCGGTGTGGCCGAGCGCCGCGTCATAGGTGTTGGGATAGCCGGTGTTGAAGGAGAGGTAGTAGGCCGACGTCGGATTCATCAGGCCGGGCGTGATCGGATAGAAGCCTTCCGGCGCCTGGCGGTCGCCTTCCCTGACCTTGGGTCCAAGGTCGCCGGACCAGCGGCAGATCGGGTAGGTCTTGAGGAGTGCGAACTGGCCGGAGCGGTTCTGCTTCCAGACCTCGACCTCGGCTTCAGATTTGAACAGGCGGACCAGGATCGGCGACTGCAGATCCATGTCCTTGTCGACCATGGCCTGGATCAGTTTCGGCGGGACCGGCTGATTGGCCTTGGCATTGGTGGCGAGCGAGATTTCATCGGTGTCGCAGCCGGCCAAAAGCACACCCGCGGCGGCAAGGGCCGCCGAGGTGATGAGCGCGCGAACCAGCGTGCGTCCGATCAATGCAAGAGCTCCACACCCTCCGGGCATCTTCGCCAACCCCAATCGAGGCGAATGCCCTGAAGCCATTGACTAAAATTGTACCCTTTGACGTCCGTCCCGGCAACCCGAAGCGGGCACCGCAACAGCAGGCGAAAGCGCCATGGTCAACAAGGCTTAAATTACGATGTGGCGGCCGAATTGCGGCCGAAATTGGCGGCCGCGCCCGATTTGCGCAAAAACCCGCTGCCGGGTGCCATCATCGGTGAAAATTCGGGGGAAAAACGCGCTCTTTCAGCCCAATTTGCGGCCGATATCGAGGAACTTCTGCCGCCGCTGCCGGCGGATCGCGTCGGCATCGAGATTCCGCAGCTCAATGAAGGCCTGTTCGATCGCCTCGCCGGTCGCCGCGATCATGGCTGTGGGGTCGCGATGGGCGCCCCCGACCGGCTCTTTCAGGATGGTATCGACCACGCCGAATCGCAGCATGTCCTGGGCGGTGATCTTCATGCTGTTGGCGGCTTCCTGGGCCTTGGTGCCGTCGCGCCAGAGGATCGAGGACGCCGCTTCCGGGGAGATCACGCTGTAGATCGCGTGCTCGTACATCAAGACGCGGTTGGCGGTGGTGATCGCGATCGCGCCGCCCGACATGCCTTCGCCGGTGATGATCGCGACATTGGGTACGCCGAGCGACAGGCAGGCATCCGTCGAGCGCGCGATCGCCTCGGCCTGGCCGCGCTCTTCCGCGCCGATGCCGGGATAGGCGCCCGCGGAATCCACGATCGACAGCACGGGAATGCCGAAGCGCTCGGCCATTTCCATCAGCCGCACCGCCTTGCGATAGCCTTCGGGGCGCGCCATGCCGAAATTGTGCTTGATGCGCGACTCCGTGGAGGCGCCTTTCTCCTGGCCCATCACGCAGATGGCTTCGCCGCGGAAGCGGCCGAAGCCGCCCACCAAGGCCTCGTCCTCGCCGAACTTGCGGTCGCCGGCCAGCGGCGTGAATTCGGCGATCAGCGCATTGATGAAATCGGTGAGGTGCGGCCGTTGCGGGTGCCGCGCCACCAGCGTCTTCTGCCACGGCGTCAGATTGGCATAGAGCTCGGCGAGCGCCTGCGCCGCCTTCGCCTCGATCAGCGCGACCTCGTCGTGAATGTCGGTGCCGCCGGCCGCAAGCGTCCGCAGCTCGTCGACCTTGGAATCGAGTTCGGCGACGGGCTTTTCGAAATCGAGATAGGAACGTATCTGATCGGGCATCAGGGCAATATAGGTAACAACGTGCGAGGGAGCGAAGCGGTTTCGGGCGGGGATGCGGAAAACGCGCTGCTTCAAGGGCTTAGCGCGTCATCCGGGTTGGCGGCGAGCAGCGATCGCGCGCGTCGTGGCTGTTTTGCGGGAGATCGCGCGGAAGTCAAGGAGGCTATTTCTCCGCCAGCGGGTGCAGGTCGCGCACCAGGCTCTTCAGGCGCTCCTCCACCACATGCGTGTAGATCTGCGTGGTCGAAATGTCGGTGTGGCCGAGCAGCGTCTGCACGATGCGCAAATCCGCGCCGTTATGCAGCAGGTGGCTGGCAAAGGCGTGACGCAGCACATGCGGCGATACCAGCCGCGGCGCCAGGCCCGATGCGGCGGCAAGCTCCTTCAGGTCGCGCGCAAAATGTTGCCGGGTCAGGTGACCGCTCTCGCCGAAGGACGGAAACAGCCATTTCGAGATGGCGGCATTGTTCTGCTTGGCGTTCTTCGCGACGTCGGTCGCGCCGAGATAATCCGCCATCGCCTGCCGCGAGGCATCATTGAGCGGCACCAGCCGTTCCTTGTTGCCCTTGCCGCGCACCACGATCATGCGTGCGTCGTTGCGCGCCGCCGAGCGCGGCAGCGACACCAGCTCGGAGACGCGCAGGCCCGTGGCATAGAGCACTTCGAGCAGGCAGTAGAGCCGCATGGAACGCAGCCGCTGCGCGGCCGAAACATCCGCGGTTTGCGACAGCTCTTTTGCGCGCGTCAACATGCGGTCGACATCTGATATCGACAACACCTTCGGCAGGCCGCGCCCGCGCTTGGGCCCCGACAGGATCGCCGCGGGATCGCCGCTGCGGATGCGCTCGTTGAGAAGGAAGCGGAAGAGATGACGGATCGCCGACAGCCGCCGCGCCACGCTGGACGATTTGAAGCCGCGCGTATCGAGGTCGGCGAGATAGTCGCGCAGCGTCTCGGTCGCAACGCCGGCAAAGCTTTGCCCGGAGCGGGCGCAAAATTCGGAGAAATCGGTGAGGTCGCGGCGATACGCCTCGATTGTGTTCTCGCCGGCGCCCTGTTCCGCCGCGAGCATGTCGAGGAACAGGCCGGTCAGTTTCGCATCTGAGGCTTTGGAACGCATGGTCCCGAACCTAGCGGTTATTTCTTTAGAAACTTGTCCGGCGGGATGGTCACGGTGATCTCCCGCGGCTTCGGCGTCACGAAATTGGCGAGCGCATAGATCGCGCCATAGACGATGCCGACGATCACGGCGACCGCCGTCAGGAAACGGAACAGACTTGGCATTTCTATGCCCTGATCGCAGCGGAATTAACTATTTCCGGGCCATCCAACATGTTCGCACCCCTGTTGCAAGTCTCTCTGGCAACGGTAACCGTGGGGGTAGTATAGGTTGTTCAGAAAGCGGCGGAATCCGCCAATCGCCGAATTATCAAGCAAATGTCCGAGACCGCGTCACAGACAGCAATTACCTTGCCGGAGGCCGACATCCTGGCCGCGCTGGGCGCGCGCCCGATCGTGCTGGTCGGCATGATGGGGGCCGGCAAGTCGACCATCGGTCGCCGGCTCGCCGCGCGGCTGCAGTTGCCGTTCACGGACGCCGACACCGAGATCGAGACCGCCCATCGGATGACGATTCCGGAAATCTTCCAGAAATATGGCGAGTCCTATTTCCGCGACGGTGAGGCACGGGTGATCGCGCGGCTGCTCGACAGCGGACCCGGTGTGCTTGCGACCGGCGGCGGCTCGTTCATGCGCGAGGAGACGCGGCAGCGCATCGGCGAAAAGGCGGTGTCGATCTGGCTCAAGGCCGACACCGAAATCATCATGAAGCGGGTGAAGCGACGTACCGACCGTCCGCTGCTGCAGACGGCCGATCCGGTTGCCACAGTCAATCGCTTGCTCGCCGAGCGAGAGCCGATTTACGGGAAGGCGGATATCACGATCGCCTCGCGCGACGTGCCGCATGACAAGATCGTCGACGAAGTCGTCGCGGCGCTGCATGCCCGGCTGTGCGGCAGCGAGACCGCGGCCAATCCCGTGAGTGCCGCCCAATGACCGCGCCGCTGAAACATCAGGACACCGTCGTCGATGTCGCGCTTGGCGATCGTGCCTATGACATCGTGATCGGCCGTGATGTGCTGGCTTCGCTCGGCGCACGCATCGCCGCGCTTCGGCCCGGCGTGCGCACCGCTGTCGTCACCGACAAGACGGTTGCAAGGCATTGGCTGGAGAAGACCGAGGCGTCGCTGGCCGCGGCGGGCGTTCCGTCGTCACGTGTGATCGTCGACGAAGGCGAAGGCTCGAAGACCTATGGCGTCCTCGAGAAGGTCTCGGAAGCGTTGATCGCGGCCAGGATCGAGCGCAACGATCTCGTCATCGCGCTCGGTGGCGGCGTGGTCGGCGATCTCGCCGGCTTTGCCGCCGCGATCCTGCGCCGTGGCGTCGACTTCGTGCAGGTGCCGACCTCGCTGTTGGCGCAGGTCGATTCCTCCGTCGGCGGCAAGACCGGAATCAACTCGCCGCAGGGCAAAAATCTGCTCGGCGCGTTTCATCAGCCGGTGCTGGTCGTCGCCGACACCGCCGTGCTCGACACGCTATCGCCGCGCCAGTTCCGCGCGGGTTATGCCGAGGTCGCCAAATATGGCGTGCTCGGCGACGAGGCGTTCTTCTCCTGGCTCGAGGCCAATCACGGCGAGGTTTTCAAAGGGGGCGCTGCGCGCGAACATGCCATTGCGACCTCTTGCCGCGCCAAGGCCGCGATCGTGGCGCGCGACGAGCGCGAGACCGGCGATCGCGCGCTGCTCAATCTCGGCCATACCTTCGGCCATGCGCTGGAAGCCGCAACCGGGTTTTCCGATCGCCTGTTCCATGGCGAGGGCGTGGCGATCGGCATGGTGCTGGCGGCGGAGTTCTCCGCTTCGCTCGGCATGATCGGCGAATCCGACGCAGTTCGGGTGAAGCGTCACCTTGCCGACGTCGGGCTGCCGACCCATCTGCAGGACATCGCGGGTTTCGCGCAGGAAGGGCTTGCGGACGCCGACGCGCTGCTGGCCTTGATGGCGCAGGACAAGAAAGTCCGGCGCGGCAAGCTGACCTTCATCCTGCTCGAGGCCGTCGGCCGCGCCGTCATCGCGAAGGACGTCGATCCGTCGCGGGTTCGGGACTTTCTGCAGACCAAGCTGAAGAGCAAAACGTAGCGATCGTGCCATGGACTGGCTGACATTCTGCATTATGGCCGCGCTGCTTGGCGCTTCCGCGTTCTTTGCGTCGAGCGAGACCGCACTGACCGGGGTCTCGCGCGGCAGCATGTTGCGGCTGTCGAAGCAGGGCAATCGCGACGCCACCCTGGTGTCGGAGCTGATCGTCAACCGCGAGCGGCTGATCGGCGCGCTCCTGCTCGGCAACAACATCGCCAATATCGGCGCATCCGCGCTCGCCACCAACGTCTTCACCGGTTGGTTCGGCGAGGTCGGCGTGCTCTACGCCACCGCGGTCATGACGGTGCTGGTGGTGATCTTCGCCGAAGTATTCCCCAAGACCATCGCGATCAACGCACCCGACCGTGTCGCGCTCGCAGTCGCGCGCCCGATGCGGATCACCATGTACGTGCTCGGGCCGCTGCTTGCCGTGATCGAGATGGTGGTGCGCGTCCTGATGCGTCTCGTCGGCTTCAAGGTCGGCGCCAACCAGCCGCTGCTGTCGCCGACCGAGCGGCTGCGCGGTGCGGTCGATCTGCTGCATCGTGAAGGCAAGGTGGAAAAGCATGACCGCGACATGCTGGGCGGCCTGCTGGATCTGCGCGAGCTCGAAGTGTCCGACGTGATGATCCATCGCACCGAGGTGGTGATGGTCAATGCCGACTTGCCGGCCGACGAACTGGTCGGCGAGGTGCTGGCGTCCGAGTACACCCGCATTCCGCTCTGGCGCGAGAAGCCGGAGAACATCATCGGCGTGCTGCACGCCAAGGATTTGTTGCGCGCGATTCGCGCCGCCGAGGGCGATATGTCGCGGATCGATGTCTCGAGTTCTCGCGCTGCCCCCCTGGTTCGTCCCGGAGATGCGCCCGGTGTCCGAGCAGCTCAAGGCGTTCCGCCGCCGCAAGACCCACTTCGCGATGGTGGTCGACGAGTACGGCGAGTTTGAAGGCATCGTGACGCTGGAAGACATTCTGGAAGAGATCGTCGGCGATATCTCCGACGAGCAGGACGTCGTGGTGGCCGGCGTGCGCGCCCAGCCCGACGGTTCGGTCGTGGTCGACGGCTCCGTGCCGATCCGCGATCTCAATCGCGCGATGGACTGGAGCCTGCCCGACGAGGAGGCGACGACCGTGGCCGGGCTCGTGATCCACGAGGCGCGATCGATTCCCGACCGCGGCCAGAGTTTTACCTTCCACGGCTTCCGCTTCCGCGTGCTGCGGCGGGAGCGCAATCGCATCACCGCGCTCCGTATTGTTCCGGTGCCGCGCGACACCGAGCTCGAGGACGCGCGGCCGAAGCGGGCCGGGACGGCGTTTTAGACCCTCATGGTGAGGAGCGCGAAGCGCGTCTCGAACCATGAGGCCCGGACATTGGCCTCCTCCTTCGAGACGCCGCTGCGCGGCTCCTCAGGATGAGGGATATTCAGCCGGGCTATCGGCTCTCGCCGGGCGCCTGCGCGTGAATGGCCAGCGCATGCACGGAACCCGCGAGTTCACTGGCCAAAGTGGCGTTTATCATGCGGTGGCGTTCGATCCGGCTCTTCCCTTTGAAGGCGTCCGACACGATATAAACCCGGAAATGCGTCTCGCCGCCGGGGCGGTGGCCCGCATGGCCCTCATGCAGATGTAATTCGTCGCTTACCTCGAGGCTTTCGGGGACGAAAGCTTCGCGCAACTTGTTGGTGATAGTCTCGCGGGTGGTCATCCAGCGGCATTAAGTCCGCCGAATGCCTCCGTCAATGCGGGAGTTTAAGGGTTTCGCAATGTCAAGACTTGAAGCTTTTGGCGTTGCGTAGTCAAAGTTCATCATGCCGATCGATTCATCCAAGTTCTTCGACTCCATTCGCGTCAAGCCGCGGGCGACCGCGAAGCGTGAAGCGCAGGCGCGCGAATCCGTCGTGATGTGCGAATGGCCCGACTGCAAGAACAAGGGTCCGCATCGCGCGCCGAAGGGCCGCGAGAACTCGCGCGAATACTGGCATTTCTGTCTCGATCACGTCCGCGAATACAACCAGTCCTACAATTTCTTCTCCGGCATGAATGCCGACGCGGTTGCGCGCTACCAGAAGGATGCGCTGACCGGCCATCGCCCGACCTGGAAGATGGGCGCCAACGGCAGCCCGGGCAAAGGCAAGACCGGTCCGGCAGCCGCCGATTGGGACGGCGCCGCCGATCCTTTCAGCGTCTTCTCCGAGCTCAACGGCCGCGGCCGCTGGCGGCCCGGCCCGGGCGCGGAAGCCAAGGCGGAAACGCGCAAGATCTTCAACGCCGAACGCAAGGCATTGCAGGTGATGGGGCTCGGTCCCGAGGCGACGCTGCAGGACGTCAAGGTGAAGTACAAGGCGCTGGTGAAGCAGCATCACCCCGACGCCAATGGCGGCGATCGCTCGACCGAGGATCGCCTGATCGAGATCATCAAGGCCTACAATTATCTGAAGACGGTGGTGCGCGCGAGCTAACTCGCACGCGCTCCGATCAAACCGTCTAGGTCTACGCAGCTTCCGGAATTTTTCCCGCATAATGCGAACTCGGCCGGATCAGCCGTCCCGTGCGACGCTGTTCCAGCGCATGCGCGGTCCAGCCTGCGGCGCGCGCCACCGCGAAGATCGGCGTGAACGCCTGGCGCGGAATGGCCAGCGCATCGAGCAGGATCGCGGTGAAGAACTCGACATTGGTCTCCAGCGGCCGATTCGGGTTCTTCTTCCGCAAGGCGTCGCGGATGTAGGTTTCGACCTCGCTCGCAAACGGCAGGTCGGCACCGTCGGCCGAGAGCCGCTCGATCGCCGCCTTCAGCACGTCGGCGCGGGGGTCGCGCACGCGATAGACGCGATGGCCGAAACCCATCAGCCGCTCGCCGCGCGACAACGCATCGTCGACCCACGGCTTGACGCGCTCGCGCGTGCCGATCGCGTCCAGCATTTCCAGCACCGGCTCCGGCGCGCCGCCATGCAGCGGCCCCGTCAGCGCGCAATAGCCGCCCGTGACCGCCGCGAACAGGTCGGCCTGGGTTGATGCAATCACCCGCGTGGTGAAGGTCGAGGCGTTCATGCCGTGATCGCACACGGTGACGAAATAGGTGTCGAGAGCTGCGGCGTTGCGCGCCTCAGCCTGACGGCCATGCAGCATCCTGAGCGTGTCGGCCGCGTGCGAGAGCGTCGCATCGGGAGCAATCGGCTTGCCGCCCTTGGCCTGCTGCACCAGCGCGCCGACAATCACCGGGCAAGCCCCGACGATGGTCGCTTCATGATCGAGCCCGCTCTCGGCCCGGAGCCCCGCGACCGCCGCGCGAAAGCCGTCGACGACCGACAAGCCGCGCGTTGCCGGCAGCAAGTCGGGCAGGCGCGCGAACGCCCGCTCGCGGGCCGCGCCAAGGCTGGCGCGCACGTCCGCCTCGGTGAATGCCTTGCCCGTCGCGCCGCTCCATAGCCGCGCGGTGACGCTTTCGAAGCTCGCTTTGCCTGCGAGGTCGCCGACGCGCTCGCCGGCGATGATGAGTTCGCCGCGCTCGCCGTCGACATGGCTCAAGACCGTCTCGGCGGCAGGCACGCCGTCGAGACCGATCTGGCTCTTGGTGAGATGCATGTTCATGACCGGATCTCCTTTCAGCCCAAAGGGGCAGGCCTGGGTCAGGCTTGAAAGGTCGGCTGACTCGACAGATTGATCAATCTTGATTATATAAATCAATATGAAAAAATCCGAGGCGCTATATCTGTCGGCCCGGGAGGCATCCGCCGAACTCGCGATCTCGCCGGCGACGCTCTACGCCTATGTCAGCCGCGGCCTGATCCGCTCCGAGCCGTCGCCGGATTCGCGCAGCCACCGCTACCGCGCCGAGGACATCCGCGGCCTGAAGGAGCGGCGGGTGCCCTCCGTCGAGCCGCGCGGCTTCAAGAGTTTCGATCCGGATTTGCCGGTGATGGACTCGGCGATTGCCACTATCACCGAGGAAGGCGCGATCTATCGCGGCGTGAACTGCGTCGATCTTGCCGAAACGGACACGCTGGAGCATGCCGCGACGCTGCTGTGGGACGTGACCGGCGTCGATCCGTTTGCATCGGATAACTGCCCGCAAGTGTCCGACGAGATGCGCGCCATTGCCGAGGCCGCGCGCCGCGCCGCGCCGATCGATCGCGCGATCGCCGTGCTGGCGCTCGCCACCAGCGCCGATCCCGGCGCGTTCACGCGCGCACCGGAAGGTCGTGCGATGGTCGGCGCGCGAATCCTGCGGCTGCTGGTCGCGACCATGCTCAACACCACGCCGTCAGCCGACCCGCTGCATCTGCAAATCGCGCGGGTCTGGACGCCCGACAACAAGCACGCCGCCGACCTGATCCGCCGCGCACTCGTGCTGCTCGCCGATCATGAGTTGAACGCCTCGACCTTCACCGTGCGCTGCGCAGCTTCGACCGGCGTCAGTCTCTACGATGCCATCATCGCCGGCCTTGCGGCCCTCAAAGGGCCCAAGCACGGCGGCGCGGGTGTGTTGGCATCGCGGCTGGTGAAGATGCTGATCGACCATGATCCCGAGCCTGTCATCCGCGAACGCGTGGCGCTCGGCGAGCGCTTTGCCGGTTTCGGTCACGGCGTCTACAAGCGCGGCGATCCGCGCGCGATGTCACTCCTGAACGCGCTCAGCCGCGCAGGTGCTGCGCGAAAATTCACCAGGGAAGTGCCGGAGCGGATCGCGGAAGCAACCGGCGAGTTCGTCAATATCGATTATGCGCTGGCCGTGCTGGCGCACAGCCTGCGTCTTGCGCCGGGCAGCGAGCTCACGCTGTTCGCGATGGCCCGCACCGTCGGCTGGATCGCCCATGCCAGCGAACAATTGCAGCACGGCAAGCTGATCCGTCCGCGCGCGCGTTATGTCGGTCCTGCGCCGGGGCGGGGTGTCGCGTTTAAAAACGAAGCATCTATTCGATAATCTTGTCGGCGCGGCCGAGCAGCGACAGCGGCACCGTGATGCCAAGTGCCTTGGCGGTTTTCAAATTCACAATCAACTCGACCGTCGTGGACTGCTGCACCGGCAAGTCTGCGGGTTTGGCGCCCTTCAAAATCCGCCCGGTATAGATTCCGGCCCAGCGATAGCTTTCCTTGATATCGCCGCCATAGCTCATCAAGCCGCCCGCCTCGGCGAATTCGGTGTATTCGTAGATTACCGGCACCTTGTGACGAAGGGCAAGGCTTCCGCCAGCAATTTTGCATTCGGGCGTTGTAAAAGGCGTCGGCACCGACAACGAGCGCGCCGGCCTTGAGATTGCCGAAAATCCCGCCAGAGCCGACTTCGATATCAGCCTCGGCGCGCTGCACGTGAGAATGTGAAGCTGCACGCTGAAGCGCGTCGCGGCTTCCTGTACCTCGCTTGATGAATTTCTCGGACCGGGCCGGGTCGTTCGTGATTGACCAGCAGGGCAAAGTCGGCGGCAGCGGGCAGCAGTTCATGCGCGAGTTCGAGGCGTTTCGGACCGAGCGACGCATTGAGCTGGGTAACGCCGGTGACATTCCCGCCCGGATGATTGAGGTTGGTCACCAGGCCGATCTGGACGGGATCGCTGGCGGTGGTGAACACCATCGGGAATGGTGTCGGTTGCCTTTTTCGCGGCGATATTAGCCGGCGTATTGGCGACGATCACCGCGACCTGGCGGCTTGACGAGATCGGCGGCGAGCGCCGGCAGCCGGCTGTAATCGCCTGTCGGCCCAGCGGTATTCGATGGTGACGTTCTCGCCGTCGACAAAGCCGCTTTCTTTCAGACCCTGGCGGAAGGCGCGCGAGCCTGTGGCTCGTAATTTTGCTGCCGACGATGCGACGTTGATGAAAGCCCGATCACCGGCATCGGCTGCTGCGCACGCGCCGCAAGCGGCATTAATGCCGTGCCGCCGATCAGCGCGACAAAGTCACGGCGCCGCAACGTCGCCATATCCGCTCCTGCCCGGAAAGGTTTATCAGCTGAATATCGAAGCCTGCACCGTAGGCAGGATGTCGCAGGAGCGGATGCTATCGCAAGTCCTTGACCCGCTGCGGCGCCGGCTCGATCACGCCGCCGCCGTTCCTGCGCCTGATCGTCCACACCGCCAGCGCGACGATGATGGCGCCGCCGATGATGATCGGCAGCCAATGATGCTTGGCGCTGCCGCCGGTATCCTTGAAGACGCCGAAGCGATCGAGCAGTGAGACGGCCATCACGCCCGGCAGTACATGCGCGGGCGCCCAGAGCAGGATCGCGAGAAGGTTGACCGGATAGAAGCGCGACGGAGGCATGCCGAGCGCGCCGGCCGTCATCGGCACGAAGGCGCGAATCGGCGGCACAAAGCGCGCGAAGAACACCGCCCACATGCCCCAGCGGTTGAAGAATGCTTCGCTCTGCGCGACGACGCCGGGATAATGCGTGAGCGGCCAGGCCGAGAGGATTTCACGTTGCGAGCGGTGGCCGGCCCAGAACGCCGAGCCGTCGCCGACCATTGCGCCGATAGTGGCGGCGAGCAGCACCCATTGCAGCTTCAACTCGCCGCTCGGCACCAGCGCGCTCAAGGCCAGGATAACGGTCGAGCCGGGGATTACGCTGCCGACGACCGGCACGGCTTCCAGCAATGCGGCGAGAAACAACGTGAGATAGGCAAGCCAGGCATTCGCCGAGACAAATGCAATCAATGGATCGATATAGGAGGCCACAAAATTCCTGCGCTGGTGGGAGTGCTCGGGCGCCGACCGGCCTACCATAACTATAACGGACGGCGGAAAGTGCCATGGGAACCAGCCTCCCGGGGTGGCGGTGCTGTCGGAAATCCACGTGATTCGCAGGGCAGCCTTCCAAAAATCGCGTCTCGTACCTATCTCGATGAAATAACAACGGAACTTTGATTGGGCGCCGGGCTTCTGCCGGCCCGCGCTCTCTGCTAGGTTTGGGTTAAGCCCTCATCCGCAGCCATACGCCAAATCTGGTTTCGGGAACGCCCGGGACCTCGGAGGATTGATGACGACCGCCGCGACCAATGCACAGGAACCCACCGGTTTGCCCGACATGAAGGTGTCGGTGCGCCAGGTGTTCGGGATCGACAGCGATCTCGAAGTGCCGGCCTATTCCGAAGTCGATCCGCACGTGCCGGACGTCGATACCGATTATCGCTTCGACCGCGCCACCACGCTTGCGATCCTTGCGGGCTTTGCCAGAAACCGCCGCGTGATGGTCACCGGCTATCACGGCACCGGCAAGTCGACCCACATCGAACAGGTCGCCGCGCGGTTGAACTGGCCTTGCGTGCGCGTCAACCTCGACAGCCACATCAGCCGTATCGACCTGGTCGGCAAGGACTCCATCGTCATCAGGGACGGCAAGCAGATCACCGAGTTTCGCGACGGAATCCTGCCCTGGGCGCTCCAGCACAACATCGCGCTGGTGTTCGACGAATACGACGCCGGCCGCCCCGACGTGATGTTCGTGATCCAGCGCGTGCTGGAAGTCTCTGGCCGCCTGACGCTGCTCGACCAGAACAAGGTGATCAAGCCGCACCCGGCATTCCGCCTGTTCTCGACGGCCAATACCGTCGGTCTCGGCGACACGTCGGGCCTCTATCACGGCACCCAGCAGATCAACCAGGGCCAGATGGACCGCTGGTCGATCGTCACCACGCTGAACTACCTCGCCCATGACGAGGAAGTCGAGATCGTGCTGGCGAAGGCCCACCACTATCGCACCCAGGAAGGCCGCGACATCGTCAACAAGATGGTGCGGCTCGCCGATCTCACGCGCAACGCCTTCGCGAACGGCGATCTGTCGACGGTGATGAGCCCGCGCACGGTGATCACCTGGGCGGAGAACGCCGACATCTTCGGCGATATCGGCTTTGCCTTCCGCGTCACCTTCCTCAACAAGTGCGACGAGCTGGAGCGGTCGCTGGTGGCCGAGTTCTATCAGCGCTGCTTCAACGCGGAGCTCGCGGAATCCGCGGTCAATGTGGCGCTGAGCTAGTCGATGCCGAAAGTCGCCGTCGAGCGCACCATTGGAAAGACCAAGAAGGCGGTGCTCGACGGATTGATCGGCTACAATACCGAGAAGATGGGGAAGCAGAAATACAAGCGCTTTGCCGTCTCCTTGCGCGAGCGCAACAAGGTCGTCGGCGGCATCGTCGGAGAAGTCTGGACCACGGTTTTGTTCATCCAGCTGTTCTGGATCGAGCAGAAGCTGCGGGGCAAGGACTACGGAACGAAGCTGATCAAGGCGATCGAGGACGAGGCGCGGCGCTTCGGGGCGACGCACTCCTACGTCGACACGATGAGTTTTCAGGCGCCGGGCTTCTATCGCGCCTGCGGCTACAAGGAGTTCGGTTCGATCGAGGGTTACCCGGGCAAAGTTACCCGTCATTGGTTCACCAAATCGCTATGAGCACCACGTCTCCATGACGACTTCGAACAGCAAATTCCGCACCGGCGCCAAGGAAGCGCCGACCGAGCCGTTCAAGCGCGCGGTCACCTCCTGCCTGCGCGCCATCGCGCGCGCGCCCGAGCTTGAAGTCTCCTTCGCTGCCGAACGCCCGGGGCTTGCGCCGGGCAAGGCGCGGCTGCCGGAGCCGGCGCGCAAGATGACGCGGCGCGATGCCGCGATCGTGCGCGGGCACGCCGATTCCATCGCGCTCAAGCTCGCCTGTCACGATCCCAAGGTCCATCGCAAGCTGATGCCGGGCAATCCGCAGGCGCGTGGCGTGTTCGAGGCGGTCGAGCAGGCGCGCGTCGAGGCGATCGGCGCGCGACGGATGTCGGGCGTTGCGAAGAATCTCACCGCGATGCTGGACGATCATTTCCATCGCGGCAAATATGACGAGATCACCGATCGCGCCGATGCACCGCTGTCCGATGCGCTGGCCATGCTGGTGCGCGAGCGGCTGACTGGCATGGCCCCGCCGGCGGCTGCCAAGAAGATGGTCGACCTCTGGCGGCCGCTGCTCGAAGACAAGATCGGCACGCGGCTCGATCAACTGGCCCGCGTCACCGAAGACCAGACCAAATTCGGCGATATGATCCACGATCTGTTGTCCGCGCTCGAGCTCGGCGACGAGCGCGACGCGGAAACGGACGAGAACGACGACGACGAGAACAATCCGGACGGCGACAGCGATCAGTCCGGCTCGGAGGGTACGCCCGATTCCGACGCCGCGCAGGAGATGAGCGCGGACCAGGCCGAGGCCAGCTCGGACGACATGTCCGAAAGCGCGATGGAAAGCGCGCAGGCCTCCACCAGCGACACGCTCGACGATGGCGAACTCGGCGACGACGACACGCCGGGCGAGGCGACGCGGCCCAATTCGCACGGGAAGAACGAGCCGCGCGGGCCGGAATATCACGCCTTCGCGCCGAAGTTCGACGAAGTCATTGCCGCCGAAGACCTCTGCGACCATGATGAACTGGAGCGGCTGCGCTCCTACCTCGACAAGCAGCTCGCGCACCTGCAGGGCATCGTGGCACGGCTTGCCAACCGACTGCAGCGCCGCCTGATGGCGCAGCAGAATCGCGCCTGGGAGTTCGATCTCGAAGAAGGCATCCTCGATCCGGCGCGGCTGTCGCGCGTGGTGACCGATCCCTATCATCCGCTGTCTTTCATGCATGAAAAGGAAGCGACCTTCCGCGACACCGTGGTGACGCTGCTGCTCGACAATTCCGGCTCGATGCGCGGTCGACCGATCACGGTGGCCGCCACCTGCGCCGACATCCTGGCGCGCACGCTGGAGCGTTGCGGCGTCAAGGTGGAAATCCTCGGCTTCACCACGCGCGCCTGGAAGGGCGGGCAATCGCGCGAAGCCTGGCTTGCCGCCGGCAAGCCGGCCAATCCCGGCCGTCTCAACGATCTCCGCCACATCATCTACAAGGCGGCGGACGCGCCGTGGCGCCGTGCGCGTAAAAATCTCGGCCTGATGATGCGCGAGGGCCTGCTCAAGGAAAACATCGATGGCGAGGCGCTGGACTGGGCGCACAAGCGCCTGCTCGGCCGGTCCGAGCAGCGCAAGATCCTGATGATGATCTCGGACGGCGCGCCGGTCGACGATTCCACGCTGTCGGTCAATCCCGGCAATTATCTCGAGCGGCATCTGCGCCACATCATCGAGGAGATCGAGACCCGCTCGCCGGTCGAGCTGATCGCGATCGGCATCGGCCATGACGTGACGCGCTATTATCGCCGCGCGGTCACCATCGTGGATGCCGAGGAACTGGGCGGCGCCATCACCGAAAAGCTCGCCGAGCTCTTCACCGAGACCCATGGCGCGCCGCCGGCCGCGCGCGGCAAGCGCCGGCTGCATTCGTAAACCATGTGGCACAACCTGAGCCGCCGCCGCCTGCTCGTATCCGCGGCGGCCGGGTTTTCGTCGCTCGCCGCTTCGCGTGTCGTTCACGCGCAACTGGCGACGCAGCCACCGCCGAAGCGCGGCGCGGTCGACGAATATTCCGTCACCGCGCCGGTTTCCATCGAGGTCAAGGCGCGCCCGATCGCCTCCTTCGATCCGCGCGACCGGTCGCATGTGCGCTTCGGCTCGCTGGAATGGCGCAGCGGGCTGGTGCTGACCTCGGGATTTCGCGGCTTCGGCGGCTTGTCCGGAATAAGGCTCGATCCAAAAGGCGAGCGCTTCATTGCCATTTCCGACAAGGGCGGCTGGTTCACCGGCCGCATCGTCTACGAAGGCAAGGACATGAAAGGCCTCGACGACGTCGAGGCCTCGCCGTTGCTCGGGCCTGACGGGCGGCCGATCACCGCGCGCGGCTGGTTCGATTCGGAGTCGATCGCGCTCGACGGCCCCTTTGTCTATATCGGGCTCGAGCGCGTCAACCAGGTGCTGCGCTACGATTTCTCCAAAGGCTTTACCCGCTCGCTCGGCGAGGTGGTGCCGCTGCCGGCGGCGGCGAAGAAACTGCCGTACAACAAGGGCCTGGAGGCGCTGGTGGTCGTGCCCAAGGGCCAGCCGCTCGCGGGCACGTTGATTGCGATCTCCGAGCGGGGCCTCGATCCGCAGGGCAACCTCATCGGATTCCTGATCGGCGGACCCTCGCCGGGCCAATTCGCGGTCCGCCGTACCGAGAATTTCGACATCAGCGATGCGGTGCTGCTCGCGTCGGGCGACCTCCTGATCCTGGAGCGGAAATTCTCCTGGCTCGGCGGGATCGGCATCCGCATCCGCCGCATTCCGCTCGGCACCGTCGCGCCCGGTGCGGTGGTCGATGGCCCCGCGATCTTCAACGCCGATCTCGGCCAGGAGATCGACAATTTCGAAGGCATCGACGTCCACGTCACGCCCGAGGGCGAGACGGTGCTGACGATGGTCTCCGACGACAATTTCTCGCTGATCCAGCGCACGCTGCTCATGCAATTCACGTTGGTGGAATGAACGGAACGGTTCTTGCAGCGCAAGGCATCGCAATGACAACGAGAATGATCGATGAATAGACTGCTTCGCGTGGCTTTGTGTGCAATCAGCCTTTCCTCTCCCGCGGCCTACTGCGAAGACTGGCCGGGGCATCTCATCAAGGCGACCATCCCGTTCGGTCCCGGCAGTGCGGCCGATGTGGTGCCGAGGCTGGTGTTCGATCGCCTTGCCGCGGAGCTTGGACAGCCCATCATCATCGAGAACCGCGGAGGCGCTGGCGGCATGATCGGCACCATCCAGGTCGCAAAAGCCGATCCCGACGGCTACACCATCCTCGCCAATTCCTCGGCGATCGCGATCGCGCCGGGCATCTTCAACAATCTCGCCTTTGAGCCGAAAGACCTCGCCTCGGTGCTGATGATCGGGGCCAGCGCCAACATCATGATCGTTCCCAATGCGCGGCCGTGGAAAACCGTGGCCGACTTCATTGCCGATGCGAAGGCCAAACCCGGCTCGATCTCCTATGGCTCGCCCGGCGTCGGCAGTGCCGTGCACATCAGCTCTGAAAAATTCCGTCTCGCCGCCGGCATCGACGCGGCGCACGTGCCCTATCGCGGCGGCGCCGAAGTGGTGACCGATATCCTGGGCGGCCGCATCGATTTCTATTTTTGCCCGCTTGCGACTGCGCTTCCGCTGATCAGGGAAGGCCAGGTCCGCGCGCTGCTGGTCTCGACCGCCGCGCGTGTGCCCGAACTGCCCGATGTGCCGACGCCGGCGGATGCCGGATTGAAGAATGCCGAAAGCGAGATCTGGTTCGGCGTCTTCATGCCCGCGAAGACGCCTGCCGCTATCGTCGAGAAATTCCATGCCGCCGGCGAGCGGGTGCTGAAAGATCCCGCGACGCTCGCGGCGTTGACGAAGCTCGGCGTCGAAACCAGATCGATGCCGCCTGCCGCGATGGACGAGCTGGTCAGGAAAGAGACGGCCGCCAATCTCGACATCATCAAGGCCGCCGGCATCCATCAATAGGCGGCGCATTGAACTTCCGCCGCCCCGGCGCGACCAAGGGGGATGCGTCTCTCCCTCCCGATATCGCTCGCCATCGCCGCCTGCCTTGCGCTCGCGCCGGCACGCGCCACCAGCGAATATCAATATCGCAAGAACGAATATGTCATCATCCGCGACGGGCTCGCGCCGAACAAGCAGCTCGCGGTCGCCGCGCATGGCTCGGGCGAAAACAACGACGACGCCTTCCATGTCTGGCTGATGGCCGAGCCCGCGCATCGCAGGCTCGTGCCGCTGGCGAATATCAAGGACGACCTCGATTCGGCGGCCGACGCCTTTCACGCCTTCTGGTCGAAGGATTCCCGCCGTGTCGGCGTCGCGCATCGCGCCGACCGTCACGAAGCGGTGCTCGATCTCTACCTCATCGACGGCCGCCGCGCGCATCGGATCACCGGTCCGAGCCTGTTCAAGGAGGTGACCAGCCGCGAGGCGACCGACGATGACGGCTTGCGGCAGCGTAACGCGATCGTGGAATGGAAAAGCGGCAACCGCTTCGTGCTGCGCGAATTCAAGTCGTTCGTCGCCGCCGATGACAGCCTGATGAAGCTGCTCGGCAAATACGGCAGCATCGCCGAGAAGATGGAGGACGGCAAGCTCTTCATCCAGTTCATTGCCAGCGCGGAATGCGAGCTGCTGCCCGGCAACCGCTATCGCGTCATCGATCTCACCCCCGGCAAGCCCGGCGACGCCGACGATTGGTGGCAAGGAAAAGATCAAGGCAAGGATCCTTCCTGAGATCGGGCATCGCTGATATGCCGCACCGGGCCTGACAACACCGGAGCAAGCCACTACATTCGCCGACAGCGCCCCGCCTCCTTCCCCCGGACCCATCTCATGAGCAGCCTTTTCACGCCGATCAGCTTGCGCGGACTCACGCTTGCGAACCGCATCATGGTGTCGCCGATGTGCCAGTATTCGGCCGATGACGGCTCGGCCAACGACTGGCACTTCACCCACATCAACAATCTCGCGCTGTCGGGCGCGGCGATGTTCTGCATCGAGGCGACCCATGTCGAAGCCATCGGCCGCATCACGCCGGGCTGCCTCGGGCTCTACAGCGACGCCAACGAGGCCGCGCTGAAGCCGATCCTCGCCTCGGTGCGCAAGCATTCGAAGGCGGCGGTGGCGATGCAGCTCGCGCACGCCGGCCGCAAGGGCTCCAGCGCGCGGCCATGGGAGGGCGGGCAGCAGATTCCGCTCGGCCAGCCGGGCGCCTGGCAGGCGGTGGCGCCCTCGGCTCTGCCGCACAAGGACGGCGAGGCCGCGCCGGCCGCGCTCGACGAGTCCGGCCTTGCGCGTATCCGCGACGCCTTCGTCGCGTCCGCCAAGCGTGCCGAGCGGCTCGGCATCGACGCGCTGGAGCTGCACGGCGCGCACGGCTATCTCCTGCATCAATTCCTCTCGCCGCTCTCCAACAAGCGTACGGACAACTACGGCGGCAGCCTCGAGAACCGCATGCGTTATCCGCTCGAAATCTACGACGCCGTGCGCGCGGCTTTTCCGAAGGACAAGCCGATCGGCATGCGCGTGTCCTCGACCGACTGGGTCGACGGCGGCTGGGACCTGCCGCAGACGATCGCGTTCGCGAAAGCCTTGAAGGCGCGCGGCGCCGACTGGATCGATGCCTCCTCCGGCGGCGTGTCGCCGCTGCAGAAGATCGCGCTCGGCCCCGGCTACCAGGTGCCGTTCGCGCAGGCGATCAGGGAGGCGACCGGCCTGCCCACGATCGCGGTCGGCCTGATCACCGAACCGCAGGCAGGCCGAGGACATCGTCGCCCAAGGGAAGGCCGACATGGTCGCGCTGGCGCGCGGCATGCTCTACGATCCGCGCTGGGGCTGGCACGCCGCGGCCGAGCTGCACGGCGAGGTGGCGGCGCCGCCGCAATACTGGCGCTCGCAGCCCTCCAACCAGAAGGCGCTGTTCGGCGCCACCACATTCGGTGCGCGATAGCCGCGCGCGTCGCGGATCAAGCCGATGTGATGGACTGATGCCACCCTCTGTGTGATCGATCATACGGCCCTCCCGCAAACGGGATAATCTGGAGCTGGACACGATCGGTGGCGCCCCATGCGTTTCCCTGCCCGCAAAGCCGCCCATGTGCTGGAACGCCTCGGCCTTGCGATGGCCGGCGCCGCCTGCGGACTGTTCGTCTCCGCCCATGTCGGCTCGGCGATCGGCGCGCTGACCTCGCAGGCGTTCCTGCTTGCCATGATGATCGTGGGCGCGGTCGGCTTCTATCTCGGCATCGACACGCCGCAGCTCGTGTTTCATGGCGACGACGATCCCCAAATCGATGCGGCCGAACTGTTGACCTCGGTCGGCACCTTCCTTGCGACGCTCGCCGCGTTTGCCTCGGTCGGCATCATCATCCTGCGCGAGGAGCCGCACATCGCCTGGACCTGGGTGATCTTCGCCGGCTGGGTGTTCGGTATCGCGATGCAGATCGTCGCCGGCGCCAAGGCGCGCATGCGGCGCTGAAGCCGCGTTCGCTGTGCTCCCTCTCCCCGTTCTTACGCAGGTGAGACCTCCGGCGCATGCGCATGTTGCGCGCGCCGAGCCATGATTCCGCCGCAAGCGAGGCAGGTAATTTCCCTTGGGCTGCGCCCGGACCACACAACGTGGCAAAAACAACAGCGAGAGGAACACCCCATGGAACTCGGATATTTCGCGATGCCGTCGCATCCGCCGGAGTGCGGGCTGAAGGAAGGGCACGAATGGGATCTGCAGGTGCTGCGCTGGCTCGACGAGCTCGGCTATCAGGAAGCCTGGATCGGCGAGCACCACACCGCGCCCTGGGAGCCGCATCCGGCGCCTGACCTGCTGGTGGTCGAAGGCTTTCGCCAGACCAGGAATTTGCGCATCGGCCCCGGCGGTTTCCTGCTGCCCTATCATCATCCGGCCGAGCTTGCCAACCGCGTCGCGATGCTCGATCACCTCTCCGAGGGCCGGCTCAATTTCGGCGTCGCCGCGAGCGGCCTGCCGAGCGACTGGGCGATGTTCAATGTCGACGGGATGAGCGGGCAGAACCGCGACATGACCCGCGAGGCGCTGGAGATCATCCTCAAACTCTGGTCCGATCCCGCGCCCTTCACCTACACCGGCAAATACTGGACGGTGACCAAGCCGGACGTGATGTTCGATTTCCTCAAACCCCATATCAAGCCGTTGCAGGCGCCGCATCCGCCGATCGGCGTCGCCGGTCTCTCGAAGAACTCCGACACGCTGAAGCTCGCGGGCGAGCGCGGCTTCATCCCGATGAGCCTCAACCTCAACCCGGCCTATGTCGCCAGCCACTGGGATTCGGTGGAGGCGGGCGCGGCGAAGAGCGGGCGCAAGCCCGACCGGCGCGACTGGCGGCTGGTGCGCGAGGTGTTCGTCGCCGACACGGATGAAGAGGCGTGGAAGCTCTCGACCGGCGACATGATGGGCCGCATGATGAGCGAGTATTTCCTGCCGCTGCTCGGCCATTTCGGCTTCAAGGATTATCTCAAGCACGCCCCTGATGTGCCCGACTCGACGTCACCGTGGACTATTGCGCGAAGCACAACTGG
>CAWCHW010000012.1:0-104386 GCA_963795365.1 uncultured Alphaproteobacteria bacterium
CGACTCCCACTCCGGACCCGACTCCCACCCCAACTCCTGCTCCGGACCCGACTCCCACTCCGACCCCTGCTCCGGACCCGACTCCCACGCCGGCGCCGGTCCCACCGATCGGAGGCATCGGAGGCTTCTCGGGCGCGGCATTGCTCAGTCAGGCGATGGCGTCGACCCTCGTGCCGGCAGGCGGCGGTCTCGGCGGGATGCCGACGCCTGACCCGCACACGACCCAGCCCGTGCTGGCACCCCCGCAGCACGCGTAAGCCGCACCCTGGAGCATGCAGATGACGACGGAACCGGACATGCGAGCAGCCGACACGGGGCTCGATTCTCTCCTGACGTTGCTGCATCTCCAGGGTGTTGCTGCGGATCGCGAGCAGATCAAGCATCGGCTCGGCACAACGACCATTGGCGCAGCGGAGATGCTCCGCTGCGCCAAGGATCTGGGATTGAAGGCGCGCGTCTATCGCACCAGTTGGGCGCGCCTCGCCAAAACGCCGTTGCCCGCGATCGCGCTGCTGCGTGACGGCAGCTTCATGGTGATCGCTAAGGTTTCCGGCGAGAAGGCGCTGGTGCAGTCGCCTGGCACGCTGCGGCCCTTACTGATGTCGCGCGAAGAACTATGCGCGGTCTGGGACGGCGGACTGATCCTGATGACGCGGCGCGCGGGGCTGACCGACCTCACCCGCCAGTTCGACATCTCCTGGTTCCTCGGCGCGATCCGGAAATACAAGCGGCTGCTCGGCGAAGTGCTCGTCGCCTCGTTCTTCCTGCAGCTGTTCGCGCTGGTCTCGCCGCTGTTCTTCCAGGTGGTGATCGACAAGGTACTGGTCCATCGTTCGCTGTCCACCCTCGACGTACTGGCGATCGGACTGATCGCGATCTCCCTGTTCGAGACCGTGCTCGGCATCCTGCGCACCTATCTGTTCGCGCATACCACCAACCGCATCGACGTCGAGCTCGGCGCGCGGCTGTTCCATCATCTCCTGGCGCTGCCGATGGCCTATTTCCAGGCGCGCCGCGTCGGCGATTCCGTGGCGCGGGTGCGGGAGCTCGAGAACATCCGCAATTTCATCACCAGCTCGTCGCTGACGCTGGTGATCGACCTGCTCTTCACCTCGGTATTCCTCGCGGTGATGTTCGTCTATTCGCCGCTCTTGAGCTTCATCGTGCTCGGCTCGCTGCCGCTTTACATCGCAATCTCGGCTCTCGCGACGCCGCTGTTCCGCTCAAGGCTCGATGAGAAATTCCGCCGCGGCGCCGAGAACCAGGCCTTCCTGGTCGAAAGCGTCACCGGCATCGAGACGCTGAAGGCGATGGCGGTCGAGCCGCAGATGCAGCGCCGCTGGGAAGAGCAGCTGGCCGGCTACGTGGCCGCAAGCTTCCGCGTCACCAGCCTCGGCAATACCGCAAGCCAGCTCGTGCAATTCATCAGCAAGGTCGTGACCGCGAGCATCCTCTATTTCGGCGCCAAGCTCGTGATCGGCGGCACGTTGTCGGTCGGCGAACTCGTCGCGTTCAACATCCTCGCGGGTCGCGTCTCGACCCCGGTGCTGCGGCTGGCGCAGGTATGGCAGGATTTCCATCAGGCTCGGCTGTCGATCGCCCGCCTCGGCGACATCCTCAACACCACGGCTGAACCGACCTACGCCGCGGCGCGCGCCGCTTTACCCGCGATCCGCGGCAATATCTCCTTCGAGCACGTCTCGTTCCGCTACCGCGTCGACGGTCCGGAGATCCTGCACGACGTATCCTTCGATGTACCCGCCGGACAGACGGTCGGCATCGTCGGGCCGTCGGGCTCGGGCAAGAGCACCTTCGCCAAGCTGGTGCAGCGGCTCTATCTGCCGCAGGGCGGGCGCGTGCTGATCGACGGCATGGACGTAGCGATGGCCGATCCGGCCTGGCTGCGGCGGCAGATCGGCGTGGTGCTGCAGGAGAACATGCTGTTCAACCGCTCGGTGCGCGACAATATCGCGCTGGCCGATCCCGCGATGCCGATGGAGCGCGTGATATCAGCCGCGAAACTTGCCGGCGCGCACGACTTCATCCTCGAGCTCGCCGAGGGTTACGACACCCTCGTCGGCGAGCGCGGCTCGACACTGTCGGGCGGCCAGCGCCAGCGCATCGCGATCGCACGCGCACTGGTGAGCGATCCGCGTATCCTGATCTTCGACGAGGCCACCAGCGCGCTCGACTATGAGAGCGAGCGGATCATCCAGCAGAACATGCAGGAGATCGCCAAGGGCCGCACCGTGCTCATCATCGCGCACCGGCTTTCCACCGTCCGTAACGCCGACCGCATCTTCACCCTCGAGCGCGGGCGCCTGATCGAGGACGGCACCCATGACGCGCTGATCAAGACCGGTGGGCGCTATGCCGCGCTGCATCGCCTGCAGGGAGGTCTCCATGAAGTCGTCTAACGCCGCCCTCCCTGCCCGGCAGGCGCAGGTCGTCATTCCCTTCCGTAGCGTGAAGGCGCGAAGCGCCGACGAACTGGCCTTCCTGCCGGCGGCGCTGGAGATCGTCGAGACGCCGCCCTCGCCGATCGGTCGCACCATCGGCGCGGTGCTGATCGCGCTGTTCTGCGCTGCTCTCGCGTGGTCGGCCTGGGGCACGATCGACATCGTCGCGTCCGCGCCCGGCAAGGTGGTCTCGGGCGGACGCAGCAAGGTGGTGCAGCCGTTCGAGACCGGCGTGGTGCGCGCGATCCGGGTGCAGGACGGACAGAGCGTCAAGGCCGGCGACGTGCTGATCGAACTCGATCCGACCGTCAATGCCGCCGAGCGCGATCATCTGCACGACGATCTCGTGGCCGAGCGCCTCAACATCGCGCGGCTGCGCGCGGCACTCGACGGCCGCGATGAGCGCGCCACGGATCTCGTGGCGCCCGTCGATGCCGATCCCGCGCTGGTCGCGACCCAGCGCCAGCTTCTTGCCAACCAGGTGAGCGAGCATCGCGCCAAGATCGCCGCACTTGCGCGACAGCAGGCGCAGAAGGAGGCCGAGCACGAGACGATCTCGGCCACGATCCACAAGCTGGATGCACTGATCCCCGTCATCCAGCAGCGGGTCGACATCCGCAAAACGCTGATGGAGAAGGAGATCGGCTCCAAGCTGACCTACTACGAGATCCAGCAGCTCCTCGTCGAACAACAGGAAGAGCTGAAGGTGCAGATGAGCCATTTGCACGAGGCCGAAGCCGCGGTCGCCGCGATCCGCGAGACCCGCGCGCAAGCCATCGCCGAATACGGCAAAGGCCTCTTCGACGATCTCGCCAAGAGCGAGCAGAAGGCCAATGGCCTGGCGCAGGATCTGATCAAGGCACAACAGAGGACGCGGCTGCAGCAGCTCACTTCGCCGGTCGACGGCGTGGTGCAGCAGCTTGCGGTGCATACCGTCGGCGGCGTGGTGACGCCCGCGCAGTCATTGCTCGTGATCGTGCCTGACGACAACGCGCTCGAGATCGAGGCCATGGTGTCGAACCGCGACATCGGCTTCATCCAGGCAGGGCAAGCCGCCGAGATCAAGATCGACACTTTCAACTTCACCCGCTACGGCCTGCTGCATGGCGAGGTCGTGAGCCTCTCGCAGGACGCCATTATCCGCGACCGGCCGCCGGAGCGCGCCAGCGAGCGAGCGCTCGGCGCACAGCACGACACCAGCGAGCCGAACGGCCAGGAATTGAATTACAGCGCGCGCGTTTCTCTCGATCGTACGCAAATGCAGGTCGAGGACCACATGGTCAGTCTCGCCCCCGGCATGGCCGTCACCGTCGAGATCAAGACCGGCCAGCGCACGATCCTGGATTATCTCCTGTCGCCCCTGCGCCGCTACCGGCAGGAGATATTGCACGAGCGCTGAGCCCGCTCGTGCATAAAAAGGAAGGGTGGACGTCGCCCTGGGCGTCCACCCTTCCGCTATTCGGCGGCCTATGGCCCGGCCTTCCGATGTTGGTTCTCGATCGAGCAAATCGGCAAACCAGGCTCTGATCCGCAGAACCTCGCAAACAAGGGCAACCATGGAGAACAAATACAGGTTGTCCCTTTGGAACTCTTTCTCATTATAGTTGTTGTCATGCCGATCCCCGGAAGCAGAGGGATCGAAGTTTAAAAGTCAGCAGCCCAAAATGATCAAATCGCTGTCAGCCCTGTCGATCTTCCTGCTCCTCGGAGCGGCGGTGATCGCCTTGCCGGCGTTTGCCCCCAAAGCGGCAGCGGGCGAAGTCACGGCACTGGCCAAGGGAGACCGGCTTGAGGTCCGCGCGACGGCCTCGAATTGCTCAGCACAGGTCTGGCCGGATTACGCCGCATCCTGCCTGCGCAACCCGGCTTCGCACACGACTATCGTGGAAGCCCGCCTTGTGACCGCCCGCCGATAGCAAGTTCCAATTTCTTTCATTTGTCTGACTGGTCCATTGGATTTTTCATGACCCATCCCGCGCAAATCGGCCCCGCCCATAACGCGGCGCTTCGCAAGGAAATCAGCGAACGGCTCGGCATCAGTCTGGATCGGAAACCGGCTGGAATGCCGCCGCATTTGGCGATGCTGATGAGACAATGGCGCGATCAGACCCTCCAACGACCTTCTTGCATCTTCCCCGCCCCGCTTGACTGAGTCATGACGCCGGTCATCCGGCGCCGAGGTGACGGGCCCGGCGGGCCAACGCGATTTAGCTCGCTATCCCCGCTCGAAAGGCGCAGCAATGGTCCTGCCGTAACGCACGGCAGCCGCCGAACGCCCCTGGCAATTGCCGGATCAACATTTGCAGACAAATTCGGGCAACTCCGCCAAGGCCGATTCGCAATCGGCTCGCCGGTGGGAGAGTGAGGCTATCCGTGTCGACAGATTTACCTGCGGTACCGAACGTTCTTGTCGTCGAAGACGAGATGATTTTGCGCATGCGCGCGGTCGACATCGTGGAGGATGCCGGGTTCTGCCCCCTCGAGGCCGTCAACGCCGACGAGGCCATCTCGATTCTCGAGTCGCGATCGGATATCTCGCTGCTATTCACCGATATTCAAATGCCCGGCAGCATGGACGGGCTGAAGCTCGCCCACGCGGTGCACGATCGTTGGCCTTCCATCAAGATCATCCTGGTTTCCGGTCAGGTGCAGCCATCCGATGCAGAAAGACCGGCGAACAGCCGGTTCTTTGGCAAACCGCTGGGGGTCGAGCAAATGACCACTGAATTGCAGGCGATGGTGGGCGCTGGCGCGCTGACGATCGTTCCGAACGCAACCGCCTGGCCGGCGGATCAGGCGCTGCAAACCACGGCGCCGATTAGTCCGTCGCCCCGGTCCGCGCAGGAGGTGGCGCTAACGGCGGAGAACGACAGCCTTCGCCTGCTGCTCGAACAAGCCGGGATCGACGCCAAGACCCTGCTCGTCCAGGCCGGGATCGACGCCCGGGAGCGGGAGGCCGCCGAAAAGTTGCAGAAGCTGATCCTTGGGGAGCTTCACCATCGCATCAAGAATACCCTGGCGACCGTCAGCGCGATCGCCTCCCAGAGCTTCCGCGCCGCGCCCAGCATCGAGCAAGGCCAGAAGGCAATGGAGGGCCGGCTGATCGCGCTCGGCCGGGCGCACGACCTGCTGATGCAGGTCAGCTGGGCAAACGCGAGTCTCACTCACACGCTAAGCAGTGCGACCGAGCCCTATGATCGTCGGGGGGCCAGACGCTTTCATTTCAACGGGCCGGATATCCGGATTACCTCCGGAGCCGTCGTCGCGCTGGCGATGTCGTTCAATGAACTCTGCACCAATACGACCAAATTTGGCGCCCTGTCCGTCCCGATGGGACGCGTGGAAATCGCATGGACGATCGACGAGGTGAAGCAGCGACTTCACCTTGTCTGGACTGAAAGAGGAGGTCCGGAGGTCGCGCCGCCGACACGGCGAAGCTTCGGCACCCGCATGATGGAGTCTCTCGGCCAACAGTTGAACGGCCAAGTGCAGCTCACCTACGAACCGGACGGGTTTATCTACTCGCTGGATGTGCCGCTGAGCTCAGTCGCGGCCGCCGCGTAATATCGTCTATTTTCCAAAGTTCGCCCTCAAAGCGCGATGACTTTTGAAAGAATCGTCATCGCGCTTTGACTTCTTGTTCAGGCATGGCCCCTCAAGACCAGCCTTGGAGCATGCCCTAGCTGTGCTTGACCCGGTAGGTCTCGTGGCAACCGCCGCACTGCTTGCCGACCAGCGGGAAATTCGCCTTCAGCGTCTCCAGATCCTTGATCTTGCCCTTGGCCTCATCGACCGTCTTGGCGAAGCTCGCGACGTGCTCGTCGAAGCCCGCCTTGTCGTCCCAAACCTTCGGTGAGGCGTCGTAATCGCCTTCCAGCTTCATGCCCTTCATGCTGGCCGGAAACAATGTCGGCAGCTTCTTGGCGGTCTCCGCAAACTGGGCAAAGGCCGCATCGACAGCCGCCTGGTCGTAGGGTTTCTCGCCCTTGACCATACCGGCCAGCGCCCCGGCATTCTTGCCGTTGGCCTTCATGACGGCCTGCGCATCCTTCACCGCATCCTGGGCCATGACAGCACCGACCCCGATCAGCAGCGCTCCAGCAAATACGAAAGTTCGCAACATTCAGCCTGCTCCCTCAAACTGTGCCTTATTACCCGGCCAGCCCGCGCAGGCCGGGGCCTCATCCTTGCAACACCGGCTGTTCAGCTTCATTCCCTGTGGCAAAACGACCGGGCCCTGGTGGAGCGGATTTGACGTTCGCCACCCACCCCGCCGCGGACCAGAACGCGAACGTCAAATCCAAAGCTCCACTAGAATCGACATTCTCTAGTGGTCCTTTAATTCCAACATTCGCAAAGTGCCCGCTGCAATGGGATGCGAATGTTGGAATTGGACCACTAGAGGCTATGCCGGCGCTGGTGTTCGCGGATCGCGATCCAGACCCGTTCGGCGGTCGCAGGCATGTCGATGTGGTCGATCTTGTACTCGCGCCACAGGCCCTCGACGATCGCATTCACCACCGCCGGGCATGAGCCAATTGCACCGGCCTCGCCCGCACCCTTCACGCCCATCGGATTGGTCTTGCAGGGGACGTTGTGGGTCTCGAAATGAAACGCGGCGCCATCGGCCGCGCGCGGCAGCGCGTAATCCATATACGTCGCGGTCATCAGCTGGCCGTCATCAGGGCTATAGACCACCTGCTCCATCAAGGCCTGGCCGATGCCCTGCATCACACCGCCATGGACCTGGCCCGCCAGCAGCAGCGGATTGAGGGTCACGCCGAAATCGTCGACGATGACATAGTTGACGATCTTGATGATGCCGGTCGCGGGATCGATCTCGACCTCGGCGACATGCGTGCCGTTCGGATAGGTGCCTTCGGCGCTGTTGAAGGTGGCGCTGCCCTTGAGCTTCGACGTGTCGCGCCGGCGCGCTTCGCCAGATCGGCAAAGCTGATTGTGCGATCGGTGCCGGCAATGCGCACCCGGCCGTCGCCGATCTCCAGATCGCCGGCGCTGGTCTCCAGCGCTTCGGCCGCAAACTCCTTCAGCTTGCCGCCGAGCTCATGGGTTGCGCGCTGCACGCTGACGCCGCCGGTCGGGATCGACGCCGAGCCTCCGGTGCCGAGCCCTGTTGCGATCTCGTCGGTGTCGCCCTGATGGATATGCACACGCTCGGGCGGCAGGCCGAACTGTTCGGCGACGATCTGCGCATAGGCGGTCTGATGTCCCTGCCCGCTCGACTGCGTACCGATCAGGATGGTGACGTCGCCATTGGGATCGAGCCGCACATTGGCGGTCTCATCGCCCATGGTGCCGCAGATTTCGACATAGCTCGCCATGCCGATGCCGCGCACCAGCCCGGCCTTCTTCGCGAGCTTGGCGCGCTTGGGAAATTCCTTCCAGTTCGCCACCTCCATCGCGCGCTTCATATGCGCGGCGAAGTCCCCGGAATCGTAGACCTTGCCGGTTGCGGTCTTGTAGGGCAGCGCGCGGGGTTGAATAAAATTCTTGCGGCGGATCGCCTCCGGCGTCATGCCGAGCTTTCGCGCGCAGGCATCGACCAGGCGCTCGATCACATAGGCCGCTTCGGGCCGTCCGGCGCCGCGATAGGCATCGACCGGCACGGTATGGGTGAAGACGGTGCGCACCCGGCAATGGAAGGTCTGGATGTCGTAGAGGCCGGGCAGCATGCCCGCGCCGCCATGCGGAATGTACGGCCCGAAGGTCGAGAGATACGCGCCCATGTCGCCCATCAGGTCGACATCCATCGCGAGAAACTTGCCGTCCTCGGCGAGCGCCATCCGCGCTGACGTGACGTTGTCGCGGCCCTGCGCGTCGCCCATGAAATGCTCGGAGCGATCGGCGGCCCAGCGCACGGTCTTCTTCAGCTTGCGGGCGGCAACCGCCACCAGCGCATATTCGCGATAGGGAAACAGTTTCGTGCCGAAACCGCCACCGACGTCGGGGCAGATCACCCGCATCTTCTCCACCGGAATCTTCAGCACGTTCTGGCAGAGGATGTCGCGCAGCCGATGGCTGCCCTGGCTGCCGACCGTCAGCGTCAGGCGGTCGCCTTTGGCGTCATACTCGCAGACCGCCGCACGCGTCTCCATGAAGCTCGCGACCACGCGCGGATTGACGATGGAGATTTCCGCGACCGCATGCGCCTTGGCGAAGGCGGCATCAGTCGCCTTCTTGTCGCCGATCGGCACGTCGAACAGGATGTTACCGGATTTTTCCGGCCACACCTGCGGCGCGCCGGGCTTCACGGCATTGACGACGCCGGTCACGGCGGGCAATGGCGACCATTGGACCTCGATCGCCTCGATCGCGTCGCGCGCGCGATCGATGGTGTCGGCGACTACGAAGGCGACGGCGTCGCCGACATGGCGAACCTCACCCTTGGCAAGGATCGGATAAGGCGTGCCCGTGAACGGATCGACCTCGAAATTGAACAGGCATGGCAGGTCGCCGAGATCGGAGATGTCTTCCGCCGTCAGGATCACGGCAACGCCGGGCAAGCCCTTCGCACGCGTCGCATCGAGGGTGAATTTGGCATGCGCATGCGGCGAGCGCAGCATCAGCGCGTGCAGTGCCGGCTGCGGCGCGACGTCGTCGGTGTAGCGGCCCTTGCCGCGGATGAGTGCATCGTCCTCCTTGCGAAGGACACTTTGACCGACGCCGAATTTGACGGGAGCAGCCATCTTGTCTCCGATTTCCTGCAGTTGTGACGCCATAATGCAGCGGAACGACGGCCCGCGCAAACGGCATTAGCCCTTGACTAACCCCTTCAACCAGCGCGGCCCAAACAGCAGCAGCACGCAAGCCGAATAGACCACCGCGCCGACGCCAATCAGCAGCAGCAGCGTCGCCTCATCCCGAAACCTGATCGCCTCGAAATGCGTCGCGGCAAACCGGGCGGCAAACCAAAGGGCCGCAGCCAGCACGACGCCGCTCACGGCGAATCTCAGCAGCGATTGCCAGAGTTGCCGGTTCAGTTCGAGGTAGCCGGCGCGCACGGCAAAGCCGAGCACCAGCAAGAGATTGACCCAGGCGCCGACGGCGGTGGCCAGCGCAAGGCCGATCTGCGCGAATGCTCCCATCAACAGGAGTTTTAGTCCCATGTTGATCGTAAGCCCCGTCAGCGAAGCCTTGACCGGCGTTGCCGTATCCTTGCGCGCATAGAAAGTCGCGACCGCGCTCCTGATCAGCACGAAGGGAATGAGCCCAACCGCGTAGGCCGCAAGCGTAGCACCGGCCGCCGCGGCATCGGCCTTGGAGAAAGCTCCGCGCGCGAACAGCGCCCGCGTGATCGTCTCGGGCACGGCGAGGAAGGCGGCGACGAAAGGCACGGACAACAGCAGCGTGAAATCGAAGGCGCGGCGCTGCGAGGCCATCGCGCCGGCCTGGTCGCCTGCGCTGATCCGCCGCGCCATTTCCGGCAGCAACACCGTGCCGACCGCAATTCCGATCACGCCGATCGGCAGCTGGTTGAGCCGGTCGGCATAGTAAAGCGCCGACAGCGCGCCCGCCGGCAGGAAGGTCGCGATGATGGTATCGGCGAACATCGCGACCTGCGTGCCCATCGAGCCGATGGTCGCGGGCCCCAGCGCGCGGAAGAAGGCGCGGATGTCCTCATCGAGCCTGAGCGGCGCAAAGCGCGGCAAGCCGCCATGGGTGGCGAGATCGCCGGCGAGCAGGAAATATTGCAGGAAGCCCGAGATCAGCACGCCCCATGCGGCGGCATGTCCGGGCGTCGGAAACCAGACCGCGACGGCAAGCGTCGCCATCATCGCGATGTTGAGAAAGATCGAAGCGGCCGCAGCGCTGGCAAAGCGATGCATCACGTTGAGCATGCCGCCATAGAGCGTCACCAGCGTGATCAGGAGGAGATACGGAAAGGTGATCCGCGTCAGCTCGATAGCGAGCCGTCGCTGCTCGGCGTCTTCGGAGAAACCCGGCGCCAGCACACTCATCGCCTGCGGCATGAACAGCCAGGCGACCACGAGCAGGATCACCTGGGACAGGAATAGAAGGGTGAAGATTCGGTCCGCGAACAGTTTTGCCGACACCTCGCCCTTCTCGCCGTGGACATGCGCGTAGGCCGGCACGAACGCAGCGTTGAAGGCACCCTCGGCAAAAATCGCGCGGAAATGGTTGGGCAGGCGGAACGCGACGAAGAATGCGTCGGCCACGGGGCCCGCGCCGAGAATCGCCGCCAGCATGATGTCACGGGCAAAGCCGGTCAGTCGCGACAGCAGCGTGTAGGAGCCGACGGTGAAGATGCGCCCGAGCATGCGCCGTCTTATCCCATTGAAGGGATCTTCAAAACGACGAAATCAGGTTGAAATCGCGCCACGCACAGCGGCGATGACGCGGTCCTGCGTCGCCTCGTCCAGATAGGCGTGCATCGGCAGGCTGATCACATCCTCCGACAGCCGCTCGCTGACCGGCAGGCCGCCGTCGGCGACGGGGAAATCCCGGTAAGCGGTCTGCTGGTGCATCGACTTCGGATAGTAGATCGCGGTCGGAATGCCCTGCGCCTTCAATGCGGCGGCAAAGCCGTCGCGATCGGTGCCCTCGGGCAGGCGGATGGTGTATTGCGCCCAGACCGAGGTGCAGCCGGCGGCGAGCCGGGGCACGCTGACGATATTGCCCAGCCCTCGCCCGTAGCGCTCGGCGACACGATTGCGCGCGGCGATCTCGTCCGCGAAGATTTTCAGCTTCTCGATCAGGATCGCGGCCTGCAGGGTGTCGAGGCGGCCGGTGAGGCCGAGGCGGACATTGTCGTATTTGTCTGCGCCCTGCCCGTGCACGCGGATGCTGCGCAGCGTCTCGGCAAGATCAGCGTCGTCGGTGAAGATCGCGCCGCCATCGCCGAAGCAGCCGAGCGGCTTTGCGGGAAAGAAGCTGGTCGCGGTCGCAAGCCCGAAAGTGCCGAGCTTGCGGCCCTTGTAGCTCGCGCCAAAGCCCTGCGCGGCGTCGTCGAGCACGAACAGGCCTTCGGCTTCGGCAACGCCGGCGACCGCATCATGATCGGCGCTCTGTCCGAACAGGTCGACCGGAATCACGCCGACGGGCTTGAGGCCGGCTTTGCGCGCGGTCGCAATGCCGCGCTCCAGCGATGCTGCGTCCATGTTGAAGGTGGTTTCATCGACATCGACGAAAACAGGCGTCGCGCCGGTCAGCGCCACCGCCTCGCCGGTGGCGGAAAAGGTGAAGGACGGACACAGCACGGCATCGCCGGCACGTACGCCTTTTGCCATCAGCACCATAAGCAAGGCGTCGGTGCCGCTGGCGCAGGTCACGACGTGCTTCGCGCCGGAGAAAGCAGCAAGCGCGGTCTCGAGCTGCGTCACTTCAGGGCCGTTGATGAACTGGCAATGGCCCATCACGCGCGCCACCGCGTCGTCGATCGATTTGCCGATCCGACGGCGCTGCGCGGCGAGATCGATGAAGGGAACGGCTTGCGCACGCGAGAGCTGGTTCATGGCGCCCTGCAACGATTGAGATGATGACATCGATATAGACTTTTAATTGCGCATGGTCTGATCGGAAAACCGGTTCCCACTTTTCCGGACCATGCGCTAGCCGACGACGCGGCGCGGCCCTTTTCGGGCGGCGGAGGCGGCGGGCTTCGCGGACGTTTCAAGGCACTGCGTGGCGATTTCGAGGCTGGCGACGCCTTCGTCTCCGGTCACCGCGGGCACGGCGCCCGAACGCACGGCCTGCAGGAACGCGATCAGCTCGGCCCGCAACGGCTCGTCGTGGCCGACCGGCAGATGGCGCATCGAATAGCTGCCGTCCGGCTTGAAACCGAAGCACTCGGTGACCTGACGCGTCAGCAGATCGCCCATCACATATTTGCCGCGGGTCGCGACCGTGACGTTGCGCGCCTTGAACGGCGTCAGCCAGTTGGTGTTGATGTGGGCGAGCACGCCTGACGCCGTGCGGAACTGCAGCAGCGCGATATCCTCGCGCTCGGCGACTGCGCTGGAGAGCTGCGGCTGCACCTCGACGATATCGGACTCCGTGAACCAGCGAATCAGATCGATGTCGTGCACGGCAAGGTCGATCACCACGCCGACATTCGACATGCGCGGCGGGAACGGGCCGACGCGCGTGATCGCGATCGACAGGATATCCTCACCCGCCAGCGCCTGCTTGATGGCAGCGACTGCGGGATTGAAACGCTCGACATGCCCGACCATCAAGGTGACGTCGGCGCGCCGTGCGGCGTCGACGATGGCACGTCCCTCCGCGACCGAAGATGCGATCGGCTTTTCCACCAGCACGTGGATCCTGCGCGCGATGCAGGCGAGTGCGATCTCGTGATGCAGATGGGTGGGCGCTGCGATCGTGACGGCTTCGACGCCCTCGGCCAAGCAATTGCTCCAGCGTGTCGAAGGTCGGGCAATCCGTGAACTGGCTGACGCGGGTGCGATGCGCCTCCAGCGGATCGACCACACCGGCGAGGCTGATGCCGGGCAGACCCGCAAGCACGCGCGCATGGTTGCTGCCCATCACGCCGGCGCCCACCACGCCGACGCGCAACACGCGATGCGGCTCGGCTCTTCCGCCCGACCCGGACCCCAAGGAACTCATTTATCGACCCCAATAGCGCAAACGACCCCGGTGGTATCTAGCACGCCGCCCCATATGTGGCGAATGCCTGAAACGAGTCCCGGACACGATTTGCTTCAAACAGTTACACCCCGCCGATGGCGCGATCTGCGCAATTCGCGCGGCCGAGAGAGCGGCAGCCCGCGCGACTCTCGTCCCGAATCGGGCTCTCCCAAAAGCAGAAAGAGGCCGCTCGTGGAGCGGATTTGACGTTCGCTCCCTATTGGAATCGGACTACCGGCGCAACCTCTTTCGCGAGCACCGGATTTCTACGTATCAGGACTGCTGGTTGCGGGTCGGGAAATTGATCACCATCGCCGACTCGCGCGGCTTCGACGACGATCTGTCCACGGCGCGGGCGCAAATCGCTTCGAGCTCCTGGTCGGAGATGCCGTGCAATTTGAGCTTGATCTCCATGGCCGTCATGGTCAGGAGCTGCGCCACGAATTCGAGCTTCAACTCGCGCGCAAGGTTGATGTGCTCCTGCAGCGATCGCGCCATCAGGTCGAGTTTATAGTCGATTGTCTTCTTCATCGTACCCCCTGACGAAATACGCTTGCGCCCTGTTCCGAGATCCACTCTCGGGTGGTGGTGACCTCTGCATAAAGGCCGATCAATTCGATGACGGTTTCATGGACCGAGGCCGCCGGAATCTGATTGAGACCGAGACTTGCGGACGCATCGGCAAGATAGGTCACGCTGTGACCGCGGTGGAGCGCCTCGACGGCGGTAGCGAGGCAGCCCGCCTCACCCGAGAATCCCGCCAGCACAAAGTGGCCGCCGCTCTCGGTCATGACATGACCGAACTCGCGATTGGCGTAGCAGGACGGCATGCTGCGCTCGAACACCATTTCCGACGTCAGCGGCTCGAATCCGGGAATCCAGTGCGAGTAGGACAGCGCCGGATTGAAGAACGGCGAACGCCCGACCATGCGGAGGAAAGCGACGGGGAAACCCAGATTGCGCGAATGAGTCAGCGCCATCCGGCAGTTCTCGAGCGCCGCCTCGACCTTCGGAATCGAATACAGCCTCGGCGCTGCCGTGTATTCCTGCTGCAAGTCGAGCAGGACCAGGGTCGGGATTCGGGAAACGGTGGAGTAGGAACGCAGATTGACGACGTTTCTCATTTCTTCTTGCCCGCTGCTGCGCGTTGAGAGCTCCGCTTTGCCGACTGATCCAGGATGCCCGGTTCTTCCCATCGGCCCTCGGGACGCATCAAGACATAGGGATCGACGCCGAGCGCGATCGCATCCGGATTCGGGTCGGTGTCGATGACGATTTCGATATAGGCGTGGTCGGAAAAGAAGAATTCCGACGATCCTTCGAGCTTCCGCCAGCCCATGCCGACGTAATAGCTCAGCAAGTCCTTCTGCGCGCGGCCGTAGATCCGCCGGTATCCCTTCATGCGGCAGAACTCGACGCCGGCGCTCATCAGCCGGGTGCCGATGTGCCGGTTGCGGAACTCGTGACGCACCGCGAGCCGCTCGAGCTTGGCGAAGCCGGCGAAGTAGCGGATGCGCAGGCAGCCGACCGGCTCTTTGCCGACATAGGCCAAAAGGTGGCTCGCGGAGAAATCGTTGCCGTCGAATTCCTCCTCATAGGGACAATCCTGCTCGGCAACGAAGGTGGCGCTGCGCACCGACACCACCCGCATGAAATCCTCGATCGAGCGCACCACGGTGATCGAGACGTGCCTGCCGTCCTCGATGCCGAGATAGTCGTCGTAGGTCGGACGCGTCTCCTTGATCGATTCGCCGCGCGGAAAGATGCAGAGGTTCGGCGCGGTCTTGCCCCGGTAGGTGGCGCCCTGGCGGAAGCCGAGCTTTTCCGCGATACGAAAGCCGCCGAGCGTGATGGTTCGCCCCAGGATCGGCGCATCGCGGTACAGCGGGGTCGAGACCTTTTCGACCGCAAGCGGCACGCCGGCCGCAATCGCGCCGGGCGCATAGACGCCCCAGCAATAGACCGCGGCCGGCCTCTCATGCTGACGCGTCAACAGGTGCAGCGGCGGGTCGGATGCGGGGAATTGGCCGTCCATCAACAGGTCGGCTCCCTCCTCGTTCAACATCAGGAAGGCGAGATAGCCTTCCGCCGCTGTATCGCCGGCGGCATAACGCTCGTGGCGGGCGAATGCCCAGAAACAGTCCGGATTATATTGCGCGATACGGTGAATCACCGCGTTGGGGGCACCACCACCCATGGCTTGGCGGGCCTTCGGCAACAACGTCTCGATGTCCTCGTAGCTCGCGTTGAATACAACCATCCGCTGGGAGATATCGGTGACACCGGGCCTTCCAAGCCGAAATTTGGCTTGTTTTGGCTCGGAAAACAGCACTCGCGCTCTACGCGTGGTATACCGGTCGTGGACGGTCATGGGGCGCTCCGGTTGCCAAGGACAGCGATCTGCGAATAGATTATTCAGATCGCAGGGGCACCGTATGCCGATAATTGTGAACCGGGGCGGTTCGGAAAACGAACACATCGACCTAAGTTCGTTGCCGGGCGGGCCCGATTGGGAATCGGTTCGCACGTTCCTCGAGTTGGCGCGGTGCGGCAGCATCCGCTCGGCTGCCGACCGCATGGGACTTTCGCCCAATGCGCTGCGCCGCAAGATCGACGATCTCGAGCGTACGCTTGGAACAGTGCTGGTCACCCGCCATGTCGACGGCATCCGTCCCACACCGGAGGGCGCCGAGATCCTGCTCGCGGCCAAACGCATGGAAGAGGCCGCCTTCGGCCTGATGCGGGCGCGAAACAACGCGGTGCCCGCCGCCATGAGCGGCGAGGTGCGCATCGCCGTCACCGAGGCGTTCGGCACCTTCTGGCTGGGACCGCGGCTGGTCGAATTCCAGCGCGCCTATCCGCAACTTGCGGTCGACCTGATGTGCGCGATGCGATCTGCAGACGTGCTGCGGCTCGAAGCGGAAGTCGCAATCCAGCTCGACCGTCCGACGAGCCCCGATGTCAAGGTGGTGCGGCTCGGACGCATCCATTCGATGGCGGCGGCGGCGCCCTCCTATCTCGCGCTCTACGGCACGCCGAAGACGATCGAAGACTTGCGCAAACATCGTCTTGCGATGCAATTCGCCGACCAGACCAAGAGCCAGGAGCTGCTGACCGGGATGTTCCCCGAGGCCGAACTGCGCAAATGCGTGAAATTCTCGACCAATAATTCCAGCGCACTGTTGTGGGCGATCATCAAGGGCGCGGGCATCGGCTGGTCGCCGACCTACATGCATGCGATGGGCCCGAAGATGGTCGCGCTCGATCTCGACCTGATCTTCCCGTTCGACGTCTGGCTGACTTACCACCCCAATTCCGCGCGCGTGCCGCGGGTGCGGCGGATGATCGACTGGATCATCGAGCAGTTCGATCCGAAGGTCTTTCCCTGGTTCCGCGACGAGTTCATCCATCCGCGCGATCTGCCCGCGCATTATCACGGACCGCCGCTGATCAACCTGTTCGAAGGGCTGGCCTGGGACGGCGGCGAAAACGTCGTCAAGCTCTGAGGCGCACGGTGGCGGTCGCGCGCCGCGAGCCTTCTCCGACCTTCGTGCATAACGCTTCAACAATTCGTGTGAATTGGTTCGCGTAACGTCGCCGAGCGCGACTGCGAAGACTCCCGGGATAACCCGGAGAACCCTCATGTCGTTTCGCCTGATCGCCCCGCTTGCCCTCGCCGCTGCGCTTGCGCCTGTTGCCGCCGTCGCCGCGGACCGGCCGGTGGTGGTCGAACTCTTCACCTCGCAGGGCTGCTCGTCCTGCCCGCCGGCCAATGCCGCTGCAGCCGTAGCACGCCCCAGGCCGCGTGTAATTCAACGCTGAAGCGCACGTGGAATTATTGCAAGGATTCCGCTCAAAGCTCTTTTGCGCCGCCCATAAATTCGTTGCTCGTATCTCTCAAGCTTCAGAAGTTCTTCGTCGAAATCGGAACGAGCATCGCGCAGATAATTAGGATCGGTGACAATCGCCTCGAACTTCGCTGTTCGCATTTTGCGAAGTCGCGATAGATCAAAATGCGTTTCCGCAAATTGGCGAGCGAATTCTCCGACTGCCTGTCCGCGCTTACGTCCCTCCAGCGCTGCTGCCAATTTTTTGATGCGGGTATCGAACAGAGGATCTGATCCAATTGCGATCGCCAAACCATGCCGCAACGCATTGACGCGACTACGCCGCTTGCCCTTTTCCGTTCGAGGCCCGGTGCTCCTTTGCGCATTCTTGCGATTAGAGGCAACTTTTCGATCCGTGGTCATCGAAACTACTCAGCTGCCGTTTCAGCGTATTCGCCTTCGATCACGTCCGTAGAGCTTCTCTCGAGCCGCCGCGCCAGTGCATCGTCGTAATGTTCGATCATCTTCAAGGCCATCATGCGCCGCGCCTCGTAACCCGCGATCCGGTGGTCGATGGCGTCGATTGCTGCGGCCGATCGCTGCAAAGCCAACATCGGTATGTCCGATGACTCATAATCATTCTGAACGACCTCGTGCGTGATCTGCCCGGCGCTCGGATTGCTCGCCCACAACTCGCCTTTCATGTCACCATTTCATTGGCAGGCTCGTCTGGATGCCTTGGCAGTCTCAGGATCAGGGGTCGCAAAGGGCAGGACAATAATGGCTCGCTCGGTGGGGGTGGCGCGAGACGCGTCGCGACGATGTATAGTTCAGCAGACCGGAGAAGCCGCGACTTCAACCTTCGTTCGCGCTGAATTTCCCAGCTCAAATAGGTGATGTAGCGAACCAAAAGCCACGCGATGCCATCTGCCGGCTGCACAGCCGATGCGATCGCCGCAAAAGTACGATCATACTCGGCTCGCATTTCATTACTGAGGATCGCAGGATCGGCAAAAAGTTCGGCGATTTCTGGCGGGGGTGATCGTTTGACCAAAGACCGGTTCATCGGACAGCATCCAAGTAAGCAACCCTGCGCGAATCAAGCTATTGCATACTGCATGCTCGGTTCCTTGATGGCGCAATTTAGGCACGCCCATGAAGGCGTTGTTGATTAGTACTGATTTCCACAAGTCCGAAGACCCTTCGGCCTTACCGGCTCATCGCGAACGGTACTGACCATTTGAGCACCAACTTCCTCGCTGGCACGTTCAATTCGTCGGCACCGCCTTTGAGCTCGTTGAAGAATTTGGGTTCGTTTTGCGAAAACGCACTTCACTTACTTCTTCCGCTTTGACGGTTCTCGAAGACGCACACCTGGGCCTCCGCCGTTCTCGTCGATGAACTCGACGCCGGCCCGCTTCCAAGGCGCCTTTGACGAACGGCCATTGTTGCTTTGTCTTGGTTCGTGCGACGCCGGTCCTCGAGCTGACGCACCGTCACGATCCCCGACGCCAGCATCGGTTCGCGCAGATCCTGTTGCGCTCCAATCGCAGAAGAGCTCGCGCTGCCCGGCATTGCTTCGAGCGAGATTACGGCCGAATTCTTCATTCAACAATTATGTCGAAAAACGATTGATTTGTCTAAAATGTCTATTATAGTCACTTATAGTCGTTTTTAGATAGGACAGCAAATGACGTTTCAAAATTCGCGACGGAGATTACGTCGGCGGCTCGCTTCATCGGCGGCTCGGATGCCCGGATCATCATGGGCGACGACGAAGGCGGCCTTGTCCGGCTTTGGCAGGAAAAGCGGGGAGAGCTCGAGCCAGAGGATCTGTCCGGCGAACTTGTGGTCCAACTCGGCACAGTCACCGAGCCGTTGAACCGACGCTGGTTCGAGAAGAACACCGGGCAAGTTGTCGCCGACGTGCAGCGGCGAGCGTTTCATCCTGTGCACCGCTGGATGGCCGCGACCCTCGATGGGAAAGTCGAGGCAACCGGCGCAGTATTCGAAGCCAAATTCATGCTGCCCTGGAATTTCTCGGAAGAAGCTGCCGCCGAAAAGCACATGGCCCAGCTTCAGCACAACATGTGGGTCGCGGCAGCCCGCACGGCCGTGCTGTCGATCATCACCGGCGGCGGGAAATGGGTGGAGCTGACCATTCTGGCGGACCCGCTCTACCAGCATCTGCTGCTGACCGCGGAAAGAAAGTTCTGGCGCTGCGTCCAGACTGGCGATCCCCCTCGCCTGTTTGGTGTCGAGCCGCCGCGGCCAAGAGTTGAGGCGATCCGGATCGTCGACATGAGCGGCTCCAATGTATGGGCGGAGTTTGCCAATCTCTACCGGGTGACCCGTCCCGCCGCGCTCGACCATGATCGGGCGAAGACAGAGCTGAAGGCGCTTGTGCCCGAGGATGCCAGAGAGGCCTCGGGGCATGGGGTACGGGCGAAGCGCTCAAAATCAGGGGCAATTAGCTTCGAGGTTCTGGATAAGGCGACCGGCCATGCAGCGCACCAGCAATAGTGTCGGGGCGCTGGCCAGCGCACTTGCAAAGGCACAGTTGGAGATCGAGAACCCGGAGAAGTCGCTAACTGCAACCATCCTTTCGCCGTTTCCCCGAGAGGGTAGCCGGACATTCCGCTATGCGCCTCTATCCTCCGGTCTGGACCTTGTCCGAAAGTGTCTCGGCAAGCATGAGATCGCCACGGTTCAGACCACGGCGATCGATGCCGACAGCGGGCTAATCCGGCTGACCACCACGTGGTCCACGCCTCTGGCGAGTGGGTCTCCTCGGATTGGCCGGTCTGCCCGGTCGGTGAGACGGCGGCACCCCACCGCCTGGGAGCTGCCCTCACCTACGCCCGCCGCTATGCCCTGTTCACCCTGGTCGGGATTGCCGGCGAGGACGATCTGGATGCGCCCGATATCCCTCAGAGGGACCTCTCCAGCCCGGACCGGACGCCGCCACGGAGGGGCGGCAACGGGATCGCCCGTACTCCATCCGAGACCCGATGGAAAGGGCTCGTCGAGCCTCCGAGACCGGCTGCTGAGGGAGATAGCGGAGACCGGAGACGAGGAGGCTCTGGCCATATGGGCCAAGGGAGCGATGCCTCAGAAAAACCAACTAAACGAGGACGACGCCCGGGCGGTGGAGGCGGCCTATCTCGCCAAGGTCACCGCGACTGAAGCATCCAATTCGCCACACCCGCTTGCCGGGGAAACTCACGGCGACCATGCACAACGAGACCCCGCCGCGTCGACCCAGGTCACACCCCTGACAAAGCCGATCCGAAGGCGCAACAAGGCGCACCTTGCTCTTGTCGCCTCTCAGCCCTGCCTGCTTTGCCAAAAGGGCCCCTGCGATGCCCATCATCTCAAAATGGCCCAGCCCCGATCGCTGGGCCGCAAGGTCAGCGATGAGTTTACCGTGCCGCTCTGTCGCAGGCATCATCGGGAGCTGCATCGCCATGGCAACGAGCGCGCCTGGTGGCAGAATCAGGGGATCGATCCCCTGCCCGCCGCGGCAGACCTGTGGGAGAGGACGCAATCCCTGGCACACGACCCAGGGGGACCATCCCCCATGTCTGCCGGCACGGAGAAGCCCGAATCGAATGGGTCTCTTGCCGCGGCCCGAAATGACGAAACAAACCCAATTCTTCGTCCGGAAACGCAATGAGCTCGCTACGGCAAATCGAGGCCAACCGTCGCAATGCCCGTCTCAGCAGAGGGCCCATCACTGAAGAGGGAAAGAACAGGTCGCGCCAGAACGCCATTCGTCATGGCCTCACGGCCGAGACCATCATCACGACGTTGGAAGACGCAGAAGATTATGCGGCATTCGAATTGGCGGTCACGTCCGACTATGACGCACAATCGGCCGTCGAAAGAGAGCTCGTCCTTCGACTGGCAAGCTTGTTATGGCGGTTGCGCCGCGCAACCGCAATCGAGACCGGACTGTTCAAAGTGCAGGCGCTGCATTTGCTGCAATTCCGGCAGCGCCGGCGACATCGTCGAGATGACCAGCAGGCGACCGAAACAAAATGCGGGGCACTTATTGAATCCGATACCAACCTAGGGCCAGAACGAGCGGAGCGCTCAACCGGTTATGAGGACGGCCTACCAATGCAGCAGGTTACAGAATGCGATGATTTAACAACAACCTTTCTCCGTCTGACAAACCTACCATCCTGCCCTCTCGACCGATTAAATCGGTATGAGGCGGCACTCTGGCGTCAAGCCGGTCAAACTCTTGTTATACTGCAGACCCTGAACCGTCGTAGACCGTGGAAACGAATGGGCTTGTAAGGAAGAACTAGCTGGGGACGCTACAGAGCGGGTCGGCTTGTATCGCGGGGTAAGCTCCTCGACGCTCCTCACCGCCATGATGCGGGTCGAGACGAACACGATCCGCTGAAAGACGCGGACGACTCACAGGGGGAATTCATGCCAATTCAACTGCCGATTTTCGTCTCCGACGCAAAGGTTGGCCTGTCGCGCTATCAATCTGTTTTCGCGGCGCTGGGACTGTTCCATAATTAGGCCTCCGTGTTTTACTTAGATTTTGCTAGTGCTGACTTACTGACAATCCGATTTTGCGAAAACAACTGCCGTCGACATCATGAGCGGCAGCGAAGTCAAATTCTGGTGATCCGTGTACGTCTGGCACCTGTCATCGGCATGGCTGGCGTTTCTTTATTGCGGATGATGTCGTCCCGCCGAATGGCAGCCGCGGGGTCCCACAGTTCGATCCGACGGGGCACTTGGATTACTGTCACGAACGCGCGCCGACGTTGGCTGACAATACCTGTCTCGCTGGATACAATCGCGACAGAAGCCAGATGACGAAGAGACCCAAGTTGAGAATCGTGGCAGATGCGACGATCAGCCCGCTGACAGTCGGAACCAGAAATATCTGGAAGATTAAAAGAGCGTATAGAGGCAGCGCAAACAGGTCACCCCGCTCAACGAGCATGCGAACACGTTCTGTCAGGTAGCCGAAAACAAAGCCATAGAGGACCATGAGATATCCGAAATCAATGTAAGCCGGTCCCCAGAACGTGCTGAACAAGCCTGTAGTAGGGTTGTACGCCTCAAGGTCAGGAACAGCGCGCACGCCCAGAAGCGCTCGTTGCACTTGGTCATAAAGCGTAAACTGGTATCTGCCCCACAAAAATTCCTGATCAGGAGCCTTGGCCTGAACGAGATAAAAGAACTCGAACACTCCGTGCAGGACATACTGTCCGAGGCTAGTTACATAATAAAGCAGATATCTGCCGAAGTCCGGCAAGTTCTTCATTTTTGCGAGCGTACCCGCGCCAAGCGGTACGAGCTTTGTGTAATCCGAAGTGCTTGCCAAAACCTCGACATGCGCACCCATCACCTCGACCACACGCCCCACAAATAAGTACATCGTCGCAAAGAACAACGCAGCCAATAGAAGCAATCCATAGACAATGTGGCGCCGCTCAATTTTTGGAACGACAAGTAGCCAGCTAATCAAGGCGAGCGCAAAGACAAGAAACAGAACCGAGCGGCCGCCATAAGCGAACGAGTAAATTGGATTGATGCAAAGCAGCGCCAGAGCCCCGAACGAAAGCCATCGGTAACATCCGGTATACAATAAAGGTATCGCAACAACGCCTCCCGCGACGATCGCGGGTGACAACCCGAAATAGAGTCCGGAAAAAAAATTCGAAGCCGTTGGCTTCCATCTTCAGACGAGCGTCTGCAAAAGACGTGACGCTCAGGATGCCGCGAAACGCAACGAGATCGACCATCTTTGCAGCAATGGCAACTGCGCCCGCAACCAGCAAGCACGAAAGAACCAGGCGAATGCTGCTTTCATCAAGGTGACCAATTTCAGACCTGTCCGCGGCGGTTTGGGAAGATGAAAAAGACATTCCCAGCAAGAGGGCCAGATTTGCGCAGACGAACAAGGTCACGGTCTCTAACGTGCCATAGAACACAATCGAAACAGGCATCACCAGAAAACAGACGAGCCAGCACGCCCACCCCGCGAAAAATGCGCGTTGTGGAGTTATGCGCGTGATCCGGAAGAAAAACTGGTGCATGTTGCGGTCTAACTGCGACAACGCCGGTGGCAAATAGAAGGCCAAGGGAGGAGCATGGTGGATCGCCGGAGCGGCAGCGCCTTCGATGTCTATCGAACCTCAAGCAGAATGCAAGCATCACGGCCGACGGTCTGCTTGCTGGCGCCGCCGGAACAAACTCGCTGACGCAGCGGCGAACGAGTCACAAGGCCGCCACGAACGCCTCGGAACTGATGGCCCATAGGTTTGGGCGGATCGAGTTAGGAACATCCCGCGAGCTCTCGATGATCCGGACGATCCCGGATATTCCCGAGTGGGACAGCGGCGATAGTCAGCATTGATCCGACCTTTCGTCGATGCTAAATCGTGAGCAAATATCGGCCAGTGGATCATGTGCGCGCGAATCCATGATTGTTGAGTTAGCACCGCGGATCAGGAGGCAAAATTTGACGCGTGTCTCGAATAGGTCGAGCTTGCCCAGACGTGCCTTGGCGTCTGCACTTCCTCGGATGATTGCTCGTGGCGTGATGGCCCGGGAGCTCTCGTCGGCAGGCTGTGCAGTTTCGTTCGTGCGCGGGCACTTTTTCCGAATAATCCGGATGTGGTTTGCTCCTGGACGACAGAGGTCAAACATCCCGAAAATATAACGCTGGGAACGAATGTCGTGATCGGCACCGAATGCACCATCGGCGCACAGGCGCCGATATACATTGGCGACGACGTGCTATTTTCCAAAGGCGTGATCGTCGAGACCGGATCAGCGGACATCAGTACGCCGCCGCCATATGAGAAGAATGGCCAAACCCATTCGCATCGAGCGCGGAGTCTGGCTGGGTGCCCGGGTTATCGTTCTCGGCGGGGTGACGATCGGGGCCAATTCGATTGTCGCGGCGGGGACCGTGGTCCGCAAGAAGCGTGCCGCCGAATTCCTTTGTCGTCGGTGAGCGAGCTCATCACCAGAGTTTTGATGGAGGCGATCCCGACCCGAACCTCGGCTCCAAGAAGATCGCGTGACGGCTTTCGAACGGCTCACTCTTCGCCCGACGCAGTCATGAGGTTTCCTGAGCATGCCGACTGTCCGTGATCTGTCCATCGATGATTTGCAGATAGGAATGAGCGCCGAGTTGATATGGAACGTTGAAGAAGGAGAAATAGATCAATTTGCTTCGATCAGCGGCGACGTCAATCCGATGCACATCGATGCGAAGTACGCGCGAGACCGAGGCTTCGAGAATCGCGTAGCCCATGGCTTCCTGCTGGGAAGCAAGGTTTCAGCTTTCATTGGAACCGTGATTCCGGGGCGTCGATGTCTGCTGCTGGAAGAAACGCTGGCATTTCCAAATCCGGTCTATCCGGGAGACCGAATTGTGATATCCGGGCAGATGGTCGAGTTGTGGCCGGAGCAGGCGTTGCTGAAACTGAAGTTCCGTGCGACGAAAACGAACGGTGAAAAACCGGTCGTCGTGGGCAGAGGCACGGTGTTATGCCAAGTACGATCCTGATCTTGGGAGCTTCCGGAGGGTTGGGCTCGGCGATTGCACGCCGATTGAGCGGCCCGGACGCGACACTGATTTTGCACGGGCGCCGGGAAGAACGCCTACGATCGCTGGCGGCCGAGATCGGAGCGGGTACGGAGGTTATGACAGCCGATTTGACATCACACGACGAGGTCGCGCAGCTCTTCCGGCAGATCGAAAAATCATGTGTCCATCTGGACGGAATTGTGTTTTCGATCGCCACAACGTTTCCGAACCGGTTGACTCACAGAACACCGTGGCAGGTTTTTGAGCAACAGATCAACGATCAGCTCAAGGCCCTTCATCTCGTCGCATCGGAAGGTTTCAAGTTGATTTCGGACGGTGTTGGGACATCCCGTTTTGTGGTTATCAGCACCGAGTTTGTGCTCGGGATGCCGCCAATCAAGACGGCGCCTTATGTCGCCGCCAAGGCAGCAATGACGACTTACGCCGAGGTGATCGCGCAGGAATGGCTCAGTCGAAATATTCGCGTGCATATCGTCGCTCCAGGCATGGTGAAAACGGATCTGCTGGCGGATGCCCTGACGAATATCTGGAAACCGTGGCGGCTGGAATGCCGGAAAAGCGCCTCACCAGCGCGGATGATGTCGCCAGTTTGTGAATTTTTTGTTCACCGATGCGGCCGACCCCCTATATGGAAAGAGGTTGCAGATCAGTCGAGCAATTCGGCGATGAGTGAAATTTCAGTATCGAGTCTCGTTGCGGAATGCCGGACTTCCGGGATTAAGAATCGTGGCTATTCCGAACTCCAGAGGCTGGGCAAGCGGGTCCGAAAGACGATCTCGGCCGGTGAGTTTTCCGGCAGGCCGGTGAGGATTACCGTGCTTTCGTCGTTCCTGTCGGACCTTCTGATCGATGTGCTGCCTGTATTCTTGCTGCGCCACAACGTCATCGCCGAGATAACGAAAGGCCCATACGGTTCGATCGCTGCTGAAATACTGGGACGGCCGATCGACGAGGCGCACTCGCCTGATCTTACCATTCTGCTTCCAACACACCGCGATCTTGGCTTCGCGCCGCCGCCGGGAAGCTCCCTGGAACAAGCCGAGGCGGCGGCTGCCGCGGAAGTGAGGGTCTGGACCGATCTGTGGTCCAGACTATCGGGGCCGATTGTTCAGCTGACATTTGACCCTCCGCCCACGCGGGCGCTCGCAGAGGCCGACGGGTTTCTTCCCGGCGGACTGTTGCGACACGTTCGGCGGGTGAATATGGCTCTGGCCGAAGCTACGCCGGCGCGGCTGGCACTTGTCGATGCAGAACAACTGACCTCGCAGGTGGGTGCCGGCTGGCACGATCCTGGCCTCTACCAGTTGTGCAAGCAACCGTTCGCGATGTCAGTGTTGCCGGAACTGGCGGATCGCATTGCGTCCGCGGCAGCCGGCGCGTTCGGCAAGTCACGAAAAGTTCTGGCGCTGGACCTGGACAATACCCTTTGGGGCGGGGTTGTCGGCGATGTAGGCGTTCAGGGACTCGTGCTCGGTCCGGAAACGGCCGAAGGGGAAGCATTTGTAGCGATTCAGAATTATGCCAAGGCGCTGGCTTCGCGAGGCGTGATCCTGGCGGTGTGTTCCAAGAACGAGCACCACAACGCGATCGAACCGTTTCGTTCGCATAGCGCGATGGTGTTGCGCGAGGATGATATCGCCTGTTTCGTCGCAAATTTCGAGGACAAGGCAACCAATCTGCGACGGATCGCGCAGACATTGAACCTCGGTTTGGACAGTATCGTGTTCGTCGATGACAATCCGGTGGAACGCGCTTGGGTCGCCCGGGAACTCCCCGAGGTTTTGGTGGTGGGTTTGCCGGAAGATCCGGCCGGCTTTTGCCGGGCCATCGAGGGCGCCAACGCATTTCCCCTGCTACGGGTGACGGCCGAAGACATTGCCCGTAATGCATCATATCGAGCGCGATCTCGGACGATCGAGATGCGTGAATTTGCTGGCGACATCAACTCATTCCTGCAGAGTCTCGAGCCCGTAGCGCATGTTGAGCCGGTCAGCCCTGCCTCGCTTGATCGAATTGTGCAGCTGGTCGCAAAGACCAATCAATTCAAGCTTAATCCCGTCTTGTTCACCGGTGAGCAGATTGCAGCCAATGCCGACGGCGTTCTGGCCATTCGCTTCAAGGACAAGCTTCAGGACTACGGAATTACGGCAATTGCGATCGCCGAGCTTAAGGGCGAAGAGCTCATCGTGCGAAACTGGGTCATGTCTTGCCGGGTCTTCTCGCGTCGCCTGGAGCACGCGACCCTCGAGCTTCTGCGGAGAAAGGCAGAGGGCTGGGGGGCCAGCTGTATCAGCCTTGACTACCAGCCGTCTTCAAAGAATGGACTGGTCAAGGGCGTCCTGAACGATCTCGGATTCAAGGCGCAAGGTGATGGAAGCCGCTATGTGGCCCCCGTGCGGGCCAGCGTTCCGCCAACCAGGCATCATATCGAAATTGTTGGCAACTGGCCCGTCGAAGGAGATAGTTCATGACCCGCGACGAAGTTCTTGAGAGGCTTACCAGCGTTTTTCGATCCATCTTCGATGACGATTCGATTACTCTGAAAGACAGCACGACCGCCAATGACATTGAGGAATGGGACAGTCTCAACCAGATCAAGATTATTCTCGCTTCGGAACAGGCCTTTGGCTTGAGGCTGAATGCGCGAAAAATCAGTACTTTTGCGAACGTCGGCGATATGGTCGAGTATGTATTCCACGAAGCGCGCCAACAGGGGAAAGCGTAGTGCGAAGATTTGGCTACGAGCTTCCAAGGTCTTCCCGTCCTTATCGAGAGCATTGCCTGGCGACATGCGTGAGGGTTGGGGTTGTGTTGTGCTTCAATGAAGCCGTGGACCCCCCTCGAACCTGTTGAGGGAGGGAAGTAGAAGGGCAAATTTGGGATGCACGCAGCAAATATTGTGAAATCCGCAGCAAGAAAGGCAGTCGAAAAACTGGTGATCCGTCCGGTCCAGTTTCTGCTCAACAACGTTTTCATAAATCACGATCTTGCAGCGGAGATGAGACGCCTAACGGCCATCGAGTGCGCGCAATACATCATGCAGCATGCGCGTTCGGCACTTCAGTTCAAATTCCGAGAAGAGCTTTGGGATTACACTTTGCCGGCGATCGCCAAGGAAGGCTTGATCCTCGAATTCGGAGTTCACAAGGGGTATTCGCTCAATTATTTCGCCAAGCAATTCCCGGAGCGCACATTATTCGGTTTCGACAGCTTCGAGGGGTTACACGTCGACTGGGCAGGCACCAGCGCGGCAAAAAGCACCTTTGATCGGGATGGCAAGTTGCCGTCCGTGAGAACCAATGTCAAATTGATCAAGGGATGGTTCGACAAAACTCTGCCCGAATTCCTCTCGCAGCAACAGGGGAACGTCGCGCTGTTGCACATTGATTGCGACACCTACGAAGCTACGAAGATCGTACTCGATCTGATACCGGATCGTTTGACGGCTGGCTCCGTTATTATCTTCGATGACTATTTTGGGTATCAAGGCTGGTTGATTGGAGAGCATCGAGCCTGGATGGAATTCGTGGAGCGCAACAGGGTCGATTTCGAATACCTGGCTTTTACTACCGAGCGAGTATCGCTAATTGTGAAGAAAGTGCACTCGCGCTAACCCGCGTCCGTCTCAACGCCGGCGTCATGCCGGTAGCAAGTGACGAGGCCCATGCGGATTGGCGCGGGCGCCGTTGGGAGCCATTTGTGCAAATCCTAGGCGCCGGCCGTCGCCGCGTCACGATCACACCGGGCCCTTGGATCCGCCCGAAGGACTTGACGTATTGGGGCGGGCCTTTCTAGTTACTCTGCGGCCAATCCAGGTGTACTACTCGCATTTGATGCGGTAGTTGTGCAGTTGGCTGCCGCTTTGCCGCCGCCCGTACTGGCATCTGTACGTCTTTCCCTGAATGTCAGGATTTGTTGTGAGTACGAAACGAAACCTGTACCGAGAAGTCGACGGAAAGAAACCGATCAAGTTTCTTGGGAATTTCGCATTCCCATGATTCCGGGGCTATCTTGCTCCACGATGGCGTAGTCTTCTGCCGCAAATGAGGAGCGGTTCAGCCGAACAAAGCACGACGGCGCATTTCCACGCCGGTCGATCGAGTGGTTGCTCGATTTCAGCGTGCTCCACCCAAGGATCGATCTCGTTGCGGTGGCGGGCCGCCATCTCGGCTCCTATCCCTCGCTCAACAACAACAACCTGAATGAGGACGGCAGTTGCCGCCCGGCGGTAAGCGTTGCTGAACAAACGCGACGATTGGTTTACGCTGAGATGCTTTGGCAATACATCGAGCGCACGTATGACCTTGTTGAAAATTTCCCAAACGGCGCGGTTGATTTCGTCGCAAGTCCGGTACGGGATGTGGCTAGGCGGCAGAGTCGCGGGCCCTTGTTTCCGAGCGCGCTATGCCGCATGCTCTCGTGCGGCTTCTCGCGACTCTATTTTGACTTCGGAGACTTCGGCGTCCGATCGAACTTATCCGAGATTTTTTCCCGGCAAAAGCTCTTAGGCCGCCATGGATGCTCTTTCCAATACTTGCGTAGAACGTCAGGGCATCAGCACCAAACTGGCGTAGAGGACGCTCCTCGTACTGGTTGTCCGGCACGCCGTACATAGTTGGTAGTTTGTCTCCCTCGTACCACGTGCCGAAGACATGGTCCCACAAAGGGCAACTGGCGAAATGCAGGTCCCGATGTTCCTCCTCGGCCGAATGATGCACCTGATGGGTTCGCGGCGAAAAAATCAGCCAAGAACCAATCCAGCCATAGGTCCAAGGGAGTTGACTATGTCCAAGCAGGTCGGCCGTCGTACCCACAACGAGATACAGCAGCAGGATCTGATCCGATACGTTGAAGAATACCATTGGCGCAACTAAGCCGAGAAAAGTGAGGACGGCCGGTTCAAGGGGGTGCTGTCGGAGAGAAGTGATAAAGTTCAATTCCGTTGCAGCATGATGGAAACGGTGAAGAGGCCAGAGAAACCGCGTGTGCATCAAGCGATGCCCCCAATAGCCAAAAAACGAATTGGCGAGCCAAAAAATGCTAAACCCCACTGCAATCTGCAAAAGGCCGTCGGTTGGAAGAGTGATCCGCGTCCAACCATATTGAGAGGTGGCCCAATTGACGATGCGACCAAATTCGACTGATATGCCGAACGTCATGATCGTTACGACGACGTCCGTCATGCCGGTGATCAAGATTGTATACGCCGCAAGGTCAATGAGGGCCGAATACCGCCGGACGCCCAACAAGCGAAAAACGCTTGATTTTCGCCAGCCCAAGAGCAGAACTTCCATGGTCATCAATGCGATGACAATCAGGCTGATCGCCAACTTCTGGCCAGTGATTGCAGTCTCGATGCGACGTCCGATGAAGCCCACGACGTAGTGAGCGGCGCCCTGCAACTGAGGCCAGCAAAGCCAGACCACCGCCATGCCGGCGATCAAGATCGCCAGCGCAGCGGCAGCAAGTCTATCGCGTTTAATGTACACTTAGCCAAACCCCTGCCCCACGCCGAACTCATAGACCAGGAAAGTCGAAAATGCCAGACATCCTCCGACACTACGCCGTAGCTGATCGCTGTTCCCTGCCTCAATGGATCTTAATTTGCGCGATCATGGTGTCGCGGAAATCAATTCGGGATACGCATCCGTCAGGGTGATCAAACGCGAACTAATCCCGAAAAACAGGCAGCCATGAAGTCAGCTTTCCGGGCGGTCGTCGTCCCGCTACTTCTGCTGGCACGACATTCTCGGACTTGGGCCCAGCACCGAGCGTTACGCTATAACGCTCGGGACGACGCTGTGCCCCTCACTTACAGACCATACAATGGCGACTTCGACTCTGGAAGTGGGTCAGTACAGTCGGCGCGTCGCTAGTGGTTCAGGAACCAATTTGACGCATTGCGCTTAAATCGCGATACTGTAAGGTTCCGAGAGTTAAGGGAAGGAAATCAAGCAAGAGTAGAGACATCATGAGAAAAATTCTTCTTTTTCTCACTTTGGCAGCATTGGCACCTGCGTCGGCATGGGCGCAGGGCTGGCCAAATTCTACGTCGATTGGGATAATACAGCGAAGAAATGTGTGGTCGTCGAAACAAAGGCCTACCAATCCTGCCCTCGAAGACGGCGCTCCCTACAACTCGAAAGCCGAGGCTGAAGCTGGCCCTGAAGACCGTCAACGGCTGTGACGGTCGGACCGATGAAGAAATAGGAGAACGCCTTTCCAACTGACGTTGTCTGACCGTCCAAAATCGACGCCGGTCAGACGAAGCTTTCGCGCAAGTTGAATGAGGCGACGAGCTGCCTGCGCTGCGCGTGGAGCTGGGCAAAGTCAGCACAACCGTCGCTTTCGTCAGCATCCCGCGCTGTTTCATTTTGTTTCTGCTTTCCAGCATCACCCTTCTCGCCGCTGGAGATACTTAAGCCGGGGCCGGTCAGATCGGTTTGCAACGATACATTTGGCGTGGCGGATACGTCGAGACTTGCCACCATTGAGGAAATGTAGCACCTGTCTGCCAAACAACAGGCGCCCAGTGCATGCGCCAGGCATCTTCGTAGACAAAAAGTGTACAAGTCGGAGGGCTGGACAAGAGGTGTTAAGGTTCGACTATCGTTACGAGCCGGTGAAGGAAGGTCTGCGGCGGATCATTTGCTCCGACGGGAGGTGCGCAGGGTCATGCGAAGAGCGCTGGCGACTTTTGGCATCCTCGCCTTCTTGGTGTTCCTCCCTTGCTGCTTGCACTATTTTTTTCCGGCAACCGCCGCACTCAATTCATGTAAAGTTCTGCGCGAAGCAATCCAGAAGCAAGATGAATTGAACGACGCGGCAGTCGAGACCGTAATGATGGCATTGAGGCCGCTTGATCCCAGCAAATGCTTGGCACTTGCGGTTAGACGGCCGCCAGGACCGAACTTGGCGCCAGTGGCCCGTGAAGGCGTGCCGGTAGTTATGAGGAATGCCCCGTCGCTTGAGGAAAAGGAAATAAGTGCCGTGATCAACGCCTGCATGGACAGGCGCGGTCGCGGCGAATTTTCCGGCTATGCGGCTTCCAAACAATGCGCTGCCTTTCGGCTCGTATTCGGCATTGACCTCGCCATGCGCGATCGAGATCCCGAATGCATTTCTAACGAACTGCGACCAGAGTGCGCCTACGATAGAAAGAAGAGCGAGGCCACAACGATCACAATTCCGAGCGACCTAGATCCTTCCAAGCTGGAGCCATTCTTCCTAGACTGGAATCCAGCCACCCGGCGTTGTTTTGTCGTGAGGCAGAAGCCCTCTAATCGCAATATCACCGGCGGCGGCCCCTTCCAGACATTTAATCAGGCGGTCGTTGCCACTCTATCAGTTGCGGGGTGTCAGCCAAGCGGCAAGCGATAGGAACGAAACCAAGGTTTGTGAGCGAGAGGCACAGAGCCCTGGCGAGCACTTTGATCGCGTCGAGAGAACGAACCGGCGCGAAATTGCATCAGTATCCTGTCCCAAACTCATCGCCCGCATCACTGCCGCCGGTAATCATCCTCGATGCGGATGATATCGTCCTCGCCGAAATAGCTGCCGGTCTGCACCTCGATCAACTCCAGCAGGATCTTGCCGGGGTTCTCCAGCCGGTGCATCGCGCCCATCGGGATATAGACCAATTCGTTCTCGTGTACGGTCTTGACGGTCTCGTTGATCGTCACGGTGGCCGTGCCGCGCACCACGATCCAGTGCTCGGAGCGATGGTGATGCTTCTGCAGCGATAGCCGGCTGCCCGGCTTGACGATGATGCGCTTGACCTGGTGACGGTCGCCATTGTCGACGGACTGATAACTGCCCCAGGGACGATGCACCTTGAGATGACCTTCGGTCACTTCAGGTGCGACGGTCTTGAGCTTGCCGACGAGACGCTTCAACCCGTTGGCATCCTTCTGCCGCGACACCAGCACGGCGTCCTCGGTCGCCACCACGACGAGATCGTCGACACCTTCGAGCGCCACCAGCGCCTTGTCGCTGGAGACGTTGCAGTTGCGGGAATCCTCGAACACCGCCCTGCCCTGCGCCGCATTGCCCTGCGCATCCTTGGCTGAGAGCTCCCACACCGCGTGCCAGGAGCCGACGTCGGACCAGCCGCAGGCGACCTCCACGACCGCCGCTCGCGCGGTCTTCTCCATCACCGCATAGTCGATCGAGATCGACTTGGCCGCGCCGAACGCGTCGGGCTCGAGCGTGATGAAGCCGAGATCGCGGCCGGCGCGCGCGACGGCGTTGCTGAGCGTGTCGACACTTGCGGCGTCGAACTTGCGATATTCGTCTGTCAGCACGGAGGCGCGGAACATGAAGTTGCCGCTGTTCCAGAGATAGCCGTTCTTGATGTAGTCCGCGGCGGTCGCCTGGTCCGGCTTCTCGACGAAGGTCTTGACCGCCCGCACCTCGCCGGAGACGGCCTCGCCCGGATTGATGTAGCCGTATTCGGTCGCGGCCCGCTCCGGCTTGATGCCGAAGGTCACGATCCGGCCGCTGCTTGCGGCCACCAGTCCCTGCCTGCAGGCCGCGATGAAGGCCGCGGCGTCGCGCACCACGTGGTCGGCGGCGAGCGCAAGCACCACCGCATCCTGCTCGCGGGCTGACGCGAAGGCGGCGCCGGCCGCGATCGCAGGTCCGCTATCGCGCCGTACCGGCTCGAGCAGCACGTCGGCCTCGACGCCGATCTCGGCAAGCTGCTCCAGCACCATGAAGCGGTAGGCGGCATTGGTGATGACGATCGGCCGCGCGAACAGCGCGGCATCGGAGACGCGCAACAGCGTGTCCTGGAAGGTCGAGCGCGCGCCGAACAGCGGCAGGAACTGTTTCGGCCGCACCTCGCGCGAGGCCGGCCACAGCCGCGTTCCGGTGCCGCCGCACATGATCAGGGGGATGATTCGCTCTGTCATCGACGCTCAAATCCTGTAGTGCTCGCGATACCACGCCACGAAGCCGCGTACACCCTCCTCGATCGGTGTCGAGGGCGCAAAGCCGGTATCGCGCATCAGATCGCTGATGTCGGCAAACGTCTCCAGCACGTCGCCGGGCTGCATCGGCAGCATTTCCTTCTGCGCGGTGCGGCCGAGCTCCTTCTCCAGGAGGGCGACGACATGAGTTAATTCCTCGGGGCGGTGATTGCCGACATTATAGATCCGCGCCGGCGCCCCCGCGGACGCCGCATCGCCTTGCGGAACGCGCTCGACGAGCTTCGATACTACACGGCTGACATCGTCGATATGGGTGAAGTCACGCCGCATTTTGCCATGGTTAAAGAGCTTGATCGGCTGCCCTTCCGCAATCGACCTCGTGAACAGGAAGATCGCCATGTCGGGACGGCCCCAGGGGCCGTAAATGGTAAAGAAGCGCAAGCCGGTGGTGGGAAGCCGGTACAGATGGCTGTAGGACCAGGCCATCAGCTCATTGGCTTTCTTGGTGGCGGCATAGAGGCTGACCGGATGATCGGTGCGGTCGGCGACCGAAAACGGCAGCCTGGTATTGGCACCGTAGACCGACGACGACGAGGCATAGATCAGATGGCGGCATTGGTTGTGCCGGCAGCCTTCGAGGATATTGAGGAAGCCTTCGAGGTTGGCGTCGGCATAGGCATGGGGATGATTGATCGAATGGCGGACGCTGGCCTGTCCCGCCATGTGAATGACATGCGCGAAGGCGTGCTTTGCGAACAGCGCCGCGATGTCAGGCCGATTCGAAAGATCGGCATGCACGAATTCGAACCGCTTCTCCTGCCGCAACAGCTCGAGCCGCGACTGCTTGAGGGCGGGATCGTAGAAGTCGTTGAGATTGTCGAGCCCGACGACATGGCGGCCCTCCGCCAGCAGCTGACGCGCGACGTGAAAGCCGATAAAACCCGCGGCACCCGTGACCAAGATGGCCTGTTCCGACATCATTTCCCCAACACTGCCGGATCGGCTCCCGCGCCGGCCGGGGCCTGTTTAGCCGCGCTGCCAAGGCCGTCGCAATAGAAGATCGCCGCCTATTGCCATATCTGCCGCAAAACCATACCAAGGCCGCGGGCGCGGCCGTTTTGCGCCCTTCCTCCTCAGACCACAGGTTATCAGGGTGAGATGCGCCAGTTCCTGCTTTCAGCGGCAAAGATTCTGGTCTCCGCGGCGCTGCTGTACCTCGCGCTGCGCAAGATCGATTTGCTCGCGCTGTTCTCGCGCATCAACAATTTCGGCAGCCTGAGCTGGATCGGAATAGCGATCGGCGTGACGTTCCTGCAGATCTTCGTCGGCGTGCTCAGATGGCGCGAGATCAGCGCCGAATGCGGCGCTCCGCTCGAACTGCGCCAGGCGATGCGCTACAACGTGATCGGCACCTTCTTCAACCAGACGCTGCCTTCGGCCATCGGCGGCGACGCGGTCAGGCTGTGGCTGGTGGCGCGCGCGGGCGCCGGCTGGCGCGCGGCGACCTATTCCATCTTCGTCGACCGCGCCATCGGATTGATCGCACTCGCCTTCATCATCGTGGCGAGCCTGCCCTGGAGCTATCGCCTGATCGGCGATCCCAAAGGCCGCATCGCGCTGCTGCTGGTCGATTTCGCTGCGCTTGCCGGCGGCCTCGGATTTCCTCGCCTTCGGCTCTCTGCAATGGGCGTGGCTGAAGAAATGGTGGGGCACCCTGCACATTCACGCCTGCGCCGTCATCGCCGACCGCGTGTTGTTCGGCGCCAAGCGCGGGCCCAAGGTCGCCGTGCTGTCGCTCGTGGTCCACGTGCTGACCGTGGTGATCGCCTGGTGCGTCGTGCAATCGATCGCCGCGCCGGCCGCCTTCGGCCAGATCTTCCAGCTGTTGCCGCCGGTGATGCTGATCACGATGCTGCCGATCTCGATTGCGGGCTGGGGCGTGCGCGAGGCGACCATGGGGCTCGCTTTCGGCTATGCCGGGCTGCTGCCGAACGAGGGCGTCAACATCTCGCTGCTGTTCGGCGCGGTCTCTTTCATGGTCGGCGCGGTCGGCGGATTGGTCTGGATCCTCAGTGCGGAAAAGGCTGCACAGGGCGCGGCACCGATCGAGGTTCCCGACAACGCCGTCTAGCGAATGTCAAATCCACCGCACTAGGGCGCCGAGGCGACATGCGTGAGCTCGGGAAAATCCTCGTGGTCAGTCAGCACTATCCGCCTGACCCCACCACCACCGCGACCTATATCGGCGAGATCGCCCGGGCGCTGGCCGCCGACCGCCGCGTCGTGGTGCTGTCCGGCTCGCCGCGTTCCGCCACGAGCGGCAATGCAAACCCCGAAGTGGTCGAGATTGCGGGCGCGGCAGCGCCGAAGTATGCATTGGCGCGCCGTGCGATTGCGATCTCATGGTTGGCGATCCGGATGTGTCTTGCAACGTTGCGGCGGACCGAACGGCAGGACGTCGTGTTTTGCGTCACCACGCCCTTCACTCTTCCCTACGGCGTCATGCTCGCGGCAAAGCTGCGGGGTGCTGCGACCGTGCTCCTGATCTACGATCTCTATCCCGAGGCGCTGCAGGCCGCCGGGCTTGCGACACCAACATCGCTCACGGTGCGGCTGATCCGCCGCGCCAATGCGGCGCTATTCCGCCGGCTCGATGCGATCATCACCATCGGTCGCGACGTCGCGCCGCTGCTGCTCGCCTATCAAGGCGTCGCAGCTGAGAAAATTCATTTCATCCCGAACTGGACGCTGCTGCCGGCTGGTTATCGCGCTGCCGCAGCCGACAATCGTTTCCGTGCCGGACGGCAAGGACAACTCGTCGTCGGACTGTCCGGCAATCTCGGCTTCACCCATCACCCGCGCACGCTCTTCGCCGCTGCGCGCCTGCTGCGGGACAACGGCGATGTTCATTTCCTGTTGTCGGGCTGGGGCGTCGGCTGGAACGAGCTCAACGACATGCAAGCCGAAGAAAAACTCGGCAATGTCACCCTGCTGCCGCCGGTGGCGCAGAACGATCTGATCGAATTTCTGTCGGCGGCCGATATCTGGGTCATTCCCTATCGCCGCAACATTGCCGGCGTGTCGATTCCGAGCCGGCTCTACAACCTGCTCGCCATCGGCCGCGCGGTCGTCGTTGCCGCCGAGCCGCCCACCGAAGCCGCGCTCGTGATCGCGGAGGAGAAAATCGGCTGGGTCGTGCCGCCGGAGGAGCCGGCTGCGCTGGCGGAAGCGATTGCAGGCGCTGCCAACGATCGTGCCGATGTCGCCGACAAGGGCCGGCGCGCCGCAACGGCGGCGGCAAAGTACGGTCCGGAGGTAGCGCTTGGGCGCTATCGCGACGTGATCCTGCAGGCCGGGAGCCACGACTTGCGATCATGACCATGCTTGTGACATCACTGCTCGCCATGACAGCCGCCGCGCTGTTGTCGGCCGCGATCATCCCCGCGATCAAGCCACTGTTGCAGCGCTACGCGCTGGCGCGGCCGAATGCGCGCTCCTCACATCGCGTCCCGACCCCGCAGGGCGCGGGCATCGCGGTGATGTCGGCAGCGCTGGCCGTCAGCGGCACCGCGGCCGTCGTGCTCGGTTTCGCCGCACCCGTCGTGCTGTTCGGCGCCACCTTCTTCATCGCGCTGGTCGGAATGGCCGACGACATCAGATCCATTCCGGTGCTGCCACGCCTGTTGCTGCAGGCCGCCGCGGTCGGCGCGATCCTTTTCGTTGCCCCAGCCGACCTGCGCATCATCCCGGCCTGCCCGCTCTGGATCGAACGCGCCATCCTGCTGCTCGCGGGACTCTGGTTCGTCAACCTCGTCAACTTCATGGACGGGCTCGACCTGATCACGGTCGCCGAGGTGGTACCGACAACCGCCGCCATGGTGCTGCTCGGCTGGAGCGGCACCTATCCCGTCGTGCCCGCGCTGGTAGCGGCCGCGCTGTGCGGCGCCATGCTGGGATTTGCGCCGTTCAATCGTCCGGTCGCAAAGGTTTTCCTTGGCGACGTCGGCAGCCTGCCGATCGGCCTGTTGCTCGGCTGGTGCCTGCTGCAACTCGCCTGGCATCAACAGCTGACCGCGGCGCTGCTGTTGCCGCTCTATTATCTCGCGGACGCCACCATTACGCTGTTTCGCCGCATCGCGCGGCGCGAGCCATTCTGGGCCGCGCACCGCAGCCATTTCTATCAGCGCGCCACCGACAACGGCTTTACGGTTTGGCGTGTCGTCGGCGAGGTGTTCGCACTCAATCTCGTTCTTGCGTTGCTGGCGTTGATCTCGACGCGGACCAATTCGACCGGCTACAGCCTTGTCTTGCTGGCAATCGGCGCAGCCGCCGTCGCGTTGCTGCTCACCCGATTTTCGCGGCGGCGCACAGCTTGACCGCGCCTACATCTCGGGTTCGGCGAGCGCGCGCCGCAGCCCCTCATCGAGCGTGATCGGCGGCCGCCAGCCCGTCGCCGCTGCCTTGGACAGGTCGAGCTTCAGCGAACCGATCAGGCTTTCATAGGCTTCCGGCTGCCCGCCGACCGTGAGCAAGGCACTCAGAATGGACGTCGGCAGCGAAAACATCCGCGGCTTGATGCCCGCGGCCTTTGCCAGCCGCTCGACGAATTCCGGCGTGGAGACCTGCTCCTGGTCCGCCACCAGGAACACCTCGAAGCCTTCGTCGGCTTCGGTCAACCGCTGCAGGATGAAGGAGGCGAGATTCTCCACCGACAGGAACGCGCGCTGATTGCGAATGGCGGCGAACGGCAGCGGGAATGCGCTGCCTCACCGCCCGCGCCAGGAACGCGAAGTTGCCCTTGGCCCAGGCGCCATAGACCAGAGGCGGCCGGATCACCGTGACCTGCATGCCGGTCTCAAGCGATAGCTCCGAAGCCCGGCCTCGGCGGCCGCCTTCGACATGCCGTACGATCCGCGCGGAGTCAGGACATCCCGCTCGCTGAACGGGGCGCGGCCGTCATTGCTGCGGCCATGCACCAGGATGGTGCTGACGAAGGTGAACTTGCGCACTCCGGCTTCGGCCGCGCAGCGTGCCAGATGCAGCGTGCCGTCGACATTGATGTCGCGGTAAAGATCGAACTTCGGTTCCTCATTGCGCTGATGAACGCGCGCGGCGAGGTGAACGACCGCATTGACGCCCTGCAACGCCGGCTGCCAATCGGTCGCGCCGCCGAGCGACTGGATCACCACTTCGTCCTTGGTTCCCATCGAGCGCCGCACCGCGCGGCGAACCGACCAGCCGCCGCGCGCCAGCACCGGCGCGACGTGACGGCCGATGAAGCCGTTCGCACCGGTCACGAGAACAACAGGTCGATCGCTCGTCATGACCTCGGTCCTGCCCGTGGTTGCAGCAATTCGTCGACGAGGTCGCCGTAACCTGCCATCGCGCGATCCAGCGTAAAAGCGCCGGCCGCGGCAACAGCGCGTTCGCCCATCGATGCATTCGCGGAGGCGGAAGCGTTGCGTATCGCGGCTGCCAGTTCATCGGACATGCCCGGCCTCACCACCCAGCCAAGATTGTTTTCGCTCACGGTCATCGCAGCCTCCGCGTCCGGCTCGGACACCAGGATCACGGGCCGGCCGACCGCCAGCAGATTATAGAACCGGCTCGGCACCGATACACCTGCAACATTCTTCCGGTACGGGATGATCCAGGCGTCGGCGGCGGCGAGGAACGATTCGAGATCGCCGTCGGCGACGCGGTCGACCAGCGTCACATTGGCAAGCCGTGCATCCGATTGCAGCTGCTTCAAGCGCTCAAATCCGACGCCCCAGCCCGACAACAGGAAATGAATGTCCGGTTCGCCGGCAAGCAAGCGCGCGGCCTCGAACACCACGAGGGGATCATGGGTGAAGCCGAGATTGCCGGACAGCCCCACCACGAACCGGTGCGGATTGTTGCGGCGATACGGATTGTCGGCGGCGACCGGCCGCACGCCCGGGACAAGCGTAGCCCAATTGGGAATGAAGCGAATCTTGCCGGGCGTCACGCCGCGATAGCGCGACAGCAGACGTTCGGTGTCGCGGCCGATCGTGATCACGGCATCGAGCATGCGAAACATCAGCGTGTTGGCGCCGCGGATGGCAAAACTCAGCGGTGACCGCTTTCCGATCAATCCGGCCATCACAAGCACGTCCGGATAGAGGTCGTGCATGATCAGCGCCGATGTCGCGCCTCTCAGCCAGGCGGCGAATGCGATCGCATAAGGCAGCATGAACGGCGCCGTCACCGTCAGCACGACGTCGCCGCGCCGAGCCTTCCGCAACACCATCACGAAGGCGCGCGATGGTGAAGGCAAGCTCGGCCATGCGCGCGGCGCACCAGCGCGCCCTTGTCCGGGGTAGCGGTTCCTGATCTCGACGACGACGGGGCGGTTCGAGAGGGCATCACTCGTTGCCGAGCCTGGCCATCCCGACAGGACCAGCACGGGATGCCGGATCGCCAGATGTTCGCGATCTCGGCCATGATGGCGGCGGTCGTGCTCGGGTCCGGCGGATAATGCTGGCTGACGACGACGACCTTCGCGGACGCGGCCATCAAGGTTGTTTCCCGCACATCACGCCGCGTTCGAGCCGAACTCGGGAACGGCATCCTTCAGCACGGCCTTGATGGTCGCGGGATCGTCCCGCTCGATCGCCTGCTCGAGCGCGGCGATCCACTTCCGCAACGACTGCATCGGCGGCTCGTTCGGTTTCGCGGCCATCACGCCGGCCACGCCGATCTCGACCGGCGGCTCCTCATTGGCAAACAGGATCTCGTGCAGCCGCTCGCCCGGCCGCATGCCCGTGAACACGATCTCGATGTCGTGGCCCGGCTCCAAGCCGGACAGCCGGATCATGCGCTCGGCGAGATCGACGATCTTCACCGGCTGGCCCATGTTGAGCACATAGACGGAGACGCTGGCGCGCTCGGCGGCGAGCGCATGCGTTGCCGCCGTGATCACGAGGTCGCAGGCCTCGCGGATGGTCATGAAATAGCGGACCATCTCGGGATGGGTGACCGTCACCGGACCGCCGGCCTCGATCTGGGCCTTGAACTTCGGCACCACCGAGCCGTTCGAGGCCAGCACGTTGCCGAACCGCACCGAGATCAGCCGCATCCGCCGCTTCGCCGACTGCGCCGCCGGATCGTGGTCGAGCGCCTGGCAGTACATCTCGGCAAAGCGCTTGGTGAGGCCAAGCATCGAGACCGGCTCGATCGCCTTGTCGGTCGAGATCATCACCATCGCCTCTGCGCCGGCGGCGAGCGCGGCATCGGCCACGTTGATCGAGCCGAAGATGTTGGTCTTGACGCCCTCGCTCCAGTCGCGCTCGAGGATCGGCACATGTTTCAGCGCGGCGGCATGAAACACCAGGTCCGGCTTGAAGGCCGCCATCAGGCGAATGATGCGATCGCGGTCGCGGATGTCGGCAATGCGTCCTTCGACAATTGCATCGCCGCCGTTGGCGGTCAGCGCCTCGGTCACCGCATAGAGTGCAGGCTCCGAATTTTCGATGACCAGCAGACGCGCGGCGCCGAACGTCACGACGCGATGGCAAATTTCCGAGCCGATCGAGCCGCCGCCGCCGGTGACGATGACGGCCTTGCCCTTCACCAGCGCCTCCAGCCGCGCATAGTCGATTGTTTCGCTCGGCCGCAGCAGCAGATCCTCGACCGAGACATTGGTGAGCCGCGGCGCGTCGCCGCCTCTCGAGCGACGGCAGCCGGCTCACGATCAGATGCAGCCGGCGCGCGCGCATCAGGAAGGTTTCGGGACGGGAGTCCGGCTCGAAGGCCGACGGCATCATCACGACGCGCGCGACCGGTTTGCCGCGCCGCGCGAAATCGCCGATCACCTCCTCGATGTCATCGCTGTCGCCGAGCACCGGAATATTGCGGATCGACTGCCCGCGGTCGGAGCGCGACGGCGAGAGGATGCCGAGCGGCCAGATTCCCTTCACCGCGCCGCTCTCGATGCCGCGCAACAGCACCTCGGCATCGGCGGCGCGTCCGATCAGGAGCCCGGGCGAAGCCGCCTCGGTGCGCGCGTGGTGACGGACACGGGTGTAGCGGAAATAGCGATAGGCCAGGCGCAAGGCGCTCAGGAAGAAGATCTCGAGAAACCAGTAGAGGATGATGGTGACGCGGCCGAGGAAGAAAGTGCCGACCGCAGGCGCGACGATGATCCAGTCCAGCACCACCAGCGCCAGCGTCAGCACCGTCGCCACGCGCACGATGTTGATCGCGTCGGGCAAGGAGATGAAACGCCATTTGGTGGTGGTCAGCTTGAACGACGTAGGAGACGCCGAGGCTGAAGACGAGGAACCAGGGCAGGATGTGCAGCAGCTGCGGCAGGCGGTCGTAGAAACCTTACGCGCCGTCGAAGCGGACGTAGAAGGCGACGAGCAGCGCGCAGCCCGTCGCGATCACGTCGTGGAGCGCGATCAGGCCGTTGCGCAGCGTGAGATGCGAGAAGCGCGTCATTCAATAACCGGTTGGCGGGACGGCCTCGAGACACGTTCCCGCGGTGCTGATAGCCCATCTCGAATGCCCTTACCAGTGCAGCTTACCTCAGGAACTTGTCGTTGTCCGAGCCTCTTCGCGGCTTTCGACTTCAACACCATTCCGCCCGCGATCCCGACGCCGAGCACATACATCCAGCCCTCATGGAAATCGAAGACGTGCGAATTGAACACAGAGGTGAGGACGTTCTGCGCCACCACGAGCAAACCGATCCAGTTGGCAAGAGCCGGCGCCGCGAAACATCAGGACGTGCGCCAGCCACATCGCGTAGAGCACGACGACGCCGAGCGCGCCCCACTGGATCGCGACATTGAGCGTCTGGTTATGCGGATTGGGAAACACCCTGATGCCCCGGGCCCAATCCTGCTCTGAGCCGCCTGCTCGTACAGGCCTTTGGACGACCCGGTGCCATGCCCGACCAGCGGCGCGTCGGCAATGAACCGCAGCGCGTACTTCCAGTATGTGAGGCGCTCGCCGAACGAAGTCGGAACCTGCTCGTCCTCATAGAGCTGATAGTCGCGCGCGAAGGTCTTGAAGGTCCATTCGAGTGACGGCGAGGTCAGCATTTCGCGCCGCGCGGCACTCATCTCGGGTTTCAGCAGGGGATGCGCCGCGCAGACGTTCGGCGCGACGCTCGACCATATCGTCCCGAACGGAACGAGCCAGGCGACAAGCCCGACGGCGACGGCCGCACCGAGCATGAGCAAGTTGGCCCGCAGCCGCAAATACAGCAGGCCGAAAGCGGCGAACAGGATCGGCAAGGTGACGAGCGCGGTCCGCGACACCACCACGAACACCATGTTGGCGATCAGGCTCACGCTGAGGACGCAGAGCGCCACCGCCTGCCAGATTTTTCCCGCACGCAAGCAGCTGCACGACCGGAAACGCCAGCGCCACCGCGCAAAGCGTGAACTCCTGGCTCTGATCGATGTAGTTCTTCACGAAGATGCCGCGTGAGGCGTCCGCGGCCGGCTTCATCGTCAGGTAAGGCGCGCAGGTCACTGCCCACGACAAGATCATCATGAGCGTGCAGGATACGAGAAAGGCGATCATGACCCAGACGCCGCGCCCGGAGCGTTCGAAATGATAGAACAGCACCGGCAGCATCAGGAGCTTTGCCGTCGGAAACACCGCATAGAGCCGCGTTCCCCACACCGCGTCCGACCACAGCGTGCCGACCAGTGCCAGGGCAAAAAAGGCAATCGGCACCGCGGCGATCGGACGGCGCAGCGACTGCAGGAAGGCACGCAGGTCGAGAAACGGAATCCAGGCGATCAGCATCGCAACGATGAAGATCGCCGTGAGCGAGGTGGAAAACGGCATCACGAACGCAGTCAGGATCGCAAACAGGTCAGCCGCCGCCATCCAGGACGCGGGATCGCGCAGCAGTCTCACCAGTCCGCCGAACGGCGAGTGCCCGGCGATATCAGTCACGCCACGCCTCCTCGCGCGCGGTTCACCAGCGAGGTCGTGCTGTGGCCTTGCAGGATGTCGACCAGCATCACCACGCCGCCATTGGCCTCGACGACCTCGTGGCCGACGACCGTCTCGCGGGTGTAATCGCCGCCCTTCACCAGCACGCTCGGCTTGATCTCCGTGATCAACCGGATCGGCGTGTCCTCCTCGAAGATGACCACAAGGTCGACCGCCTCCAGCGCTGCCAGCACTTCCGCGCGCGCCCGCTCATCCTGAACGGGGCGGCCCTCGCCTTTCAACCGCTTGACCGAGACGTCGCTGTTCAGCCCGACGATGAGGCGATCGCAGGCGCCGCGCGCGGCAGTCAGCACCTTGACGTGGCCGGGATGCAGGATGTCGAAGCAGCCATTGGTAAATCCGATCCGCAGGTCCTGCTTGCGCCAGTCGGCAAGATGGGCGGCGAGATCGCTCGAAGCCGTGACGATCTTCTCTTCCGCGGCCAGATAGGCATGCGGCAGGATTTTTCGCCGCAGTTCGGCGGCGGTGACGATCGCCGTCCCCTTCTTGCTGACGGCAACCGCGGCAGCCGCATTCGCGATCCGCAACGTCGTCTCCCAATCCGCGCCCGCGGCGAGCGCAAGCGCCAGCGCCGCTGCGACCGTATCTCCCGCGCCGGAGACGTCGCGAACCTTCACCGGATGCGCCGGCACATGGACGGCATCGCCCTTGCGCGGCACCAGGGTCATGCCGTGCTCGCTCTGCGTCACCAGCATCGCCTCGCAGTCGGCGAGGATCATGGCGTCGCGCGCGGCTTCGGCGATGTTCGTGTCGTTGTCGGCGCGGCTGCGGGTCGCCTCGGCAAATTCCTTGCGGTTGGGCGTCAGCAGCGTGGCGCCGCGATAGATCGCAAAATTCGCGCTCTTGGGATCGACGATGACGCGCTTGCCGGCCTTGCGCGCGGCATCGATCACGTTGCGGATGACGCGCGCCGTAAGGACACCCTTGGCATAGTCGGACAACAGCACGATATCGGCGCGCGCAAGCTGCGGCAGGATGGTGTCGATCAGCTTCTGCTCGATCTCGCCTGACGCAGGCGCAGCCAGCTCCCAGTCGGCGCGCAGCATGTGGGTGGAGAAATGCTCGGAGACGAAGCGCACCTTGCGCGTGGTCGGCCGTGCGGGGTCATGGACCAACACGCTCTCGATCCCGGGCTCCTGCGCGAGCGTGACCGCAAGCTTCACGCCCACTTCGTCCTCGCCGATCAATCCGACGAAAATGCAGCGCGCGCCAAGCGAAGCAATATTGCGCGCGACGTTGCCGGCGCCGCCGATGTTGGTCTCGCTGCGCTGCGCGGCAATGACGGGGGCCGGCGCTTCCGGCGAAATCCGCGACACCTCGCCATAGACGAACTCGTCCAGCATGAGATCGCCGACGCAGAGCACGGTCTGGCGTGAAAAGGCATCCGCAAGCGCGTCAAAATCGAACATGTTGTCTCTCAGCGGAAGCGGTCGGCAGTATCGAGGAAGCCCTTCACGTAAAGCCCGACCGCATCTTCCAGCGCGGTGAAGCCGCCATTGTAACCTGCGCCATGCAGTCGATCGACCTTGGCCTCCGTAAAATACTGGTAGCTGCCGCGGATCGATTCGGGCATGTCGATATACTCGATGTTCGGCCGCTTTCCGAGCGCGGCATAACTTGCGAGCATCAAATCGCGGAAGCTGCGCGCCTTGCCGGTTCCAACATTGAACAGGCCGGAGACCTTCGGATTTGCGAGCAGCCACATCACCACCCGCACCACGTCATCGACATAGATGAAGTCGCGCCGCTGCTCGCCATCGGCAATGCCGTCGCGATGCGACTTGAACAGCTGCACCACGCGGCCGCTTCTGACGTCGTCGAAACGCCGCGCCAGCACGCTTGCCATCGTGCCCTTGTGATACTCGTTCGGGCCGAACACGTTGAAGAATTTCAGGCCCGCCCATTGCGGCGGCAGCTTCTCGCCCCGGCCTGCGCGTTCGGCGACGGCCATGTCGAACAGATGCTTGCTCCAGCCGTAGAGATTCATCGGCCGCAAGGTTTGCAGCGCCGGCAGCGACGCATCGTCGGAAAATCCTCTGCGCGCCATCGCCATAGGTCGCCGCAGTTGAGGCGTAGATGAAGGGCGTCGCAGTCGCCGTGCACCAGTCGAGCAAGCGAAGCGAGAAACGGAAATTGGTCTCGATGACGAGATCGCCGTCGGTCGCGGTCGTGTCCGAGATCGCGCCGAGATGGATCACAGCCTCGAGCTTGCGACCCGCGAGCCAGGCGGGCAGTTCGGCCGGCGGGACAATGTCGGCAAGCCGCCGCTTGGCGAGATTGCGCCATTTGCCGGCATCGCCGAGCAGATCGCAGACCGCAACATCGCCGCGGCCGGCGTCGTTCAACGCGGCCACGACATTCGATCCGATAAAACCGGCGCCGCCGGTCACCAGGAACATTCCATATCCTGCCTTGCTAGATTGGGTCAGCTTTGCCCCACTCCTGCCCGTGAGGCAACTTGGGTTGCGTGCCGTAGTGAAGGCCATTACCGACGGGGCAGGCGCCCGAGCAGCTAAATAATGAATATTAATTCACAACATACCGGACCGATCGAGGATACGGACGACACAAGTCCTATTCTGATCGTCCCCTTTATGTGGATCGGCGACTTCGTCCGCGGCCACACGGTGGTGCGCGTCCTCAAGCAGCGCTGGCCGAACCGGCCCGTCGACCTCCTGACGACGTCCCTGTGCGCCCCGCTGGTCGATTACATGCCCGGCGTGCGTTCCGGCATTCTCTGGGATCTGCCGCGCAGCCGGCTGTCGGTCGCGCGGCAATGGGGCTTGGCGTCCCTCCTGAGGTCGCGAGGCTACCGGACCGCGCTGATCCTGCCGCGGACCTGGAAATCGGCCATCGCGCCGGCCCTGGCCGGCATCCCCGAGCGGATCGGCTTTGTCGGGGAGGCCCGGTTCGGGCTCGTGAACAGGTTGCGATGGCGCGAGAAGAGCTTCCCCCGCTTCATCGACAAGAACGCCGCGCTTGCCCTCCCCGACGGCGCGCCGCTGCCGGCGGAATGGCCGGTGCCGCAGCTCCGGGTTCCCGCCTGACGAGGTCGGGCGCTGGCGGCAGGCCAACGGGCTCGGGACCGGCAAGGCGGTGGCGCTGGCGCCGGGCTCGGTCGGCGCCTCCAAGCGCTGGACCTATTACGGCGAGGCCGCGCGGCTTTTGGCCGAACAGGGCCTGGACGTCTGGGTGGTCGGCGGCCCCGGCGAAAAGGCGATGGCGCAGGAGATTGCCGCGGCCGGCGGCGCGAGGGTGCGCGACCTCACCGGCTCCGATCTGCGCAACGGCATCCTGGCGATGGCCGCAGCCAGTGTCGCGATCTCCAACGATTCCGGGCTGATGCATATCGCGGCAGGGCTGGGCACGCCGACCATGGGCATTTTCGGCCCCACCAGCCCCTATCTCTGGGCGCCGCTGAACGGGCTCGCCGCAACCGTGCAGCAGACCGACGACACAGCTCGCCTGCCAGCCCTGCCAGCGCACCGTCTGCACCATGAACGATCACCGCTGCATGCGCGATATTTCCGCCACCGAGGTGGTCAGCATCGCGCAACGCGTGTTGAGCGAAGCCGCGCACGCGTCGCATTAACGATTTGCGGTGCTTGCGCGCCTGCAACGCCGTCGCTACCAAGGCCGGTAATTGAAACGGAGTCGGTTTCGCTTGAGCCCAGATCTGAGCAAAGACCTGATCGCCGCCCATCTCAAAACCTCGCTCGCAGCGTTCGAGCGCGCGGCGCAGGATGCCGCGATGCTGACGGCTGCGCGAAAAATCGCGCAGGTGATCGTCGATGGCTTGCGCTCCGGCAACAAGCTCCTGCTCGTCGGCAATGGCGGCAGCGCGGGCGATGCGCAGCACATCGCCGCCGAGATCGTCGGCCGCTACAAGCGCGAACGGCCGGCCTATGCCGCGATCGCCTTGACGACCGACACCTCGGCGCTCACGGCGATCTCCAACGACTACGGTTTTGAGCAGGTCTTCGCCCGCCAGGTGGCCGGCCTCGGCCGCCGCGGCGACATTCTGCTGGCGCTGTCGACCTCCGGCCGCTCGCCGAACATCCTCGCCGCGCTGCAAGCTGCGCGAGAGCACGGCCTGGTCACCATCGGCTTCACCGGCAGCAAGGGCGCGGCAATGGCAGCGGCCTGCGATCACCTCCTGGTCGCGCCGACCGACGACACGCCTGTCATCCAGCAGATCCACCTCGCCGTCGCGCATGGCATCTGCGACGAGGTCGAGCAGGCCTTGATGCAAAAATGACCGGCGCCACTGTCGAAAGGCCCGCGGCGTTCCTCGACCGCGACGGCGTCGTCAATCACGACGACGGCTACATGGGAACGCGCGACCGCATCCGCTGGATGACGAACGCGGCGAAGGCGATCCGCCGGCTCAACGATGCCGGCTATCTCGTGTTCTTCTTCACCAACCAGTCGGGTGTGGCGCGCGGCTTCTTCACCGAGGCCGAGCTCAATGTCCTGCACGACTGGATGTGCGCCGAGCTTCTCGCGCAGGGCGCGCGCATCGACGACATCCGCTACTGCCCGCATCACCCCGACGGCTCGGTCGCCGGCTATCTCGAAGACCATCACTGGCGCAAGCCCGCGCCCGGCATGATCCTCGATCTGATGCAGCACTGGCCGGTGCGGCGCGCCGGCAGCTTCGTGATCGGCGATCGCCCAACCGATATCGAGGCGGCCGTCGCCGCGGGCCTGCCCGGCTTCCTGTTCGCGGGCGGCGATCTCGATGCATTCGTGGCCGATGTGATGGCTCAAACCAGGGTGCGATAGACCCGCGCGATTCCCTCCGCTTCGGCGTCGAGGCTGAACGTCTCCAACACGCGTTGCCGCCCGCGCGCGCTCATTGCCGCGGCGGAAGGCAGGATCGCGCATCAACGGTTCGAGCGCGGCAACGAGCGCATCGACGTCGCCCGGCGGCGTCAACACGCCGGTGACGCCGTCCTCGACCACGAGTTCGGCCGCGCCGGCCCGCGACGCGACCAACGCGCTGCCCGCGGCCATCGCCTCGATCAGGGTCAGGCCAAAGCCCTCGTTGCGCGAGGTGAAGGCGTAGATCGTCAGCCGCTTGTACCAGCGCTGCACCTCTTCGATCGGCAATTCACCTGTCATGACGATGCGCGAGGCAAGCCCGGCCGACTCGATCCGTTTTCTCAGATCGTTTGCAAACATCATCTGGTCCGGCGTGATGGCGCCGACCATCACGGCCGTGAAATCGGGATAGCGCGGCAGCAGTCGAAGCATCGCCTCGACAAAGACATCGCTCCCCTTTTGCGCGCGCACGCGACCGAAGCATCCGATCGCGTAGCGTCCCGGCAGTCCACTCTCGGCGAACGCCGCCGCGCGATCGGCTGGCGGCGCATAGACCTCGGTATCGACGCCATGCATCACCACGATCAGACTCGCGCTTCAGGTACGAAGCCGAGATCGACGAGGTCGCGATGATCGCGTCCATCTGGCGGATCAGCCAGCGCGTCAACGCGGTGTGATGGCGTTGCGCCGCCGAGGTGAACACCAGCTTGAGCGGCCAGCCGAGGGCGCGCAGCAAGAGCCCAGCGATCATCTCGTTGTTGCGGCGCGCGTGCCAGATCAACGGCAACGGCCGCCGCCACAGGCGCAAGAGATCGCCGAAGCCCATCCGCGTGATGCCTTCGGGCGGGTCGGTCCCGAGCCAGGCAGCGCTAAACCGCTTCGCCAAAAGCGGCGAGACCATGCGGCTGGTCGCGGTGACGCCGGTATAGCGCCAGTGCAGGTTCGGCACGATCACCTGCAGATCCACAGCGATATCAGCTCGGTCAGGCACGAAAGCTCCAGATTTAGCGAAGTCCTATACGCAACATTAAGCATAGTGACCAGTTCAGCCCTCGCGAAACCCCCTCTTCACCGCACCGCCGATAGCATCGCGCGTTATCGAGGGACGGGTGAGATCGATGACTGTGCTTGTCACCGGCGGGGCCGGTTATATCGGAAGCCACATGGTTCTGGCGCTGGCGGAAGCCGGCGAAAACGTCGTCGTGGTCGACAATCTCTCGACCGGCTTTGCCAACATGCTGCCCGACGGCCTGCCTTTGATCGTCGGCGATGCCGGCGACGAGAACCTGATCGAAGGCGTAATCGCGCAGCATCGCGTCGAAAGCATCATCCATTTCGCGGGCTCGGTGGTCGTGCCGGACTCGATGCGCGATCCGCTCGGCTATTACCGCAACAACACCATGACGACGCGCAGCCTGCTCAACGCCGCGGTCAAGTGCGGCATCAGCCGCTTCATCTTCTCCTCGACCGCCGCGGTCTACGGCAATCCCGACCAAGTGCCGGTGCCCGAGCACGCGCCGACGCGGCCGCTGTCGCCCTACGGCTCGTCGAAGCTGATGACGGAGATCATGCTGCACGACGTCGCCTCCGCCCACGACATGAGCTATGCCGTGCTGCGCTATTTCAACGTTGCCGGCGCGGATCCGGAAGGACGGATCGGGCTCGCCGCCGTCGGCGCCACCCACCTTCTGAAGATCGCAGTCGAAGCCGCGACCGGCCAGCGCGCCAAGGTCGATGTATTCGGCACCGACTATCCGACGCCGGACGGCAGCTGCATTCGCGATTTCATCCATGTCACCGATCTCGCGCAGGCGCATCGCGCGGCACTGGGGTATCTGCGCGATGGCGGGCCATCCGTGACGTTGAACTGCGGCTATGGCCGCGGCTATTCCGTGCTCGAGACCATCGAGGCCGTGCGTCGCGTGTCGGGGCGCAATTTCGCGGTCCAGTACGCGCCGCGACGGCCAGGCGACATCATGACGATGGTTGCCGACACCAGCCGCATGCGCGCGACACTGAACTGGACGCCGCAATATGACGATCTCGAAACGATCGCGCGGCATGCATTGGCCTGGGAAGAAATCCTGCTCCGCGAACGCCATGGCGATATCAAGCACGCCGCTTCTGCCTAAACCGTCCGCTCTGCAAGCCCTTAAAAGGGCTTGAAAATCTTGCCCATAGCGGGCAAGGAGCCTGAGGCGCACGGGTGAATCCCGCCCGGCGCCGAAGGATTTGGGATGGCCGATTTTCCGCGCAAAATTACCGACGACCCCTATGGCGCGGCGATCCTGATTCGCCGCCTGGCGACCGAACAGGGCGCCGTCTACTGGCGGCGCTATCTCTCCGCCTTTGCGCTCATGGCCGTCGCGGCCGGTGCGACCTCGCTGTCGGCCTATCTGTTGGGCGATGCGATCAACAAGGCCTATATCGAGAAGAATATCCCGGGCATCGCGGTCTATTCCGGCATCATCTTCCTGCTGTTCCTGATCCGCGGCATCGCGATCTATCACCAGACCGTGACGCTGTCGAAGATCAGCAACGCGATCCTCGCCAACAACCAGCGCAAGCTGTTCGCCAAGCTGATGAGCGAGAGCATCGGCTTCTTCTCCGAACGGCACTCGTCGGAATTCCTGGCGCGGCTCACCGCCGGCGCCAATTCCGTCACCCAGGTGCTCAACCTCCTGATCAATGCGCTCGGTCGCGACCTCTTGCTGCTGATCGGCCTCATCGTGGTGATGCTGGTCCAGGACGCCTATATGGCGATGCTCGGCTTCCTGATCGCGCCGCCGGCCATGCTGGTGCTGCGCAAGCTGGTTAAGCGCATCAAGGGGCTCGCCTATAACCAGTTCACGGGCACCGCGAGCATTCTGGAAACCATGCAGGAGTCGCTGCAGGGCATCCGCACCGTGAAGGCGTTCACGCTGGAAGAAACCATGCGCGAGCGCATCAACGAGAACATCGAGGCGGTCGAGCGCAACGCCAACAAGATGGCGCGGGTGTCGAACCGCGCGAGCCCGCTGATGGAGACGCTCGGCGGGCTCGCGGTCGCCGGCGGCCTGATGTATGGCGGCTACGGCGTGGTGGCGCTGAATGCGACGCCCGGCCAGTTCTTTTCCTTCCTCACCGCGTTCCTGATGGCCTATGAGCCGGCCAAGCGGCTGGCGCGCCTCAATATCGATCTCAACAGCCAATTGGTCGGCGCGCGGATGCTGCTCGAAGTCGTCGACAGTCCGGCGACCGAGATTTCCGACGACGACAAACCGCCGTTGAAGCTCACCAATTCGCTGGTCGAGTTGCGCGACGTCAGCTTCGCCTATCGCCGGGGCGAGCCGGTCCTGAACCGCATGAGCTTCGTCGCCGAGCCGGGCAAGGTCACCGCGCTGGTCGGGCCGTCCGGCGGCGGCAAGTCGACCGTGCTGGCGCTGCTCTTGCGCTTCTACGTGGTGAGCCAGGGCGACATCCTGATCGACGGCCAGTCGATTTCGAAAGTGTCGCGGCGCTCGCTGCGCGAACAGTCCGCCTATGTCGGCCAGGACGTCTACCTGTTCCGCGACTCCGTCCGCGCCAACATCGCCTTCGGCAAGATCGGCGCGACCGAGGCCGAGATCGTCGAAGCCGCGAAGGCCGCCTGCGCCCATGATTTCATCATGAGCTTCCCGCTCGGCTACGATACGCCGGTCGGCGAGCTCGGCACGCAGCTGTCCGGCGGCCAGCGCCAGCGCATCGCGGTTGCCCGCGCGCTGATCCGGAACGCGCCGATCATCCTGCTCGATGAAGCGACTGCCGCACTCGATTCCGAGTTCGAGAAGCAGGTGCAGGAGGCCATCGAACATCTCTGCCAGAACCGCACCACCATCGTGATCGCCCACCGCCTGCACACCATCATGCATGCCGACACCATCCTCGTGGTGGAAGGCGGCGAGATCGTCGAGCGCGGCAAGCACGAGGATTTGCTGCGCCGCGGCGGCCGCTACGCCTCGTTCTTTCGTCTGCAGCAGCGCGAGACCGGTGTCTTCTCCTGCGCTGGCTTACTCGGCGACGCCCTAGATTCAATTCTCAAGCCGGCCTTCCTACAACGGCACTAGCCCGGCACGGATCACGCGCAGGACGTTGCCACCCATCACCTTGCGAATGTCGTCCCCGGAAAATCCGGCGTCGAGCAGCGCTTGTGTAACGGCCACGATCTGGCTCGCGTCAAAACCAGTGGTGGTCGATCCGTCGAAGTCCGAGCCGAGCCCGACATGATCGATGCCGACGAGATCGCGCACATAGGCGATCGCCTTCGCCGCGGCCTCCGGCCTGGTCGAGCAGATCGCCCCGTCCCAGAAGCCGATACCGACGACACCGCCGGTCTTTGCGATACCCCTGACTTCATCGTCCGTGAGGTTGCGGTTGACTTTGCAGGTCGCCTGCACGCCGCCATGGCTGGAGACGACCGGACGCTTCGCCATCGCCAGCACATCGGCAACCGTCGCGTGACTCGCATGCGCGAGATCGACGATCATCCCGAGCGCTTCCATCCGTTGCACGACCTGCCGGCCGAGGTCCGTGAGACCGCCCTTGGCGACGCCGTGCATGGAACCGGCGACCTCGTTGTCGAAGAAATGTGTCAGACCAGCGATGCGAAAGCCGGCGGCATAGAGCACGTCCAGATTTTCGAGCTTGCCCTCGAGATTGTGCAGGCCCTCGATCGACAACATGCCGCCAACGACCGTCGCTCCCTTGTGCCGATCGGCCAAAAGGCCGTCGACATCGGAGGCTGTCCTGATCACGCGAAGCTTCCCCTGCGAGTTCTCGGCAAAGCCGCGCAGCTTCTGTGCATGCCATAGCGAACGCTGTAGCAACGATGTCCAGGTCGCCTCCGGCTGCTGCTGAAACTTGACCAGGCCCGTGATGGTGTCGCTGTCAGCGCCGTTGGAATCGTAGTTCTGCCCCGCAGGCGATTTCGTCACCGAGGAAAACACCTGGAGCGCGTAGTGGCCCTCGATCAGGCGCGGCAGATCGACATGCCCGCGATCCGATCGCGCGAGCAAATCGCGCTGCCACAACAGGCTGTCGGCATGCATGTCGGCCACATCCAGCGTCGCGTGCAAGTGCGCGCGCGGCGGGGGTGATGTTGAGCGGAACCGGAACGACCTTGTTCTGGCTTCGCTCGATGTCGGCCGGCGTGATCGCGAAAACCGCGGTGATACCAATGACCACGCTGACCATCGCGATGGCCGGGCCGGTCAATAATCCGTTTCTTCATGGCAAACTCTCGGATGATGCGATTGCGAAGGCAAGCGCGGCAGCATAGCAGCACTTTTGACCGGCTGGAGGCACTAGCCTCGGTCGGCGCAACCGCGTAAACAGCTCCCGGATTTTCGTGTCCCAACCCCGCTTTCCGAGAGTTTTCATGAACGCCACCGCCTTCGTCATTCCCGCTCCCCAGCAAGCCGCGCTTCCGGTTGTTGGTGACTCCAAGGCCTTCCCTGTGCGCCGCATCTGGTGCGTCGGCCGCAACTATCTCGAGCACATCCGCGAGATGGGCAATGACGAGCGCGCGCCGCCGTTCTTCTTCGCCAAGCATGCCGACATGCTGGTGCCCGACGGCGCCACGATCCCTTATCCGCCGCTGACCAAGGACCTGCATCACGAGGTCGAACTGGTGGTGGCGCTGAAGAGCGGCGGGCTGAACATCCCGGCCGACAAGGCGCTCGACCATATCTATGGCTATGCGGTGGGCATCGACCTCACCCGCCGCGATCTGCAGATTGCCTCCCGCAAGAAGGAACGTCCCTGGGAGATCGGCAAGTCGTTCGACTATTCTGCGCCCTGTTCGGCGCTGCAGCCCGCCGCCAAGATCGGTCACCCCGCCAAGGGCAAGATCTGGCTGACGGTGAACGGCACCGAAACCCAGAAGGGCGACCTCACCGAACTGATCTGGAACGTGCCGGAGATCATCTGGCAGCTCTCGCAGCAAGTCGCGCTTGCCGCCGGCGACATCATCATGACGGGAACCCCGGCCGGCGTGTCGCAGCTCAAGCCGGGCGACAAGATCGAATGCGGCGTCGACGGCGTCGGCACGTTGAAGGTCACGATCGGCAAGCCCGCGGCTTAAGCCGATCGGCCACATCGAACAGAGGCCTCGAACGCAATTCGGGGCCTTTTCGTTTGCCGTGATGCGAACTAGGCGCGCGCCAGCGCCTGCAGGCCCTTGAAGGTCAGGCGCTTCGGATCCCTGACACCGGCAAGGTAGAGCCTGCGGATGAATGCGGCCACCGCGTCGCGGTCGCAGTCGGTCAGCGCCACGACGGCGTCGACTGCGGCTTTCTGGGCTTCCATGGGCTTCCTCTCGCAGATGAGCGGCCACCCGGCCATCCAAGGCTAGAGCCTGCTGGTTAATCACCCGTTAACCTCTGCTATAGATCGCCGAGTCGGTGCATTTCGCGAATACGTCAAATCGCGCATGGCGAGAATGGATTTTGTGCCAGTGAACGACATTCAACCCTTCAGGGCCGATCGCAACGCGGGCACGCTGGCGCTGCTGTTCGTCGCTTTCCTGATCCTGAACTGCGTGTCGCTGACCGCGGTGCTGCACAGCAGCACCCCGAGCGATCCAAAATTCTGGCCGGCGGTGGGGCTCGCGGTTGCAGCGGCGATATTCATCGCACTCTTCATGCGGGCGCGTTTTTCCTTCGGATACATCATCGGCTTCAATTTCTATTGCCTGATCGCCAGCTTCCTGTGGCTCAGCTTTTTCACCGAGGGCTATTACAACCGCACCGAGGCAAGACTGTCGGCCGCCGCCTCGTTGCTGCTGGTGCTGTTGCCGCTGCTGTTTCAGGTGGCATGGCTCCGACCGCGCTTCACCCTGTCGCCGCCGACGATGAACCGCCTGTTGTGGGCTCTCCTGGCCCTGGCCGTCATCGTGCTCGCATGGAACGCGCTTTACGGCTTTGCGCTGGTCTCGACGGCGGAGGCCGACCGGCTGCGCGGCACGATTCTGCGGCCGACCGTGCTCAGCTACATCGACAGCTGGCTGGTCGCAGCCCTGCTGCCATTCGCCTTCGCCTGGTTCGCCACCGAGCGGCGCTATGTGCCGGCGGCGCTGAGCATCATCCTGATCGCCGCGTTCTATCCGGTGTTGCTCAACAAGACCGTGGCATTCGCCGGCGTCTGGCTGCCGTTCCTTTTCATCCTGTTCAGCCTGATCGAAGCCCGTCGCGCCACGGTTCTGTCGCTGCTGCTGCCGATGCTCGCCGGGCTCGTCGTCGTGCTGCTGACCTATGTCGGTCTGCCCAACAAGATCTACGCCCTGGTCTTTGGCGGCGTGAACTACCGCATGCTGACATTTCCCGCTTGGGCGCTGGAGCGCTATTTCCATTTCTTCGCTCATCACGACCTGACGCATTTCTGCCAGATCGGCATCGTCAGAAGCTTCACCGGCTGCCCCTACCAGTTCCAGCTCGGCGCCGAGATGGAGAGCCACTATCACATGGGCAATCTCAACGGCTCCCTGTTTGCGACCGAAGGCATCGCCTCGGTCGGCCCGATATTTGCGCCGCTCTCCGCGCTGGTCTGCGGCCTCATCCTGTCGATCGGCAACAGCGTCTCGGCGCATTTGCCGAAGCGGCTGGTCGCGACCTCGGCGGGCGTGGCGATGCAGGTGCTGGTCAACGTGCCGTTGTCGGCGAGCCTGTTGTCGAACGGCCTCTTGCTGCTGTTCGCGCTGTGGTACGTGACGCCGGCGGAGAGCGGCGACCAGAGCGCGGCCTGACGCGCGCCATCACGAATACTGCATCACGCCGTCGTCGATCTTGCCGAAGCGCAGCGAGACGATGTCGAGCGCGTAGTTCTGGTACAGCCGCCACGGCCGCCGCGAGCCTTGCTTGGGCATTTTCGCGACCGAGCGCTGCACATAGCCGGAGGAGAAGTCGAGCGACGGCAACGCCTCGACTGTGGGATCGTTATTCTTCGGCATCGCTTGCCGGTAGTTGTGGCGATCCATGTAATTGAGCAGCCGGCAGACATATTCGCAGGTGAGATCGCATTTCAGCGTCCACGAGGCATTGGTGTAGCCGAAGGCGGAGGCCATATTCGGCACGTCGGAATACATCATGCCCTTGTAGTTCAGCGTCTTCGCAAAATCGACCGCGCGGCCGTCGACGCTGACCTCGACGCCGCCCATCACCTGCAGCACGAGGCCGGTCGCGGTGACGATGATGTCGGCCGGAAGCTCGCTGCCGTCCTTCAGGCGGATGCCTTCTTTGGTGAACGTATCGATCTCGCTGGTGACGACGGAGGCGCGCTTCTCCCGGATCGAATTGAAGAGGTCGCCGTCCGGGCACGAGGCAGAGCCGCTGGTCCCAGGGATTGTAGCGCGGCGTGAAATGCGTATCGACGTCGTAATCGGGGCCGAGCGCCATGCGCACGCCGCCGAGGATCAGCTTCTTGACCCGGTCAGGCTTGCGCCGCGAGAGCTGGAAGAAATACATCCCCAGCAACACGTTGCGCCAGCGGATGATGTGATAGGCGGTCTTGGCGGAAAATTTTTGCCTCAGCTTGTTGGCGAGCGGATCCTGCGCGGGCCGCGACACCACATAGGTCGGCGAGCGCTGCAACATGGTGACATGATCCGCAGTCTTCGCCATCTCCGGCACCAGGGTCACCGCGGTGGCGCCCGAGCCGATCACCACCACGCGCTTGCCGCTGTAGTCGAGGTTCTCGGGCCATTTCTGCGGATGCACGATCTGGCCGGCGAAATCGGCCGTGCCCTTGAACTCCGGCGTATAGCCGTCTTCGTAGCGATAGTAGCCGGCGCAGGAGAACAGGAAATTGCAGGTGAAGGTCACGGTCTCGGTGGCGCCCTCGCCGACCGTGCGTTCGGCCTCCACCGTCCAACGCGCATCCGGCGTCGACCATGAGGCGCGCTTGACGCGATGATGGTAACGAATCTTGCTTGTCGATGCCGTTTTCGGTCGCGGTCTCGCGAACGTAGTTGAGGATGCGCGGTCCGTCGGCGATCGCCTTCGGCTCGGTCCACGGCTTGAAGGAATAACCGAGCGTGAACATGTCCGAGTCGGAGCGGATGCCGGGATAGCGGAACAGGTCCCAAGTGCCGCCGATGGCGTGGCGGCCTTCGAGGATGACGAAACTCTTCGCCGGACATTTTGTCTGCAGATGATAGCCGGCGGCGATGCCGGACAGCCCGGCACCGATGATCACCACGTCGAAATGTTCAGATGCCATCTTGATCTCCTTTCGTCATGGCCGGGCCTGTCCCGGCCATCCACGTCTTTCTTGCCGACTTGAAGCAAGACGTGGATGCCCGGCTCAAGGCCGGGCATGACGAGCTTGAAGGGGTGACCGTTAGGCGGCGGGGAACCCAAAAGCAACACTGGAAAAGTCCCGTATGGATACGGCCTCGCGTTGCCGCGGCGCGATCGCGCCCGGGCTTTTGCTTTGAAGGTGCGCCTTTCGATGAAGAGGGCGCAGGGAATGCCGGGCGCTGGCCGCACCCGCAGGCTCGTGGGCTGAAAAGAAAAGGTGCCCACAAGATAGACAGGTCAGCCGAAACGGTCCGGCATTCCCTGCGCAGTGGCTTTACGACTTATTCTGCGCTCTCCCCGGTGTTCGGGCTTTCTAGTCACCGTCGCCGATCGACAATCTCGATCGACTTGACCCCGGCGTCGAGGGGACAGGACCACGCAGCTTGGTCGTACGCGTCTGATGCACATCGTCTGCGTCCATCCGCGTCCACCGCTCCCCGCCTCACGTATCGTGACGATTTGGCCAAAACGTCCCTCTTCACGAGGCGGGATGACGGTTATGTAATGCTGTTTCTGATTTTCGGCAACAGAATTATTTTTGCGCAAAGGGCTTGAACAAGCGAAAGCGACTGAGATGATTTCGGAAATTCGCATTTTGGCGCAGGTAAAATCGAGACTAACGATTGCGGGAGACCGATTTCGTTCTCCGCGTCGACGTGCCCCAACTGCGGCTCACTGGAGCCCGGCGGCGCCTACGTTCACAGCAAGCACGAACTGCGACACTTTCGAGGCGAAGCCCGCAATGACCATACGTTACTTGTTACGGTTCTCGGATGCGGCCTTGGGCGCGCCGGTGGCCTTCGTGATCAATATGACTCGACGCGTCGGCCGATAATTACATGAGCCGCCGTCGCCGCGCGATCGTGTCCAACTTGACCCCAGCAGACCGTCGCTTCATGATAGTTGCTTGAGCACGCGCCACCATCTCTCCAGAACTCAGGTCACATCATTTGCTGAACCCACACGACTTTCACGCTCCGCAATCGTTCTACACGAAGGACGATCTGCTGAAGTCAGGCGAAGGGAATTATTTTGGCCCGGGCAATGCGCAGTTGCCCTCGCCTCCCATGCTGATGATGGACCGAATCACGGACATCAGTTTGAGCGGCGGAGAATACGGGAAGGGTCACGTCATCGGTGAGCTGGACATTGCTCCGACCCTTTGGTTTTTCGGCTGCCACTTCTCTGACGACGCGCTGATGCCTGCAAGTCTGGGTTTGGACGCCATGTGGCAGATGATCGGCTATTGGCTCGGCTGGTCGGGTTCGCCAGGCAAAGGTCGTGCAATCGGCGTTGGCGAAGTGGAATTCAAAGGGCCGATCACACCGGAAACCAAGCTCGTGCGCTACGAGGTCAATTTGCGTCAGGTACGGCGCGGCAGACTGGTTCTCGGAATTGCAGACGGCCGCGTGTTCGCCGATGACGCATGCGTCTATCTTGCGAGAGATATGAGGGTGGGTTTAACAAAAGCCGCGACGTGAGCCGCAGCCCAAGCGCAAGCCAACAACGAAACCTATCGCGCAAAAATACAGGGAGAACGCCATGCCGAGGACAAAACTGCCCGTGCCCGATGTCGCCGAGGCCGGCCCCGGCCTGTGGTCGAACGCCATCCGCGCCGGCGACACGCTGTACATCTCCGGCCAGGTGGCGCGCCCTTTCGAAGGCGGCACCGGGATGGTCGGCAAGGACGAGTACGAACAGAGCAGGCAGATCTTCTCCCGCATCGAACGCATCATCAAAGCCGCCGGCGGCACGATGGACAATCTGGTGAAGATGACGATCTTCGTCGTCGATATCACGAAGAATACCGAGGTCTGGCGCGCGCGCCGCGAATTCTTCACCGGTGATTTTCCCGCCTCCACGCTCGTGGAAGTGCGATCCCTTGCAAAGCCCGACGTGTTGGTCGAGATCGAAGCCGTTGCTTAGCTGGGCAGAAGCTGAGATCAATTCGGAGCTGAATATCGATTGCCGGGACGAGATCGAACCATCTACATTTCACCGTGACTTCGATTTCCAACAGCGATCCGCCCCATCCGCCGACCGGCCTGCTCCACGCAAGTCCCTGGCAGGTCGCCATGATCGGGCTCGGCACATCAGCGGCGCAGCTCGACACGTCTGTCAATATCGCCTTCCCCGCCATCACGCAGGCGTTCGACCTGTCGATCCCCGACATCCAGTGGGTCGTGATCTCCTACGTCTTGACCTATGCCAGCCTGCTGCTGGCGCTGGGGCGCATCGGCGACACGGTCGGTCATGCCCTGGTTTTCCGGATCGGTCTGGCCTGGAGCGCGGTCGCGCTGCTGCTGGTCGGCTGGTCGCCGAGCTTCGGCGCAATGCTGCTGTTTCGCTGCCTGCAGGGCATCGGCGCCGCCCTGGTGCTGAGTTGCGGCGCGGCGCTGGTCATCTCCCTCCATGGCGAGGAGCGGCGCGGCCAGGCGCTCGGCATCTACACCATGATGCTCGCGGTCGGCTTGATGCTCGGTCCCCTGCTCGGCGGCGCGCTGACATCGGCATGGGGTTGGCCGGCGGTGTTCTGGTTCCGGGTCCCGATCGCGCTCGCGGCGCTGCTGTTGTTTCGCAGCGTGCGGGCGCCGCCGAAGCCGCAGGCAGGCGATCGCTTCGACATTCCGGGAGCCGTTGCGCTGGTGCTCGGCCTGGTCACGATGCTGTTCGCGCTCAACCGCATGCGCGAGTTTTCCGCGGTCTGGTTCGCGCTGCTGTCGGCGCTGGCCTTTGCGGCATTCATCTTCCGCGAACGGCGCGCGGCACGTCCGATCATCGCCGTCGACATTCTCAGGCAGCCGGGGTTCGCGCTGCTCAATCTCGTCAGCGTGCTGCTCAATCTCGCAGCCTTTTCGGTCTGGCTGCTGGTGCCCTATGTCCTGGCCCGCGTGCCGATCTATAACCTCAGCGAAAGCGGCGCCATCCTGGCGACGGCTGCGGCAGGGGCCGCGCTATCAGCGCCGATCGGCGGCCGGCTTGTGGGGGCACGGATTTCGGCCCGGCACCTCGCGACCGCAGGCGCCGCGGCCACCGGCATCGGCCTGCTGCTGATCGGCGCGTGGAGCGAGCAAACGCCGACGTGGCTCCGGATCGCGGCGCTTGCCGTGCAGGGCGTCGGGCTCGGCCTGTTCCAGCTTGGCTATTCGGAGACCGTGACGGCAGCGCTTCCACTCAGCGATCGCGGCGTTGCGGGCAGCCTCGTGCTGCTGACGCGAACGTTCGGCACCGTGACTGCCGCATCGATTGTCCTGATGGTGTTCGAAATCCTGAACACGACACACGGCTTTCTTGAAGGCTTCCAGAAAACCTTTCAGCTCGCGGCCTTGCTGGCATTCGCCGCGGCGGGATCGTTGGCGTTGGCAGCGCGGTCGAAATGAATATCGAGGCTGGTCGCTTCTATCTTGCTCAGGCAAGTCAGGGATGCCCTTGTATCGAACGTCCTCACTCGCATTCGAAGCTTTGACAGGAGAACGAAATGTTTCTTGCGGTGCGGTTCGTTGGATTCGTTCTGGCTTTCGGCTGCCTGGCGCAGCCGGTGGCACCAGCGGCGGCGCAGCAGTTTCCGGCCAAGCTGGTCAGGTTCGTGGTGCCTCAGACCCCGGGAGGAGCCACCGATGTCTTCGCCCGCAAGATCGGCCAGATGTTGAGCGCACAGTGGGGACAGCCGGTCATTATTGAAAATCGCGCAGGCGCCGGCGGGGTCGTCGGCACGGACGTCGTCGCGAAATCCTCACCTGACGGCTACACCCTGCTCGTGACCTATGCGGGCTCCCAAGCGATCAATCCGAGTCTGTACCCCAAGATGCCTTTTGACAGCATCAAGGATTTTCAAACCGTCGCCACGCTCGCGGTCACGCCATTCGTTCTCATCGTCCACCCGGCTCTGCCAGCCAAGAACCTTGCGGAGTTCATCGCGCTTGCGAAGGCCAAGCCTGGCGTCCTGACCTACGCCTCGTCCGGCAACGGGTCAGTCAATCACCTTCTCGGCGAGATGCTCAAAGCCGATACCGGCATCAGCATTCTGCATGTGCCCTACAGAGGTGTGGCTCCGGCCATTACGGACGTCGTCAGCGGACAAGTCGACGCAGCGTTCAGCAGTGTCCCCTCCGTCCTGCAGATGGTCCGAAGTGGAAATGTTCGCGCCCTTGCCGTCAGCAGCGCGCGGCGCGTCGCAATCGCACCGGACATTCCGACAATTGCCGAGCAGGGTCTTCCGGGCTTCGACGTCAACCCCTGGTGGGGCATCCTGGCGCCGGCGGGAACCGACATGGCGATTGTGCGCAAGATCAACCAGGATGTCGGCAACATCCTGCGCACCAGGGAGATGATCGAATTCCTTGCTGCTCAAGGCGCTGAACCGCTCATTACCTCGCCCGAGGAATTCCTGGCAATCCTGCAAGCAGACGTCGTGAAATGGGCCAAGGTCGTCAAGGAAGCCGGCGTGACGCTCAACTGACGATTCAAGATGCGACGACCGATGTACGTTTCGCCCAAAAGCAAATGGCTCCGACCGGGACCGGTCGGAGCCTTGCAATCCGTCGATGCGAAAAAGAATCGCGGCTGATCAATACCGGTAGTGATCGCTCTTGTACGGGCCTTCCGGCTTGACGCCGATATAGTCGGCCTGGTCCTTGCGCAGCTCGGTCAACTTGGCGCCGACCTTGGCGAGATGCAGCCGCGCCACCTTCTCGTCCAGCGACTTCGGCAGCACGTAGACCTTCTTCTCGTACTTGCCGTCCTTGTTGTTGGCCCAGAGCTCGATCTGCGCCAGCGTCTGGTTGGTGAAGGATGCCGACATCACGAAGGACGGATGGCCCATGGCATTGCCGAGGTTCACCAGCCGGCCTTCCGACAGCAGGATGATGCGGTGCTTGTCGGGAAACTCGATCTCGTCGACCTGCGGCTTGATGTTGGTCCATTTCATGTTGCGCAGGGACGAGACCTGGATCTCGTTGTCGAAATGGCCGATGTTGCAGACGATGGCGCGGTCCTTCATCGCGCGCATGTGCTCGAGGGTGAGGATGTCCTTGTTGCCGGTGGCGGTGACGAAGATGTCGGCGCGCGGCGCGGCCTCTTCCATGGTCACGACCTCATAGCCTTCCATGACGGCCTGCAGCGCGCAGATCGGATCGATCTCGGAGACCATGACGCGGCAGCCGGCCTGGCGCAGCGACGCCGCGCTGCCTTTACCGACGTCGCCAAAACCCGCGACCATCGCGACCTTGCCGGACATCATCACGTCGGTGCCGCGGCGGATGCCGTCGACCAGCAACTCGCGGCAGCCATAGAGGTTGTCGAACTTCGACTTGGTGACGCTGTCGTTGACGTTGATGGCGGGGAACAGCAGCGTGCCTTTGTTCGCCATCTCGTAGAGACGGTGCACGCCCGTGGTGGTCTCCTCCGAAACGCCCTTGATATTCCCAGCGATCTCGGCGAACCAGCCCTTCGGCTTCTCCTTCAAAAGCTTCTTGATCAGCGCGTAGAAAACTTCTTCTTCCTCCGAGCCCGGCTTGTCGAGGAAAGCCATGTCGCCCTGCTCGGCGCGAAGGCCGGCATGCACCAGCATGGTGGCGTCGCCGCCGTCATCGAGGATCATGTTGGGCGTGCCGCCACCATGCCAGTCGAACAGCTTTGCGGTGTAGTCCCAGTATTCGGTCAGCGTCTCGCCCTTGACGGCGAACACGGGGATGCCGGCGGCGGCAATCGCTGCCGCGGCGTGATCCTGGGTCGAATAGATGTTGCAGGAGACCCAGCGGATGTCGGCGCCGAGCGCCGCCAACGTCTCGATCAGCACCGCGGTCTGGATCGTCATGTGCAGCGAGCCCGCGATGCGCGCGCCCTTCAAAGGTTGTTTGGGGCCATACTCCTCGCGCGTCGCCATCAGGCCGGGCATCTCGGTTTCGGCCAGCGAGATTTCCTTGCGGCCGAATTCGGCGAGCGTGATGTCCTTGACGATGTAGTCGGTGAAGGCGGGCTTCTTGGCAGCGGCGGTCATGTGGGTGTCCTTTTCGAACAGCTATTCAGTTCTCGTCATGCCCGGCCTTGTGCCGGGCATCCACGTCTTGGCAACAAGGTAAGACGTGGATGGCCGGGACGAGCCCGGCCATGACGACGGATTGTGTGGACTACACCGCGCGCTTCAACTGATCGACGAGATCGGTCCGCTCCCAGGAGAAGCCGCCGTCCTTCTCGGCGGCGCGGCCGAAATGACCGTAGGCCGCGGTGCGACGGTAGATCGGCCGGTTCAGCTTCAGCGAGCGGCGGATGTTGGTCGGCGTCAGCCGGAACAGCTGCGGCAACACCTTCTCGAGCTTCTTCTCGTCGACATGCGAGGTGCCGTGGGTGTCGACCAGCAGCGACATCGGATCGGCGACGCCGATCGCGTAAGCGACCTGGATGGTGCAGCGTTCGGCTAGTCCCGCGGCGACCACGTTCTTGGCGAGGTAGCGCGCGGCGTAGGCTGCGGAGCGGTCGACCTTGGTCGGGTCCTTGCCGGAGAAGGCGCCGCCGCCATGCGGGGCGTAGCCGCCATAGGTGTCGACGATGATCTTGCGCCCGGTCAGGCCGCAATCGCCGTCGGGACCGCCGACCACGAAGTTGCCGGTCGGGTTGACCAGGAAGTCGGACGCCTTCTGCGGCATCCAGCCTTTCGGCAGCGCGGATTCCACCGCGGTCGAGATCATCTCCTTGATCAGGCCGGGCGTGTACTTCTTGTTGTTGCGGCTCTTCTCGTTGTGCTGGGTCGAGACCACGACCTTCGTGCAACCGGTCGGCTTGCCCTGAACATACTTCACCGTGACCTGGCTCTTGGCGTCGGGCTGCAGATCGGCGAGCTGGCCGTTGCGGCGCTTCTCGGAGAGAACCTTCAGGATCTTGTGCGCGAAATAGATCGGCGCCGGCATGTACGAGCCCTTCTCGTACACCTCGCTCTCGGTGCAGGCGTAACCGAACATCATGCCCTGGTCGCCGGCGCCCTCTTCCTCGCCGCTCTTCTTTTTCTTGGCGTCGACGCCCATCGCGATGTCGGGCGACTGGCCGTGCAGCAGCACCTCGACGTCGGCGCCGTGGTAGGAGAAGCCGTTCTGGTCGTAACCGATGTCCTTCACCACGTTGCGCGCGATCTCGGTGATCAGCTCGCGATCGACCACCGACTTGCCGTGGATGGTGCGGAACAGCTGGCCGCGGCCTTCGCCGGCGATGACGATCTTGTTGGTGGTGCACAGCGTCTCGCAACCGAGACGGGTATTGACGAGGCTGTCGTCGGCAATACCGAGCTTCATGTCCTTCTCGATGAAGGCATCGAGGATCGCGTCCGAGATTTGATCGGAGACCTTGTCCGGATGGCCCTCGGACACCAACTCTGAGGTGAACAGATAAGACTCGCGCATCTAAGCAGACCCCTGTTTCCGCTCGCTGGAGCGGGTTCTTTCCCTAATGTCCTGGAGTGTCAGTCCCGCCGCCGCGAGATGACGTAGGATTCGTCGTAAAACCACAGCCCGTTATGTTTCCGCAGCACGTCCCTGGCGGCATCGAGAGTGCGACCGCTTTGAGCCATATCCGTCAACCGGTCGTCTTCGATCTGGGCGACATACACCGCCGCGTTCCACGCTGCAAAGGCCGTCGAGGTTCCGATCGTGCCGGTGACCTCGTTGGGCAGCGCTTCCATATCATACCGGAAGATCGAACGGTTATCGGCATAAGCGTTAAAATTGAGGTCGCGCCCGGCCGAGCCCAGTTCGTATTTTACCGCGCGCAATAGCTCATGACGGCTGACAGAGAAAGGATTTTCTCCGGGCCAGACCGCCTGGATCATCTCCAGCCCCGGATCCTCTCCATGGGAGTGAATCCCGATCAATCTCCCGCCGGCGCGCAAGGCACGCGCCAGTGGGGCGATGATGCGTTTTGCACGGAAATTTACGCTCGATTTGGCCCGGTATGGCTGCGAGGCAATGACGAGGTCGAAATTGGCCTCGACCTTCCCCGCCCGCGGGATGATCGAATCAAGCAGGAAACGGTGGTCCTCGCGATACAGCACCAGGGCCACCGGCCGCTCATAGAGCGGCATGCCCGTTCGCGGGCTGACCGCAGCGCGCCAGTTCTCATCCAGAAAGGGCCGTAAAGCGGCGATTTGGGCCTCGAAATCCCCCGATGAGGCGCCCTGCAGCGGTAACTCGTGCCAGATCATCCCGGCGGCCGCCGCAGGCGAGCGCGGGGTCAGCCAAGGCGCCTCGGCGTAGTACATGTTGGTGAGGACGAACACCGTTGCCGGATGCTCGAACAGCCGGTCCGGGACCTTTTCCAGGGTGAGCCGCACGTCCTCCAGGCTCAGCTCCTTGCCGGCGATGTAGAAGGGCATGTGGGGGAAGCGGCCATGCATCAGCCGCATCACCCGCGCCAGCACCGTGCCGTCGCCGACGCCGGCGTCGAACACCCGCAGCGCCGGCGGGCGCGGATGGATGCTGGAGAGCTCGAGCCCGATGCGCTCGGCCACCACCCGCTTCTCGCTGCAGGTGTGGACGAACAGCAAATATTTCTGCCGGTTCTCGAAGAAGCGGAAATTGCCGCGGGGGTCGCGCTTCTCCTCCTGGACCTGCAGGCCGCGCGGCGGCGCAACCCCGCCGGGCGTCGAGGCCGCGATATAGGCCTGGATGCGGTCGAGCGTATCGATGGTGATGCGCTTGCCCTCGCGCAGGCGCGCGACCAGCTTGCCGTCATTGACCGCACGCCGGCCGAACGTCGATTCCGCCATGTCGGCCTGACGGCAGAACTCGGTGATCCGGGTCAGGATTTCGTCGTTGCGCATGCGGGACGGCGGGTGGGAGGCGCGGTGGGCAGGGTTTTGTCGGCCGCCCGTCCTAGCATCATCTGCCCAACGGGGGAAATGTGGCCCCTAGGGCGGATTGAAGCGGCCGAGCGCGACCGCAACCAGCTCCTTCAGCATGTCGATGCGGCCGGAAAGGCCCGCGATCTTGGTCGGCGTGGTCTCGCCTTCCGGATAGGCGCGCGTGACCGGAATCTCTGATGTGCGATAGCCGAGCTGGCCGGCGCGCACGGTGAGATAGAACAGCAGCGCGTAGCGCTCGAAGACGTTGCGGAACGGCGCCACTCTGACATCGCCGAGGTAGCGCGCCGAATAGCCGCGAAAACCGTTGGTCGTGTCGGTGTACCAGCGCCGCCCGGCAAGGCTGAGCAGCGGCGCATGGATCAGGCGTCCCGCGATCTTGCGATCGAGCGGTGTGTTGATCGCCCTTCCGCCGGCGATGTAGCGCGAGCCCTGCACATAGTCGTAGCCGGCGTCGAGCGCGGCAACGAACGTGTCGATCGCCTCGACGCCGTCCTTGCCGTTGCCGTCGATGGTGATGACGCCGCGATAGCCCTGATCCAGCGCCCAGGCGTAGGCCATGCGCAGCTGCGCGCTGAGCCGTCCCGGACCGGTCTTGACCAGCAGCGCGCGGCAGCCGGCGGCGCGAAGTACATCCAGCGCGAGCGAGCCGTCGGTCGATCCGCCATCGGCGATCACGATATCGGCGGCGGGATTGATCGCGGCGATCCTGGCAAGCTGCCGCCTGATCCGCTCACCCTCGTTGATGACGGGAATGACCAGCGCGTAATCGTGCCGCTTCTCGGAGAGCACCGTGATCTCGCTTGCGGGGACTTCGCGCGCGCTCATGCGAGATAGGTCCCGCGCACCAGCGTCACTGCCTTCGTGATCGCCGCCTGCCAGTCGGCTGCAGCGCGCATCTCGATCGACAGCGAGCCGCTGTAACCGCTGGCGCGCAGCGCGGCCGCGACCGGGCGATGATCGACGCCGCCGGTGCCGAGCGGCGCGAGATCGGGCTCGCTGACATGGGCATGGCCGGCATACCGCGCGGCGCGGATGAGGATTTGCGGATCCTCGTGCTCGAGAAACAGCGTGCCGGTGTCGATCTGCAGCCCGATGCCGTCGGCGCCGATCTCGTCGACAAGATCGATCGCTTCCGCCGTGGTGGTGATGAAGCGGCAGGCATAATGCGCCGCGTTCGGCTCGAAGGTCAGCGTCGCGCCCTCAGAAGCGAACACCGGCCCGATGCGGCGGAAGAAATGCAACGCGAGCGCCCGCGCCTCCTGCGGCGGCAGATCGCCGGGATCGCGCAGCTTTGGCGCACCGAACACGCAAGCCCTGGCGCCGAGCACGCCCGCCATTTTTGCGACCGTCACCAGATGCCGGTACAGCGCGGCGCGCGCCTCCGGCGAGGCGAAGAGATGCGCGCCCGGCACGTTGTAGACGATGCCCTGCATCGCCGGGCAACGCAGCCCGGCGTCGGCAAGCCGCTTGCGGAATGCCTGGAGATCGGACGCCGGGACGTCCCAGCGCCCAAACACGTTGTAGGGCGCGACTTCGATCGCCGAAATATCGAGCCGCCGCAGCAGCGCGATGGCGGCATCAAGCTCCGCACCGGGAAAGGCGATATTCGAGACCGACAGCTCAGGCGCGGCGAGCATGACCAGCCCTTTCGCGCGCGATGAAAGCGGCGAGGTCGTCCAGCACCGCAGTGCCGCTGAGCCTATAGCCGGGCGGACCGCCGAACGCCTCGGAATATCTTGTGCGCAAATCATAAGCCGGCGCCGGCTCCGATGCGGGCGCAGTCGGCGCACCCGGAAAGAAGCGGTCCACGATCTCGGACGTGCGAATCGGCTCGGGAAAGAGATTGACCAGGCGAATGTCGCGCGCGCGGATGGTTTCGATATCGGCATGCAATCGCGTCAGCGGATACCATTGAAAGCGGCTCGCCGGATTGATGTTGCCCACCTGGTTGTCGTGCAGCAGATCGAACACGACGTTCTTTTTCAGCCCCTCGCCGAACAGTGCCGGCAGGCGGACGATCCGCACATTGGCGAAATGCCCCCTCACCCATTGCTCCAGCTCGAAGCGATGCCGGCCGTAGGCGTGATTGCGCTCCGGATCGATCGCGCCGCCCTCATCGAGCGGCGCGGAGGGATCGGGATAGACGTCGATGGTCGAGATCAGGATCAACTCGGCGATCTTCATCGTCGCCAGCACGTCGCGAATGGAAGAGATGGCGGCGCGATCGGCGGCCGGATCCTTGTTGGCGATCCATTTGACTGCGGGAACGCCGGCATGGATCACCAGGTCGAACGCACCGCCGCGCAAATCATCCGCATTCTTCGAATTGATCAGGGCATCGAAGGCGCGGGCGCGATGCAGCGTGCCTCCGACAAAGCCGGTATAGCCGACCAGCGCCGAGCGGCTCATTCGTGCCGCTCCGCCCAATCGGCCGCCTTGGGTGCGCCCAGATGAAACTCGCCCTCGCCGTCGATCACGTTCAGCCGGCCGCCCCGCCCCGTGAGCGGGCTCCGATACTCGCGCGCGACGAGCTGGCGGCGGCTCGACGACGGCACGGTCGAGAGAATCTGCACCAGATATTCCGACAGGAACAGGAACTGCGCGCTGAACACGAACAGCATCAAGGCGAGCAGAAGCGACAGCGTGGTCCAGCCCGGCGCGACGTCGGTCTTGAGCAAATAGATCAGGATCGCATAGACGCCGTACAGCACGGCGACAATGCCGCCGCCGAAGCCGAGATAGGAGGTGAGGCGCAGCGGCGTGGCGCTGCCGGTCAGGATCAGCCGCAGCGCCTTGGCGACCGCGATCCGCAGCGGCATGCTCGGGACACTCACGCGCGCGGTGTCGTTGACTGATATCACCGCCGCGGGAAATCCCTGGCCAAGCGAGCGCGCGCGCACCAGCACCTCGCCGTCGCGGCGGGTGGCGATGTAGAGCGCGGCGGCGCGCGAGAAGATGCGGAAGGTCGGCGACTGTGCCTCATAGGGCACGCCGGTGAGCAGGCGATGCGCGGCGCGGAACATATCGAACAGCGCTTCCGCAAAGCCGCCACGATCGGTAACCACGCCACCCACGCTCTCGCCGATCACGACATCATGGCCCCGGCGCAACGCCTCCACCATGGAAGGCAGCGCATCGATCTGTGCCGGCAGCGGCGTTGTGAACAGCACATAGTCGGCGATGGCATGATCGATGCCGAGCAGGCGAGCGACGTCGTCATGCACCTCGTCGTTCAGGAACAGCACCGTGCAATCCGGAATCGACTCGGCCATTGTCTTCAGCTCGATCGACGTTTCCGCTGAAATCCCGTTGGCGACGATGACGGTTTCCACATCGACGAACTGCTCATGCAGGGCCGCGAGCAGGCGATCGAACAGGGCGCGCTCGAACAGCGCATGGCGCACGATGACGACTGTGGTGACGGATTCGAGCTTGGGCATCAGTTCCAGACCTGCCCGCGCAGGACATCGCGGAGCTCGTAGATGTTATCGATCTTTGCGCCGAGGATCGAGAATATCCTGCCCGCTTCCGCGTTGCGCTCGACCAGGATTGGCCGCGCATCGCTGTCCTCGGTTCTCGCCAGCACGGCCTTGATCTCGAACAGCGAGCGCCGGATTTTGGCTTCGGCCAGGCAGGGCATGTAGCGGCTGGCGTCGCGGATCATCGCCGTGCCGTTGGACCTGACCGGGTGCAGCGGCGCGTCGTCGAATGTGGCCTGATGCGGCGTATAACGAACATGGGACAGCGCATGCAGGCCCGCGGCCGGGAACGGCATCACCGAGAAGAACGGCCCGTCCATGACGGTGAAGCCGCGGCCGCGCAGCTGCGGCGGCGGCGCGATCAGGACCATCTCGGTCAATTCGCGCTTGATGGCGGTGTTGACCGCAACACCGACGAACGGCAGTTCCGAATAGGTGCAGTTGAACACGAAGCGCGCGCGCATCCCCTGCCCGGCAACATCCACTTCGACACTCTCGTCATCGAACGACATCACGCGCGCGGTGCTGCCGAGCCTCATCTCGACCTGCGCGGCCCCGAGTTGAGTCGCGCAGCCGACGCGCAAGCTTGTCGGCGTCGAAAACGAGCTCGCGCACCGAAAACACCCGCTCGACCATACCCGGCGCGAACAGCCGCTCGATCTCGTGCGACGCTGCCTGGCTGGCCGCGCCGATGGTCTGACAGAAGGCGGCGAACTGATCGGCGCTGACCCGCGATCCCCGCGCGATCGCGTAATATTTCTCCATGCCGTGGACGACCTCGTCGGCGTAGTCGCCGATGAAGCGCTCGAAGTTGCGGCGGGACCGCAATGCGGTCGCCCGTGCGCGGGGATAATGGTAGCCGTTGTGCACGCGCGCCTGGTTGACAAAGGACGCGCGCCGCAAGATGTCGTTCTCGCGTTCGGCGACGATCACCTTCGAAAACCCGAGGCGCCGCAATTCCAGCGCGGTCTCGCAGCCGTAAAAGCCGCCGCCGATCACGATGGCATCGGCGACGGTCATCGTGCTGCCGCCGGCATTGCTTCGCGCTGCCAGACGACCTGGCGATCCCGGCGCAGGCCGAATTCAAGCCGCGAGACCGCGCCGCCTTCCCGCGCTTGCGCGTAATAGCAGTTGCGATCGCCCGGCACCGAGACGGCACGCTCCCAGAGGTGAAACTCGTAACTCCGATCCGCCTCGCCATTGATGGCGCGAATAAAGAACACGTCGGTCGGAGAAGCCCGGTCGCAGGCATAGTCGAGCGTGAACCATTTGTCGCTCATGCGCAAATCCACGCCGATATCCTTGTCGGCAAAAACGGGCATGCCGCGCGCATGCGCTTCCAGCACCCAGGTTCCTGACTTTTCGATTCGCCAGTCCAGGATAGCGACGAAGGCCGCAGTGAGCAGGACGACTGCCGGAATTGCGAGCGTGACGAAAGAACGCCGGTACGAGGTCGCCCAATCCTTCCGCGCCTCGAAGGCCTGGCTGATGGCGAGAGCAGCCATCGCGCCGCCAATCGGCACCGTCGGTACATGCCAGAGGATGAAATCGAGCGGTTGATGCGCATAGGCATGCGCCTTGGCAAGAATGAACCAGGATAAGGGCGCGGCGAGCGAAGCGAGCCAGGCGAAGGAGAGCGCGCGAAGCCGCCTGCGGTCCTCGCCGAGAAACCAGCCATATTCCCGGTCGAGAAAAGCCGCCACCGCGACGACGCCGAGCAGACCGAGCAGAAGACCGAAATTCCTGATCTGGGTGTAATCGTTGGCGCCGAGATAGGTGCGGATCACCGACGAGATCGAGGCGAACTGGCCGATATTGAGGCCCTGATCCACCGCAGAGCCGCCGCCGGATGTGCGGTCGATGGCGCGATCCAGGATCACGGCAAAGCCGAGCTTGGCACCGTGGACGAGAATGGCGAGCACAAAACCGGTGACGCCCGCCAGCGCCACCCAGACCATGTCGATGATGTTCTGAAACGGATAGCCTCTATCGTCGCGCGTGTTCAACAGGCAGCCGGTCATCGCGGCGACGATGACGGTGGTGATGAACTCATAGCCGCATAGCGACTTGGCGAAGACTGCGGCACCCGCGGCGACGATCAGCCACCATCTTCGTTTGCGGCTTTCGGCTTTGGCGATATCCATCGCGATCGCCATCGGCACGAACCACAGCCCAACCGCCCAATAGAGATTGGGCGCGAGCGCCGTGAACATCGGCTCGAAGGCGACCGGGATGACGAAGCCCGTGGCCGCCGCAAGGCCGAAACGCTCCCTGATCTTGAAGGCGACCCACATGAAGGCGGCCGCGCAGATCAACGCCGACAGGAAGTGGTAGAGGCCGATGCGGTAGCGCCGCGGCAGCGGATCGATGCTGTCGACCAGCGCAAAGAAGATGCCCTGCAGGCCGAACTGGCTCGGATACACCGCCCATTGCGCGTCATCGGCCTTGATCAGCTCTGGATGCTCGAAATACTTGATCTGATCGGAATAGCTGCCGCGCAGTTCGACCGGGTCCTTTTCGCGATAGTTGGTGCCGAGCTCGGCGCGCTCGGAGAGGACGCCGTCGGCTGCGGACCGGGCCAACCTGCCGACCACCAGGCCTTCCGAGGTCTGATCGAAGACCTTGTTGATGCGGTATTGCGAGAAGTGAAAGACGTTATTGGCGAAGATCAACGCCAGCAGCAGTGCAACCGCGATGCTCACATCGCGGTTGGGCAAATTCCGCAACCGTTCCGCGAAAGAGCCCGTCGAAAAGCGCACCTTGAACCTTGCCTGCCGTGTTCCAACTACGCGGCCTTTTAGCCCGCTTTTGCGAGCCCCGGTAAACCGGCTTGAACCGTTAACCAATCGTCTGCGACAAAGCTGACGGGACTACCCCACCCCTTCCGAGATCAGTTCGATGCTCCGCTTGATCGTGATGATGATTCTGGCGCTTGCCGCGCTCTGGTCGGAGCCGTCATTCGCCCAGTCGCGCAGCCAGCTCGGTCCGCTCTGCACCACCGACGGCACGCCGGCGGACGCGCAGATCGAAGCCTGCAACAAGATCATCGCGCTGAAAGCGTTTTCCGGCCAGCAGCTCGCCACCATCTATTTCTGGCGCGCGGTCGGCTGGAACACGAAGGGCAATATACGCAGGTGATCGCGGACACCACCGAGGTGATCCGGCTTGCGCCGAACGTGCCCTCTTTCAATCTGCGCGGCTAACGGTCGGTCATCTCTTGAGATAGGCCTTCGCGCTGTCGGCGATCCCATCCGCCTCGATGGCGATCTCGCGCAACTGCCCGGTCGGCACGGTGATCTGGCCGCAGAAATAGAGACCGGGCGCGCTTGGCTTGCCCGTGATCCGCGGCATCCCCTGCGCGTCGAACACGTCGATGCCCGGCAGCAACCGCCGCAGGTCGGGCCGAAATCCGGTCGCGAGAACGATGGCGTCGAACGCTTCCTGCCTGCCGTCGGCAAAGACGACGCCGTCGGCGGTCAACCGCTCGATGCCGCCGCGCACCTTGATGCTGCCGTCCCTGATCTTCGTCAGCGTGCCGATGTCGATCAGCGGCACGTGGCCGTCTTCTTCCACCATCTGCCGCGGCCCCTTGGCGGCGCGGCGCAGACCGAGCTTCTCGAAATTGCCGAGCGCGAGCCGCAGCACCGGCGCATTGATGATGTCGACCAGCCGCGCGGGGAGATGCCGATAGAAAATCACCCATGTCAGGATCGGCAACCCGAGCAGATCGCGGGGAATGATTTGCACCGGACTGCGCACGGCGATGGCGACATCGACCTTCGCTTCGGCCAGATCGAGCGCGATCTCGCCGCCGGAATTGCCGAAGCCGACCACCAGCACGCGCTTGCCGGCGAACGCCTCGGGATTGCGATAGTCGCTGCTGTGAACGACCGGTCCGCGAAAGGTCTCGCTGCCCGGCCATGACGGCCGGTACGGCGCAGCGGCGATGCCGGTCGCGACCACCACGACCGGCGCCGAAAAAGCGCCGCGGCCGGTGTCTGCAAACCAAAGCGCGCCGTCGCGCCGGATGCTCGTCACCTCGGCGTTGAAGACGGGATCGATGGCGAAGCGCGTTGGCATAGGCTTCGAGATAGGCGACCACCTGCGCCCGCGACGGATAGGTCGGATAGTCCCGCGGCATCGGCATGCGCGGCAGGCCGGAATGGTTGCGGTCGGTGTGGAGATGGAGCCGATCGTAATGGCGGCGCCACACGGCGCCGACGGAGTTCGCCTTCTCCAGCACAGTCACTTCAATCCCGCCGCCCGCAGGGTCACGGCGCAGGAGAGCCCCGCGGGCCCTGCGCCGATGACGATGGCGTCGGAAGTGGGATTCGTGTCATAGGATTTCGTCATTGCGAGCGAAGCGAAGCAATCCAGTCTTCGGTATCGCACAAAGACTCTGGATTGCTTCGTCGCTTTGCTCCTCGCAATGACGACGAGACACTTATTTCCCCCACACCTCGTTCGCGATATCGACCGCGAGCTTCAGCTTCGCCCATTGCTCTTCTTCGGAGAGGACATTGCCCTCTTCCGTCGAGGCAAAGCCGCATTGCGGCGACAACGCGAGCTGCTCCAGCGGCGCGAATTTCGCAGCCTCCTCGAGCCGGCGCTTGATGTCGTCCTTTTTCTCGAGCTCGCCGAATTTGGAGGTGATGACGCCGACCACCACCACCTTGTTGCCCCTGGGCAGGAAGCGCAGCGGTTCGAAACCGCCGGCGCGGTCGGAATCATATTCCAGGAAATAGCCGTCATAGTTGGTGCCGGCGAGCATGGTTTCCGCGACCGGCTCGTATCCGCCCGAGGAAATCCAGGTCGAGCGGAAATTGCCGCGGCAGACATGCGTGGTGATCATCATGTCGGCCGGCTTCTCCGCGATCGCATAATTGATGATGCGCGCGTAGATTTCCTGCAGGCCGTCGGGATTGTCGCCGCGCTCGCGCGACTTCTGCAACTCTTCCTGCGAGCAGAGATAGGCCCACACCGTATCGTCGAATTGCAGATAGCGGCAGCCGGCGTCGTAGAACGCCTTCACCGCCTTGCGGTAGGTCTTGCCGAGATCTTCATAGAAGGCATCGAGGTCAGGATAGACCTGCTTGGAGATCGCTTTGCGGCCGCCACGGAAGTGCAGCACGGTCGGCGACGGGATCGTCATCTTGGCGGTGACATGGGCCTGGTCGGCGAACTTCTTCAGGAAGCGGAAGTGATCCAGCATCGGATGGTTGTCGGGGAAGTCGATCTTGTCGATGACGCGCACCGCATCGTGACGCGTCTGCACGCCCGCGAACTGGATTCCGGTGTCGGGGTGGAACAGCTCGCAGCCGGTCAGCTTTGCGAGGAAATCGAAATGCCACCAGGAGCGGCGGAATTCGCCGTCGGTCGCAAGCTTCAGGCCGAGCGAGGCCTGCTTGTGCACGACCTTCTCGATCTCGCTGTCCTCGATCTTGCGCAACTCCTCCAGCGCGATTTCGCCCTTCTCGAGCTTCGCGCGCGCCTCCTTGATGCGCTGCGGCCGCAACAGGCTGCCGACCTCGTCGGCGCGGAACGGCGGTTTGGTCCTTTGCATGATCGATAACTCCGGTCTCTTGTTATTTGTGTGCCGCGCCCGCAACGCCGAGATAGCGTTCCAGCACGGCGGGATCGGCCTTGAGCGAGGCGCTTTCCGCATCATGCGCGATCGTTCCGCGCTCCAATATCACAACGCGGTCGGCCAGCCCCAGAATCTTTTGCGCGTTCTGCTCGACGATGATGGAGCAGATGCCGCCCGAACGTGTAATCGTGCCCAACGCAACAAGCAATTCCTCGACGATGATGGGCGCCAGCCCCTCGGTCGGCTCGTCCAGCAGCAGCACTTTCGGATTTAGGGTCAGGGCGCGACCGATCGCCAGCATCTGCTGCTCGCCGCCGGAGAGCTGGTTGCCGAAATTGGTCCGCCGTTCCTTCAGCCGGGGAAACATCTGGTAGACCCGCTCCACCGTCCACGGCCCCGGCTGCGCCACCGCGGTCATGTTCTCTTCCACCGTGAGCGAACGGAAGATGTTGCGCTCCTGCGGCACCCAGCCGATTCCGGCGCGCGCCCGCTGGTCGGGCCGCAGCGCCGTGATGTCGGCGCCGCCCAGCGACAGCGTGCCGCCGAAGCGCCTGACGATACCGACGATGGAATTGATCAGCGTGGTCTTGCCGGTGCCGTTGCGGCCGAGCAAGGCGAGCACCTGACCCTCGGGCAGGGTCAGCGACATCTGAGGCAGCACCACCGCCTCGCCGTAACCGGCACGCAAGCCCTCGATCCGCAGCAGGTCAGCCATGAACGGCCTCGCCGAGATAAACGGCTTTCACCTGCGGATCGCGCGCCACCTCCTCCGGCGGGCCCTCGACCAGCAGCGCGCCGTTGACCAGCACCGAGATGCGGTCGGCAAAGGAGAACACCAGATCCATGTCGTGCTCGATCAGGAGCACGGTGACATCGCGCGGCAGCGCGGCGACCGCGGCCAGGATGTCGTGACGCTCGCTTTCGGGCACGCCGGCGGCGGGCTCGTCCAAGAGCAGCACGCGCGGCCTGGCGGCGATCGCGACCGCAATCTCGAGCAGGCGCTGCTTGCCGTAGGGCAAGGTCGCGGTCAGCTCATTCATGACGTCGAGCAGACGGAAGCGCGCGAGAGTTCTCGGCGATCTCGGCATTGACGTCGTCGCGCGTGCCCATGCGCCGCCACCAGTCGCCGCCGCGGCCCATGCGCTCGGAGACCGCAAGGCCGATCGTTTCCAGCGGCGTCAGATCGGCATAGAGCTGGTTGATCTGGAAGGTGCGCGACAGCCCGCGCAGCACGCGGGTGTGCACGGGCAGATCGGTGATGTCCTGGCCTTCGAGCAGGATGCGGCCGCCATTGGGCCTGAGCACGCCGGTGAGCAGGTTGATCACGGTGGTCTTGCCGGCGCCGTTCGGGCCGATCAGGGCATGCCGCGCGCCCTGCTGCACTTGCAGCGAAAGGTCGCGCGTGACCCGCAGCCCGCCGAAGGATTTCTCCAGTCCCTTGGTTTCGAGCGCGATCGTCATGGCGCGTGCTCCTCGGGCACGGGAACCGCGTCCTTGCGGCCGGAGATCTGCGCGATGACGAGGTTCGGCAGAAACAGCACCCAGCGGTGCAGCCGGGCACGGCCGACCAGCACGATCACGACCAGCACGAGGCCGATCCAGAACTGCCAGTATTGCGGGGTGATTGACGAGAACACCTCCTGCAGCATGCGGAACACCACCGCGCCGATCAGCCCGCCATAGAGATAGCCGGTGCCGCCGATCACGAGCACCAGCATCAGATCGGCGGAGCGCTCGAAGGAGAACACGTCGAGCGAGGCGAGCGCCGTGGTCTGGGTGAACAGCGCGCCGGCGATGCCGGCGTAGAACGCCGCGACCGTGTAGATCGCAATCAGCCGCCGGTTGACGGGGATGCCGATCGCGGCCGCGCGCAGCGGGTTGTTGCGGATCGCGCGCAGCGACAGGCCGAACGGCGAATGCACGATACGCCGCGCCAGCAGGAACAGCAGGAAGGTGACGATCAGCGAATAGAAGAAGCCGACCTTGCCGAACATGTCGAAGGTAAAGGTGCCAAGGATCGGCTGCATCTCGATGCCCTGCAGGCCGTCGGTGCCGCCGGTGATGTTGGAAAAGCGTTCGGCGAGCGCTTCCAGTAGCAGCGCGATGCCGAGCGTCACCATCAGCCGTGTCAGGTCGACGCCACGGATGACCAGGAAGCTGGTGAGGAAGCCCAGCACCATCGCAACGAGGCCGGCGGCGATCAGTGCCAGCACCGGCTCGGTGATGATCCCATGCAGGGCGAGCAGCCCGGCGCAATAGGCGCCGACGCCGAAGAAGGCGGCGTGTCCGAGCGAGACGATGCCGGCATAGCCGAGGATCAGGTCGAGCGAGAGCGCGAACAGCGCCAGCCGCACGATGTCGGTCATGATCAGATAGCGCGAGGGAAAGATGAAGGCGCAGGCGACGACGACGATCCAGAACGCGACCTCGCCCCAATGCCAGCGCGCGTGGGCGATGGCACTGCGTCCGACGTCGGCTTGCGCGGTCATCAGCGCGCCGCCGTGCGGCCGAACAGGCCGTTCGGGCGCCAGATCAGGATCACGATCATCACGGTGTAGATCACGAACGGGCCCATCTTCGGCACGTAATATTTGCCGGCGACGTCGGCGATGCCGAGCAGCAGCGAGGCGAGGAACGGACCGGTGATCGAGGACGAGCCGCCGACGGTCACCACGATCAGGAAGTAGATCATGAACTTCAGCGGAAAATACGGATCGAGCCCGAGGATTTCCGCGCTCAGCGCGCCGCCGAGGCCGGCGAGCCCACATCCGAAAGCAAACGTGAAGGCGAACACCTGCGGCACGTTGATGCCGAGCCCGCTCGCGGCACGGGGATCGTCGACGGCGGCGCGCAAGCCGGCTGCCGAAGCGGGTGCGCGCGAGGATCAGTTGCAGCAGCGCGGTGAGCAGCCCGCAGATCACGATGATCATCAACCGGTAGCGGCCGATGCCGACGCCGAACACATCGAACTGACCTTCCAGCACCGAGGGCAGATTGATGAAGATGCGCTGCGAGCCCATGACGTAGTCGACGGCAGCGACCGACATGAAGGTCAGGCCGATCGAGAACAGCACCTGGTCGAGATGGCTGCGCTGGTAGAGATGCCGGTAGAGCAGCCGCTCGAGCGCCGCGCCGATGACGGCCGCGCTGATAAAGGCGAGCGGCAGGCCCGCGAAGAACGGCCAGCCGAAGCGATTGACCAGCACGGCGCAGACATAGCCGCCGGCCATCGCGAACGCGCCGTGGGCGAGGTTGACGAAGTTCATCAGCCCGAGCGTGACCGCCAGCCCGCAGGCGAGCACGAACAGCAGCATGCCGTAGGCGACGCCGTCGAACAGGTTGGTGAGGACTGCGGTCATGGTCGAAACGAATTCGCAGAAGGTGCGGCCAAGATGATATGCGCACCCTCCCCCGCTTGCGGGGAGGGCTGGGGTGGGGGTATCGCCGCAAGTTCGAGTGCGCAAGTCGAAAGCGCCCCCACCCGCCGCGCTCTTCGAGCGCGTCGACCTTCCCCGCGCGCGGGAGAGGTGCAGCGAGTTCGTGGCGTCGATCACGTCAGGCCATTGGTCACTTCTTGGTCTTGCCGGCGTCCTTGACGGCGTCGAAGGTCTGGAACTCGACATTGTAGAGCTCGCCGTCCTTCTTCTCGACCTTGCGGATGTAGATGTTCTGGACGATGTCGCGCGTCTCCGGATCGATCGAGATCGGGCCGCGCGGGCTCTCCCACTTCATGCCCTTCATGGCCTCGATCAGCTTGTCGCCGTCGGTATTGCCATTGGTCTTCTTCAGCGCCTCGTAGATCAAATGAATGCCGTCATAGCCACAGACCGCCATGAAGCCCGGGCGGTTGCCGAAGTCCTTCTTGTAGGCGGCGACGAACTCCTTGTTCATCGCCGACGGATGCGCGGCCGAATAGAGATGCGCGGTCACGGTGCCGAGCGCGGCATCGCCCATGCCGTTGAGGACATCGTCGTCCATGACGTCGCCGGGGCCGATCACCTTGATGCCCGCCTTGTCGAGCCCGCGCTCGGCATATTGCTTCATGAAGTTGCCGCCTTGCCCCGCCGGCACGAACACGAACATGGCGTCGGGCTTGGAATCCTTCATGCGCTGCAGGAACGGCGCGAAGTCGGGATTGGCCAAGGGCACCTTGACCTCCTCCACGATCTCGCCGCCGCCGGCCGTGAAATGCTCCTTGAAGAAGTTCAAGGCGTCGTTGCCCGGTGCGTAATCCGAGGTCAGCGTTGCGACCTTCTTGATGCCGTTCTTCACCGCCCAGTCGCCGATGATGGTGGAGGACTGCGCCAGGGTGAAGCTGGTGCGCACGATGTAGGGCGAGCGCTCGGTGATGATCGAGGTGCCCGCGGCCATCACCACTTCCGGAATCTTGGCTTGCGTGGCGAGAGGTGCTGCGGCAAGCGCGGCCGGCGTGACGCCGAAGCCCGCGATGAACGCGACCTTGTCGTTGACGATGAGTTCCTGCGCCGCGGTCTTGGTCTTGTCCGGCACCGCGCCGTCATCCTTGAGGATGATCTCGATCTTCTTGCCGGCGACGGTGTCGCCATGCTGCTTCATGTAGAGCTTGATCGCATTGTCGATCTGCTTGCCGGTGGAGGCCTGCCCGCCGGTCATCGGCAGGATCAGGCCGATCTTGACGGCGTCTTCGGCGCGCGCCGGCGCCAGCATGAGCGCGCCCGCGGCGACGAGACCGAGCGCGCACGCGACAAGCAATTTCATATGACTGGACATCGACATCCCTCCCCTCGCCGGCTGTTGTCCCCGGCCTTTGGTCTCACCATAGCCCAGATTTTTCGGAGATGGTGAGGCCGGGCATGGCGTCTTTTTCGCAGCTGGTTGTCAATTGCGACGATAGGCGGGGCGCGCGCCCGGTTCGCCGGCGGGTTGGTCTGAAGGTTGCGAAGGCAACCAAATTTGGTATTAAATTACCTCCGCTTTGCCCCAATAAGTCAATTTTACTGTTTAGGCGTAGCGTGCGCAGGCTCAGCCTTTGCGCGAGTATGTTGGGGCTTTGACCCAAGATTTGACCCGAGAGATGGCCGTCAGCCTTCGCCAGCTTGCGATCCTTTCTGCCGCGGCGCTTCTCGCAAGCGCCGTGAGCGGCTGCGGCACCATCAACGAGAAGATGTCGGCCGGGATGGGCGACTACATCCCGCGATGGGCGGGCGGCCTGCCGGCGGACGCGCCGCCGCGGCCGGGCACGGCAAAGTACGACGCGTTCATGGCGGAACGGGAACGGCAACGGGTGATGCCGGCCGCCGAACGCGAGAAAGAGCAGAAAGCGACGCAGCCGGATCAGTCCGGGCTGGATCCCGTGCATTAGGAGCGCTGGACTGTCCCCTCGTCATTGCGAGCGAAGCGAAGCAATCCACCTATCCGCTTGCGGTGCCATGGATTGCTTCGTCGCGGAGCCTGTCATCGGGCCGCGCTTCGCGCGGACCCGTTGGCTCCTCGCAATGACGAATTCTAATCCACGAACACCACGGTCTTGCGGCCGTTCGGGATCACGCGATCCTCGAGGTGATAGCGGATGGCCCGCGCCAGCACGCGCCGCTCGATGTCGCGGCCCTTGCGCACGAGATCGTCGGGCGTGTCGCGATGGCTGATGCGCTCGACGTCCTGGTCGATGATCGGCCCCTCGTCGAGGTCGCTGGTGACGTAATGCGCGGTGGCGCCGATCAACTTGACGCCGCGCTCGTGGGCCTGGTGATAGGGCCGCGCGCCCTTGAAGCCCGGCAGGAACGAGTGGTGGATGTTGATGCAGCGCCCCGACAGTTTCGCCGACAAATCGTCCGACAGGATCTGCATGTAGCGCGCGAGCACCACGAGATCGGTTTTGGTGCGTCCAACCAGTTCCCAGATGTTGTCTTCCTGCCGGCGCTTGGTCTCCTTGCTGACCGGCAGATAGTGAAATGGAATTTCCCCAAAATCCAGTTCGGCATAGGTCTCGCGCGGATGGTTGGAGACAACAGCGGTCGGGATCATCGCGAGTTCCCCGGTGCGCCAGCGATAGAGGATGTCGACGAGGCAGTGATCGGATTTCGACACCAGCAGCATCACCCGTTTCCGCGTGGCGCGGTCGCGCATCTGCCAGTCCATGTGGAAGCGCTCGGCGATCGCGGCAAAGCCGGTCTGCAACGCCGACAGCTCGACGGCGAGATCGGCGGCCGTGAACACGACGCGAGCGAAGAATTTTTTCGTCTCGACGTCGTTGAATTGCTGCGCGTCCAGGATGTTCTGGCCGTTATGGGCAAGGAACGTCGAAACCGCAGAGACGATGCCGGGGCGGTCCGGACAGGAGAGCGTCAGGATATATTGATGATCGGGCATGGGTGATGAAGTCAGGGGCTGATATTGCGCCCTGCTCTATCACCGCTGATCGGCTTGCGCCAACGCCTCATCACGAGTCATTTTGAACAAATCACCGTCAATCGCCGTTAAGATGAAATCATGGCTGACCGGCTCAATGGCTACCGCATCCTGATCCTGGAGACGCGCGAGGAAGCGCAGTTCTCCCGGCTCCTCACTGAGCAGGGAGCCAACGTGCTGCAATGTCCAATGTTCGCGATCGAGGATGCGTCCGATCCGGCGCCGATCGAGGCCTGGATCAGGCGCGCCATCGACAAGCCGTTCGACGATATCGTGTTCACGACCGGCGAAGGCCTGCGCCGGCTGATGAAGGTGGCGCGGCGGATCGGGGTGGAAAAGGATTTCATCGCCGCACTTGGACGATCGCGAAAATTCGCACGTGGCCCCAAACCCGGCCGAGCGCTGCGCGAAATCGGGCTGGAGCCGCAGCAGACCACGGAGAAACCGACCTCCGAAGGCATTGCCGAGATGCTGTCGCGTCTTGATCTCAAGGGCCATCGCCTCGGGCTGCAGCTCTATCCCGACAAGGATCACAGCGCGCTGATCGGCGCGATATCGGCGCAAGGCGCTGATGTCGATCCCGTGCTGCCCTATGTCTATGACGCCAAGGCCGCCGATACCAATATCGTCACCGCGATCGAGGAGATGGCGCACGGCCGCATCGACGCGATCGCGCTGACGAGCTCAGGCCAGGCGCGCCGGCTGTTCGAGGTGGCGAAAGCTCACGGCTGCGAGGCACGGCTGCGCGAGGGGCTTTCGAAGACGCCGATCGCGTCCGTCGGGCCCGTGGTGTCGGATGAACTGGCGACACATGGACTGCGCGCGGCCATCGCGCCGGCCGAAGGCGCCTATTTCATGAAGCCGTTGATTTCGGCGATGGCGGCGGCGTTGGGGAAGAGGACGCCGAGGACCGCTTCGTAGGGTGGGTTGAGCGAAGCGAAACCCACCTCTTCTCTGTCCGCGGCTGCAGAAGCGGTGGGTTACGGCGCTTCGCGCCTAACCCACCCTACGTTCTTCGCAACTATTCCGCCGCCTGCTGCTGCTCGCGCAAGTAAGCCTGATACGCCAGCCGCATGCCGTCCTCGAGCGAGGTGTGCGCGCGCCAGCCGAGCTTCGCGAGCCGGCTGACGTCGAGCAGCTTCTGCGGCGTGCCGTCGGGACGCGAGGTGTCGTAGCTGATCGTGCCCTTGTATCCGACGGTGGCGGCCACCACGCGCGCGAAATCCGCAATCGCGATGTCCTCGCCGGTGCCGATATTGACCATCTCGCTGTGCGAGTAGGTCTTCATCAGATGCACACAGGCCTCCGCCATGTCGTCGACATAGAGGAACTCGCGGCGCGGCTTGCCGGTGCCCCAGACCACGACGTTGGGAACGCCGGCAACCTTCGCCTCGTGGAAGCGCCGGATCAGCGCCGCGACCACGTGGCTGTATTCGGGATGATAGTTGTCGCCGGGCCCATAGAGATTGGTCGGCATCACGCTGATGAAGTCGCTGCCATACTGGGCTGCGATAGGCCTCGGCCATCTTGATCCCGGCGATCTTGGCGATCGCATAGGGCTCGTTGGTCGGCTCCAGCGGGCCGGTCAGCATCGCGTCCTCGCGCATCGGCTGGGCTGCGAGTTTCGGATAGATGCAGGACGAGCCGAGGAACATCAGCTTCTCGGTGCCGTGCAGATGCGCCGCATGGATCACGTTCGCCGCGATCGCGAGGTTGTCGTAGAGGAACTCCGCGCGCAGCGTGTTGTTGGCGACGATGCCGCCGACCTTGGCGGCCGCGAGAAACACCACTTGCGGCCGCTTGCTCGCGAACCAATCGAACACCGCAGACTGGTCGCAGAGATCGAGCTCGCGTCGATCAGCCGTGAGCAATTCGACATTCTCGCCGGCCAGCCGCCGCACCAGCGCACTGCCGACCATGCCGCGGTGGCCGGCGACGAAAACCGTCTTGCCTTTCAGCTCAAACGGAACGCTTGCCATTGGCCGCCTCGTACTTGGCTTCTTCGAGATCGCTGGCGACCATGTCCTTTACGAGCTGCGCAAAGCTGGTCTTCGGCTTCCAGCCGAGCTTTTGCCGCGCCTTGCTGGCGTCGCCGACCAGCAGATCGACCTCGGTCGGTCGGAAATAGGAGGGATCGATGCGGACCACGGTCTTGCCGGAGTTTTTATCGACGCCGGTTTCCTCGACGCCCTTGCCGCGCCACTCGATCTTGCGGCCGACCTCGGCGAATGCCAGCTCGACGAACTCGCGCACCGACCGCGTCTCGCCGGTCGCCAGCACGAAATCGTCGGGCGCGTCCGCCTGCAGGATCGCGTGCATGCCCTCGACATAATCCCTGGCATGACCCCAGTCGCGCTTGGCCTCGAGATTGCCGAGATAGACGGTCTCTTCGAGACCGACCTCGATGCGGGCGACGCTGCGGGTGATCTTGCGGGTGACGAAGGTTTCGCCGCGGATCGGGCTCTCATGGTTGAACAGGATGCCGTTACTGGCGAACATGCCGTAGGCCTCGCGGTAGTTCACCGTGATCCAGTAGCCGTAAAGCTTGGCGACGCCGTAAGGCGAGCGCGGATAGAATGGCGTGGTTTCCTTTTGCGGAACTTCCTGCACCAGGCCGTACAACTCCGAGGTCGAGGCCTGATAGAACCGCGTCTCCTTTTCCATGCCGAGGATGCGGATCGCTTCCAGCAACCGCAGCACGCCGATCGCGTCGGCATTGGCGGTGTATTCCGGGCTCTCGAATGAGACCTGAACGTGGCTTTGGGCGGCGAGATTGTAGATCTCGGTCGGCCTGATCTGCTGCACCAGCCGGATCAGGTTGGTGGAGTCGGTCATGTCGCCGTAATGCATCAGGAACGGCACGTTGCCGTGATGCGGATCCTCGTAGAGGTGGTCGACACGCGCGGTGTTGAACGAGGACGAACGCCGCTTGATGCCGTGCACGGTGTAACCGAGGCCGAGCAGATATTCGGCGAGGTAGGCGCCGTCCTGCCCGGTCACGCCGGTGATCAGCGCCACGCGCCGTTTGGTATCGGAAGCCGCCATGGGGTCTCCAGTTGCAGGCCGGAGGCCCTTAGCACCCGTCCCCCGCCAAGTCTAACGCAAAGGCGGTGAGAAATCAGACCACCCATAGGCCTGATTTGAGCGGCGATTCACGAACGCCTGGACGGCCCTATTCCGCGGCCTGCCGCGTCTGTGCCTGCGGATCAAGGCCGAGCACGGTGCGCACCGACTGATGGTAATGGATCATCCCCGGTTCGTTGCAGCCGTAAACGGTGTGCGTCTGCGCTCCGGAGGCAAATCCAATCTGCATGGTGCGTCCGGCCGGAAAGTCCTCGCCGGTCACCACATCGAGCACAAGCTGCATGTTCTTGTCCCAGTGGGCCCGCTCGTCGTCGGTCGTGGCAGCCTTGGGGATATAAAGCCCGAGCTCCATCACCGCCCGATCCACCCGCCCCTCGCACGGAAACACGCGCGCAAGCTCCACATGGTCGCCTTGAACGATCAGGAGCGTGTTGGGGAATAGCGAATAGACCAGCGTCGTATTCCACATCAGGTCCCACTTCTCTTCCGGCTCCGCTTTCAGCCTTTCGAGCTTCTTGCGTGGAAAGGTCAGGCGCTGATTGAGACCGAAGGCCTCGAAGTCAGACACATTGCCGTGCAACACCTCCCTCAGCGAATCCCGATGCAGGAAGCCGACGTGATAGCTTTCGTGGAAGGTATCGACGATGATCTTCCAGTTCATGGTCTCCGGAATCACGCGCCGGTCGTAGAACGACCAGGATGCGAGATCGTATGAGGCAAGCTCCGGCCCGAGCCCGCCGAGCCACGGATCGATATCGAAATCGGTCGAACCGTCGGTAGCGACTGTCGGGATCACCCAGACGAGGCCGTGCTTCTCGCACAGCGGCAACTCGGCGAGCGAGGACCGCCCGGGGCGCACATCCGGAAAGCTTCGCTCGTCCGGGATACCCGTGACCCGGCCCGCCAAATCATAGGTCCAGGCGTGGTAGGGGCAGGAAAACAGACGCGCACTGCCGCAGCCCTGGGCCACCTTGGCGCCGCGGTGCCGGCACACATTCAGGAACGCGCGCAGCTTGTTGTCGCGTCCACGCACGATCAGGATCGGGACCCCGGCATAGTCATCGGTCCGGAAGCTGCCGGCCGCGGACCATTCCGAAGCGAAGCCCATCAGGATCGGATGCTGACGGAACAGGACGACGCTGTTCGTTGGCGAGGCGCTCAGGATCGGTGTAGGCGGACACCTCGTTGCACCAGGGGCTATCTGCCATCGCCGTCGTCCTGGTGTCGACGAAGTGCAGCAGCCGCTTGAGGATCTGGATCTCTGCCTGCCTGCTCATCGGAAACCTCCCGGTTTTCGTGGATCACGGCCTTAAGCGATACGGTACCGTATCAATACCACCGATCTCTTCCGTTTTCAATACGGTCCATTTCACACCGGACACGGTGAGGCGCGCGACAGGAGATTTGCGCTTGCACAAATTTCCACGGCGTCGCGCTAATGCCGCCGATCTGAAGTCCCTGACTGACTCGCTGCAAAATCGGGTTCGGGACTTCAGATCGAAAGCAGCACTGGAATCAGAGATTTGCTGGGCGAGTACGCATAAATCCGATCAGACCAAACAGGCTGTCCGCTCTGCCCTCAGGAGCGGACATCGTCCGTTCGCCTCGGCATGTCTGCAAAGTGCCATGTGTGGACGGCTCTCATCCCTGGAGTGGACATCCCAAATCGTGATGGCATTGAAACATATTTGCGTCCGAGGCGTTGGTCGGCTGGAAAACCCACGTTGAGACTTGCCTATGGAACACCTCATTCAGGAGTTTGGTGCATGGCTCAAGCAGGGCTTTGGCTGGCTCGTCGATGTGATTGTGTTCGGGTGCCTCTGGGGCATCAGCCAAGTCTCACGGCTTCTTGGTACGCATCTAGGCAGCCCCCCGATCTTGAAAATTGTAGTGCTCGTTCTAGTGCTCTTGCTCATAATATATTTGTTCTATTGGATATTTGGCCGCTTCATCGGAGTAACACGATGGGCACTCAATAGGATCGCGTATGCGCTAGGAATGATTCTATTTAGCGCGGCTGTGGTCTCGGGGATGTTTGCCAGCGCGGGGCTCGTTGCGGCCGTGGCTATTTGGGTGATGGGTAACGTCGACTTGGCCTCGCGATGAGTCACCATGACAGGCGACATCCCGGAGTTGCTCGCGGAAGTCTGCTTCACCCCTGGAAGCGGACGTCGCGCATTAAGAGCACGCGCGCTGGTGCCCATAACCTTCCGAAGTCCGCGAACAGATGTTGCGGCGACGGAGCGCGGGCTTCGGAAAGCGTGAACTGGTCCTTACTCGCCATAGCTGCGAAGGCGGTCGAGGTCGACGATGGTGACCCCGCCATATTCAAGCTTCAGGAGACCTTCCTTCTCCAACCGCTTCAGGCACTGATTGGCGTTCTGCCGGGAGATGCCTGACAACGCTCCGATTTCCTCCTGGGTGATCTCCAGGTGACGCGTTGGATCAGGATACAGCAGCGGGTTGAACAGCGAGGCAATCGAACGCGCCAGCCGCGCGGTGGCATCCAGCGTGCGGCCATATTCGACAAGACCGATGAACTGGCCGAGCCGCTCGTTGAGCTGCGCGACCAGGAAGCGGTTGAAGGCCACGCTGTTGTCGTAGAGCCAGAAGAAGGTGGCGCGGTCCATCAGCGCCAGCCGGGAGTCGCGCAGCGCCACCATGTCGTAGCGCCGCGGCTCGCTCTTGAGCACGGTTCCCTCGCCGAACCATGCTCCGGCGGTCAGACCGGCAAAGCTCATGGCCTTGCCGCCGCGCGACACCGTTCCCATCCGCAGCAGGCCCGAGACGACGCCGCACCAGAAGTCGAACTGATCGCCGCGCATGAAGATCAGCTCATCGGCGCGGTAGGATTTCTCGATGATGCCGGCGCGCGCCCGGTCGAGTTCGCGCTCATCGAGGTCGCGCGACCAGATCGCGATGCGCTTGAGATGGTCAGGCGCGATCATGGTGCTGCCGGCAGCCGGTCGCCGGAATATTGCATCGCAGCAATGGCTGACATTGCGGCAGCCAACCCCGTTCGCCGCCGGCCTCAAAAATTGCCGGCCAATTGTCTGACGCAAGACATTTCATGTCCCGGCTTTACCCTATGGAAGCCGCTCGCCCAACGGCGACGTTGGGCGCATGGCGCCATCCTTGAGATCAAGGCTTGGCATCTCGTGTGCCAGCGGCGCAAACATCAATGGTCGCATGGTCTTGGCAGGATGGCCGGGCTAGGATCGCAAAAGCGATCAAGGCCACAAGACAAAGAGCGCGACAGAGCGCCGTTTTTCCGGGAGGGACTTGGTGGACACCACATTGGACGTGCGCGGAGTGTCGTTGCGGTTTGGCGGCGTGCGCGCGCTCACCGATGTCAGCTTCACCATCCGCGACGGCGAGCTGTTCTCGATCATCGGCCCCAATGGCGCCGGCAAGACCTCGATAGTCAACTGCATCTCAGGCCGCTACCGTCCGACCGAAGGCCAGCTGTTCTATCGCGGCAAGGACATCACCGCCCTCAATCCCAACGCCCGCGCCTCGCTCGGCATCGGCCGCACCTTCCAGAACCTCGCTCTGTTCCACCACATGAGCGTGCTCGACAACATCATGGTCGGGCGGCATCACCTGCTGAAGAACAACTTCATCACGGGATCGCTGTACTGGCTGACCGGCGCGCGCCGCGAGGAGCTCGAGCATCGCCGCAAGGTCGAGGAGATCATCGACTTCCTCGACCTGCAGGCGGTGCGCAAGGCGACCGCCGGCACACTGCCTTACGGCCTGCGCAAGCGGGTCGAGCTCGCGCGCGCCATGGCGCTGGAGCCGAAGCTGATCCTGCTCGACGAGCCGATGGCGGGCATGAACTTCGAAGAGAAGGAAGACATGGCGCGCTACATCGTCGACCTCAACGAGGAGTTCGGCATGACGGTGGTCATGATCGAGCACGACATGGGCGTGGTGATGGACATCTCTCACCGCGTCATGGTGCTGGATTTCGGCATCAAGATCGCCGAGGGCGATCCGGCCGCGGTGCTCGCCGATCCCCACGTCAAGCGCGCCTATCTCGGCGAAGAGGACGAGGCGCTGGTCGATCCCGACGACAAGGTGCAAGTCGCGGAGAATGCGGCATGATGGATTACGCCGCCCGGGTCGCGCAGGCCGACACCTATCCGAAAATGCTGCGGCTCAACGCCAAAGAGCACGGCGGCGAGATCGCGCTGCGCGAAAAGGACTTTGGCCTCTGGCGCACCTTCACCTGGAACGACTACCAGACGCGCGTGCACGATTTCGCGCTCGGCATGGTCGAGCTGGGCCTCGGCCGCGACGATGTCATCGGCATCATCGGCGACAACCGGCCCGATTGGGTCGCGGCCGAAGTGGCGACCCACGCCATCGGCGGCCTTGAGCCTCGGGCTCTATCGCGACGTGCTGGACGAGGAAGCCGCTTATCTTCTCAACTACGGCGAGGCGCGGCTGGTGTTCGCCGAGGACGAGGAGCAGGTCGACAAGCTGCTCACGCTGGCCGACCGCGTGCCGCACCTGAAGCACATCGTCTATTCCGATCCGCGCGGCATGCGCAAATATGACGATCCGCGGCTGATGGAAGCCGACAAGCTTGCGGCGATGGGGCGCGAGCGCGCGGCGCGCGAGCCCGGTCTCTACGACCGGCTCACTGATGCGACCAAGGGCGAGGACGTCGCGATCCTCTGCACCACATCGGGCACCACATCGAATCCGAAGCTCGCGATGCTGTCGGCGGGGCGCGTGCTGAAGCCACTGCGCGACGTATCTCATCATTCGATCCGAAGGGACCGGACGACGAATACGTCTCGGTGCTGCCGCTGCCCTGGATCATGGAGCAGGTCTATGTGCTCGGCAAAGGCCTGCTGTGCCGGATGAAGATCAACTTCGTCGAGCAGGCCGACACCATGATGAGCGATTTCCGCGAGATCGCGCCGACCTTCGTGCTGTTTGCGCCGCGGGTCTGGGAGGCGATCGCGGCCGACGTTCGCGCCCGGGTGATGGACGCCTCACCGCTGAAGCAGCGGCTCTATGATCTCGGCATGAAGACGGGGCTTGCGGCGCTGGAAAAGGGCCAACGCTCGGCGGTCGCCGACATGGTCTTGTTCCGCTCGCTGCGTGACCGGCTCGGCTTCACCCGCCTGCGTTCGGCTGCGACCGGCGGCGCCGCGCTCGGCCCCGACACCTTCAAGTTCTTCCAGGCCATGGGCGTGCCGCTTGCGCACGCTCTACGGCCAGACCGAGCTGCTCGGCGCCTACACGCTGCATCCGGAGGGCAAGGTCGACCCCGACACGACCGGCGTGGTGATGGCCGACAGCATCGAGATCCGCATCGAAGGGCCGGACAGCCAGGGGGTCGGCGAGATCGTGGTGCGCCACCCCAACATGTTCCACGGCTATTACAAGAACCCGGAAGCTTCCGTCGCCGATATCAGGGATGGCTGGATGCACTCGGGCGATGCCGGTTATTTCAACGATGCGAAGCAGCTTGTCGTCATCGATCGCATCAAGGACCTCGCCGAGACTTCGCACGGCGCGCGCTTCTCGCCGCAATATATCGAGAACAAGCTGAAGTTCTCGCCCTACATCGCCGAGACCGTGGTGCTGGGTGCGGGCCGCGAGGCGCTGGCGGCCATGATCTGCATCCGCTTCTCGATCATCTCCAAATGGGCGGAGAAGAAGCGGATCGCGTTCACGACGTATACCGACCTCGCCTCGCGCCCGGAAGTCTACGACCTCCTGCGCAAGGAGGTCGAGAGCGTCAATGCGACGTTGCCGCCGGCGCAGCGCATCTCGCGCTTCCTGTTGCTCTACAAGGAGCTCGACGCCGACGACGGCGAATTGACCCGCACGCGCAAAGTCCGCCGCAGCGTCATCAACGAAAAATATGCCGACATCATCGACGCGATCTATAGCGGCAAGCGCGATATCCCCGTCGATACCGTGATCCGTTTCCAGGACGGCACCACGCAACGCATCCGCACCACGCTGCGGGTGGTCGATCTCGGTGGCAGCAGCGCAACTCGCGGAGGCCGCGGAGTGATGATGTTCGATTGCGAGCCTCCTTTCATTCACCGTCGTCCCGGACAAGCGAGCGTAGCGAGCGCCGATCCGGGACCCATAACCCCAGGCCGTGGTTGTCTGGCACGCTGGCGGCCCCAGCTTGCGCGCAACGACTACGTCTCGTGGTTATGGGTCCCCGCCTTCGCGGGGACGACACCGAATTTATGAACACAGCTGCGCATGAACGCCGCCTTCCTCATCCAGCTGCTGGTCAACGGCCTCGTGGTCGGCACGCTCTATGGCGTGGTCGCGATGTCGTTCGTGCTGATCTACAAGGCGACGCAAGTCGTCAACTTCGCGCAGGGCGAGCTGCTGCTGATCGGCGCCTGGGTCTGTCTCGTGCTGCTCAACAAATTCCAGGTGCCGTTCTGGCTCGGCATGCCCTTGACACTGGTCTTCATGTTTTTCTTCGGTGTGGCCATCCAGATCGTGATCCTGCGACCGATGATCGGCGAGCCGATCATCTCCGTCATCATGGTCACGATCGGATTGTCGACCGTGTTCCAGGCGGCGCTGAAATGGATCTTCGGCGTCGACCCGCAGCCGTTCCCGCGCGTGTTCCAGAACCAGAGCGTGAACTTGTTCGGCGCGCCGATCCAGACCGTCTATGTCATGAGCCTGGTCGTCTCCGTGCTGATGATGATCGGCATGGCCTGGTTCTTCCGCTCCTCGAAATACGGCCTGGCGATGCGCGCGACCGCCTTCAACCAGCAGGTGGCACAGTCGCTCGGCATCTCCGTGAAGAACGTGTTCGCGATGGCCTGGGCGATCTCGGCCACGGTCTCCGCGGTCGCCGGTGTCGTCGTCGCCGTCGTCAACGGCGTGTCGTCGGGCCTGTCGGCCTATGGCATCAAGGTGTTTCCGGCGGCGATCCTCGGCGGGCTCGACTCGATCGGCGGCGCCGTGCTCGGCGGCATCATCATCGGGCTGCTGGAGAACATCGCCCAATATGTCGACAGCCAGTACCTGCACTGGGGCAATCTCTACGAGATCGCGCCGTTCTACGTGCTGATCATCATCCTGATGATCAAGCCCTACGGTCTGTTCGGCACCGCCGACATCGAGCGGGTCTGATCATGGCCGGTCCCTCCCTCATCCCCTCCGGCGACTTCCGCAGCACCTACGCGGCGGACACCACGATCTTTCCGACTGTCATGAGCCGCAACTTCGCGATTGCCGGAATCATCCTGCTGTGCTTTGCGCCGAAATTCTTCAGCGAGTATTGGCTGTCGGTGTCGATCCAGATCGGCATCTTCTCGATCGCGGCACTTGGCCTCAACATCCTGGTCGGCTTCACCGGACAGATCTCGATCGGGCACGCCGCCTTCTTCCTGCTCGGCGCGTTCTCCTCGGCCTATCTCTCCAACAATTTCCCGATTCCCGTGTTCTTCGCGATCCCGCTGGCCGGCATCGTCACCGCGCTGGTCGGGCTGATCTTCGGCGTGCCGGCGGCGCGACTGAAGGGGCTCTATCTCGTCATCGCCACGTTGGCCGCGCAATACATCCTGCTCGACTTCTTCTCGCGCGCGGAATGGTTCTCCGGCGGCTCGGTGCCGGCGAGCGCCAATCCGTTCTCGATTCTGGGCTACACCTTCCGCGGCGACCGGCAATATTTCTATGTCGTGCTCGCCTATGTGGTGGTGAGCTACATCCTCGTCACCAACCTGATGCGCACCCGCGACGGCCGCGCGCTGGTGGCGATCCGCGACCACTATCTCTCCGCCGAGATCATGGGCATCAACCTCACCAAATACCGTACGCTGTCGTTCGGCCTTGCCGCGTTCTTCGCAGGGATCGCCGGGGCGCTGTACGCGCACTACCAGCTCGTGATCTCGCAGGAAGGGTTCGGCATCGAGCGCTCGATCCTGTTTCTCGCCATGATCATCATCGGCGGTACCGGCTCGATCATGGGCTCGCTGATGGGCACCGCCTTCGTGGTGCTGCTGCCGGAATTCATGGAGTGGATCAGCCTCGGCCTGAAAGGCGGCGCGATCGATCGCGCGCTGTCGCTCAACAACAACATCACCTTTCTGCGCGAGATCGCGATCGGATCGATCATCATCGCCTTCCTGATGTTCGAGCCCGACGGGCTCGCGCATCGCTGGCGGCAGATCAAGACCTACTGGAAGCTCTACCCGTTTTCGCATTGAGAGCGGGAACGGAACACACGACTATCGACACCAACGAACAACAGGAGGAACGACCCATGACACTGAAATCACTTTTGAGCACGGTCTCGCTCGCGCTCATCATTGCCGGCGCGTCGGCGACCGCACAGGCGCAGATCGCGATCGGCCATCTCGAGGATCTCTCCGGCGGCACTGCCGACGTCGGCACGCCCTATGGGCAAGGCGTCGCGGATACCTTCGCCTGGGTGAACAAGAACGGCGGCGTCGGCGGCAAGCAGCTCAACGTCGAAAGCAACGACTACGGCTACCAGGTGCCGCGCGCGATCGCGCTCTACAAGAAATGGTCGGCGCCCGACAACAAGGTCGCGGCGATCATGGGCTGGGGTACGGCCGACACCGAGGCGCTGACGGGCTTCCTCGCGCAGGACAAGATTCCCGACATCTCCGGCTCCTATGCCGCGGCGCTAACCGATCCGGAAGGCACCAGCGGCAAGGCCAAGCCCGCGCCGTATAATTTCTTCTACGGTCCGAGCTATTCGGACGCGATGCGCGCGATGCTGATGTGGGCGGCGGACGACTGGAAAGCCAAGGGCAAGCCCGGCAAGCCGAAGTTCGTCCACATGGGCGCCAACCATCCCTATCCGAACGCACCGAAGGCCGCGGGCGAAGCGCTCGCCACCGAACTCGGCTTCGAGGTGCTGCCGCCGCTGGTGTTCGCGCTGACCCCTGGCGACTATTCGAGCCAGTGTCTCAGCCTGAAGAGCTCGGGCGCCAATTACGCCTATCTCGGCAACACCGCGGGCTCGAACATCTCGGTGATGAAGGCCTGCAAGGCGGCCAGCGTCGACGTGCAGTTCCTCGGCAACGTCTGGGGCATGGACGAGAACGCGGCCAAGACCGCGGGCGACGCCGCCGATGGCGTGATCTTCCCGCTGCGCACCGCCGTGAGCTGGGGCGGCAATGCGCCCGGCATGAAGACGGTCATGGAAATCTCAAAAATGTCGGACCCGACCGGCAAGGCCTATCGCCCGGTGCACTACATCGCCGCCGTCTGCTCGGCATTGTATCTGAAGGAAGCGCTCGACTGGGCCGCCAAGAACGGCGGCGCCACCGGCGAGAACGTCGCCAAGGGTTTCTACCAGAAGAAGGACTGGGTGCCGGCCGGTATGGAAGGCGTCTGCAATCCGTCGACCTGGACCGAGAAGGACCACCGCGGAAGCATGAAGGTCGACCTCTATCGCGCCAAGGTGATCGGGACCGACCGACGGCGACATCAACGACCTGACGGCCAAGGGCACCATCAAGCTCGAGAAGGTCAAGACGGTCGAGCTGCCGCGCAAGCCGGAATGGTTCGGCTGGTGAACTAAATATCAGTCGTCATGGCCGGGCTTGTCCCGGCCATCCACGTCTGATTTTGGCGAAACACAAGCAAGACGTGGATGCCCGGCACAAGGCCGGGCATGACGAAATCGTTAGATCGAGCACATGACCGACACCGCCGAAATTCCGCGCCCCTCAAAAGATGTGACAGTGGCGCCCCTCCTCGCGTGCGCAACATCGAGGTCGTCTATGACGACGTCATCCTGGTGCTGCGCGGCCTGAGCCTCGAGGTGCCCAGGGGCGCGATCGTGGCGCTATTGGGCGCCAACGGCGCCGGCAAGTCGACCACGCTCAAGGCGATCTCCGGCCTGCTCAAGACCGAGGACGGCGAGGTCACGCGCGGCGAGATCATGTTCGACGGCGAGCGCATCAACGGCATCGATCCCGACAAGATCGTCCGCCGCGGCATTTTCCAGGTGATGGAGGGCCGGCGCATCATCGCCGACATGACCTCGCTGGAGAATTTGCGGCTCGGCGCCTTCACCCGCAGCGACGGCAGGGTGAACGCCGACATCGATATGGTCTACAAATATTTCCCGCGGCTGAAGGAGCGCACGGGCCTGGCCGGCTATCTCTCAGGCGGCGAACAGCAGATGCTCGCGATCGGCCGCGCGCTGATGGCGCGCCCGAAGATGATCCTGATGGACGAGCCGTCGATGGGGCTGTCGCCGCTTCTCGTGAAAGAAGTGTTCTCGATCATCCGGGAGATCAACCGCGACCTCGGCGTCACCATCCTCCTGGTCGAGCAGAACGCGCGCGCGGCGCTCTCGGTCGCCAGCCACGGCTACATCATGGAGCAGGGCAAGGTCGTGCTCGACGGCTCCGCCGACGAGCTGCGCGATAACGAGGACGTCAAGGAATTCTATCTCGGCGGCGCCGGCGACCAGCGCAAGAGTTTCAAGAACCTGAAAAGCTTCAAGCGGCGGAAGCGATGGCTGTGAGCGACTCTTCTCCCTCTCCCCGCTCTTCGCGGGGAGAGGGTTGGGGTGAGGGGCTCCTTCGGCGAGCGCAACTCGACGTGAGCCCCCCTCACCCGAAATTCGCTATCGCGAATTTCGACCTCTCCCCGCACGCGGGGAGAGGTGAATGCTACAGCGGAGTGCGAGCTAACATATGACCGACCACTACGACGCCCGCGAGACCCGCGCGCCGGCCGCGCGCGAGGCCGATCTGTTCGCGCGGCTGCCCGACGTGCTGCGCAAAGCCATCGCCGCGCCCGCCTATGCGGAACGGCTGAGAGGCTTCGATCCTGCTTCGGTGACGAACCGAGCGGCGCTGGCGCGCCTGCCGGTGTTGCGCAAGTCGGAGCTCCCCGCCCTGCACAAGGCGGCGGCGCCCTTCGGCGGCTTCGTTTCGGAGGCGCCGGGCGCGTTCGCGCGGCTGTTCACCTCGCCCGGTCCGATCTTCGAGCCGGAAGGGCGGCAGGACGATCCCTGGCGTGGCGCACGCGCGCTGTTTGCGGTCGGCTTCCGTCCGGGCGACGTCGTGCTCAACACCTTCAGCTATCACCTGACACCCGGGCGGCTTCATCTTCGACACGTCCGCGCGGGCCCTTGGCTGCGCGGTGATCCCCGCAGGGCCCGGCAACAACGACCAGCAGTTCGAGTTGATCGAAGCCTACCGCCCGGTCGGCTACAGCGGTACGCCGGACTTTTTGAAGATCCTGCTCGATGCCGCCGCAAGCGCGGGCCGCGACGTCTCCTCGATCAAGCGCGCGATGGTGTCGGGCGCGGCGTTTCCGCCCTCGCTGCAGCAGGAGATCAAGTCGCGCGGCATCGACGCCTATCAGGCCTTCGGCACCGCCGATCTCGGCATGGTCGCCTTCGAGACCCCGGCGCGCGAAGGCATGGTGGTCAACGAGGACCTGATTCTCGAAATCGTCAGGCCCGGCACCGGCGATCCCGTTGCCGAGGGCGACGTCGGCGAGATCGTCGTCACCTCGCTCGATCCGCATCATCCCTGGATCCGGCTCGCGCTCGGCGATCTCACGGCGGCATTGCCGGGGACAAGTCCATGCGGCCGCACCAATATGCGCATCAAGGGCTGGATGGGCCGCGCCGACCAGACCACCAAGGTCAAGGGCATGTTCATCCGTCCCGAGCAGATCGCCGAGATCGGCAAGCGTCACGGCGATCTCGGACGGTTGCGGCTTGTGGTCACCCGCGACGGCGAGGCCGACGCCATGACGCTGAAGGCGGAATGCGCCTCACCGAGTGACGCGATCATGACGGAACTCAGCGCGACGCTGCGCAACGTGACGAAACTCGGCGGCAAGGTCGAGCTGGTGGCGCAGGGCGCGTTACCGAATGACGGCAAGGTGATTGCCGACGAGCGCTAGCTGCCTTGGCCTGATCGTTTCGTCTCACTGTGAGCAGGCTCACAGTTCCTGGCCAAGCTCGTCGTGTTAAGTGGTCTTTTGCGCTAATGTGGAAGACATGACGCGCGTCGTATCGGCCATCGTCCTGGCGCTCTGCTCGATGTGGCTGTTCAGCCAACCGGCATTCGCCGAGAAGCGGATCGCGCTGGTGATCGGCGACTCCGCGTACGAGCGCGTGCCGCGGCTTTCCAATCCCGTCAACGATGCGACCGCGATGTCGGAGATGTTCAAGCGCGCCGGCTTCGACATCGTCCAGCTCAAGCTCGACCTGAAGGGCCTCGAGATGCGACGCGCGCTGCGCGACTTCTCCGATGAGGCACGGGATGCCGATGTTGCCATCATCTATTTCGCGGGCCATGGTATCGAGATCCAAGGCAGCAACTATCTGATTCCCGTCGATGCCGTGCTCGAACGCGACATCGACGCCGACGATGAAGCAGTCTCTCTCGACAGGCTGTTGACCATCGTCGAGCCGGCCAGGCAATTGCGGCTGATCATTCTGGACGCTTGCCGCGACAACCCGTTCGCCAAGACCATGAAGCATGCCGTTGCTTCGCGTGCGATCGGCCGCGGCCTTGCCAAGGTCGACCCGATCAGTCCGAACACACTGATCGCCTTCGCCGCCAGGGCCGGATCGACCGCCGCCGACGGCGACGCGAAGAACAGTCCGTTCACCACTGCGCTGATCAAATACCTGCCGACGCCGGGCCTCGACCTGCGGATTGCGTTCGGCTACGTCCGCGACGACGTCATGAAGACGACGAAAAACCGGCAGGAGCCTTTCATTTACGGCTCGCTCGGCGGCAGCGACGTCGCGCTGGTGCCGAAACCGGCCGAGCCGCCGCCTCCTCCCGTCCCTGCGGTCGATCCCAACGCCAGATTCGATTACGAACTCACATCGCAGGTCAACGTCGTGGGAGCGTGGGATTTGTTCCTGAAGAATTACCCGTCCGGCTTCTACAGCGACCTCGCCCGGGTCCAGCGCGACAAACTCATCGCGGAAAAGGCCGCTGCCCAACAAGCGCGGCTTGCCGCGGAGAAGAAGGCGCTCGACAACGCCCAGGCCGCTGAAGACGAACGCGCCCGCATCGCCGCCCAGGCCAGGATGGCGGAGGAAGCGCGGCTTGCTGCTGAAAAGAGGGCCGCCGAACAGGCCAAAGCGCTCGAGGCCGAGCAAGCACGGGTCGCTGCCGAGAAGGCTCGCGCCGAGGAAGCCGCACGCGTCGCAGAAACGCGGGAAGCCGAAAGGCAAAAAGCCATCGTCGCGGCCAAAGCGGCGGAAGAAGCCCGATTGGCAGCTGAAAAGAAAGTCGCCGATGAGGCCAGAGCCGCCGAGGCCGAGCGCGCCAGGATCGCCGCGGAGAACGCCAGGGCAGCCGAGGCCGCGCGGATTGTCGCGGAGAAAGCACGACAAGAACAACAGGCCAAGGCCGAGCAGGCCGCTCGCGAAGAACGGCAGAAGGCGCTGGCAGAAGCTCAGGCGACCGAGGCCAAGGCAGCAGAAGCCGCACGCGCGAAGGCTGCGCAATCGAAGCAGCAATTGGCCGCGGTGCTTTCCGGAGATGCAAAGCTCGGTCAGGACACCAGCAACGCTAGTCAGTCCGCGAGCTGCGCGGGCCTGCCGATACAGGGTGTGTCACTCGCACCGGATGCGGCGCGAGCCCTGTCGCTATCGGAAGAATGCGGCTTGAAGCCGAAGGACAGCTTCAGGGAATGCCGTGACTGTCCCGACATGGTGGCGCTTCCCGCCGGCGAATTCCTGATGGGCTCCAAACAGAGTGAGATCGACAATGGGCTCGCCGCCGCCAACGAAGGCCCGCAGCACAGGGTGGTGGTCAAGGACAGGATCGCCGTCGGACGCTACGAGGTGACCCGCGATCAGTATGGGGCCTTCGTCACCGCGACGGGCTATCAGGGCAGCGGCCGCTGCTTCACGTTCGAGCAGAACATGCCGAAGGAACGTGAAAATCGTTCGTTCCTCATTCCTGGCTATGCGCAGGAGGGCAACCATCCGGCTGTCTGTGTGAGCTGGAACGATGCGGCGGCGTATGTCGACTGGCTATCGAAGACGACCGGCAAGGTCTACCGGCTGCCATCGGAAGCAGAATATGAATACGCCGCACGTGCCGGCACGACCTTCCGCTTTGCCTTCACCGACGATCCCGCCGATCTCTGCCGCTTCGCCAATGGTGCCGACCAGGCCGCCAGGATCGCAAATCTGCCGGAGGATGCCCCCTATATGACTTGCAACGACGGCTACCCTTTCACCGCGCCGGTCGGCTCGAAGGCCGCCAATGCGTTCGGTCTCCATGACCTGATCGGCAATGTCTGGGAATGGACCGCCGACTGCTTCGCTGATGACTATAGCGGCGCCACCTCCGACAGCGCGGCGCACACGCAGGCCAACTGCGCTGCGCATCCGGTGCGGGGCGGCGATTGGTTCTCGATGCCGTCCTCACTGCGGCCTGCCGTTCGCGCCAAGGCCGGTCGCGACGCGCATCACGACGACATCGGCTTTCGCGTGGTGCGGACGCTGGCGAAGTGAAGCAATGAATAACCCGGCCCCGAGGCGATCGGAGCCGGGTTGTCCAGAACGGCGAAACTTCGGATCAGGTCGAGCGGCCGCCGCTCCCGCCGCAGGGAGCGACCTTGAATTCGACCCGACGGTCGAGCGCATCGCTGGCATCGTCCTTGCCCGTCCCGACAAGCATCTCGCGCGAGCCCTTGCCGGTCGCGATCAGCCGGCCGCGGAGCGACTTCTGTTCGTCCTCCAGGCGATCCTTGATGTAGTCGGCACGCAGACCGGACAGGCGGTCATTGATCGCCGGCAGGCCGGTGGCGCTGGTGTGGCCGACGACTTCGAGACAGCCCTGCCTGGCCGCGGTCCGTTCCGCGATCTTTTCAAGCCATGCATTATAGGGCGCCCGGATGCTGCGATCGGTGATGAACTGGGTCGAGCCCGGCTTGAACAGGAATTTCACCGCGAGCTTGTCGCCCTTCAGCCCGTAATCCACCACCTTGCCGAAGGCGTCCATGGCGGCGCCGGTGCGGTGCAGCTTGTAGTTCGCCAGATAGATGCCGTTGAGCACGCGGAGTTGCTCGCCTCCCGGCGTCTTCATCGCGCTCTGATAAACGGCGAGTGCGTCGCGATAGCGGCCCTGGTCATAGGCCTCGATCCCGTCATTGACGAGCGAGGCTACGACGATGCGGTCGGCATATGCCTGATCGACATTATCTCCGACCTTGGTTCCCTGGCAGGTCTTGATGTAGGCGTCGGTCGAGGCATCCTTGCTGAACACCGGGCTGTCGTTGAAGAACGCAGCCGGCGTCGGATCGATGCCCTCGGGCAATGCGCGCGACACGCCCTTCGAGATGATGGTCTTCGTCCTCATGTCGGCGAGCGCGAGGCAAATGCGATACGCGTCCTTTGCACCGCCCGCGACAGCTGCATTGTTGACGGCGGTGAAAGTGCCGATCAGCACGACGGGAGCCTTGGCGACCGTTTCAGCCGAGAACTTCGCCACCTGAAAACGCGGATAGTTTGTCTTCACGAGCTCAGTGATGCGCTGCTCCTCCAGATGTGTCGCCTTGGACTGCGCACCGGTGACGCCGTCGATCAGTGGATCGATCACCAGCGTCATCTTGTCCGGCGCACCGTTCAGATTGGCCTTCGAGAAAAGATCGTTGGCCGCCTTCAGCAACGCGGCATCAAACGGAATCGGTGTGGGCGGCGGCGCGGGCGCGGCGGCTGCTGGCGGAGCCGGCGGCGCGGGAGTTTGCGCATCGGCCGTGACGCCGGACAAGCCACTGCAAATGATGCACAGGAATAGTCCGACTGAACCCCGAGCAATCTTCATCGACGTAACCTCCGAAGTGTGAAGCTGATCTTTATAGCAATGGAATGTGAGCAGCGAAGGTGATCCAGCTCACTATTTCCTGAGTTCATGGCCACCGAATGGCAGACAGCCGATATAGCTGGCGCAAGAAATGCAAAGACGGTCGCTGCTCAGTGTGACGGCCAGGCCTTTGCCGACGAGCGCTGATCAAACCCTTAGTTCGGCAGCACGGCCCAATAGACGCGCTTGCTCGCATTGACGTCGCTGTTGTCGCTCGCCGAGAACACCAGCCCCCTTCGCGAGTGCAAGTAACGGCCCTGTCCGAGCTGCCCGACGTCTTCGATACGGCTGTGCGGCGGACCCAGCAAATGATTGTCTTCATAGAGCAGGAGCGGCGAGCGCGTCGGGTCGTCACCGTCATCGGCGATCGATTCGAAAATCTCCTGCGACCGCAGCTGGTAGCTGGTCACGCCGTGAACGCCGTAAACCTCGAACGGGCGATCGAGCCGGACCACCACCTTGCCCTTTGGGACCGGGTCGATCCATGTCCATTTCGACCAGGCAGCCAGCGCGAAATAGACGGCGAATGCGGCGACCGCGGCCATCGTCCTGTGCGTCCGGCTCCAGCTCAACATGATCAGTGGTTAGCATGACCGGATGGCGCGTGGCCATGCTGTGGTGCGCGATCGACGCGCCTGCTCGCCAAGGCAGTCACCCGCCACCTTGCCTCACGGGGGGCCATGCGGTATCCACCCCCGCGATCTTTCCGCGGGAGCAGCAGGCGATGTCGGGCACGGGTCAAACGCTTTACCGGCGCGCGCGGAAGGTGATCCCGGGCGGCACCCAGCTGTTGTCCAAGCGCCCGGAGATGTTCCTTCCCGAACAATGGCCGACCTATTTCAAGTCGGCCAAGGGCGCCGAGGTCATCGATCTCGACGGCCGCACCTATCTCGACATGAGCTATTGCGGCATCGGCGCCACCGTCCTCGGCTTCGCCGATCCCGACGTGGACGCGGCGGTGAAGCGCGCGATCGACATGGGCTCGATGTCGACGCTCAACTGCGCCGAGGATATCGAGCTTGCCGAACTTCTCGTCGAAGGTCATCCTTGGGCGGACATGGTGCGCTTCGGGCGCGCCGGCGGCGAGGCGATGGCGATTGCGGTGCGCATCGCGCGCGCCGCCACCGGCCGCGACATGGTGGCGTTCTGCGGTTATCACGGCTGGCACGACTGGTATCTTTCCGCCAATCTCGGCACCACCACCGCGCTCGACGGCCACCTGTTGCCGGGCCTCGACACCAAGGGCGTGCCGCGCGGCCTCGCCGGGCTGATGCATCCGTTCCACTTCAATAAGCTCGACGAGATCGAGGCGATCGTCGCCGAACACGGCGAGCGGCTTGCCGCGATCGTGATGGAGCCGGTGCGATCGAGCGAGCCGACGCCGGAATTCATCGGTGGGATTCGCGCGCTCGCCGATCGCTGCGGCGCCGTGCTGATCTTCGACGAGGTGACCTCGGGCTTCCGCATCAATTCGGGCGGCGCGCATCTCGCCTACGGCGTCGACCCCGATATCGCGGTGTTCGCCAAGGCCATCGCCAACGGATATCCGATGGCGGCCATCGTCGGCCGCGCATCGGTGATGGACGCTGCGCAGGAGACTTTCGTCAGCTCCACTGCCTGGACCGAACGCGTCGGGCCGGTCGCCGCACTTGCCACCTTGCGCAAGCATCGCGAGCAGAACGTGCCGAGGCACCTGATGCGGATCGGCACGCGCGTGCAGAAGGGCTGGACGGCTGCCTCGCAGGCGACCGGCATGCCCGTGCAGGTCTCGGGCATCTCGCCGCTCGGGCATTTCGCTTTCGATTTGCCGGAGGCCCAGGAGGTGCGCACGCTGTTCACGCAGATGATGCTCGACCGCGGCATCTTCGCCACCGGCTCGTTCTATGCGATGTGGTCGCACACCGACGCCCATGTCGACCGCTATCTGGAAGCGGTGAACGATGTGTTCCGCGACCTGCGGGCGGCGGTCGACCAGAAGGCGGTCAGGCAGTTGCTGCGCGGCCCGGTCGCCCATTCCGGTTTCAAGCGGTTGACCTGATCGAACCGCCGATATCGCGGAGACGATGTTGAACGAACCTGCTCCGACCAGCCGCAACTTGCCGATCCCTCACGGCGATCTGCGCTTTTGCGTGATCGGCGCATCCAGTTTTCTCGGCGCAGCCGTCGATGCGCTGTTGCAGGCCGGACTTAAGGTCGTCTCGATCGCAAGCCAGTCGCCGCTGCAGCAGCCGGATGGTCCGATCGAAACCTATCTGGTGACCAAAGGCCTGCATGAATCGCTCGGCGTCATCGTCAGCAGGCTTCGGCTTCCGTTCGTCCACACATCAGATCCGAACGACGCGGCTTCCATCGCCGCCATCAAGCAGACCGGCGCGAATGCGGTCCTCTCGGTGTCGGCCCCGATCATCAGGGCCAACTTCCTCGGGGCATTCGACGGCCTCGTCTTCAACATTCACGGCTCGAAACGCTATCGCGGCCGGGCCGGACTGAGCTGGCTGATCCTGAACGACGATCGCAGTTGCGAAGATGCCTGGGTGCTGCACTGGATCGATGCCGGGATCGATACGGGTGCAGGGATCGTCGAGCAGCCGTTCACATGGCCGAAGACCGCCTACCCCATCGACATCATGTCGGCACAGCGGGCCAGCATCCCAGCGCTGATCGCCGGTTTCCGGACTGCGATCTCCACCAACGTCGTTGCGAGCCGGCCGCAGCCGAACGCGCGGCCTTACTTCCCGGCGCTGAAAACGGACGTCGACGGAAAGATCGACTGGCATTGGACCGCTGATGAGATCGAACGCTGCGTTCGCGCGTTCGGCTGGCCCTATGCGGGTGCGAAAACCGTCCTGGTGTCGCCCGATCGCGAGAAGCGCCGCGACATCCGGATCGCGCGCGTCAGAATCGGAACATCGGAAGGCCTGCATCCGCTCGCCTGCGGCGTGGTTCTCGCTCACAGCAAGAACGGATCGGCCGAGGTCGCATGCCGCGACGGCAGCGTGCTCGTCGACACCATCAGAGACGGCGATGGCGAGCGGCCGGCCGGCGACGTGATCCGGGTCGGCTGCCGGCTGAGCGGTTAGGGGTCGGCCAGGAAGACGGACTTACTTTGCTCTCGACAGAGGGCTTATCTCGCCGAGGTCTGTAACGCCGAGCACACGTCCGAGTTCCAGCGCTAGCGGCAAGACCCAAAACGGCGAGTCGAAGTTGTACGGTGCGGGCCCACCCGTCAAATTGTAGAGTGTCTTGGCGCAAATCTCTTCAAAATCATATATTGAGCGAGAGATAACTGATCTTTGCGTTTTCCTGCTGCAATTGTCTTCTGTCTAATCTCTTGAAAAACGGCGCGAGCTTCCTCGCGGCGCGAGCTGTCTTTCGCCAGCGTGATCAGCTTTCGAAGCGTCTCCTTGTCCTCACAGCGTTCCTCAAAGAACGTAAGCGGGGCGAGCATGGCTTCGATGGTCGGACGTCCGCTCATGAAGGGTTCTTAGCGCACGCGGGAGAGGTCGCCAATAGGTCAAACTCGTCCTCGAGAAGTCGCCCTAATTCCGGCTGCCCCGTCCGGCCCGCACGTCGAGACCGCGCGAGACCA
>CAWCHW010000013.1:0-213135 GCA_963795365.1 uncultured Alphaproteobacteria bacterium
AGCTTGAGCCAGTTGCCGCTGTCCTCGGGCGTCAGGGTTGCGATCTGGCCGAGGATCTGCAGGCCCGAGCGGAAATCGTTGCGCCTGAAGGCGGCATCCGCATCGCTCTTGAGCGTCGCTGATGATTTCGAGACCGCTCCCCCTTCGCTCTTGATCTGGGCTTCCAGCTTGATCGCGGAGTCAGCGAGGTCGTCGCGCTTGAAGGCCTTGTCTGCGGCGAGTGCCGAGTTCAGGCCAAGCGCCAGCGTGGCGCAAAGGGTTGCGGCGCGAACCAGACCGATCATGGGAGAACTCCGGGTTGCGGCGACAATGGCGCCGCGAAGCAAATAGAAGTGCGCGAAATGGTGACGGACTCGTGGCAGCAGGGCAAGCGTCGCAAAAAGTCGCATAGCCAAAGCCAAGTCCCGACCGACCCGGTTCAGCTAGATGAACGAGGCGGACACTGTGCACGGGCGGACCGAAGGCGGTCCCCCGCCCCCTTTAGTCGCGCGTTGCGGAAAATCGGTTCGAACGGGCTTCCCGTAGCAGCGGATTTTTCATATTGGCAGTGTTATGAAGGCGCCGCGCCAGGTCGCGCCGGCCGGGGCATGATCCGGAAAAGCCTGCCCCGCACATGATGCGAGCCGGTACCGGTTGTCCGAAACATGCCCAAACAGACGGTCCCGTAGCTCAACTGGATAGAGCACCAGATTTCTACTCTGGGGGTTGCAGGTTCGAATCCTGCCGGGATCGCCAGCGGTTCTGCCGATAGAACCCCGAGGCGCGCGGAACGGTTATCCGAGGACAGCTGCCTTGTTGATGGTTCGGTAATCTTATCGATCCAAAGTCCGGCTCAGTTAGTTGTGTTGGAGTAACCCAGTGCCCGATTTTGAAGAGCTGCGCGAGCTCGCAGCCGATGTTCGCATTTTCATCGACCTCGCTGACGACAAGGCTGCCGCATTACGGGACGTCATTGCTGCTTATGATGTCGTATTGGCCATCTACCCGTCCGAGGATGAGATGGGTCTCCACGTCATCAAGGGCAGCGATATCCTGGACAAAATCGCCAAATCGCAGACCAACGCGTTCTACGCCATACCGCAATCGCGGTTCCAGACCTCGACCATGCCAGGAAGCTGAAGCTTCTGACGGAGCCGCAGGTCGTCGACCAGTTGGCGGCTTGATAAAGACGTAGGCGATTTCCAGCGATCGTCGACACGGATCATCCGCTCCGGCACCCGAGCCTGCGTTGACGCGATCGCCGGTTATCTTTCCGCGCCGGCAGCTCCGCAAGCGCGCCTCGCGCGGCATCGGCCCCCTGCTTCACGATGAACTTCAATGCCGCGATACCGGGCAGGAAGAAGTAGCCGCCGCCCTGGGTTTCCGTAAAGGCCTCCAGCGAGACCTGGCTACCGCTCGGCAATCCCGGAATGGTGAACTCCGTCTTCGCCGGCGAGCCCACGACCGGATCGTCCTCGTCGAACAGATTCCGGAAGCGCGGATTGCGCAGCCAGCGCTGGTGAATGAATTCGAACTGCCGCTCCAGGTCGGCATTGCAGGCGATGAAGAACAGACCGACGCGCTCGGGCTCGCCCGTCTCGCGATAAGGCCGCCCGCGGCGCAGCAGCCTGTGCAGCTTGGAGGATTTGATCCCCGAGGCCACGTCGAGACCCAGCGAGTTCCGCGGGTTGACCCGGCGGATGTGCGCTCCCAGCGGACACGTGAGGCCGTTTGCGTCGTCGACGCTATAGCGGAACGCATTGGGGTCCGATCCCGTCTTGCCCGGATGCGCCTTCCACGACAGCGGCGAGCCATCTTTCTGGCGCCCCATCAGCTTTTCAGCGACGCCTGCATTGGCCTGTTCAAATTTTTTGAACGCCGCAACATCCTGCTGGATTTGACGTATGGCCAGGTAGCTGCCGTTCAGCGTGAAGCGGCCGCGGGCATCGGTCCAATGCTGGACGTCGGGGCAGTAAGTGAGTTCGTCATACTCGTTGGAATAGCCGACAATGAATTCACCGGGGGCGATCACGCGGTCTTCATAGAGGGGGCCGGCTTTCTCCCTGGCCCGCTTGCCGCTTTCCGGGTCCCTCAGTCCACGGATCACGGGCTGCGATAGGCCGTCGCGAAAGCCGAACGGTTCATACAGGCCGTCTTTCGTGAAGGAGCCCGGGCGATGGTCGACACGCGTAATCTTGCTGAATGCGAGATCAGGCGGCGAGATTTGCGATTCCGGACCTTCGTACCAATGGGCGACGACAATATGCACCGTCTGGCGGCCGGCAAATCCCTCGACATCAGACCATCGCCACTGCGCGCGCGGTTCGTCACGCAACAGCTTTTCGCGCAACTCGCTTCCCATGCCGCTGCGAAACGGCGTCGGGAAGGGATGCCTGTCGGTCTCCTCGAGGCCGAGCCTGGCGAGCCCCGCAAAGCTGAAAGCGACTGCCACGGCCTCGCGGATCGACGCGGTCTCCTTGCTGTTCAGGACGTGTTTGGCGCTGACCACCAGTCCGACGATTTGCGACAGCCATTCGCGAGCCTGGTCCTCGTGTCCGTCGCGGATGGTCAGCAGCCAGAAGCGGCTTTCGGTGAGCCAGCCATAGCCGCTGTTCAACACTCCCTGAATGTCGGTGAGCTGCTCCGAGATAAGAGGCGCGCGCGTCATGATTCGATAGCCCTCATGATCCGATCGTCGTTGCTTTCATTGCGTTCGCCGAACAAGGCGTCCCTGAGCGCAGCCGCGCCACGGATCTGGTCGACCGTCAATCTGCAGGCATCGAAGTGATACAAATGCGGAAGCATGCTGTCGCGCGCATAGGATTTGAACCGCAGTTCGCATTTGACGCCCCGCAGCGCGAGAAACCTGGACGGCGGAAAATGCCGCAGCTCCGTCACGCGGGGCTGGCCCGGGCCGGCAGCTTCGCGAGGCTTCAGCTTGGTCCATCGCCAGAACAGCGTGGTGCCGGTGGAAGCCCCGTTGATGAAGTCGTCGAGGTAGCCGCCGAAGTCGCCGTCATAGTTCGAGCAAAAAAGGAAGCGGCGGCCATTGTCGATGACGCGCCAGTGACCGAAATGGATGCCCGGCGCGCCTCCCAGCACGCCCTCCGTGAAGAAGACATAACCGAGCAGCGTCACGAGGCGCAGGACAAACCGGGTCCACCAGGCGCTCCACCAATTCGGAGCGCGCATGTCCGTCAGGCTGATCATGTGCGCGGTGCCGCCGACCAGTCGTCCCTCGCACGCCTCGATCGAGGGGTGGACCTGCTGGGCGCGATCCACATCGTCTTTGTGCGGATCATAAAACCAGTTGAGCTGGGTCAGCACGACAATGACGGCGAGCAGCAGCACGGCAATGACGGCAACGCCGATGGCCAGATGCGTCCACCCAAGTGCGAACGCCACCACCGGTCCAACGCTGGATCGGTACAGATCTGCGGGCGCGAACGTATAGACTCCGATGCACCACAGGGTGGCGAGCAAAATCGGCAGCCCCACGACCCAGACGCTGACATAAGTGAACGTCGACGACCATGTGTCTGTCGGCCGATCGAGTTCGCGACCCAGGCTCGCCAGCCAGCGCCGGTAAGACTTGAACAGCGCCGGCAAGACACCCAGAAACACGAACAGGACGACGGCAAGCACGGCCAGCGCCAACAGGAAACGCAAGCTGCTCGCCAGCAAATAGCGGCTCAATTCACCGGCCGCCTTCGCGGCGAGTTGCACCGGGATATTCCAGTCGCCGAACAGCCAGCTGTCGATGCGCGCAATGATCCATGAGAGCGGCCGCATCAGCCAGAGCAAGGCCAGCCAACCGACGACGATCGCGATCGGATAGGCCAGCTTTGCGCCGATACCCGCGCCGCTGCCACGCCAGAAAGATCGCGGCGCAGGCACGGTGTCCCACGTCCCGTTGGGGTCGTCGTATGCCCAGCGGGACAGCGCGCTTGCGAAAGCGGTACGGTCCTCGCCGTAAACGGGCTTCAGCGCCCGCGCCTTCAGCCGCGTCTGTCGAAACAGATCCTGCTCCATCGCGATCTGCCGGACCGAGCGGTCGCGCGCGCCGACGAAGCCGCCGTCGGCGACGCTGTGCCATTCCACGAGCCGGTCGAGCAGTGCCTGGTTGCGCACGCTGACCGGCGTCGGCGGCGCGGACCAAAATCCGTCGAACAGCGTCCACATGGCGCCGCTGGGATGGAAGGCAAGACGATGAAGCAAGTCGGCTGGCGCGAGGCCTTCCTCGGTGACAAGTTCAAGCATCAGCGAGGGCTTGTCCTGCGCTCCGGGAATCGCCGGCAACAATGCAATCGAGGCGAAATGCACGATGCCGACATCGCTGAAGAGCGCGTCCAGCTGCGCGCCGACGCTGTTCGAAATTGTGGTCGCGCCGGACCAATCGGGCGCAACAATGCAGATCATCTGCTGGCGGACCATCAACGTCATGGCTCCCCCCTACGGCTTCCGGGCGAAGCGGATGCCCATGCCTGACATCAACGCTCCCTCGTATGCGATCGCCTTCCGGCCCGCCAGTTGCAGTTCCGGCAAGGTCAGCAAGCCGATCAACGCACTGGTGATGATCTCGACGGCATGATCCCTCGCAGGACAGTGCCGGCTGCCATATCCGAACATCAGCCACCGAAGCTCCTTGTCCTTCCATTCGCGATGCGGACAGAATTGCTTGCTGTCGGCGACCGCGTCGGGATCGAACAGTGCCGCGATCGACCAGATGCTGACGCTGCCACCGGCGGGGCATTCGGCATCCTCGCGCCCGCCGGTTTCGAATCCGGTGTCACGCGGGACGTTGCGGGCGAGCAGCGGAAAGACCGGCCGGAACCGCATGAGCTCGAGCACGTGATCCCGTACGACATCGCGGAATTTGCCGTCGGCCCAGACACCGCCTTCCGCGGCTTGCGCCATCGCAAGAAGGCGTCGGTAAATCTTCGGGCGGCTCAACAGCTCCTGCACGACCAGCGCAGCGGACTGCACCGTGACCGGATGCGATATCCAGGACATCCCGACCGCGTTCCGCTCGACATCCGCAGGCGGCATCGACACGCCCCACGCTTTCTCGATGTCGCTCCTCATGGCCTTCATGCGCGCGCGCAGGCCATCGGCGGCGACGTCCGCTCGCCGCTGGGCGTCCAGCGTCGCCACGCCTCCTCCGAGAAGCTGACCTGCAACGTAGCGGATCTGGAGAAGATACTGCCGCTGCAGCCCCTGATCGTCCGTATGTCCTCCCACCCCAGCCGCGACCTGGCCGGCGGCTGCGCCGAAGATCGGCTTGATGGCACGAAAGATGACCCATATCAGGTAGTCGTCGATGAGATCGAAAGACGTGTCCAGTGCCGCGGCTCGTGCGGCAGCCTCGTTGTCGGCGTCGCTCTGGACGTTGAGGGAATTCAACCGGCTCAGAAGCAGCGCCCTGTCATGTGCATAAGTGGGGCCGGGATCCATCGCGATGATGTAGTCGCCGGCGAGCATGTTGGGCTCGTGCGCGGTGTTCGAGAAACTTTCCGGCCGGGTGAGGACGCCTTTGACGGCATCGGCGGACGCCGCCTGATGAAGCCTGCCCGCCGCCGAGGGCCACTTCCGGAACAGCGCGCCGACTGCCCGCAACAGGCCGGGGTGACGGAGGAACCAGCAAAACGCCCCATAGGCCAGGCTGCGGAAACCCGGCGGCGTGGCGTCAGGAATGATGCTCGAGACTTTCATGCTCGGTGCCCCGATCCTCAGGCTGCTTGTGCAAGAGCCGCCGCCGCGCGCTTCTGGTAATAGGGCATCCCCAGGCGAAGCGCCGCTTCGTAGGTCTGCGTGAACAGATGTTCGGCTTCCGACGCCGCACCGGCACGTCGCAGCGTCTCGGCCAGTTCGCAAAGGGCTTCCGTGCGGTGGCCGTATTCTTCTCCGGCCTGCTCGACCGCCTTTCGTCCGGCACGGACTGCTTCGTCCAGTCTCGAGAGGTTGCGATAGGCGACAGTGAGGGCCACCCGCATGAAGATTCGGCCGTAGGTGCCGGCTGCATCGTAGATGCGATCGGCGAAGCCCTTCTCCAGAAGCTTTACGGCCTCGGACGCCTTGTTGTTGCGCGCAAGAACATTGCCAAGCCTTCCCGTGCAGACGGCGAGCATGGTCGGCACGTTGTGCGTCATGCATTGCCGCACGGCCTCGCGCATCAGGGTTTCCGCCCGATCGAGCTCCTCTTGCTCGATCCAGATCTGCGCCTGCACCGTATCGATCAGCAGGCGCGAATACGGGTGATCGACCCTCGACAGGATTTCGTAAGCCGCGGCGCAACCCTCTTGCGCGGCCCTGTAGTTGCCGAGGTAGGACAGCGTGCTCGAATAGAACGCATACAGATTGATGATGGGAATGGCCGCCCATCCCGGCTGCACTGCATGCTGGGCGAGCTCCGGGCCGTAGCCGGCGAGCACAGCCTTGCCTTCCGTCGCCGCCTCCGCATAGCGCCCGAGGGCGTGAAGGTGCATCAGGCGGGTTTGATGCGCCGCCATCGACATGTAGCGTCGTTGCGCCAGCCCTGCCGCCTCCAGCCCCCGTGAGGCATGGCGCAGACCTTGCTCGAATTGCCCGCGCATCCACAGCAACACTGCCGTCTGGGTCGAAACCGCGGCACGCGCGCGCTGATCGTTCAGTTGCGTCGCGATGACCTCGGCACGTTCCATGTTGTTGAAGATTTCGTCGATGTGGCCGAGCGCCATCATGGCGCCGATCGCTTCCAGGCGAAGCCCGAGCTCCAGGGATATTGCCGTCGTCTCGCTGTCGGAGCGACCCGACGCGGCGATGCCCATCTCGAAGAGTCGCAGAGCTTCCCGATTGGCGGAGCGTGAGATCGCGAGCGCCATCGATTTTACCGCGAAGCCGGCGGCATGCTCCCATTCCTCGCCTTTGAAGGCGTGATGGGCGAGTGCTGCGGCGGCATCGGCATCGTCGGCACCCGGCTGCGCGCGCAGCGCCCGGAACGCGAGCCGATGCAACGCCTTGAGACGCGTGCGCGTGAGGGCTTTCAACACGACGTCGCGCACGAGATCATGGCGGAAGACGAACACATGCGATTCGAGCGAACCGCGCGCCGGGTCGGGTTTCGTCAACAAGCCTGAGGCGCGGCAAAGATTCATCAGCTCTTCCGCGCGGGCAACCGCCACCTCCTGCATGGCGCCGACCAGCTCCGGCGTGATCGGGTCGCCGAGAACGCTGACGGCCTCCAGCGCCGACTTTGCCGCATCGGGCAGCCTGTCGATCCGCGCGCCGATCACGGCGGCAATCGAGGCCGGGACCCGCAACTCGCCGAAGCGATTCGAACGGTAGCCGCCCGGCGTGCCCTCCAGCGAACCGTCATCGACCAGCGTGATCACCAGTTGCTCGAGAAAGAACGGGTTGCCGTCGGCACGACGAACCAGTTCGCCGGCAATTCCGTGCACCGAGAAGTCGTCGCCCAGCAGGGCGTGGGAGAGCGCGAGCATATCGCTGTTTCGCAGGGGCTCCGCCTGGCGCTCCTCGAACCACGCGGCCTGCGCCCATTGATGTTTGAAATCGAGCCGGTAGCTGACGCAGATCAGCACCGGCAATTCCTTGAGCCGGGGGATCAAACTCTCGAACAGGCGCAGGCTCTCGCGATCCGCCAGGAAGATATCCTCGAGCACCAGCACGAAAAAACCCGACTGCAAGCGCCTCCGTATGAGCCACAGCAGGGCCTCGCCGATGCGCCGCCGCCGTTGCGACGGGTTGAGGGCGAGCCACTCTTCGCTGGGCGCGCCGAGCCCGAGCAGATCGCTGACCGCAGCCAGATGGTCTGCGCCCTCAGTGGGCCATTTCGCCGCCAGCGCCTGCGCCGTATTCTGCTTCGCGCCGGTGCGCGGCAGGCCGACCATTCTGGCAAGCAGATCGGCGGCCGTGCTGTAGGCCTGTGTGCTGGCATACCCCCTTGCCTGGGTCACGCAAACGTCGACGCCCCGGCCCGCCAGACTGCCTGTCCATTCCGCGATCAGCCGCGACTTGCCGATTCCGGCGTCGCCCCGCAGTCCGATCACGCGCATTCCACTGTCGCGAACCGCCGCAACGGCTCTGCCCAATTCCTGCAACAAATCCTCGCGCCCGATCAGCGGCGCCCATTGCTGCTTTCGCGTCAAAGGCGCTGCCGCCGAACTTTCCGTCTCGACGACGACCTCATGGAGTTCGATTGGATCGGCCAGTCCGCGCACGGCGCGCACTCCGACCGGCCGCGTGTCGATCTGCTGGACCACCAGGCGCTGGGTTGACGCGCTGACCAGGATGGTGCCCGGGCGGGCCATCTTTTCAAGCCGCGAGGCAATGTGAATGGTTTGACCGTCGGCCCCGTAGTGCGACCATTGATACTGTCCGACAATCCCGACCAGCACCTCACCGGAATTGATGCCAATGCGGATCGTCGGACCGGCAACGCCGCGGGCTTCGGAGTCGGGCGCGGTCCCTCGCTGCATCTTGAGGGCCGCCATGCACGCGCGCAAGGCGTGATCCTCTTGCGCCAGCGGCGCGCCGAACAAGGCGACAAGTCCGTCGCCAAGCAATTGGCTGACGGTGCCGCCGAAGGTTTCGACGGCGTCGACCAGCAGTTTCAGCGCCTTGTCGAGATAGTCGCGGGATTCTTCCGGATCGGCGTTCTGCAACAGATAGGTCGAATCGCAGACATCCACGAACAGCACGCTGACCTGCTTGTTCTCCGTCAGCATCCGCGGCGCACGTCGTTGCGGAAGATGAAGGAGCGCAGGACGCTGGTCGGCAGCGCCGTTGAGACCGGCGCCGCATTGCGCGCAATAGCGATGCTTGCGGGCTATGCGAGCCGAGCAAACCGGACAGGTCGTCACCACGGCGCACTCCAGTCGTGGGCTTCAACGAAGGACTCGATGCGCATCTGCGTTGTCATCGTCTTCCTCCAGAAATTTCGCGGCCCCGCACCTGCGGTCGACCGTTGGTCAATGAGCTGGAGACCGCGGTAATGTTCGATCTCTAAATGGCGCCGTCCGGACACCGCAAAACTGGCGCAGGAATTTCGGCGTCGTGCGCAGGACCACCAATTCTCCAGTCAACAACCGTCGAGAGGTCCTGAATCAGGCTGTCGAGATTTCAATAGACCCCTCGACTGATCATCGGGAATATACCGCTCTGCCGAAACTTGAAAAGTGCGCGCTGGCGCGCGGCGCGAAGATTTCGACGGCGCTCAAACGCGTAATTGTGACGCAGTTCACAAGCACGCCGCGGCATGCCGTGTTATCGGTGCGACGCTGTGGTCCTGTTCGCGCGTCACGCCGGACGAGGCTCGCGAAACGCCATCCGGATTTTCGTCAGGCGTCATCGCCCTCGGTGCTTCACCGACGAGCGCACGAGATCAAGGACGCGAGCATCCGCTCTTTGCAGCGACGCGATTGCGGGGCCGGCTGACGGCGTCAGACGTCGTCAAATCAACCCTGCATTTGTCGCGCTACTGCTTGCCTTCGGGCGTCAATGACAGCGGCGCCGGCGCGCTCGGCTTGGGCACAACGACTTTCGGCGCCGGCTTCTTCGGTGCAGCCGGCGGAACTGCGGCCTGAGCGTTGCGCACGCTCAGTGCTTCCATGCGACCCGTCAGCTGCGCGACCGTCTCCGACAGCCGCTTGATGTCAGCAGCCTGCGCCTGCAGCATTTCCTGATTGCGCTGCGCGATCGCAGCTGCGCGTTGCTGCGCGTCGGCCAGGCCTTTCAGCAGCGCGTCCTGAGCGGCGGCTTGTTGCGCAGGAGCAGCCTTCGAAGCGGGCGAAAGCGCGCCCGTGATCAATTCGCCCTGGTAGCCGTGCCAGGCGAATGCCGCGCCCGACCCTGTGGCCGCCAGCGCGACGCAGACCAAAGCAGACACCCAAAAACGGGGCTTGCGCTCTTCCTCGAGCTCTTCGTCCTCGTAGTCTTCATCAAACCCGACGTCGTGGCCGCTGTATTGGTGACTCACCTACCGACTCCCAAGCGATGATCGCCCCATGACGCCGCAGGAAATATCAAGGAAAGGTTAAAAATAAGGACGGCCAGTGCCCACTTTCCGAAGTCCGCGCGCTATCGCCGCAACACCTTTCGCGGATTTCCGAAAGTTATGGGCACTGGCAAACCTATGATTCCAGTGCCCCTTTCGATCCGAAGTCGCTGAATCCTGCAGCGAGTGAGTGAGGGACTTGAGTGTTCCATCCACTTGCATCTACCCTTCCGTCCTTGCTCGGGGGAAACACATGGCATTCGCGCAGAACGGTGGCGTCCGCATCCATTACCAGACCGCAGGAACCGGTCCGGCGCTCGTGCTGCATCATGGCACGATGGGCAGCGGACCGGACTGGGTGGATCTCGGCTATGTCGAGGCATTGAAAGACCGGCACAAGGTGATCCTGGTCGACGCCAGGGGACACGGCCAGAGCGACAAGCCGCACGATCCGGCCGCCTACGACCTCCGTCTGCGCGCCGCCGACGTTGTCGCGGTCCTCGACGATCTCGGCGTGCCCAGCGCCAGCTTCTTCGGCTATTCGATGGGCGGCTGGATCGGCTTCGGCCTCGCCAGGTATTTTCCGCGACGGATCGACGCCTTCATCATCGGCGGCGCCCACCCCTACGCCGAGAACACCCAAGCCATTCGCGACCGCATGCCGATGGACCCCGCGGCTTTCGCCGCCGGCCTCGAACGGACCTATGGCGCGCTGCTCACGCCGGCGCGGCGTGCGCGCCTGTTGGCCAACGATCTCGTCGCACTTCGTGCGCTGACGCAGGATCGCGAGTCGCTCGCCGAAATCCTGCCCAGCATGACGACGCCCTCGCTGCTGTTCGTCGGCGAACTCGATCCCCGGCTCGCCCAAGGACGAGAGGCCGCAGCCGAAATGCCCAACGCGACATTCTTCAGCCTGCCCGGCTGCGATCATGTCGGCACCACGAGGCGCACCGAAATCATCATCCCCCGGATGAGGGCGTTCCTGCACGACGTCGCCGACCGCGAGGCGCCGGCGCTCAGGGCGTGAGGTTGTGCCAAATCATGACACACGCGATTTCTGCGTGCGCTATAGGCTAGCCGCGCTCGACGGATTTTCAGCGCCAATGCCCCCCGCCGTCGGGTAGCGGCCCCGCTAGTGTTTTGCGTATCGCGGGGCCGCTTCCGATTTCTCTGCGACTTGCTATCGGGGTTAACGCGGGGTCCGGTTTCCCGTTTGTCGCGCGGCGCGCGATGGTCGGCCGGCAACGTCGTGTTCGGCGGCCTTATCGGTCTTGGCGTCGACGCTGCCAGCGGCGCCATGAACAAATATCCGGACGTGGTGACGGTTGCGATGACGCCGGACCCCGCATGCGGCGGCCCAGGCGTGCCACGGCGGCCGCGACGAACCAGTGAAGCAGCGCCGCCGCCGGCTCCAGCCGGCAGGCAGTAACGGTTCTCGCTACTTCCGGTTCTCCTCGCAATATTTCAGCGCCGCCAGCGCCTCGCCGGCGCGCGGCGTCTGAAGCTCGATGCTGTCGTCGTCGTCATCCTCGAAATCGATCGTGAGACGTTTTGCCTTTGACATGGCATCGACGATGGCCTGATCGAATTCGAACACGCCGCGCACGGTGGTCTTGTCCATGACCTCCCATTTCGACTTCTTCATGATGTCGACATTGTCAGTCGCGAAGTCGGCCTTGAGAATGTCGCCGGTCTTCTCCCACTCCCAACCTTCGTAAATGACCACCACGACGATCCGATCGTCGGAATAGCTCAGCACGATCGCGTACTGGTTATTTTCGTCCTCGGCATCCTTGTAGCCGCGGCTGGCATTGCAATGCGTGTCCTGCGAGCGCTTCTCCACGGTCCAGTCGCCGACCTTGGTCTCTGCATACGCGGGCGCAATCGAGAATGCCGCGAGCAGCGCTGCAGTGAAAAGCAATCGGTTCATCTGTCAGCCTCCAGCGTCAATCCCGGTCAAGCTCATCATCTCTCCCTCCGTGCCGCAAGCGCGGCGGCGCAAGCTGCCGTCTCAAAAGAAAAAGCCCCGGCCAGAGCCGGGGCTTTCAAATCCGCGATTTGCCGAAATGATCAGTACTTCGCGACGACCGAGTTACCCCAACCGAACTTGTAGTTCACGCCGACCTTCGCGATCGCCAGCGTTTGGGTCTCGCTGGTGTTGAACCTGACCGCGATCGGACCGGTGAGGGCCGGGTTAAGCGGGAACGTAATGGACTTGTTGTCGAACCGCATGTAGTCCAGTTCGACGAAAGCGGTCCAGTTGTTGGTGATCATCCATTCGGTGCCCATACCGACCAGCCAGCCGTCATTCGTAAAGCTGTGGTTGGCCAGCTGCGGGATACCCGGGACGATGGTGATCGCGCTCGTGTGGTTGGTGTCCAGCCAGGCTCCGCCACCCTTGACGTAGACCAAGCCCCGGTCGAGCACCACTGCGCCGATACGGCCTGTAGCTGTGGCCAGCCAATCGCTCTTGGAGGTGCAGGTGAGGATCACGAGACAGGGATCGGTACCCTTGACGTCCAGCCCGGCGATGTCGGCCTGTACACCGAAGACGAACCAGCCTGCCTGCCAGTTGAAACCGGCCTGACCGCCGCCCAGGAAGCCGCTGCGGCTGTTCTGGTTGAAAGCGAGGTTAAGCGGGATGGTGATACCGGGAGGAGTAGCCGAAATGCTGTTGATGTTGGTCTCGTCCTGACCCCAGCCGGCGCCAACGTGCCCACCGATATAGAAGCCGGTCCAGGACCACACAGGAGCCGGCATCGGAGCGGCCTTCATGGGAAGGTCGGCGGCGAAGGCCGGAGCGGAAGCGAGCGAGATTGCCGTTGCGACGGCAGCGATAGTCTTTCTCATAGGAACCCCCAATCTGAAATCATGGACACAGGAACTGGAACCAAAGCGATGGTTGGTTCTACATCCAGGAACTCGCCGGAACTATTGCTGCAAAGCCACACTCGTCCGCAAACGCCCACGCGATAAGTCTTTGTTAAGTATTCGAGAAGTTGTCCTTGCGAAATGATTCTCGCGAACTGGCCCCGGTCGCCGACCTCAACGCTCCAGCGAGGACGTGAGCCAACCCGCGCGAAAACCTGCACTATTCGTCACGATGGCTGCCAAGCGCGCAACAGGAACATGATCCGGCAGGATGTGTCCCAGGCCTCGATGTCGTCGGTTGCAACGCGCCGGCCCGCGAGCTCGCGACGGCCGTCGGCAATCGCCGCATCCAGTCGCGCGCGCAGGTCGAGATAACTGCGATCCCGACCAGACAGGAAGCGCCGGGCTTCGATGGCGGCGCGGCGATAGGCATCCTCTCGCAAGGAACGGCCTCTCGGCACTGCCATACCCGACGTGAGATAAAAATTCCGGGCCATCGCGCCACTCAACGGCCGGTTGCGGGACGGGTTCCTGTTAGCATGCGACAGCAGCCGGATTGCAGTCGCGACGCCCTGTTCGCGCAGCCTCCCCCATGCAAATCGCGCAATCCTCCGGGCTCGCCCATCGGCATGACGTTTCGCCCCGCTATCGCCACACACGCGCCACACTTCGGCACGTGATCGCCCCATTTGTAACCCGCGCATTCACCATAACCGCCCCATTCGATCTCGTTTTCCGGATCTCGATGTGATGCAGCGGTATCGGCGCTTTGGTTTGCCTGTCCAGTTTATAGCGCTCGCGCTCCTGATGAGCGCGTTGCCGGCCGAGGCCGACAGCTTCCAGCAGATGTGGATGGGTCGCGTCGCGCGGCCGCCTGCCGATAATGAAGAAGCCTCCGTCTATTGGGAGGACAAGTGGGATGCGCGTGGCAAGCGCTTCAAGCCGAACGAGGTCTCGTGCGCGCACCGCACCGAAGCGCTCGGCACCATTTTCGTGGTGACCAATCTCGACAACGGCAAGATGATCGATTGTCCGGTAACCGATCGCGGACCATTCGCGAACGGGCGCGTGCTGGACTTCTCGCTCGGCGCAGCACACAGGATCGGCTGTGACGGCTTGTGCCGGGTCAGCGTCCGGCGCGCCGGTTACGAGTGAGGAAAAGAGCGCGGATGTGAATCCGCGCTTTTGATTTTGGAAGACGCGCGATCAGATCAGTAGCCGCACGACGCGCAACGCGGCATGACCGGCGCATAGTAGCTGTAGCCGGGCGAGACCATCTCGACGCGCGGCTGCGTCGCATATTGCGGCGGGATGTGCTCATAGGCGACGCCTTCGGGCGCGACCATCACGGTCTGCGGCACCATCACGGTGCGGTATTGAGCGGGCGTGCGATGCGCGACGACAGCGCCGGGAGAGACCATCACGGTGTCCTGCACGGTGCGGTACTGCGGCGGAACATATTGCTGCTGGTAGCAGGTCGCGCAGGGCTGTGGTGTGTAGCAATTGTAGCAGCCGGCGGAGGCGGCCGTCGGCAGCACGGCAGCCGCGACGAGGGCCGCGAAGGACACGGCAATAACGCGAGACATATGGGCACCTGATCAGTTGAACAGTCCGGGAATCCGGAGGTGGACTCTGACCTAGCGCGCGATGTCGGAAATTTGCGTTGAGAAAGGCCGTTAACGAACGGTGAAGCGGCCCTGCCCGGCATCACAAGCACGCACAAAAAAACGCGGGCGAGGTGCCCGCGTTTTCGCTGATCGCGATTCAATTGAAGAAGATCAGTAGCACCAGCGTGGATCGGCCACGACGTACGCCCCCGATGGATAGCGATAGTAGCAGCCGCCATTCGAGAGCCAGTACCCATCGCGCGCCGCCGCTGTGGCGCCCGTGAGACCGCCGATCACGGCGCCCGCGGCCGCGCCGCTGGCGCGTCCGGTCAAGAGACCGCCGAGCACGCCACCGACAATGGCGCCGCCCACGCCGGCTGCGCCCGGATCCGGCGGCGGTGGCGGGTAAGCGCCCGGAGGCGGCGCATAGGCGCCGGCGACCGGCGCTGGACCTTGGTCATCATAGGCGACGTCGTCGGCGTAATCCTCGGAGATATAAGCGGGCGGACCGTCGAAGCGCTCCGGATAGAAGTACCAGACGCCGCCGACATCCCACCACCAGCCCATACGACCGTTGTAAACCTGATGATGCCACCGGCCGCCTTCCCAGGCGAGATGGCCACGATAGGCATGGCCTCCGAAGGACCGAGACGGGATCGGGCCGCCATGCACGACGCGGGCGCCGCCGGGCATACCTCCGACGTGAGCTCCAGGCCCAGGGCCGCCCACACCTCCGACGCGAACTCCAGGCCCCGGGCCGCCAACGTGGGGTCCGGGTCCGGGACCACCGACACGCGGTCCCGTGACGGCTCCCGGCGGGCGCGGACCGGCGGGATGCGCACCCGGAGGCGGCCCCTTGGCGTGCGGCGGCTCGCCGGCGCCACCGATACCCTGGGCGTGTGCCGAGAACGCAAAGACCGTGAGCGCCGCAGCGAGCGGAAGGACGATTTTGGATCGGCCGGAAGCATTCATTCTGGAAAACCCCTCTTTCGCCGTGCGGCTGGCGGTCGAGACCGCGAACCGGCACGGGCCCTCGTTGCTGACAGGTTTTGTCGCAGCTTGCTTGTTACAAATCAGTAAGATCGCGACAATTTTGCGTCAAACCGCGAATTGTAACGATGATGAACGAGCCGAGCCGTCGCGTCTATTGCGCGGGCTCGATGGTGTTGCAATTGCTGCGGCCCGACATCAGGCAATCCTGCATCTTGCTCGCGGCCGAGAGGTCGCGGGCGAGCCAGATCCCGATGGCCAGCAGCACAATGGCGATCACCAGGCCGACGATCGCGCCGCGCCGGTTATCGCCATCGCCATGTTTGGGATCTGTCATCGAGCGGCCATCTGCGGGCGCATGATCCGGAAAAACTGTGCAGCGGTTTTCCGAAGATGATGCGCGAAAACTAGAAGCGCGGCGCTTCTAGCACGGCCGCCGGATTTCCGTCAGGTCAGACCCGGCGGATATCCATCGCGCGGATGGGAGCGCGAATGTTCGTCGGCATCACGTGGCTGACGCGACTGCAGGTCGTCAGGATGCCGACGGTCCGGTGGCATTGCCATCCGACGCCGAGCATCGGGCTCGCCACTTCGGTCGGATAGGCAAAGGACATCGAAGCGGCCACCGCCGCGCAGGTCAGCGCGGCCAAGGTCAAGGTGAGAATTTTGCGATTCCACGGTCGTCCGGTCATTGCCGAGACTCCTTCATCCAGTTGACTGCGCAACATAGGGCGTCGCTTGCGATTGCAATGTGAACGGCTTCACATGTGACCAAAGCGGCCAGACCTACCCAAGTCCTTGTGCAATCAAGCGAACCCGGCGAAACCATCATCGGCACACGCAATGGTGACAAGTGCCAGTGCGGCTTTCGGAAAGTGGGCACTCGCGCGGATAATGGGTGGCATCGCGGCGCGCCGCACTGTAAGGAACGGCACGGAAAACACCGACTTTGATGAAAGAAAGCGACAAGGCCGTTTGATGAGTGGTTTCAAGGAACCGAATTTCGCCGACCGGCAAAAGGCCGCACAGCAGGCGAAGCGAGATCTTCTGAACAAATTCCGCGCCCAACCCGGGCCGGACGATCCCGACATGGCCAAACGCCGCGCCGAGCGCGAGGCGAATGCCGCCAATCGCGAGAAGGCACGGCTCGCCCGCGAGGCCGCGAAGGCCGAAGCCAAGCAGCGTGAGGCAGAGGCCAAGGCAGCCGAAGCCGTGCGAATCGCCCGCGAAAAGGAAGAGGAAGCGGCGCGCCTGGCTGCAATGGAGGTCGACCAGAAGGCCAAGCGCGACGCTCGCTATGCCGCGCGCAAGGACCGCGGCAAAAAGAAGAAGTGACGGAATCGCGTCGGGCGCAACGCGCCCGGCGATCCGTCATCCCGGGGCGATGCGCACGCATCGAACCCGGGATCTCGAGATTCCGGATATGGTGCTTACGCACCATTCCGGAATGACGCAGGTAAATCGCTCCGCCGCGGCGTCGCGATTCACCGGCGTCAGTTCTTCTTCATCATTCCATCGTCCTTCTTCATGCCGTCGTCCTTTTTCATTCCGTCGTCTTTCTTCATCGTGTCCTTCTTCATGCTGTCCTTGGACATCGTGTCTTTCTTCATGCCGTCATCCTTGCCCATCTTGTCCTGGGCAAAGGCGGCGGGCGCGAGCGCGAGGCCGAGCGAGAGAATGGCGGCCGAAATTCCGAGCGAGAGGCGCGAGGTCATTTGGGTCTTCCTTCGGGAGCTGGTTGATCGACAAGCGGCTCGTGCCGCCTGTTAATCGACGCCCCCGCGCCCGCGTTTGTTACGCGGTGCCCAAAAATTTTCGCATCAAACGGATTTTTGCCACCGTCAGCGGGGTTTTTCTCCGCAGCTGCGACACAATTTCGCCCGCGAAAGACGTGTTAGTCGTCCCGCACACCCGCCGTATCGAGCCGACTGTGCGCCGCAGCAAAATCGCAGGCGGTGTCGAGGCCGACTATCAGACTAGAGAAACACCAGCGACATCCCGGCTAAGATGGGCTCAAGGCCGGCTTACAAGACCACTTCAAAGGTCGCTTTACCCAAAGGGGAGATCCATGCTCACACGTCGTCACGTCATCGCAACCGCAGTCGCCGCACCCGCCATCCTCCGCTTCGGCACCGGCACTGCACACGCCGCGACCACGCTGAAAATCTCGCATCAATTCCCCGGCGGCACGATCGACAAGGGCGACTTCCGCGACCGGCTCTGCCGCATGTTCGCAGAGCAAATCTCCAAGCGCTCGGGCGGCGAGCTCGTCGGCGAAGTCTATCCGAACTCCTCGCTGGTGAAGACCAACGCGCAGTTCTCCGCGATGCGCAAGGGCGCGCTCGACATCAGCCTCTATCCGATGCCCTACGCCGGCGGCGAGTTGCCGGAAACCAATATCGGCCTGATGCCCGGCCTTGTTGCCACCTACGACCAGGGCCTGCGCTGGAAAAAGGAGCCGGTCGGCAAGGCATTGACCGACTTCCTTGCCGACAAGGGCATCATCCTGTTGACCTGGGTCTGGCAGGCCGGCGGCGTCGCCAGCCGCTCCAAGCCGCTCGTCGCGCCGGAGGATGCCAAGGGGCTGAAGGTGCGCGGCGGCTCGCGCGAGATGGACATGGTGCTGCAGACCGCGGGCGCCTCCGTGCTGTCGGTACCGTCGAACGAAATTTACGCGGCGATGCAGACCGGCGCCTGCGATGCCGGCATCACCTCCTCCACCAGCCTGATCTCGTTCCGCCTCGAGGAGGTCTCGAAGTCGCTGACCTCGGGCGCCGGCGCGTCCTACTGGTTCATGCTGGAGCCGCTGATGATGTCGAAGGCGATCTTCGACAAGCTGCCGAAGAACCATCAGGACATCATCCTGGCCGTCGGCACCGAACTCGAGGCGTTCGGCAAGAAGGGCGCGCAGGACGACGATATCGAAGTCGCCAAGGTCTATGAGAAGGCCGGCGCCAAGATCAGCAATCTCGACATCGCGACGGTGGGCAAATGGCGCGACATCGCCCGTGACACCGCGTGGAAGGATTACGGCGCCAAGACCGCGACGGCCGCGAACCTGCTGAAGCTCGCTTCCGACGTTTCTGCATAAATGCGCGATCCGGGGGCGGATCTGGGAGAGGTCAGCAGCGCTGCCAAGAGCAACTCGCTCGTGGCGGCGCTCGAACGCGCGCTGTCGCTTTGCAACAACATCATCGTCGTGCTGGCGTCGCTGGCGCTGATCGCGGCCTGCGCGATCCTCAGCTACAGCGTGCTGGGACGGGCGATCTTTCACCTCGCCAACTACTGGCAGGACGAGGCCGCGGTGTTCCTCTTGGTCGGCGCCACCTTCATGACGTCGGCCTATGTGCAGGGCCGGCGCGGCCATATCGGCATCGAGGCCTTTGTCGGGCTGCTGTCGCCGACGGTGAACCGCATCCGGCTCTGGCTGGTCGATCTCGCGAGCTTCCTGTTCTGCTCCTTCTTTGCCTGGAAATCCTGGACACTGGCGCATGAGGCCTATGTCGAGGGGCGCGTCACCAATTCGACGTGGTCGCCGCCATTTGCGATCCCCTATACGCTGATGGCATTTGGCATGACGTTGCTTTGCATCCAGATCCTGTTGCAGATCATCACTCCGCTGGCCGGAGCGGCACGGCGATGACGGTGTTCGGAATTGGCGTCGCCTACGGGCTCGCGACGCTGTTTGCAATGTTCTCGGGCATGCCGATCGCCTTCGCACTTGGCGCGGTCGCGGTCGTGTTCATGGGCATCTATATGCCCATGGCCTCGCTCGATACGGTGACCGAAAACGTCTACGAGGAAATGGCTTCGATCACGCTGCTGTCGATCCCGCTGTTCATCCTCAAGGGCGCGGCGATCGGGCGCTCGCGCGCCGGCTCGGATCTCTATTCGGCCCTGCACGTCTGGCTGCATCGCGTTCCCGGCGGACTTGGCGTTGCCAACGTCTTTGCCTGCGCGCTGTTTGCGGCGATGGCGGGCTCTTCGCCCGCAACCTGCTCGGCGATCGGCTCGGCCGGCATCCCCGAGATGCGCAAGCGCGGCTATTCCGGCGGCTTCGCGGCCGGCATCATCGCAGCCGGCGGCACCCTCGGCATTCTGCTGCCGCCCTCGATCACGATGATCCTGTTTGCGGTCGCCGCCGAAAAATCGCTCGGCCGGCTGTTCCTCGCCGGCATCGGGCCGGGCCTGCTGCTGGTCTCGCTGTTCGGCACCTACGCCGTGTTGCGCTTCCGCCATGAATATGCGGTGGCGAAAGCGGCCTATGAGAAGGGCGGCGCGACTTCGGCCATCCTCGCCCATGATGATTTCACCATGGCGCAGCGCTTCTCGATGCTGCCCCGCGTGATCCCCTTCGTGCTGCTGCTCACCGGCGTGATGATCGCCCTCTACGGCGGTTACGCGACGCCTTCGGAAACGGCCGGCCTCGGCGGCTTGCTCGCGCTCGCCCTGATCGCGCTGATCTACAGCGTATGGCGGCCTGCGGATCTCGCGCCGATCCTCACCTCGACGGTCCGCGAGTCGACCATGCTGATGATGATCATCGGCATGTCCCTGCTCTATTCCTATGTGATGAGCTATCTGCACATCTCGCAGTCGGCGGCGGAATCCATCGTCGCGATGCACTTGCCGCGCTGGGAATTGCTGGTGGCGATCCTGGTGATGGTGGTCGTGCTCGGCTTCTTCCTGCCGCCGGTGTCGATCATCCTGATGACCGCGCCGATCATCCTGCCGCCGTTGCGCGCCGCCAATTTCGACATCATCTGGTTCGGCGTGGTGATGACGATCGTGATGGAGATGGGCCTGATCCATCCGCCGGTGGGGTTGAACATCTTCGTGATCCGCAACGTCGCGCCCGACATCCCCTTAAGCGAGGTGATCTGGGGCACGCTGCCGTTCGTGCTCTTGATGATGCTGGCCGTGCTGATCCTGTGCTTCGTGCCGGAGATTTCGACCTGGCTGCCGAACCAGATCATGGGCCCGGACGGGAGCAGGTAGATAATCTCGTCATTGCGAGGAGCGCAGCGACGAAGCAATCCATAACGAGGCAAGCGGATAAATGGATTGCTTCGCTTCGCTCGCAATGACGACGACTAACCAGCGCGCTTCTTCGCATTCAACGCATTCGCCACCCGGCTCGCCGGACGTGCGTCCGATCAGCGCGGTGATCTCGTTGGTGGCGGCGACGAGCTTGCCCATGTCGACGCCGGTTCTGATGCCCATGCCCTCCAGCATGTAGACGACGTCTTCGGTCGCGACATTGCCGGTGGCGCCGGGCGCAAACGGGCAGCCGCCGAGACCGCCGGCCGCGGAATCGATCACGCGCACGCCCTCCTCCATCCCCGCGTAAAGATTTGCCAGCGCCTGGCCATAGGTGTCGTGGAAATGCATGGCGAGATTGGCCTTTGGCACATGCACCGCGACCGCGCGCAGCATCGCCTTCGCCTTGTCAGGCGTGCCGACGCCGATGGTGTCGCCGAGCGAGATCTCGTAGCAGCCGAGGTCCCACAACGTTCTTGCGACATCGGCGACCGCCTTCGGCGCGACCTCGCCGTCGAAGGGACAGCCGAGCACGGTCGAGACGTAACCGCGCACCCGGATGCCATCGGCCTTGGCGCGCTCGACGACCGGCTTGAAGCGCTCGATCAATTCCGCAATGGAGCAGTTGATGTTGGCGCGGCAAAAGCCTTCCGAGGCCGCCGTGAACACCGAGATCACCCTTGCGCCGCAGGCGCGGGCGGTCTCATAACCCTTCTCGTTCGGCACCAGCACGTGAAACTCGCCGGGGAGATCGTTGACGCCGCGCAGCACCTCGTCGGAGCCGACCATCTGCGGGATCGCACGCGGCGAGACGAAGGCGCCGACCTCGATGGTATGCAAGTCCCGCGTCGAGCAACTTCTTGATGAAGGCGATACGGTCGGCAGGGCTGACGGGCGTCTTCTCGTTCTGCAGCCCGTCGCGCGCGCCCATCTCGACGATGTGGACGGCGTCGCTCACGACGCGGGCTCGATCTCGGCGAGTTCGACGCCTTCCTGCACGATGTCGCCGACCTTGCACTTGATCGCCTTGAGCACGCCGGCAAACGGCGCGCGCAAGGTCTGCTCCATCTTCATCACTTCAAGGGTGAGGATCGGTGCGCCCTTTTCCAGTTTCGCACCCACCTCCGCCAGCACGGCGACCACGGTGCCCGGCAATGGCGCGACGATCCTGTCGTCGCCGGTCTGCTCTTCCGTCTCGCCGCCGAACGGGTCGACCCAATGCAGATCGAAACGGCCGTTGCGCGTGCGCAGGTAGAGCTCGTGACCCTCGACCAGGGCGAAGACCTGCGATTTGACGCCGTCGAGCCTGATATCGATGCCGTCACCGGCCGCCACCGACGCGAAGGCGATCTTGCGCTCGCCGATCGCAAGCGTCGCCCACCCCTTGCCGTAGTGCAGCGTCACCTTGTGCTCGCCGCCCGGTGCGGCGCGGAACGCGAACACCCGCATCCGTTGCCCGACCGGCATCCAGCCAGACGTCTGCCAAGGCGAGTGCGCCTCGGCGCTTCGCCGCACCGGCCTCCTCGCTCAGGATCGCCGCCACTGCCGCAGCCAGCTCGAGATCGCCGGGCGCGGAGGCCTCCGGCGTCAGCGTCTTCAATTCGCGCTCGATGAATCCGGTGTCGATTTTGTTGGCGCGCACCTCCGGATGCGTCACCAGCGCCGACAGGAAGGGAATATTGGTGACGATGCCACGAACGTCGGTCTCTTCCAGGCCGCGGTTGAGCCGGTCGATCGCGCCCTCGCGCGTCGGCGACCAGGCGATCACCTTGGCGAGCATCGCGTCATAGTGAGGTGACACCGTATCGCCGCTGCGATAGCCGGCATCGATGCGCAGGCCGCCGGTTTCGTCCGGCAGATGCCAGGTCCTGATTTTGCCGACCGACGGCATGAAATTCTTGTTGGGATTTTCTGCGTAGACCCGCGCCTCGATGGCGTGGCCGTTGAGCGTGATCTGGTCCTGCGTCAGCGGCAGCTTCTCGCCGAAGGCGACCCGCAACTGCCATTCGACGAGGTCGATGCCCGTGATCAGCTCGGTCACGGGATGCTCGACCTGCAGCCGCGTGTTCATCTCGATGAAAAACACATCCTTGCCGTCGGAGACGAACTCGATGGTGCCGGCGCCGACATAGTTCACCGCTCCGGCCGCCTTGCGTGCCGCCGCGCAGACCGCGTCGCGCTGCTTCGCATCCAGCGTCGGCGACGGCGCCTCCTCGATCACCTTCTGATGCCGCCGCTGCAGGGTGCATTCGCGCTCGAACAGCGACAAGCAGATTGCCATGGCTGTCGCCGATCACCTGCACCTCGATATGGCGGGGATTGTCGACATATTTTTCGATCAGCATGCGGTCGTCGCCGAACGCGGCCTTGGCCTCGCGCTTGGCGCTGACGATCGCAGGCCCCAGCTCGGCTGCAGCGCGCACAACCCGCATGCCGCGGCCGCCGCCACCGGCGGAGGCCTTCACCAGCACCGGAAAGCCGACCTTTTCAGCGGCCTTCGCCAGCGTCGCCTCGTCCTGCGCTTCGCCGTGATAGCCGGGCACCAAGGGCACCCCGGCCTTCTCCATCAGCGCTTTCGAGCCGGATTTCGAGCCCATCGCCGTCATCATCGCAGCCGTCGGCCCGACAAAGACGATGCCCGCCCTGGCGCAGGCCTCCGCGAACTCCGCATTCTCCGACAGGAAGCCGTAACCGGGATGGATGGCTTCCGCGCCGCTCGCCCGCGCCGCCTCCAGCACGCGCTCGATGTTGAGATAGCTGTCGCGCGCCCGCGCCGGCCCGAGCAGCACGGCCTCGTCGGCTTCGGCGACATGCATCGCGCTGGCTATCGGCCTCCGAATAGACCGCAACCGTGCGCAGGCCCATGGCGCGCGCGGTGCGGATCACGCGGCAGGCGATCTCGCCGCGATTGGCGATCAGGAGCGTGCGGAAGCGCCGGTACATTTCGTCCATCGTCACATCCTGAACAGGCCGAACTTCGTCGGCTCGATCGGCGCGTTGGACGCTGCCGACAGGCCCAGGCCGAGCACCAGCCGCGTGTCGGCGGGGTCGATCACGCCATCGTCCCAGAGCCGCGCGGTGGCGTAATAGGGATTGCCCTGCTTTTCGTATTGCGCGCGGATCGGCGCGCGGAACTCGTCCTCCTCTTCCGCCGACCAGCTCTTGCCGCGCGCCTCGATGCCGTCGCGGCGGACCTGGCCCAGCACCATCGAGGCCTGCTCGCCGCCCATCACCGAAATGCGCGCATTCGGCCACATCCAGAGGAAGCGCGGGCTATAGGCGCGGCCGCACATGCCGTAATTGCCGGCGCCATAGGAGCCGCCGATCACCACGGTGAATTTCGGCACGCCGGCTGTCGCAACCGCCGTGACCAGCTTGGCGCCGTCGCGCGCGATGCCGCCGGCCTCGTATTTCTTGCCGACCATGAAGCCCGTGATGTTCTGCAGGAACACCAGCGGGATCTGACGCTGGCAGCACAGCTCGATGAAATGCGCGCCCTTCAGCGAGCTCTCGCTGAACAGGATTCCGTTGTTGGCGATGATGCCGACCGGATAGCCCCAGATATGGGCGAAGCCGCAGACCAGGGTCTGGCCATAGAGCTTCTTGAACTCGTCGAACTCGGAGCCGTCGACCAGCCGCGCGATGATGTCGCGCACGTCGAACGGCTTTCGGTTATCGACCGGCACCACGCCGTAAATCTCGTCGGCGGCAAACAGCGGCTCGCGCACCTCGCGCATGTTCAGCACCGGCCGGGTCGGCGGCTTCAGAGTGGCAACGATGCGCCGCGCGATCCCGATGGCGTGGGCGTCATTCTGCGCATAGTGATCGGTCACGCCCGATTGGCGCGAATGCACGTCGGCGCCTCCGAGCTCTTCCGCGGTCACGACCTCGCCGGTCGCCGCCTTCACCAGCGGCGGCCCGCCAAGGAAGATCGTGCCCTGGTTGCGCACGATGATGCTCTCGTCGGACATCGCCGGCACATAGGCGCCGCCCGCCGTGCAGGAGCCCATCACGATCGCGATCTGGGGAATGCCGAGCGACGACATCTGCGCCTGATTGTAGAAGATGCGGCCGAAATGCCGTTCGTCCGGAAAGATCTCGTCCTGCATCGGCAGGAAGGCGCCGCCGGAATCCACCATATAGACGCAGGGCAGATTATTCTGCCGCGCCACGTCCTGCGCGCGCAGATGCTTCTTCACCGTCAGCGGATAGTAAGTGCCGCCCTTGATGGTGGCGTCGTTGGCGACGATGACGCATTCGCGCCCCGAGATCCGTCCGACCCCGGTGACGATGCTCGCCGAATGCACGTCGCCGCCATAAAGGCCGTGAGCGGCGAGCGGCGATAGTTCGAGGAAAGCGGTACCGGGATCGACCAGCAGATCGACCCGCTCCCGCGCCAGCATCTTGCCGCGTGAGGTGTGGCGGTTGCGCGAGGCCTCGCCGCCGCCGCCCGCGACCTCATTGAGCTTGTCGCGGAGATCGGCGACCAGCGTGCGCATGGCCTCGGCGTTGCGGGCAAAGTCCTGGGATTTCGAATCGATGCTGGAATGAAGCGGCATGGCTTTCAGGGCTTATGGTGCGCCGCAATTAGTGCAGGCCGGCGCCATGGTGTCACCGGCCGCCGGTCTAGCGCAACATCAAGTTTTGGAATGTCGCATCCCAGACAATTGTCCGGACTTTTGCCGGCTCAGTGCGTCCAGGGCTCGCCGCGGCGGAACGCGAAATTGTCGGCATAGGCGATCTGACGGTGCGCCGACGCCTTCGGCTCGATCACCTGATAGGGAATGCCCTTGCGCTCGCAATAGGCGACCGCCTCTTCCTTGGTGTCGAAATGCACCGTGAGCTGCTGCTTCATGTCGCCGGAGGAGGTCCAGCCCATCAAGGGCTCGATCGCCTGCGGCTGTTCCGGCTCATATTCCAGCCGCCATTCTTTTGTGGAGGCCCTGCCCGATTGCATCGCGTTCTTGGCGGGCTTGAAAATGCGAGCGGTCGTCATGGATGGTCCCGTGGAAAACTGCGTTATTCGAGCGCGCGTCGCGACACCAGGATCGGCTCGCCAAGATGCTGGACTTTATTGGCGATTCCCGATCTGGATGCTACGTTTCCGACCGGTATAGTCATTATGCTGCGCTGTGACAATGTCGTTGCTGCGCGGCGACGGACCGGCAGGCCCGCCCCGATCGACACGAAGGCATCACCTCGAAGCGACATCCATGAAAATCAACGCCACCCTCCCCGAAAAGGGACGCGATCTTCGGCTCGACCTGTTTCGCGGGATCGCCAACTGGGCGATCTTCCTCGACCATATCCCCGACAATATCGTGAACTGGATCACGACGAGGAACTACGGCTTTTCCGACGCCGCCGACCTGTTCGTGTTCATCTCGGGCTATACCGCCTCCTTCGTCTATGCGCGCATGATGATCGAGCGCGGCTTCATCGTCGGGGCCACGCGGCTGACCAAGCGCGTCTGGCAGCTCTATGTCGCCCACATCATCCTGTTCGTCATCTACATCGTCGCCATCAGCTATTTGGCGCGGCGCTTTGCCAACTCCGAGCTGATCAACGAGTTCAATGTCGCGGGCCTGGTCGATCACGCCACGGAAACGCTGGGCCAGGGCCTGCTGCTCAAGTTCAAGCCCGTCAATCTCGACGTGTTGCCGCTCTACATCGTGCTGATGGGATTCTTTCCGCCGATCCTGTGGCTGATGCTGCGCCAGCCCGACCTCACGATGCTCGCTTCCATCGTGCTCTGGCTGGTCGCGCGCTATATGGGCTGGAACTTCGCCGCCTACCCTGCTGGCGCCTGGTATTTCGATCCCTATTGCTGGCAGGTGATCTTCGTATTCGGCTCATGGTGCGCGCTCGGCGGCGCCAAACGCGCACATGCGATCATCATGTCGAACATCACACTCTATTTCTGCATCGCCTATATGATCTTTGCGCTGATCATGACGTTTGCGGGCAAAATTTCCGATTTCGGCGCGCTGTTTCCGAACTGGCTGTATTCGGCCTTCAATCCCAACGACAAGACTTTCATGGCGCCTTATCGCTTCATCCACTTCGCAGTGCTTGCGATATTGGTTGTACGCTTCATTCCGAAGAACACACCGGCACTGGAATGGAAGGGCTTCGATCCCGCCATCGTCTGCGGCCAGCAATCGCTCGCCGTATTCTGCGTCGGCGTATTCCTGTCCTTTGTCGCGCATTTCACGCTGACGCTGAGCTCGGGCTCGTTCCTCGCCCAGGTGCTGGTCAGCATTGGCGGGATCGCGATCATGACCACGGTCGCCTATTACATCTCGTGGTCAAAGCGGCAGGACAAGCCGGCATCGAAAACGCCGAAGCCTGCGCCGGGCCCTATCGCCGGAGCGCCCGCGGAATAATCGCGCTCATTTCTTCGGCTTGGCCTTTGGCTTGGGAGCCGATTGGAGGACCTTGCCGCGCGAGGTAAAGCCGCCCCATTCCGCGGTCCAGGTCAACTGGCTCGCGTCCGGCGACTCCGTGGCGCCTGCGCGCCGTTTGCCCTGCAGCGCGAACATCGCGCCCTGCGGGTCGATGCAGCGGGTGATCCAGTGCCCCGGCGTCAACTCGAACGGACCGTGTACGACCTTGCCGCCGCCCGCCCCCACGGCCGCCGTCGCCGTATCCATGTCGGCGACGTTGAAATAATAGAGCCAGAACGGGACCGGTGCCCGCGGCAGCTTGTTGAAGACCCCGCCAATCGTGCGGCCGTCGACGGCGAACGACTGGTAGAAATCCTGCGGATCCTTTTCCGTTGCCGAAGCCTGCCAATCGAACAGCGCGCGGTAGAAGGCAAACGCCTTGACGGCATCCGTCGCCAATAATTCGTGCCAGCCGATCAACCCCGGCGCATCGGGTGCATCGGCCGAACCGCCGCGCTTGAGCCCTCCGACCATGCCCAGCGCTGCAGTTTGCGGATCGATGAGGATCGAGACACGGCCGATATTGCTGTCGGTCGGGGGCACATAGATGCGTCCGCCAAGCTGTGTCAGCCGCTCGGCGGTTGCGTCGATGTCATCGACCGCGACGTATCCGATCCAGCGCGGCGCCGCGCCCATCCTCAGTCCTTCGGGCGGCAGATTCATCAATCCGCCGACTTCGACCGTATCAGCCGTGAAAATGCTGTAGGAAAAGGCCGCCGTGGAGGCGTCCTTGGCGCTCCACCCGACCACCTCACGGTAGAAGGCGTTGGCTGCCGCAACGTCCGTTGTTAACAGTTCATACCAGACGAAACGTCCGTGACCGCGGCTCAAACCGTCTTCTCCGTTGAAAATCGCGCTGCAGCATTTTTCGTGTGCGCGTCAACGCGTCACAGGATCATGCCACGCCGACCGAACAACGACACAGTCGCATTCATCAATATGAATAGAAACTGAATACAGCTCAACGCGTTAGTGAGGATCGATGGCCTTGCACGAGGCGCGGCTTACGCGTAGGATCGTTCGGGCTGGAATCGAAAAAACAGTTACCTACAGGTTGGAGGATGCGACTATGCCAGTGAAGCAAGCTTCTAAGCGGAAGCGTGTGACCAAAGCCGCAGTCCCGGTATTGGGCGCTGCCGGATTGACATTCTCGCTCGCTGGAGGCGCCGCGGCATCGACCGTGCCGGCCGCCGACACGGCGCAGAAACTGAATTTCTCACCGACCCAGGGCGTCCTGCTCGGTGAAGAAGAGATCGCCGACGTCAGTCTCTCAACCTTCCATCTGTTCGACAAGGAGCACGGCACTGCCGGTGCGCAGCAGATGGCGTGGGGCTGCCGTTGTGGTGGTTGCCGCGGCTGCGGTGGTTGCCGAGGCTGTCGTGGATGCCGTGGTTGCGCTGGCTGTGCCGGTTGCGCTGCTTGCTGCGCGTCCGTCGGATATTGCCGCCTCTGCTGAGGCGCGGCACCTTCCGATTGCACGACGAAGTCGAAGATTTGATTGGCCGGGCTCGATCATCGACCCGGCCAATTCTTGTGTTTGTGCGCCTGGGCGGTTCGCCCGCGGCAAACATTTTCCGACCATTCAAAAGATGCTAACGCGCTGACGGCTTCGCCGCGCCGGACGAGGATGCGCGCGTGACGCTATCGCATAAAATCAGGAATCCGTGCCGCTCCGATGAAAGCCAAACGCAAGACGCGCGCGACGCGCAAGACAGCAAAGGACGTTCTGCGCTTCTCGCCGGGCTTTACGGTCTACGTCCTGCCACCCGAGAGCATTTGTCTTTATGCAGAACACCGCAAGCTGTTCCTTCACGGCACGCTTTATTGCGCGATCGCCGCGAGTGTCGGCAACAGCGGCAAAAGCCGCGCGGCGCTGGTTCGCGAGCTCTCACGGAATTTTCCGCCTGAGGCGATTGAAGAGGCGCTGAAGCGGCTGGCCGACCGCCGCTATCTCGTCGCGGCAACGCCGACCACCTCGGGCCCGGTCGCGGCATTCTGGGCGGGCCTCGGCCTGCCGCCCGAGACCGCCAGGGAAAATCTCGATGCCTGCCGGGTCCGCGTCGAGGCGCTCGACGTCGACGGCGCAAGGGAATTGACCGCGGCGTTGAAGAATCTCGGCGTGCGTATCGTCGATCGATCTCCCGATCTGACGGTGACGCTCGCCAACGACTATCTCGAGCCGCGCCTCGCCGAGCTGAACAAGCAGCGCGTCAAGAGCCAAGGCGCCGTGGCTCTGGTGCAGCCGTCGGGTCCCTTCCCGTTGGTCGGACCGGTGTTCCGGCCATATGAGAGCGCCTGCTGGACCTGCCTGTTCGACCGCATGATCCGCAATCGGGAGATCAAGGGCTTTCTCGACCGCGAAGGACAGGCCGTTGCGGTGTCGCCGCTCGCGCATGGCCCGTTCGGGCAGACCGCGATCCAGTTCGCTTCCGTCGAGATCGCGAAAGCGATCGCCTCCGGATTCCGGACCGATCTGCGCGATCACATCGCAAGCTTCGACCTGATGGGTGCCACCATCGCCAAGCACTTCGTGTCGCACCGGCCGCAATGCCCGACCTGCGGCAACAAGAAGCTGCAGAATCCGAAGCGCGAGCCGCAGCCGATCGAGGTCAGCGCCGGCACACGGCTGATCATGACCAGCGGCGGCTACCGCTCGGTGTCGTCACGCACCACCGTCGCGCGCAACCGCAAGCATGTCTCGCCGCTGAGCGGCGTGGTGACCAAGCTCGAGAAGATGGACGGCGAGCTGCCGCTCAACACCAATTTCGTGGCCCAGCATAATTTCGCGCCTCCAGCCACGACCGTCGACCAGCTCCGCTCGGGCCTGAGCGGCGGCAGCTTCGGCAAGGGCTCGACCGCCGAACAGGCCGAAGCCAGTGCGCTGATGGAGGCGATCGAGCGCTATTCCGGCATTTTCCAGGGCGACGAGATCAGGGTCACCAAACGCTTCAGCGATTTCGCCGAGGGCGACGCCATCCTCACCAACGACGTGCAGCTTTACAGCGAGGCGCAGTTTGCGGCGCGTCATCAGCCGACGCAGGACGGCACGCAGCCGGTCTCCGATCCCATCGATCGCAACGAGAAGCTCGAATGGTCGCCGGTATGGTCGCTGCGCGACAAGAAATTCCGGCACCTGCCGACCGGCCTGCTCTATTTCTTCTACGGCGGCACGCACACCGATTCCAATGGTTGTGCGGCCGGCAACACCCGCGAGGAAGCGATCGTGCAAGGCTTCCTCGAACTGGTCGAGCGCGACGCCTATGCGATCTGGTGGTACAACCGCCTGCAGCGTCCCGCGGTCGACCTCGGCGAATTCGACGATGCCTATATTCGCGACATCCAGACCCAGTTCACCGATTTCGGCCGCAAGATCTGGGTGCTCGACATCACCAGCGATCTGGGCGTGCCGACCTATGTCGCGATGATGCACTGGATGCAGGACGGCAAGGAGAACATGGAGTTCGGCTCCGGTTCGCATTTCGACCGCCGCATCGCCCTGTTGCGGTCGCTGACCGAGCTGAGCCAGTTCCTGACGATCGGCACGATGGGCGGCGGCGGCGCGCGCGGCGACCAGTCGACGCTCGACGGCGTCACGCCGCTGCGCGTCGAGGCCTATCCGTTCCTGTTGCCGGCCAGGAATCCGATCCCCCCACCGCCGCTTGGCATGGACGTGCCGCTCGACAGCGTGCGCGAGCAGGTCGAAGCCTGCGTCGAGGTGTCCGCGCGCGCCGGGCTGGATTTCCTCGTGCTCGACCAGACCCGGCCCGACGTCGGCGTTCCCGTGGTGCGCGTGCTCGCGCCGGGCCTGCGGCATTTCTACAAGCGCTTCGCGCCCGGCCGGCTATACGATGTCCCGGTGAAGATGGGCCTGCTCGACAAGCCGCTCAGGGAAGGCGAGCTGACGCCTTTCCTGCCGCACACCTGAGGCGTCCTTGCGCCGGCCTGTGAAAAAGCGAAAGCGGAAAGCGTCGGCGGCGCCGGGCCTGTTCGCCCGCCTCAATGCGCATGTGCATCTGCAGGCGCAGGCCGATGGCAACGTCACCGCGAGCTTCGACGAATTTTCGCTTCCACTCGGCAAGTACAGCATCGATGCGCTGAAGCGGGCGCAAGCCATCGGCGCCGGCCTGCCGTTCGCCTCCTTCGCGTCCGCGCGCAAGTTGGTCGACAAGGAGATCGCGCTCCTGGTCGAGCGGCTGGCGCGAACCGGCCTGCTGGAATATCGCTTCGGGACCAGCGAACAAGGACCTCGCGATCATCGAGCCGCAGGTCGCCGGTTACTGGCCGCAAATTGCGAAGTGCACGGCGACCGACACCATCGTGCTGTCGCGCTTTGCCTATCTGCGCCGACGCAACAATGACATGGTGCTGGAATCGCCGCGATCGGCCGCGCTGTTCCAGATTTGCGATCCCAGGCTCGCGAGCCTGATCGCCACACTGTCATCGCCGCAAAAGATCGGCGCGCTGCGCGGGCAGCCCGGGTTTCCCGGACTCGAGTTCATCGGCCTGCTGCTCGACTGCAATGTCCTGTTCCGGGTCGGCAAGGACAGCGACGGCCTGCGTCCGTCCGAGGGCGACGAGCAACTGGTGGTCTGGGATTTCCATGATCTGCTGTTTCACTCCCGCTCGACCGAAGGGCGGCAGTCCAGCCCGGTCGGCGGGCGATATCCCCATATCGACACGATTGCGCCGCCGCCGGCGGTGCGCGCGCCATGGAGCGGCGAGGCGATCGACCTGCAGCAATTCGCAGTGACCGATGAACCCTCCGCCTTCGTGAAACTGCTGCGCGAACGACATTCCACCCGCGACTTCGACGAGGCGCAGCCGATCACGCTGGCCGAGCTGGCGCGCTTCCTCGAAAGTGCCGCGCGCGTGCAATGGACCTGGAGCGAACCGCTCGATTTCGGCGATGGCGATGTCGGGCCGGAGATCGCCTACACCCGGCGGCCCTACCCGTCTGCCGGCAGCGGCTACGAGCTCGAGCTTTATCTCACGGTCAACGCCTGCGAGGGACTTGCCGCGCGGCCTCTATCACTATGACGCCGAGCGCCACGCGCTGACGCCGATCCCGGTCGACGAACAAGCCATCTCGATGCAGTTCGAGGCGGCGCAATTCGCGCTGGACGCGCCGATGGCGCCGCAGATCCTGTTCACCATCGCCGCGCGCTTTCCTCGCATCGCCTGGAAGTACAGCGCGATCGCCTATTCGCTGATCCTCAAAGACGTCGGCGCGCTCTTGCAGACGCTCTATCTCACCGCGACCGACATGAACCTCGGCGGCTGCGCCATCGGCACCGGCAATATCGAATTGTTCGCGCGCATGACCGGCCAGGATTTCCATCACGAAGGTCCGGTCGGCCAGTTCGCGCTCGGCCGCGGCCCGAAGGTCGGCGACGCCGGCGACGGCTGATCGTCATTGCGAGCGAAGCGAAGCAATCCAGAGTCTCTCCGCGGAAATAGTCTGGATTGCTTCGTCGCTTCGCTCCTCGCAATGACGAAGGGCTACCCCCTTCGCGTCTCACTCCGCCTTGAATCCGATCGTGTCGATCACGGTCTTCCAGTCGCGCGCCTGTTCGCCCAGCGCGGCAGCCAAGTCCTGCGGACTGCCGATCTTGGCTTCGAGGCCGAGTTCGGCGAGGCTGGCGCGCACTTCCGCCGACGCGAGACCATCGTTGACGGCAGCATTGAGTGTGCTGACGATCGCAGCGGGCGTGCCCGCGGGCGCCAGCACGCCGAACCAGACCTCGGTGGGAAATCCGGTCACGCCAAGCTCTTGCATGGTCGGGATATCAGGCAGCTCCGGCCAGCGCGCCTTGCTGGTCACCGCGAGCGGGCGCAGCTTGCCGGCCTTGAAGTGGGTGAGCAGCGTCGACTTGTTGTTGAACACCATGTCGATGTGGCCGCCGAGCAGATCGGTGATCGCAGGCGCGCCGCCCTTGTAGGGCACGAACAGGATCTCCGTGCCGGTTTTCACCTTGAAGAAATCGGCGGCGAACTGGGTGTAGATCCCCGAGACCGCGCCGTAGGTCAGCTTGCCCGGACGATCCTTTGCGTATTGCACGAACTGATCGAAGGTTTGCGGCGGCAGGTTCGGCGAGATCGCGAGCGCCATGGTGTCGGTGCAAACAGCCGCGACCGGGGTGAAGGAGGCGATCGGATCGAAGCCGATATCCTTGTAGAGCGCGCCGATGATGGCGTTCACATTGGTGCCGCCGAGCAGCAGCGTGTAGCCATCCGGGCTCGCGCCTGCGACCGCCTTGGCGCCGATCCGCCCGCCGGCGCCGACGAGGTTCTCCACCACAACGGGCTGGCCGAGCCGCGACGACATCGCCTGCGCGATCAGCCGCGCCGCCACATCGGTCGGACCGCCCGCCGGGAACGGCACCACGAGCTTGATGAGCCGCTCGGGATAAGAGGCCGCTTGGCCGGGCGTGCCGGCCAGGGCGATCACCGCCGTGCTCAAGAGAGCAAGCAGGCCGATCAATCTCCGGCGCATCCCGTCTCTCCCCCTACGCGTCATACCCTCTCGATGATGATCGCCGGCGCCATGCCGCCGGCGGCGCACATCGTCACCAGGCCACGCCGCAAATCCCGCCGTTCCAATTCGTCGAGCAAGGTGCCGATCAGGATCGAGCCGGTGGCGCCGATGGGATGGCCGAGCGCGATCGAGCCGCCATTGACGTTGACCTTGTCGCGGTCGAGCTTGAGGTCGCGGATGAATTTTTCCGCGACGACCGCGAACGCCTCGTTGACCTCGAACAGGTCGATATCGTCGATACTCAAGCCGGCGCGCGCCAGCACCTTCTTCGCGGCCGGCACCGGCGCATTCAGCATCAACGTCGGCGAGTCCCCCATATTCGCGGCCGCCACGACGCGCGCCCGCGGCTTCAACCCGTGCGCTTTGGCATATTCCGGCGACGCCAGCAGGATCGCCGCGGAGCCGTCGACCACCCCGGACGAATTGCCGGCGTGATGGACGTGGTCGATCTCGAGACCGGGATGCTTCTGCAGGATCAGGTTGCGATAGGTGGTGCCCTTGTCGTCGAGCGGATAATCCGCCACCGCCGGGAATGCCGGCTTCAGCGCGGCGAGACCTTCCAGCGTGGTCTGCGGCCGCGGATACTCCTCCTTGTCGAGCGCGAGGCTGCCGTCCTCGCGATAGACCGGCACGAGGCTCTTGTCGAAATAGCCATTCGCAATCGCGTGCGCCGCCCGCTTCTGGCTTTCCAGCCCGAGCCTGTCGACATCCTCCGCGTGATGCCTTCCAACGTCGCCACCGCGTCGGCGCAGACGCCCTGATGCGATTGCGGATGCCGGGCGCGCAGGCGTAAATTGCCGGCGTCCATCATGAACGGCCCGCCGCCGCTGCGCCGTCCCTCCATCGACATCATCTCGGTGCCGCCGGCGATCACCAGATCCTCGGCGCCCGCCATGATCGCATTGGCCGCCATGATGGCGCTGGTGATTCCGGAGCCGCAGAAGCGATCCAGCGTGACGCCGCTCGCCTTCACGTCATAGCCGGCATCGAGCGCCGACATCCGCCCGAGGTCACCGCTCTGCGGCCCCAGCTGTGCGCTGGTGCCCCAAACGATGTCGTCGACATCTGCGGTGTCGATCCCGGTGCGCTCGGCCAGCGCGCGCAACACGGTCGCGCCAAGCTGCTGCGGATGTATCCCTGAGAGCGCGCCCTTGCCGGCCTTGCCGATGCCGCGCGGGGTACGGCAGGCGTCGATGATCCATGCGTCCATGGTTTCCTCCCTTGACGTTGGAGGAGACCAAACGCAATCCGGCTCAGCTTGTCCAGAGCCAAACGGACTCCGCGATACGCTTAGCCGCGGCGGTCGTCGTAAAACACCAGCGTCATCACGCCTGTTCCCACCACCAGCGAGAACATCATGCCGAACACCATCGCGACAATCCCGACGTCGGGCGCTTCCGGCTTCCAGCCGGCATCCGACATGAAGACCGTCCAGATCAAGGACGCCATCAACGCCGCGATCGCGAGATAGGGCACCAGGCTCATGCCCCTCGCCGTGGCGAGCAAATTGCCCCAGTGCAGTTGTTGCAAGATCGAACCCATGGCCATGTCCCTTTTCGAATAATGGCATGGTCATGGTGCACGAGGGCTTCGCCACGGTCTTGCACGGGACTGCCCAACTATCGCGAATGCACGCTGCCGGAAGCGGCGATTGGTCTGCAATTGTCGCGAACGCACGGTTGCGGGTCGTCTACTGCCGATTGGCCCCATCCAGAATCGCGGCTGCCTCGGGAGCCACTTTCGCCTGCCAGGCAGCGATTGGAGCACTGGCGGCCTTTTTGAGGGCAGCGATGATGGCGGGCGAAGCCGGTTCGTCGATGCTGACGCCGTTGGAGCGCATCCGCTTGTAGTTTTCTGCCGTACGATCGGCGAGGAGTTCGATCTGGCTCTTGCCGGTCTCGGCGGCGGCCGCTTCGACCTGGTCTTGAACCTCCTTTGGCAACGCTTCGAAATCCTCTTGCCGCACGAACGTGATCGAAACAGGGATCGCGTAGTTGATCGGCGTGAAGTGGCGCAAATCGTCCCAAAGCTTGCGTCCCGCTCCGCCGTCGCCGGACGTCAGGATCGCATTCAACTTGTGCTCCCTCACCCTGGCGATGGCTTCGTTGAAAGGAAGCAATTCGGCCGCGGCGCCGACGGCGCGCATCACTCCGGTCGAGCTGTCGTCATAGGTTCTGACCGCCAGCGCGCGCAGGTCGTCGACGCTCCGCAGCGGCTGATCCGACCATATTCCGGTCGACGGCCAGATCGTCATGTAAAGCAGCTTGAGGCGGCGCGCTGCGAGGGCTCGTTCATAAAGCGGTCGGGCTCTTGCGTTCATCGCGATCGCCGAATCGACCGACTGCACGACAAACGGCAGCGACGACAGGCCGAAGACCGGATCGGTCGCCTCGAGCAGCCCCGCGAACGCGTCACCGCCCGCGATGCGGTTGTCCTGTGCTGCTCGCAGCATCTCGCCCGAGCTGATTTTCATCGCATTGTCGAATGCGTTCACCGTCGTGACATAGCCGTTGGTTTTCAACGCAAGGAACTTCCCGAACGTTGCCAGTCCGACACCCGAGATATTGTTCTCGGGGTATTCGGTCGCCATCTTCCATTGAACTTGCGCAAACGCCGGGACGGGAATCGCCAGCACCGCAATCTGCGCATATCGCTGCGAACAATCCTCGCTCGATGCTGCCCGTCGGGCGCGCGTGCAGGCGGCGTCTTGTGCGGAGATGCATGTTCGGCCCTTCCGTTAGTCCAGCGCCACATAAGCGGCCAGCGCCGCCATGATCAGCACCAGCGACAGGATCAGCTCGGTCCTGATGTTGGTCGCCGAATGGGTCTGCTCGTCGTCGAGCAGCCGACCGGTGCGTATAAAGCGGAATGCGGCGACCGCGATCAAGGCAATGCCGATCAGGATCAGCGCGGAGCCGTCATATTGACCCAGCAGACCCGAAAGCTTGCCGAGCACGCGATGCTCGCTGCGCGTGACCTGATTGGCTTTCTCCATGGCCAACACGAACAAATTGAACTTCTCGACCACGAAGCCGAAGGCGATCGTCGCGATCCCGGTGCGGACCCAGGCAAGAAACGTCCGCTCATTGGCGGCGTGATCGGAATATCTTGTAATCACGGGCACCTCCTTGCTCGTCGCGGGCGCGGGTCCGGGAACTCAGGCGCCACTCATCACTTATCGATCTGTGCTCTGGCCCGGACAAGCGCAGCCGCTCGCATGATCGACGACCTCTGGTACAAGAACGGTATCATCTATTGCCTGTCGGTTGGCACCTACATGGACGCCAACGGCGACGGCATCGGCGATTTCAAGGGTTTGCTGCGCCGGCTCGACTATTTGCACGGGCTCGGCATCACCGCGATCTGGCTGATGCCGTTTCAGCCCTCGCCCGGCAAGGACGACGGCTACGATATCTCGGATTACTACGGCGTTGACCCGCGCTACGGCACGCTCGGTGATTTCGTCGAGTTCACCCATGGCTGCAAGCAGCGCGGCATCCGCGTGATCATCGACCTCGTCGTCAATCACACCTCGGACCAGCATGCCTGGTTCAAGTCGGCGCGCAGCGCGAAGGACTCGCCGCATCGCGACTGGTACGTCTGGGCCGACAAGCGCCCGGCCAATGCCGGCAAGGGCATGGTGTTTCCGGGCGTGCAGAAATCGACCTGGTCGCGCGACAAGGAGGCCGGCGCCTGGTACTTCCACCGCTTCTACGATTTCCAGCCCGATCTCAACACCTCGCACCCGCTGGTGCAGGCGGAGATCCTCAAGATCATGGGCTTCTGGATCCAGCTCGGCGTCTCCGGCTTCCGCATGGACGCCGTGCCCTTCGTGATCGCCACCAAGGGCGCGAAGGTGAACAAGCCCGTCGAACAGTACGACATGCTGCGCGCGTTTCGCGAATTCCTGCAATGGCGCGAAGGCGACGCCATCATCCTCGCCGAAGCCAACGTGCTGCCGAAGACCGACATGGAGTACTTCGGCCGCGACGGCGACCGCATGCACATGATGTTCAATTTCCACGTCAACCAGCATCTGTTCTATGCGCTCGCCGCCGCCGATTGCCGCCCGCTGGCCAAGGCGATGAACGCAACCAAGCCACGGCCGGCCACCGCGCAATGGGGCCTGTTCCTGCGCAATCACGACGAGCTCGATCTCGGCCGCCTGACCAAGCCGCAGCGGAATGCGGTCTTTGCGGCATTCGGTCCCGACAAGAACATGCAGCTCTACGACCGCGGCATCCGCCGGCGGCTGGCGCCGATGCTGGGCGGCGACCGGCGCCGCATCGAGCTTGCCTACAGCCTGATGATCACCCTGCCCGGCACGCCCGTGATCCGCTACGGCGACGAGCTCGGCATGGGCGACGACCTGAGCCTGCCCGAGCGCAATTGCGCGCGCACGCCGATGCAATGGTCGAGCGAGCCGCACGCCGGCTTCACCCAGGCCGACAAGCCATGCGCGCCCGTCATCGATGCCGGCCCTTACGGCTACGAGCACGTCAACGCCGCCAAACAGCGGCGCGACCCCAATTCGATGCTGAACTGGACCGAGCGCATCGTCCGGATGCGCAAGGAGGTGCCGGAGATCGGCTGGGGCGACTTCAAGGTGATCGCGACGCGCGACCCCGCGATCCTGATCGTCCGCTACGACTGGCGCAACAATTCGGTGCTGTTCGTCCATAATTTCGATGAGAAGCCGCGCGAGATTTCCTTTGCCGTCGGCCTGCCTGGCGAGACCGGCAAGCATCTGGTCAATCTTCTCACCGAAGACCACAGCCGCGCCGATCAACGCGGCCGGCATACCCTGTTGATCGAAGCCTATGGCTATCGCTGGTACCGCGTCGGCGGGCTCGATTATCTGCTCAAGCGCAGCGATATCGATGTCGACGCGAGCGGCAAGGCTGGGCATCCGGCGTGAGGCTTTGCCGGGTTGGAGCGGCCTTTGGCCCAGGCGCTTCCGGTCGGCGCTGGCGCCTCGGCAGAAGCCGGCGCCTGCGACTGACCGGGCTGGTTCCTTGTCGACAGGATACCATCCGAAGCGTAAGCCTTCATTGGCAGCTGCCGTTCACCCACGCCGGCCAGTACGGCTTCCAGAGACACATCTCCATGCCGGTCATCCCGACGGATGCGACGTTCGTCGCGTCCGAAATTGCCCGCGCGCAGGTCGGATCGGACGGCGAAATATGACCTCTTCGGCCAATCAGGCGGCGACAGGCGTTTCAGGCCTGGACGATGTCCTCCAGGGCGGGCTTTCTCGCGGGCACGTGTTCCTTCTGGAGGGTGAACCCGGCGCCGGAAAGACCACCATCGCCCTGCAGTTCCTTCTCGAGGGGGCGAAGGCGGGCGAAACGTGCCTCTACATCACGTTATCCGAGACGGAGGCCGAGCTTCGTGACGGCGCCCTGTCCCATGGCTGGACACTGGGCCCCGAAATCTCCGTGTTTGAACTGATTCCGCCCGAGAGCCTGCTCAATTCGGAACAGCAACAGAGCCTGCTGTATTCGTCCGATCTGGAGCTGGGTGAAACCACGCGCCAGATTTTCGACGCCGTCGAGCGCATCAAGCCTTCGCGCGTGGTTCTCGACAGCCTCTCGGAAATCCGCCTGCTGGCCCAGAGCTCGTTGCGTTATCGGCGCCAGATCCTCGCGATCAAGCACTACTTTTCCCGTCACGGCGCGACGGTGATCATGTTGGACGACCTGACCGCGGAAGCAAACGACAAGACGGTCCACAGCGTGGCCCATGGCGTCATCCGGCTGGAAGAGCTGGCGCCGGCATACGGCGCCGAGCGCCGACGCTTGCGCGTGCTGAAATATCGCGGGCGGCGGTACCGCGGCGGCTTCCACGATTTCACGATCACGACGGGCGGCGTCAATGTCTTCCCGCGGCTGGTCGCGGCGGAACACGTCACACGGTTTGCCCGCATGCAGTTCTCGACCGGCATCGCCGAACTGGATGCCTTGATCGGCGGCGGGATCGATTCCGGTTCAAGCACGCTGATCCTGGGACCGGCCGGAACAGGCAAATCGCTCGTCGTCATGACGTTCGTCATGGCCGCGATCGCAAGAGGCGAAAAAGCTGCGCTCTTCATCTTCGACGAGGAGCTTGGACTGCTGTTCGATCGCATGAAAGCCATGGGAATCGATATCCAGTCCGAGCGCGACAAAGGCAATATCGTCCTCGAGCAAATCGACGCGGCCGAACTTTCGCCCGGCGAATTCGCCCACAGGGTCCGCAGAATCGTCGAAACCCAGAAGATCAGGACCGTCGTCATCGACAGCCTCAACGGCTACCAGGCCGCGATGCCGGAGGAAAATTCGCTCATTCTTCACATGCATGAACTGCTGCAATTTCTGAACCGGCAGGGTGCGGCGACCTTCATGACGGTCGCCCAGCACGGGCTGGTCGGCGATATGCAGACGCCGGTCGATGTGACTTATCTGGCCGACAGCGTCATCCTGCTTCGCTACTTCGAGGCGATGGGACGGGTTCGCCGCGCCATGTCGGTGATCAAGAAGCGCACCGGCTTCCATGAATCGACCATCCGGGAGTTTCGGATTTCGAATGCCGGCCTCACGATGGGCGAGCCCCTGGAAGCATTCCACGGCGTCTTGCGCGGGGTGCCGAACTACGTCGGTGACCAGGGGACATTGATAGGCGGCAAAACCAAATGACCGGCGCCGGCAGTCTGTCCGAGAGAGCGATCATCCTCGCGCCGAAGGGGCGCGACGCGGAGATTGCCGCCCGGATTCTCTCCGCGGCCGGATTTGCAACGGAGCGCACGCGCGATCTGCCTTCGCTTTGCGATGACATCGCTGCGGGAGCCGGTCTTGCAATCATCGCGGACGAAGCGGTCCAGACCGCCGATCTGCGGCAACTCGCGGACTTCGTGTCACATCAGCCGCCGTGGTCGGATTTTCCAATCGTGATCCTGACGCAGCACGGCGGCGGTCCCGAGAAAAATCCGCTGGCAGCGCGCCTTGCGGAAGCATTCGGGAATGTCACCTTTCTGGAGCGACCATTCCATCCCACGACATTGGCGAGCGTGGTCCGGACCGCCATACGCGGACGCCGCCGTCAATACGAGGCCCGTTCGCGCCTTGAAGAACTGAGCAGCCTGGCGGCGACCCTCGAAGAGCGCGTCGCCACGGAGATCAGCGCACGCGCCGAGGCCGAAGAAAGCCTGCGGCAATCGCAGAAAATGGAAGCCGTCGGTCAACTGACCGGCGGCATCGCGCACGACTTCAATAATCTGCTGGCCGCCATCAGCGGCAGCCTCGAAATGATCCAGTCTCGCATGGCGCGGGGACGGACCGATGTGGATCGCTATCTCACCGCGGGGCAGAATGCGGTCAAACGCGCGGCAGCGCTGACGCACCGTCTGCTGGCGTTCTCCCGGCGGCAGACGCTCGATCCCAAGCCGACCAGCCTCAACCGATTGATCGCCGGCATGGAAGAATTGATCCGGCGGACCGTCGGCCCCGCGGTTCAAATGGAGGTCATCGGAGCCGGAGCACTGTGGTCGACGCTGGTCGATCCCAATCAGGTTGAGAACGCACTGCTGAATCTCTGCATCAACGCCCGCGATGCGATGCCCGACGGCGGCCGCCTGACGATCGAGACGGCCAACATACGGCTCGATCAACGGTCCGCGGAGGAACTCGAACTGGCGCCGGGCCAGTATGTGTCGCTGCGCGTCACCGACACCGGCACGGGCATGACGCCCGCCGTGATCACGCACGCCTTCGAGCCTTTCTACACGACAAAGCCGTTCGGACAGGGAACGGGACTCGGCTTGTCGATGATCTACGGCTTTGCCCGGCAGTCGGGCGGACAAATCCATATCAATTCGGAGCTGGGAAAGGGCACGACCATGTGTCTCTACCTGCCGAAACACGATCGCAATGCCGAAGAGGACGACGGCTTCACACCGCGGCGCGAGGATCGGCCTACCAGCGATGGTGAAGTGGTTTTGGTCATTGATGACGAGCCAACCATTCGGATGCTCATCTCCGAGGTTCTGGAAGAACACGGTTACGCCGTCGTCGAGGCTTCGGATGGGCCCTCAGGGATGCGAATTCTGCAATCGCCTTCCAGGATCGATCTCCTGATCACCGACGTCGGGCTTCCGAACGGCATGAACGGCCGCCAGGTTGCCGACGCCGCTCGCCAGCTTCGGCCGGAGTTGAAGGTGTTGTTCATCACCGGTTATGCGGAGAATGCCGTTGTCGGCAACGGCCGCCTCGACAAGGGAATGCAGGTGATCGCAAAGCCGTTCGAAATGGACGTGCTCGCCCGCAGGATACGAGAAATCGTCGCAGGCTGACGGGAGCACCGGCAGGTCAGCGCATCCCCGTCGACCAGCGAGGGTACTTCGCGTGAAACGCCGCGATAGCTCAAAATTCACGGCTCCGCGGATAGGCGCGCGATTGCAAGTGCACCTCGACGAACTCCGCATCCGGATGGGTCACGATGGTCGTGAACATGATGCCGCCGAATATGATCGACCACGCCGTATCCCAATAGACCCAGAACATCGTGGCGTTCCTCCGTGCTTTGAAACATCAATCGTAAGAAACCGACACCGTTCCAATCATTGGCTCAATTCGTAACCATTTGATTTAGATCAAAGCCGCGCCGCCCTGCGACATTTCCGATCGGCGGGGCAGCAAGTCGCAAATCAGTGCGGGCTTTCCACGAAATCGACCGGTGTGCCCTTTTTCACGCGTTCCGCGACGCGTTCGGCGTCCCAATTGGTGAGCCGGACACAGCCGTGGGATTCCGACTTCGACACCTTGCCGGGCGAAGGCGTGCCGTGAATGCCGTAGCTTTCGGCCGACAGGTTGATCCACATCGAGCCCACCGGGTTGTTCGGGCCTGGCTGGATCGTAAAGGGCTTGCGCGACCGGACACCCCTGAAGTGGTAGTCCGGATTATAGCGGTAATTTGGATTGGGATCGATTTCGGTCACCTTCAGCTTACCGGTCGGCGACGGCTTCTCTTCGCTTCCGACGGTCGCCGGATAGAATCCGATCAGTGCGTTCGATTTGTCGAACAGTTTCACGGTCTGCCTGGCCTTGTCGACTTCGACCCTGTCGGCCTTCGCAGCGCTCCCTGCCTCTGCGCTGCCGGTGTCGACAACCACGATGCTGTCGCCGGCGTGGTCGAAGCGCTGTCCGGGGTTGAGCATCGCAAGCAGATCCTCGCTCATGTGAAACTTCTCGGCCAATCCCTCGCGTGGGCTGGTGAAGCTCAATTTCGGGATATCTTGCATATCCTCCAGCTTGCTCGGCAGCCTCTGCAGAAACGGTCCTGCAACGTCCTTCTCGGTGATGGTATAGCCGGTGGTCGCGGGCCGCTGGTCCGCCCCGAGCTTTTTCCAGACGTCCTCGGATACGGTCGACGAGCTGGGCAGCTGCTGCGCCTCGGCAAATGCGCGGAGCGCCTTCCTGGCATTTTCTCCGAACTTGCCGTCGATCTCGCCGGGCGAGAAGCGCGCGCGATCGAGCAGGACCTGCAGCCGCACGCCCAGGGGTGTCGGCTTGCTGTCCGAAACCGCTTTTCCCGACGGCTCCGCGGCGTTGATCGCGGCGGCGTTCATCTCGGCGCCGACGGCGGGATGTACCATCAAGCCGAGGACAAGCCCGATGCAGACGGCCATCCCCGCGTTGGACATGATCGAATCCTTCCTGCACCCGGCGCCGCAACCCGAAGCCGCGGCGCCGGAGATGCACTGAACGCTATGGCATCTGGGCCGGACGCTCCCACGCAACTCGGCGGCGATTGAACCGGCTCGAATGCACCATCCAGCGGGGAAGCGGCATCCCGTCACGATGGCGACCGCCGGCCTCTGCCCCCGCCCAGGCCGCAATCGCGCCGAGCAGCAACGATGTCGCCAGAGAGAAAGCCAGGATGATGGTGCTCGCGCGGGTGTTTGAAATCGCCTTCCGCGAATCCGCGATGACGCTATCGACGCGACGTTCGGCGTCGGCTCCCGTCAAGCCGGTTATCGCGCTCACCATTTGCACAAGGTAGGCGCGATCATCGACGGTCACTCCACTGTGGCTCGACGACGTCAGGAGGATACGGCCCGCTTCAGCCCGGACCGCCGCGATTTCCGCGCTGGGCAATCGCCGCGGTGCGCGGAACAGATGGTCGAGCTCGTAGCTCAAGACGGACGGTTCGGACGTGGTCGCCGGGTGCCGTCAGGGCTGTGGGCCGGTTTGCCGCCATGCCCACCAGGGCAATGACGATGGCGCCGATCAGAACGGCCAAAGCCCAGGATGCGATGCCATGCAATCCGTCGCGCCGTTCCACGTCCTCGGCCGCGGCCGCAGCGTAAGGCGATCGCGTGCGTCCGGCGAGATAGCCGCCACACGCAAAGCTGAGCAGGGCCTGAAGCACGAGGAAGATACCCGACAGCAGCCAAAGCGCGACGGATGCGTCCCGCCAGGTCGGCGAGGCCGAGCTCACACCGAGACCGACGGCAGCTCCAAAGGTGACGAGGATAGAGGACACCGCTGAAGCCGTCAGCGCGCCCAGAACGATCGGAGACCACTCGAGCGTCCAGCCGCTGAGCGGCGGCCGGGCGACCGCTCTCGGTTCAGTCGGCGCGGGTTCGATGATTGTCATGGCCTCACCGCAGGCCGAAGAACGACAGGACAAACATGACGATGACGACCAATCCGACGAGATAGATGATACCGTCCATGGAAAGCTCCTCCTCCAGATGCAACACGCCGTCACGACCAGCCGCGCCAACGCGACCCGACAAACGTGCGGTCGAACCGGAAAGTTCCTGGGATTTGGAACGTTTACCACTTTTTCCCGTTTCCTCATGCGCACAGGCGGACCGCAGAGAACGCCGATCGACGAGCCATGGCCGCAACAACGCAACAAGGACGATCGTGATCTGGACTCCGAAGCCGAAGAGGCTTTGGAAGCGGCGCGCGCCATGCCGCCCGGCGCCGCAAAATCAGAGGCAATGAAAAAGGCCGGTCTGTTGCGGAAGGCCGCCGATGCGCAGGGGATTCCATACGTCAAACGCGGCAGACCGCCGAAGTAGCGAGAGCCTGGCAAAGCCGATGCAATCCGCCATTAGCCGGGTGCAGATGCGAGGACCTGCACGCCGGCGTGCGGCAGCAGCACATCCACGTTCGCCCCCTCGGCAAAGCGCGATCCGATTGCCGGATCGGACTGCACGACCCTGAGTGTCTGGTCGCCGACGCGCACGAAGTAGTCGACCTTCGATCCCAGATAGGTCGCCGACACGATCTGCCCGGCAAGTCCCCTCCCCGTCGTCGCCAGCTTGATGGCCTCGGGACGCACCACGGCCTCGACATCAGCTCCGACCGAGCCCCGTGCCGCGGTGGCAATAACCCAGCGCGCATCGCCGATGCCGAGGGTCAGCAGGTCCATCGCCACCTCGACGATCCTGCACTTGATGAGATTGGCCTCGCCCAGGAATGTCGCGGCAAAGGCCGAACTCGGCCGCTGATAGAGCTCTTCCGCGGTCCCGATCTGGATGATCCGGCCGGCATTCATGATGGCGATGCGATCCGAGATCGCCATCGCCTCTTCCTGATCGTGCGTCACGTAGACGGTCGTGATCTTCAATTCCCGCTGCAGCCGCCTGATCTCGCTGCGCATCTGGACCCGCAGCTGCGCATCCAGATTTGACAGCGGCTCGTCGAACAGCAGCACCCGGGGCTGGATCACGATCGCACGCGCCAGCGCAACACGCTGTTGTTGCCCGCCGGACAATTCCGAGATCATGCGGTCACCGAGGCCGGCGAGGCCGACCTGCCGCAAGCCCGCCTCGACGGAGGAGTGGATGTCCGCGCTCGACAGTCGCTTGACCCGCAGTCCGTAGGCCACGTTCTCGAACACGGACAAATGCGGAAACAGCGCGTAATTCTGGAACACGAACCCGACGTCGCGCCGATTGGCGGCATCTCCCGTCACGTCGTGCTCGCCGAACAGCACCCGGCCTGCGCTCGGCCGCTGGAAGCCCGCAATCATGCGCAGCACCGTGGTCTTGCCGCAGCCCGAGGCGCCCAGCAGCGTCAGAAACTCACCGGGCCGGACATCGAGGTCGAGATCGCGCACCGCCGTGACGTCTGCCCGGCGTGCATGGCGAAAAGTGGCGGACACGCCGTCAAGCCGGATGCCGAGCGAAGATGTGTCCATGCGTCAGGTTCCGATGCGGCCGATGCGCAGGCTGGGCGCGGTCAGATAAAACAGCACGCGGTTGAGCAACTCGGTCACGACAAGGACGACGACGATCACGAACACCGAGAACGCGGCGGCCGGCCCCAGCGCGACTTCCGTCATGTTTTCGAGAAATCTTGACTGTGATGAGCGTCCAATTGAGGGAAACGAGGAAGATCGTGGCGCTGATGGCCGTCATCGAGCGGATGAAGACCACGCCGAGACCGGCGAAGAATGCCGGCATGATCAGCGGCAGCATCACGTGGCGGAAGGTGTAGATGCTACCGGCTCCGAGGCTGGCGGAAGCTTCCTCCATGCTCCTGTCGACCTGTTTCAGGAGCGCGACGGTCGTGCGGATTCCAGTCGGGCTGTAACGGAAGACGTAGCAGGCAATCAGGATGGTCGCCGTCCCCGTCAGCGCGATCGGCTTGTCGTTGAAGGCGACGAGATAGGCGATGCCGACAATGGTGCCCGGCAAGGCATAGTTCAACATGCTCACCAGCTCCATCGCCTTGCGGCCGATGAAGGCGCCGCGGCCGACCAGATATCCGACGACGACGCCATACAATCCGCCGAGCGGCATGCCGATCAGCGCGATGATGAGCGTATCCTTGATCGCAGGCAGCCCCTCGCTGAAGATGACCCGGTAATGCTCCAAAGTCAGCGTGTGATTGGCGCCGAACGCCTGGACGATCGAGGCGTAGAACAGCAGTGCGTAGAAATAGACGATGACGCCGCAGACGAACGCACAGAACAGCAGCAATCCCGCCGCCGCGATCGTCGACACCGAGTTCCTCGGCGCACTCGCCGAGGCCTTGCCGGTCACGGTCGTGTAGGAACGACCCGACACCAGCCATTCCTGGGCGAAAAACACCAGTCCCGCCGGCACCAAGAGCAGCAGCGACAGGATCGCGCCGCTCCGCAGATCGAACATCCCCGTGATCTGCAGATAGGCCTCGGTCGGCAGCACCGGAAAGTCGCTGCCGGCGAGGATCAGGGGCGTGGCGAAATCGGCCAGTGAGGAGCCGAACAACAGCAGGAAGGCGTTGCCAATCGCCGGCATCGCCAGCGGGAATGTCACCGTGCGAAACACCCGCCAGCGCGAGGCGCCGAGGCTGAAGGAGGCCTCCTCGAGCGAGTTGCTGATCGAGGCCAGCATCGGTCGCAGGGCGAGATAGGCGATCGGGAAATAGGTCAGCGTCTCCGCCGCGAACGTGCTGGCCAAGCCGTAAACCTTGACGTTCTGCAAGCCGAGAAGATCGTAGGTGATCAGGCCGCGCGGGCCGAACGAGAACACGATCGCAATCGAGGTCGTGAACGGCGGCGAGATCAGCGGCAGGAATGTCGCGCGGTCGACCAGCCAGCGCAACGACGCCGCAAGCCTGACCCGCTCGACCGTGAATGCAAAGACAAAGCCGATCGCGGTCCCGGCTAATCCCACCAGCGCCGCAAGTTCCAGGCTGTTGCGGAGCGCCCGCAGATTGTTCGGCGATTTCAGCGCTCCGGTGAAAGCCCCCAGCGAGAGCCCGCCGTCATCGAACACCGCGCGCTGCAACAGCATGGCCAGGGGATAGACGACGAAGAGCAGCAGCAACAGCCAGATCAAAAGCAGGCCGCCCTCCCTCACCGCCCAGTCCGGGAGCGCGAAGCGCGGTCGTGTGGAGGCGAGCGCCATTCCCTAACCGGCGTTGAGCACTTCAGCCACCCAACGCTCGACGATGCGTTTGCGGTTCTCGCCAGCCCATTTGTCGTCGATCTCGATGATCTTCGCATTCTTCAGGATCGCCGCCAGATCGGGATCGGGCGCGACCTTGGCGTTGGCCGGCAGGAAGTTGATCTTGTTCGGCGCGAGCAACGATTGCATGTCGGCGCTTGCCGCCCAATCGATCAGCTTCTTTGCCTCCACGGTGTTCTTGTTGCCCTTGACCAGCGCGATGCATTCGGCCGCCGAACCAATGCCTTCCTTCGGGAAGGAGATCTGCACGTCATAGCCCTTCTGCCGCGTGAATAGCGCGTCGACGATGAAGAAGATGCCGCCTGCGGCCTGGCCGAGGCCGACCGGCACCGTGCCGCCGCCGCCGCTCTTGGTATAGGACTGAATCTGCTGACGGAGCTTCTTCATATAGCCGAAGGCCGCGTCTTCGTTGCGATTGTTGACCTGGAGGATCGAGAAGATGCGCGTCACCGCGGTCCCCGAGGTCCGCGCGTCCGCCATCTGAAGCTGGCCCTTGTAGGCGGGATCGAGCAGATCGTCCCAGGACGCCGGGGCTTTAAGATTGTGCTCGGCGAGGAATTTGGTGTTGGTCATGAACACCAGCGGATCGTCGGCGATCGCGGTCCACATGCCCTTTGCGCTCTTGAAGCGCTGGGGCAGATCGGCCGCGCTCGGCGGCGAATAGGCCTCGAAGATGCCCTGGTCCTCGCCGGCCGTGAAGGTCTCGACGGGACCGCCGAAGAGAACGTCGACCTGCGGATTATTCTTCTCCGCGAGCAAACGCGCCAACGCTTCGCCGGATGAGAAGCGCACGAAGTTCACATGAATGCCGGTCGCCTTCTCGAAGGCTTCCAGCATCGGCCGCGCGTAATTCTCCGGCCAGATCGAATAGGCACGAACCGCTTCGGCGGCGGCAGCACGCCGAACCAGGAACGGCGCGGCGACGGCGCCGATGAGCAGGCTACGCCGATCGAGTTTGCGCGGCGTACGGATTGCCTTGCCTTCATCCCTGGCGTGCATAAAACCTCCCATGCGGACCTTTGGTCCGCTTCGCCTTATTGCTGGCATTGCGCGCGCATTGCTGATCGACAGCGCAGGCGCGCTGTCATAAAACTGTCATATAACCTGCCGGGCTGCCGGTCGACCTCATTGTCCGATTTTTCCTAGTCCTCGATCCAGGATTGGAAAGACGAGGGATTGCGATCGACGCGTGCGGCGCACAACAGAAACGCTGGGAAGGAAACGATATGACGCTGCTGACGCGTTCGCTTTGTTACGCAGCCCTCGCCGTGGGCTTACTGTTCCCGTCGATCGCATCAGCGCAGTCCTGCTCCAGCCGCGGTCAACTCGACGAAGCCTATTGCGACGCCGACGGCGATCTCGTTGCCGACGTTCCCGCCAAGACGCGCGACCCCAGCGTGATCGTGTTTGCTTACACGCCGGTCGAGGACCCCGCGGTCTATGAGAACGCATTCCGTCCCTTCACCGAATATCTGGGCAAATGCACAGGCAAGCGCGTGGTCTACTACCCCGTGCAGTCGAACTCCGCGGAGATCGAAGCGATGCGCTCCGGCCGCCTGACGGTCGCGGGCTTCTCGACCGGCCCAGTCGGCTTTGCCGTCAATATGGCGGGCGCCGTTCCCTTTGCCGCAAAGGGCACCGAAAAAGGCGTCGAGGGCTACAACCTCATCGTCATCGTCAAGGCATCAAGTCCCGTATCAGAAACTGAGCGATCTCAAGGGCAAGAAACTCGCGCATACGGCGCCCTCGTCCAATTCGGGCAATCTCGCCCCGAAGGCGCTGTTCCCCGAACAAGGCCTCAAGCCCGGCGACGACTATCCGATCGTGTTCTCGGGAGGTCACGACAAGTCCGTGCTGGGCGTCGACTCCGGCGACTACGACGCGGCAGCCGTGGCCTCCGACGTGTTCGAGCGGATGGCGGCACGCGGCACCGTCAAACATGACAATTTCCGGATCATCTATCGCAGCGAGACCTTCCCGAGCTCGGGCTTTGCCTATGCGCACGACCTGAAGCCGGAACTCGCCGACAAGCTCAAGCAGTGCTTCTACGACTTCCGCTTCCCGCCGGAGATGCAGAAGGATTTCGAGGGCGACGACCGTTTCTTCCCGATTACCTACAAGAAGGACTGGGCGATCATCCGCAAGGTCGCCGAAGATTCCGGCACGCCGTACAACAAGGCGGCCTATGAGAAGGAAGCCGCGCGCGAAGCCGAAGCCGCCAAGAAGAAGGCGGAGCAATCCAAGAAGCCATGATACCGAAAATGGCGACGGAAGCGGCTTCGTCCGTGTCAGGCGACGATCGCGCGCTCGTCGTGCGCAAACTCACCAAAGAATACCGGAAGGGTCAGCCGGTGCTGCGCGGCATCGACCTGACCTTTCCGGGCTCCGGGCTCACCGCCATCATCGGTCCCTCCGGCACCGGCAAGAGCACGCTGATCCGCTGCGTCAACCGGCTGGTAGCTCCGACATCGGGCGAGATCCTGTTTCGCGGGCAGGATCTGGCAAAACTGTCCGGCCGGCACTTGAGGAGCGCCCGGCGCCGGATCGGCATGGTGTTCCAGGAATACAATCTGGTCGAACGCCTGACGGTCATGGAGAACCTGCTGTGCGGCCGGCTCGGCTATGTGCCGGTGTGGCGCGCCTGGCTGCGGAAATTTCCCGAACGCGATATCGCGCGCGCTTTCGACCTGCTGGACTCTGTTGGGCTGCCCGGCTTCGCGGGGCAGCGCGCCGATGCACTGTCCGGCGGTCAGCGCCAGCGCGTCGGCATTGCCCGCGCCATCATGCAGGAACCCGACATCATCCTCGCGGACGAGCCAACCTCCTCGCTCGATCCCAAGACCTCGGTCGAGATCATGGATATCCTGCAGAGCGTCGCGCGCGAGCGCGCGATCCCCGTCATCGTCAACATTCACAATGTCGAGCTGGCGCGGCGCTTCGCATCGCGCATCGTCGGCATGACCGGCGGCCATGTCGTCTATGACGGTCCGCCGGACGGACTGACGGACGCGGACCTCAAGACCATCTATGGCGGCGAAAGCTGGATGGAATGACGGATCAACCTTCCCCCGCACCGCGCGTCGCGTTTGCGCCGAACTGGACTGCCCGCATCGGCTGGCTGTTGCTGCTGCTCTATGTCATCTATGCCGGCTCTCAGCTCGGCTTCAGCGCAGAACGGTTTTCGGCGGGCCTCGAACATGGACACCGCTTTCTGGCACGGATGTTTCCGCCCAATTTCAGCCGATGGGAGCTGATCGCCAGCGGAATCCTCGAAAGCGTCCAGATCGCGGTCATCGCGACCTTCTTCGGCATCCTGCTGTCGCTTCCGGTCGGGCTGCTGGCCGCGCGAAACCTGACGCCTGCCTGGATCAGCTGGCCGACACGCGCGTTCATCGCGCTGTGCCGTTCCTTTCACCCGATCATCGTCGCGATCCTGTTCGTCAAGGCGATCGGCTTCGGCGCGCTGGCCGGCGTGATGGCCCTGATCGTCGCCTCGATCGGCTTCATCTCGAAGCTGTTCGCGGAAGCCATCGAGGAAATCTCGCTGAAGCAGGTCGAAGCCGTGCGCGCGACCGGTGCCGGCTTCCTCGGCACGCTGATCATGGGCGTCCAGCCGCAGGTGCTGCCGCGCTTCATCGGCTTTGCCACCTATCAGCTCGATTCCAACCTGCGCAACTCGACCATGGTCGGCATCGTCGGCGGCGGCGGCATCGGCGCCGCGTTGTTCACGGCCTATCAGCGCTTCGATTTCGACGTCGTGCTCGCCATCCTCATCGTCATCGTCAGCCTGATCATGATCGCGGAGATCGTGTCCGGCTGGGCCCGGCGGGTGTTCCAGTGAATGTCGCCGAGAGCCTGCAGCGCGACTGGCAACGCTTCACGCCGCTGCAGCGGCTGTCGCGGTTCGGCTTCTATCTGTTCACGGTCGCCGCACTCGTCGCCTCGCTGCGCACCATCGACGTCATTCCCGAATTTCTTTACGACGCGCCGGACCAGATGGTCGATCTCTTCAGGCGGATGTGGCCGCCGGACCCGTCCTATATCGGACCGACCCTCAAGGGGCTCATCGAGACCCTCCACATCGCGACGCTGGGCACCATCATCGCCATCATGATGGCGCTGCCGGTCGGCTTGCTGGCCGCCCGCAACGTCACGCCAAATCTCGCGCTCAACCTGTTTGCCAAATTCGTCTTCGTGACCTCGCGATCGATCAACTCACTGGTGTGGGCGCTGCTGTTCGTCGCGATCTTCGGTCCAGGCCCGCTCGCGGGTACGCTCGCCATCGCCTTCCGCTCGATCGGCTTCACCGGCAAGCTGTTCGCCGAGGCGCTGGAGGAATCCAGCAAGGGCTCGATCGAGGCCTTGACGGCAAGCGGCGCCTCGAAGCTTTCGACGCTGCTGTGGGGCTACTGGCCGCAGGTCCGTCCCGCCTTCTGGTCGATCGCGCTGTTTCGCTGGGACATCAACATCCGCGAGTCGGCCGTGCTCGGCATCGTCGGCGCCGGCGGCGTCGGCGTCGCGCTCGATACCGCGCTGAACCTGCTGTACTGGGACCAGGTCGCCGTCGTGCTGATTGCGATCTTTGCCGTGGTGATCCTGGCGGAGATTCTGGTGACCGTCGTGCGCGCGCGGATATTGTAAGTCCAACTCCCTCTACCCTTTCAGCACACAAGGCTGCGGGTGCGGCCAGCGCCCGGCATTCCCTGCGCCCTCCTCTTCACGAGGGACAACGAGACGCAAAGCTCGGACGCAAATCGCGCCGCGGGAATGCGAAATTCTGGCTGCCTTCCTGTCGCGGCAATCCTTCGAGACGCGGCCTGTCGGCCGCTCCTCAGGATGAGGTCTCAGTAAGTTGCTCCGAGTTAAACCCTCATGGTGAGGAGCCGCAGAGCGGCGTCTCGAACCATGAGGCCAACAAGACCACGCTGTTTGAAAAGTTAAATCAGCAGTTGCCCATCCGGCACTTCGAGCGGTCGCCAGGGCTCTTGTACAGCTTGCCCTTCGGCTTGTCGGCGTTGGCCGTGCCAGTCCCCTTCTTGCCCTTGGCGGCTTGACCATTGGGGTCGGTCATCTGCGCAAGCGCTTTGCCCGAAAAGACCGGTGACGGGATCGACAGACCGGCGATGGCCAAAGCGAAAGCAGCGGCGGCGGCGAGAAACGATTTGGTTTTCATTGTTTCCTCCTCAAAAAGACGCGAACAACACGCGGAGCATATCTTGGTCCGCGAGATGGGCGAGACCTGTCGGAAACAACATCTCCGTGATCGGCGCGCGGGAGATCGCGCGGACTGTGACTCCCGCCGCGCTGCGCCTCACACAAGAGAAGCGGTTTGGTCGGGGCAGCTGGATTCGAACCAACGACCTGCAGTACCCAAAACTGCCGCGCTACCAGGCTGCGCTATACCCCGATGCCGAGAATATGGTGTCGATACACGGTCGGACCGAGGCCAGCAAGGCGCGGCGGCGGCTCCGATGCACGCAGGAACGCGCATCTTGCGGCGATTTCATCGCGAAAATCGTTGGAAATCGCCCCTCAGTGCGACGACAGCGCCGACGGCCCGGTCTCGGGGTGGATTTCGGCCGCCATCATGCCCTTGGAACCCGGCCCGAAGCGGACCAGCACATATTGACCTGGCCTGAGCTCGGTCATGCCGAAGCGGCGCAGCGTCTCCATGTGAACGAAGATGTCGGGCGTTCCCTCGCCGCAGGTCAGGAAGCCGAAGCCGCGCAGGCGGTTGAACCATTTGACCTGGGCGCGCTCGAGCCCGCTGGTCGCGGTGACCGTCACATGGGTGCGCGGCGGCAGCATCTGCGCCGGATGGATCGCGGTCAACTCGTCCATCGAGACGATGCGGAAGGCCTGGTAGCCTTTGGCGCGCTGCACGCACTCGCACACCACGCGAGCGCCTTCATAGGCCGTCTGATAGCCGTCGCGCCTGAGCACGGTCACATGCAGAAGCACGTCGGGCCAGCCATTGTCGGGTACGATGAAGCCGTAGCCCTTTGATGCATCGAACCATTTGATCACGCCGGAGATTTCGACGAGGTTGGTCGCCTCGCCGAGACCCGACATTGCATCGAAGGCTGCATCGCGTCCCGCGCCCGCAGGATAGTCGCCTGTCCCGAGCCTTTGAGGTGCTGCCCCGCCTGGCCCCGGCACCCCCAGCTTCTTGGACTCAAATCCGTCCGACCCCATAACCCCGGACCTCACACATCCCTTTAAGCGGTCCGCCGCGCTGGCAACGGCACCGGAACACGCGTTCACCTGCATTTGTTGTTGATGACGCGCGAATCTCTACGAATCAAAAGATAACACTCCCGCTTCCGGCGCATAGATAAAAATCAGATTTGCCGGAACCTATGAACAGTCTTGCACAGAAACGAATCAATTTCCGACGAATGGACCGAGCGTTTCCCCGATGTCGTGCCGGATCACGAGGTCGGCGACGTCGTCCTGATCGGTCGGCTCGCGGTTGATGATGACGAGTTTCGCGCCGCAGTTCTTGGCCATCATGGGGAAACCGGCGGCCGGCCAGACCACCAGTGACGATCCGATCGCAATAAACAGGTCGCAATGCTGCGAAAGCTCGGTGGCGCGGACCATCTCGTCTTCCGGCATCGCCTGTCCGAACGAGATGGTTGCGGTCTTGATCGGCTCGTCGCATTCCGTGCAATCGGGCGCGCCGCCGGCGGCGTCAAAGCGCTTCTTCACCCAGGCCAGGTCATAGGACCGACCGCAACCGATACACTTGGCATAGGTGGTGTTGCCGTGCAGTTCGATGACGTGATCGGGGGCGAAGCCCGAGGCCTGATGCAGATTGTCGATGTTCTGGGTGATGATGGCCGGCACCTTGCCGGCGCGGTAGAGCGAGGCCAGCGCGCGGTGGCCGCGGCCGGGTTTCGCAGCGGCGAACGTCGACTCCATCGCAAAGCGGCGGCGCCAGGACTCGTCGCGGGCCTCCTGGCTCGCGACGAATTCGTCGAAGGGGATCGGGCGGTTGCGGGTCCACAGGCCTCCCGGCGAGCGGAAGTCGGGAATGCCGCATTCGGTGGAAATGCCGGCGCCGGTGAAGGGAACGATGATGGAGGAGCGGGCGATCAACTCGCCGAGCTGCTCCACCCCGCTTTGAAGATCCGATGCAATCATCTCTGCGATATCCGCTAGTGGTCCGATTCCAACATTCGCACCCCTCCTCAGCAAGCACTTTGCGAATGTTGGAATCAAAGGACCACTAGCAAAATATTGATTCTAGTGGAGCTTTGGATTTGACGTTCGCGTTTCGCGTTTGTGGCTGGTCGGGTCGCGAACGTCAAATCCGCTCCACCAGGTCGGGAGGCCGTGTCGTCTATAGCACGTGGAAGCCGACATCGCTCGCACGCCCTCCCTGCCCGATGCGCAACCCTATGCGGCTTCCGCTGCCGGCGGCTGCTCCGGGCGCGGCCCCTCGCCACGCGGTTCGTCGGCGCGCTTCTCCTCGCTCTTCCGCGGCCTGGGAGCCGGTGATGCGGCCTTCTTTGCCGGCTTGCCGAACTCCGAAAGTCTTTGCAGTTCCGCTTCGAGCTCGAGCTGACGGTGAGCTACTTTCTCCTGCAGTTTGACGTCGATGGTCTCGCGCAGCTTCACGAGCTCGTCGATGCCGAGAGAATCTAAATGCGAATCCAGATCGATCTTTGCCATGTGGCCCTCCACCTCTACCCCTGCGCCTTTGCTATTCCCTCGGCCCACCGCTCACAACAACATGGCGCGGCTTTTCCACCACGCGCACAGGAAACGAAAAATTTTCGCGGCGATGCAAATTTCCAACAGCGCAAGTCTTTGAACCTCATGTGCACATCACAATGCTGCACCAGGCTTTCCGCAATCGCGCCCCAATCCGGGACGCCAATGCTCGCGGGACCAACAAAGATTCGCGGAGCTAAGGGATGGGCTTTACGGAACAACAAAGGGAACGGCTGGCGAAGGAACGTGCGGAGATCGCCGCACGGGTAGCGAGCTTCAAGGCGATGCAGGAGAAATTCGAGCGCGAGCGCGACGAATATTTCGTCACTACCTTGCGCAATGCCTGCGCCACCGGGCCGCAGCCGTTCTGGTCGTAGGGCATGATCCGGAAAAGTGTGAAGCGGTTTTCCCTCGCGACAAACGCATGGCGTTTGCGCGGAGATCATGCCCAAATATAAAACTACGCAAAGAAAAAGCCCGGAGCCGATGGCTCCGGGCTTTCGCTCTCATCGGTAACGCTCGTTACCAGTGGCGATAGTATTGGTGGCGATAATACGGGCCGCCGTCATAGGCATACGGACCCGGCGCATAGTAGGTCGGGCCGTAGTAGCCCGGGCCATAGCCATAACCGTAGTACGGATGCGTTGCCGCGATCGCGCCCGCGGTCAGCGCGCCGGCCGCCAGACCAAACGCCAGGCCCGGGCCAATGCCGCGCGCCTCGGCGGGCGCCGGAGCCGCCACTGCGGCGGCGCCAACGGCTGCAACCGTCGCCAGAACTGCCAATGTCTTTCTCATGTCCATCCTCCATCGTGAGCTGCAATACAACGCCTCGCAGCGCGCGTGGTTGCCCGAGGAACCCGCCCGTGAGCGGGAAAACGCCTTAACTTTCAGTCATGAACGAATCTTAAGACGCGGAACGAAATCGTCGCTGCTACGTTGGGCCGACGTTGGAGAGGCAAGAGCATAAGCCCCGTCGACGTTCCCCTCGAACAGAGGGAATGTCGGCGGGGTCTCTGCTCGCCGGGGACCGAACCGATTGAGGCGCGACATGCCGCCCTGGCTGGAAGTCCTGCTCGATGTTCTCGGTTTCGCCGGTTTCATCGGCGTGGCGAGTTATGCGAAATCACCCGCCGAGCACGAGCAGGCAGACCGCTAGAGATCCTGCAGGCGTTTGAGCGTGGCGCGGAAACTCAGGCTGCGATTGCCGACGAACGTCGTCCCGAAGATCTCGGCGCCGTCATCCGTGTAGGTCCCGGTGAATCCGCTCGTCGCCTCCCGCCCGCCGAGCACCGAGCGCACCTGGGGATCGCTGAACTTGCTGTGCTGGTTGGTGGTGAACTGCCCCTTCCAGGCCCCGTTGTCAGCGGTGTAGGAACCGATCGACCAGAAATAAGGGCCGCCGCTGATCAGACGACCGTCGCGCAGGATGGTGACGCCGCTGTCGCGCCCCCTGACGTCATCCAGCATGCTGACGTGAATCGAAAAAAGCCCGTTCTTCATCTTAGAGGACGCCGTCCTCCCCACCCCGGGGCCCACTATAGCGCCGGAAATGGCTGCGAGAAGCCGCTTTCGCGCCGGCTCAGTTGGCGGGACGGGCTTCGCCGGCGGTGCGAACCAGCCGGTCGGCCTTGACCAGGGCCGGCCTTTCTTCGGCTTGCGGCCGCAGCGAGAAGCTGATCGCGACAAAGGCGAGGCAGAACAGCGCGCCGACGATTGCAACGCGCCGATAGGTCTGCCGGTCGGCCTGGTGGAAGGAAGGGCCCATGCGCTGTGCGTACCGCAACGCGCGGCAAGGGCAACGCCGATCCGGTTTTAACGTAACTGAATAGGGTTATCCGGTCGGCGGTAAAGGATTGTTAGGGATCAAAGCCGGCCTGGCGCGTGCCTCTACAAGGTCAGATTGACCAGCTGATAGAGCGCGTAGGCCACCTCCGCGCCCAGAATGACAAGCGCGGCGATAACAAGATAAAAGCTCAAATGCATGCTCAAACCAAAAAGCCTTGCAGCAGCCCTGCACATGAAGATGCAGGACGACGATCCGAACGCTTTACGCTGTTGGTGATGCCACACTGTTCTGATCTGCGTCGGACTCGCCGTCAACGACTTTCAACGACCGCGCGCGTGCTGACGCGGACGTGACTCTTTTCTGCAACGGTTTTCGCGAAAGGCGCGTGCGCGCGTCCTGCGCGCCATCGACTTTGGTTGAGTGTTGATGCGCCCGGTCAGGTGCATTGCTGATGCGCAGACCGCAGGCTTCCGCCGCCGCGGAAGGGATCCCTTGTCGAAGGCCTCGTTGCGAACGAGGTCTTGTTTCGACGCGAACTCCTGCTGGTCAGACGCCGTAGAGAATCTTGAAACTCCACAGCACGACGACGACGGCCGATACCAGGGTGGCAACGGCCAACACACTCTCCAAGGAAGCCACTCTCATGACACACTCCGCTTCCCTACCCCATCAAGCGGTCTATTTGATTCGCGGAATCGGCGGCAATCAGCCGGTCACATCTGCGGCGACGTTATCCGCCACTTGTGGTTTGCCGGGCACAGCGGTTCCAGGCAGCAAAAAGCCCCGCTGGCCGCGGCGCCTTTGTCCTGAATGGAGGCGTTCCGGCGCCGAGGGGCTGCAGCCGGTTCCCTTCCACTGGAACATTGTCGTCGGGGCGACGAGTGGTCGGCGCCGCGATCGCGGTGACCTCAACACCGGCAATGTTCTGCATCTGACTCCATTTCGTTCTGAAAGAACGAATCGGAATCGCGCAAATCAGCGCGGGACAAATCCTAACAATCTGTTTTCGGGGTCGCTTTGTGGCTGGAAATCGAGATCGTTCGCGTTGTGCCGACAGGGGACGTTTGTTCAGCGCGGCTTCTTTTTTGACGGCTGCACGTGCGAGCCGAAAAGGGCCAACAGCAATTCGACTTCTTCCTTGGAACCGACTTGAATCATCTTGCGCATCTCAATCTCCTTGTGCCGGTTCGACGAGCGGAGAGGCCCGCAGGTTCACGCAATCTGGTTTCGCGCGTGTTTCAGGATTGTTTCGTCGGGGATGTGACGGGCACACGATTCTATCCCTGCCGGTCAGGGACAAAGCTTTTGCCGTCAAGACCGACACTTCGGGGTTGCGCATAGCGACCCAATCTTGCAATTTGAATTGTTTGCGGGTCAGGAGCGCCGCGCGCCTTACAGCGGCACTTTCCTTTTCTCGCTAAGTGCCTACATAGAACGGCATGGCAAAAGCAAAAGTGACATTCAAGCCCGTCCGCATCGCCGACGACAACTGGTCGATTCAGGCGGATTATCCCGGAGCCGATCCCCGCGAGATCACGGGGTTCACCAGCAAGACCGAAGTTGATGAGTGGATGAACGGAGACCGCAAGATCGCGTGGCTCCGATCTCAAGGCTACGCTAAGTGACACGATAGCTTTCCAACGCATCGCCCTTGAGCTTCGCCCAGGCGGCATTGTCCCCATACCCGTCCAGGTGTTCTCGGCGTCTCTGTACTTCACCGGCCACTTTGAAAGTCAGACGAACGCAAAGGGCAGAAAAGTGCGAACGGCCGCAGAACAGACCCGCACGCAAACGGCACGCAAAGGCCTGCACTATCACGCCATTTGCTGCTATTTGTTGCCCGCCCTCCGCCGAACCGGCTCAAGATCACAAACGTACAGGGAGAAAGAAAAATGCGTTTCCTCCACACCATGCTGCGCGTGCGCAACCTCGATACCGCGATGAAATTCTACCAGGATGCGCTGGGACTGAAGGAGGTCCGCCGCATCGACAACGACAAGGGACGCTTCACCCTGGTGTTCCTGTGCGCGGCCGAGGATCTCGACACGCTGAAGAAGCTGCCGCAGACGCGCGGCGCGCCGCTGGTCGAGCTGACCTACAACTGGGACGAGGAGAAATACGGCGAGGACCGCCATTTCGGCCACCTCGCCTACGAGGTCGACGACATCTACGCCACCTGCGACAGACTGATGAAGATGGGCATCACCATCAACCGGCCGCCGCGCGACGGCAACATGGCCTTCGTCCGCTCGCCCGATCTGCACTCGATCGAGTTGTTGCAGAAGGGCGATCCGAAATCGCCGGCCGAGCCGTGGTCGTCGATGCCCAACACCGGGCACTGGTAAATCAGGCGGGGAACCAACCATCCGGCTCCGCGTTGTCTTCGCGAACATGAGGAATCGAGGAGGCTTCGATGGGAAGAGGAATTCTGCTTTGGCTTTTGGGTGTGCCGATCCCGGTGATCATTCTGCTGTGGCTGTTCTTCGGCCACTGATCTGATCTCCGTTATGCTGCGCATGTCTAGCCCCGCCGCTGGCGGGGCTTTTTTTGCGCGCGCTCTCCCGCGATTTCCGATAAGAGGTGTCGAGAAATCCGGGGAGGAAAGCCGTGGGATTGACGATCTGGGGCCGGCCCAACTCGGTCAACGTGCAGAAGGCGCTGTGGTGTCTGGCCGAGCTCGACATCGCCTATGAGCGCATCGATGCCGGCATGCAGTTCGGCCGCAACAACGAGCCCGACTATCTCGCCATGAACCCGAACGGACGCGTGCCGACGCTGGTGGACGGCGATTTCGTGCTGTGGGAATCCAATTCGATCATGCGCTATCTATGCCTCGCTTATGGCAAGGGCACGCCGATCTATCCCGATGCGCCGAAGCGGCGCGCCGGTGTCGACCGCTGGCTCGACTGGACGCTGTCGACCGTGCAGCCCGTCGATCGCCCGGTGTTCTGGGCGATCATCCGCACCGCGCCGGAAAAGCAGGACTGGGCCCAGATCCAGAAGGATGCCGACGCGGAAGCGCCGGTCTGGGCGATCGCCGATCGGCAATTATCGACGCGGCGCTTCATGGAAGGCGATGCCTTCACCATCGCCGACATTGCCGTTGGCGCCTATGCGCGACGCTGGCTCGGCTTCAAGGGCATCAAGCAGCCGAAATATCCGCATCTCGAGCGCTGGTTCGCGGAGCTTGCGAGCCGGCCGGCCTTCGCCAGGCATCTGGGCGGGGCGATGAGCTAAAACCCGCGTTCTACCGCCAGAACGATCAGGATCAGTACCAGCGTCACCGCCGTGATCGCGAGCAGCCGCGTCCAGCTCATGCGCCGCGACAGCCACCACAACATGGCGCAGTACATCACCACGGGCACGACGATATCGAATGGCGTGCGCGACATCGCTTAACGCCGCACGCCCGCGCCGACGCTGATCGAGCCGCCGATCTGCACGCAGGTGTCGGTGCCCTCGACCTTGACGAAGCCGGGCCCATAAGCCGCGCAGGAATTCGACGAGGCCTTGCCCTTCAACGGCGCCGGCGTGGCGGTCGTTGCCGGCGCGTCGAGCTTCAGCGGACGCGTTGAGTCCGCGAACGCCGAAGAAGCACAGAGCACTGCAGCGATGGCGAGGGAGAGTTTTCGCATTCCACGTTCTAACGCGGAAAATGCGTTCAAACTAGCGCACGAATTTGAGGCCGGCGGAGCGGCCGCGGCGCCAGACCACCTGGCATTTGTGACCGGTGCGCGCATCGCGCGCAAACGCCAGGCGCAGCGTGCTCGGCAAGGTCGCGGCATCGTCGACCGAAATCTTCGCACCCGCGGAGGAGATATCCTGCACCACGCATTGGCGCGCGGCGAAGCCGCCCTCCAGCGTGATCCACGCGGATTGCCCCAACAGCTTGCGGGCTTCCCGCTTCTTCGCAGCAGGCATGGTCATTCCTCCGAAGCATCAGACCTACCCCGGAGCGGCTTTAGAAACCGTTGATTTGCATGCAGAAGCCGTGTTCCCGGCCCAGACCAAAAAGCATTGCCGCCTCGGCCAAACGCCACTATACGTTCGGCCGCTGCGGCTTGCAGGGCGCCCATCGCCCCTGTCAAACGCGGTCAAATCCTCGCCGCAAGACATTGAATCAGCGAGGATTTTGCTCCCTTCGTCTATCGGTTAGGACGCCACCCTTTCACGGTGGAGAGAGCGGTTCGATTCCGCTAGGGAGCGCCATTCGCCATCGTTCGCCGCACTCGCTTGAACAGGTCTTGTCCTGCGAGTGATCGCGCGAGCAATCCCCCTCATCGACACCCCTCGCCTCGCCTTATCCAGCGCCGGCTTCTCGATCCAGCGATAGGTCAGCGCCGCCACCGGCACGACGAGCACGACGGAGAAGATCAGCGCAAGCCACACCGCCTGCTCCGGCGTGCCCAGCAGCACCAGCTTCTCGTTGTTGTGCCAGCCCACCAGATCGAGATGGGTTTTGTGCCCGATGTAAGAGACCGCCATCTTCGCGATCTGGAATACGAAGATGTGCACCATGTAGATCGAGTACGACCACAGGCCGAGCTTCTGCAAAGCGGTTGATCGTAACAGCCGGGAGATACGGCCCTGATCGAACGAGAACACGTAGATCACGATCACGGCCAGCACGGGAAATGCGTACTGCAATCCGCCTTGCGGCGTGGTCAGCACGAAGGCTGCGAACAGCAGCACGCTCCATGCTTCCAGCATGTTCGGCGTTTCCAGCCGGCCGTTGGAATGGGTGCGCATGTCATAGGCGAGAGCACCCGCGAAGAAGCTGAAGATCGCGCGCAGCATGCCCCAGTCCGAGGACACGAACAGCGTGTTCGGCGAACGCTCGAACAGCTGCCAGCCGGCCGCGAGGCACAGGCCCAGGAAAATCTCGCGCCGGAAGCGCGGGAACAGCACGATGACGGCCGCGAACAGCAGCGAGACGTAGAACTCGACCGCGGCGCTCCAGGCCGGTCCGTTCCAGGTCAGGCCGGAATGCAGATTGAAGGACTGCAGGAACAGGACGTTGGTGACGAGCTCCCACGGCGAATGCCCTGATCCGAAGGGCTGCGAATCCAGTGCGAGCGAGCCATCGGCGCGCATGAAGACGAGCTTGCTCAATTCGATGGCGACAAACAGGCCGAGCATGACCATGTGCAGCGGCCAGAGCCGGGCGAACCGCATCCAAACGAAGCGGAGCCCTTCGCCGCCATTGCCGAGCCGATCACCGTAGGCATGGCAGAGCACGAAGCCCGACAGCGCGAAGAACATGTCCACGCAGAACTGCAGGTTCACGAAGGATTCGGTGCCCTTCAGCGCATGGTAAATCGGGATGTGGAACAGCACGACCAGCAGCGCGCAAATGCCGCGCAAGGCATCAAGTGCCTCAAATCGAACCGAGCCCTTTTGTGTCTGTCCCAGCATGGTACTTCTCTTTCGGCAGTCTTTTGTGGTCCACTGAGTTCTGCTCTCAAGAGCAAAACGGGGGCCAAATGTTCGTTATGAAGGTCGTGGTTAATGGCTAACACTGCCCGCGCCGACGGCGCCCGTGTGCTCGCCGATCTCAATGCGTTGCGCGCGATCGGCACGCACAAGAGCGGCGTGCACAAGCCGACGTTCTCGGACGCACATATGCGCTCGCTGCAATGGCTCGCGGCACGCCTGCCCGACGCCGGCCTCTCCGCCACCATCGACGGCATCGGCAATGTGCTCGGCACCAGCGCAAAGGCCGGACCGAAGCTGCTCGCCGGCTCGCATCTGGAAAGCCAGAACTATGCGGGCTGGCTCGATGGGCCGCTCGGCGTCGTCTATGCGCTGGAAGCCGCGCGCGTGCTCAATCCCGATCCCGCAATCAAGGGCGCAGTCGAAGTCGCCTCATGGTGCGACGAGGAAGGTCATTTCGGTTCGTTTCTCGGCAGCCGTTCCTTCGTCGGTGGCGTGACAGAGGCGGACATCGACGCCGCGCGCGACCGCAACGCCGATCGCAGCATGCGCCAGGCGCTGCAGACCGTGGGCCTCGCCGGCCGCCCCCGGCTTGCGGCCGAGCACGGGCGGCACATCGGCTATTTCGAGGCGCACATCGAGCAGGGCGACCGGCTCGAGAGCAGCGGCCTCAAGATCGGCATCGTGACCTCGATCGTCGGCATCTGGCAATATCGCATCACCTTTACCGGCGAGCAGAACCACGCCGGCACCACGCGCATGGCGATCCGCAAGGACGCAGGTCTCGCGCTGGCACGATTTTGCGTCGCGATCGACCAAAACTTTCCGGCGGTGTGTGGACCCCGCACGGTCTGGACCACCGGCCGCATCACGCTCGATCCCGGCGCGCCCAGCATCATCCCGGGCCGTGCCGAAATGCTGTTCCAGATCCGCGACGACGATCCCGCCGTCATCGCGCGGCTGGAAGAAAGGTTGCGCGGCATGGCCACGGAGACGAGCCGCACCGGGCCGTGCAGCGTCACGGTCGAGCGCATTCGCACCGGCGCACCCGCACGGATGGATGCGCGTTTCCAGGACGCGATCGAGGCCGCAAGTGCGGCCTGCGCGGACGGAAAATCGGAGCGTATGCCGAGCGCCGCCGGCCATGACGCGCAGGTGCTGGCCACCATGATGCCGGCCGCGATGCTGTTCGTGCCGTCGATCGGCGGCGTCAGCCATCACTGGACCGAGAACACCGACGATGCCGACATCGTCACCGGCGCCGAGGTTTTCGTGGAAACCTGCCGGCGTCTGCTGTCGGGCTGAAGCACAATGAACTCAAGGACGGACCTGCCATCTGCGCCAGTTCCGAGCGCTTTTTTCATTTCAAACACCGCGCGGGTTTGCGCTATCCTGCGCCAAATTGCCGGAGCAAACCGATGCGTGCCGTCCTCGCCCTGTTCATGATCGCGTCCCTCGCCGCGCCTGCGTTCGCGCAGGACAACCACGTGCCGCGATATGGCGAAGAGGACAAGGAAAAGACGAACTCGCAGAAGGCCGCGGATAAGGCTGCGGCAGGAAGCCTATCAGCGATCCCTTGGCAACATCCCGGAAAAGGGCGCCTCCGACCCATGGGGCGCGGCGCGTTCAACCGATGCGCCCAAGCCGGCGCCGACCAAGTCCGCCAAGGCCAAGGCGAAGCCGGCCGGGACCGCCGACGCGAAACAATAGGCTCGTCGTTTCATGGCGTGGTCGGGCGTCGACCCCAGGGCACGAGCGCCCAAATGCGCTCGTGGAGATAATACCAGGCGACCTTCGTGACGACTTCCATGGCGGCAATGGAGCCTGCAATCTCCGCCCGTCCGGTCATGAACCAGCTGATCGCAAAAGTGTCAGAGGTCCCCAATGCCCGCCAGCTGACCGCCTTGAGGACTGACCTGGAATGCGTTTCCGCTCCGCGAAAGAACACGGCGTGCCTCCCTGCTCGAGCCATATCTATCATGCGCCACCGCCTTGCCTGGTTCCCGCGGTCACAAATCCGGTCATGGACAGTGCAGCCGAATGCGTGCATTTTGGCTTGAGGAAGCCGTTTAAACTCTATGATTCCATTGGCTAATCGCTGGGCGCTCAGGTCGGCGGGTCGGAACTGGCCGGCTGCAAAGGGACCGATATGAGATTTCTCGTCGCATTGCTCGGGATTTACGCGTTTTGCCAGGTCGCTCACGCCGAGACCACGGATTGCAAGACGATTGCCGACCCCGCGACGCGGCTTACCTGTTACGACAAGATCAACCCGCCGATCGCCACCTATCCGCTTCCACTGCCGAAGCCCTCGCGGCCGCTTCCGCTGGCGACGAATCCCGACGGAACCAGGGTTTATACGGAGTCCACCGGGGGCGATGATGACGCGATGGTGAACGCAAGGATGAACGGAATCTGTCGCGGCTGCTAGGGGAGCGGATTTGTCATTCGCTACCCGCTGAACGGGAACTCGCAAGCGAACGTCAAACCCAAAGCTCCACTGGAATCTTATATTTGCTACTGGTCCTTTAATTCCAACATTCGCAAAAGTGACTGTCTCGATGGGATGCGAATGCCGGGATCGGACCACGAGAGGCAAGGCAGCTTCAAGCATGCGGTGAAACGCCGTCGTAACTGGAGCGTAGCCAAGCTGGAAAAATGGTCTATTTGGCATCCAGATGCACCTGCTGGAATCCCTCCCTACTGTGATCGGCACCGCCGCGATTGCGCCGGCGCTGTTCATATTGTGGCTGGTGGTCGCCGCCGGCGAACGGCCGGGACCACCGGTCAAGATCTGGACCGCCTTCGTGCTGGGGGCGGCCAGCATTTCGCTGCTCGGTCTTGCGCGCGCGCCGTTCGTTCGTCTCATCGCAATTCCCAACGATCCCTGGCTTTCGCAGGCGCTGCATGCCGTGTTCGGCGTCGCCTTGCCGGAAGAAGTCGTCAAGATCCTGGTGATAGCAGCGGTGGCGTCGATGCGCCGCGGTCGCTCCGCCGATCCCATGGACACGGTGGTCTATGGCGCCGCTGCCGGGCTCGGTTTCGCGGCCTATGAGAACCTTGCCTATCTGGTGCAGCACGCCGAGATGTGGCGATCGCTGGCGATCCTGCGCAGCGTGCTGACCGTGCCGTTCCACGGCGCACTTGGCGTCATCGCCGGTGCCTATCTTGCGATTGCGCGCAGCGGCACCGCGCTCGGCGCCCACCGCCATCACCGCGACTGGGCGCGCATCTCGAGCTGGATCCTGCTGGTGGCGGGACCGGTCGGGCTTCATGCGGCGTTCGACTTTCCGCTGCTCATGCTGCAGCAGCCCTCGACCATGTCGTCCGCGTTACGCATCTGGCTCGGCGTCGCCAGCATCCTGATCGGCTTCGCATCGATCGGATTCGCGATGCGCCTGGTGCGGCGCGTCGCGCGGCATCACGCTCCGCGCACCGAGCTCGACCGCGAAAGACTGAGCCAATTGCGGCGGATGTGGGCGCTCCTGGTCGCCGGCGGCGGCGCGGGCTTCATCGGCTTGAGCTTCGTGCTCAGCTCGGTGCGCCACTGGATGCTCAATCCCGATCATAACGTCGCACTGGTGCTGGTGCCGATCGGACTTGCCGCGATCGTGCTTGGCGCCGCGCTCCTGATCGTCACAACCGCGATCTATTTCCTCGGCCGCAATCGCATGCGCAACACGGCCGGAGGCTTTTCGTCCGTATCCGGGGGGAGCTAGGATAGGATAGGATTGGCTGAGCGACGTCGTCCTTTTCGCCGGGAGAGCTGCCATGACCCTTCCCCACGACTTCAACAAACTGCAATCCGACATGAGCGCGGCGGTGAAGGCGCATTGGAAAGCCTTCCTGTTCGAGGGCATCCTTCTTGCCGTCCTTGGAATCGCAGCGATGATCGTGCCTCCGCTCGCGAGCCTTGCGATCACCATCTTCCTCGGCTGGATGTTCCTGATCAGCGGCATCGGCGGCCTCTTCGTCACCTTCTGGGCGCGCAACATGCCGGGCTTCTGGTGGTCGCTGATCTCGGCGGCGCTGGCAGTGCTGGCCGGCGGCGTCCTGCTGGCGCGTCCGATGCAGGGGGTCCTGACGCTGACGATCGTGATCGGCGCCTATTTCCTCGCCGAAGGCGTCACCAGCATCATGTATGCGCTGGAGCATCGCAAGGAGTTGTCGGGCCGCTGGTCCTGGCTGCTGGTCGCCGGGCTGATGGATTTGCTGATTGCCTTCTTCATCATCGCGGGCCTGCCGGGCTCCGCCGAGTGGGCGCTCGGCCTGCTGGTCGGCATCAACCTGTTGTTTGGTGGCGCCACGATGATCGGCGTGGCGTTGGCGGCGCGCAACAGTTGAGCGGAAAGTCGAGCCGCCCTGTCCGATTTCGAGTGACAAGGCGAAACCGGGCGGCTATAGCGCCGTCATGATCAACGCCGCCACCAGCTATTGGTACTTTAGCTTCGACAGCTCGCTGGCGGCGGGAGGATCGCGCTCAATCTAAAGCATTGCAGCAGGATATCCGACCAAGCCGCCAGACCTGGCGGCTTTTTTGTTGGCCGGCAGGTCTTCTGAACATCACAGGAGCCAGCCATGTTAAGCACCACCGACGATCTCCGCATCCGCGAAATCAGGGAGCTCAGTACGCCCGACGCGGTCATGGGTGAAATCCCGCGCACCCTGACCGCGACGCGCGTCGTGATGGCCGCGCGCAACGCCATCCACGCCATCCTGGCCGGCACTGACGACCGGCTTCTCGTCATCGTCGGTCCCTGCTCGATCCACGATCCCGTTGCGGCGATCGATTATGCCGACCGCCTCACCACCTTGCGCGAGCATCTTGCCGACCGGCTCGAGATCGTGATGCGCGTCTATTTCGAGAAGCCGCGCACGATCGTCGGCTGGAAGGGATTGATCAACGATCCCGATCTCGACGGCAGCTTCGACATCAACAAGGGCCTGCGGCTTGCCCGCAATCTGCTCGCCGCGGTGAACAATCTCGGCATGCCGGCGGGCACCGAATTCCTCGACATGACCACGCCGCAATACATCGCCGACCTGGTGGCCTGGGCCGCGATCGGCGCGCGTACCACCGAGAGTCAAATTCATCGCGAGCTGGCGTCCGGCCTGTCCTGTCCGGTCGGCTTCAAGAACGGCACCGATGGCGACGTGCGCATCGCGGCGGAAGCCGTCAAGTCCGCCTCCCATCCGCATCATTTCATGGCGGTGACCAAGGGCGGACGCTCGGCGATCGCGGCGACAGCGGGCAACGAGGACTGCCACATCATCCTGCGCGGCGGCCGCAAGCCGAACTTCGATGCCGACAGCGTCGAGGCCGCCTCGGTCGAACTCGCGCGAGCCGGTGTCGGCCAGTGCATCATGATCGATGCGAGCCATGCCAACAGCGGCAAGAAGCCGGAGAACCAGCCGCTGGTCGTGGCCGACATCGCGCGGCCAGATCGCAAGGCGGTGAGCAACGCATCATCGGCGCGATGATCGAGAGCAACCTCGTCGCCGGCCGCCAGGACGTGTTGCCCGGCGTCACCCCGACCTATGGACAGAGCATCACCGATGGCTGCATCGACTGGGAGACCACGGAGCAGGTCTTGCGACAACTCGCCGATGCGGTCGCGGCGAGACGGACGTCAAGGCGCGGAAGCTTTCGTGAGCAATCGGCCTGATCGGAACACGCCGGACTGAGCGGCCTAGTGCCGCTCAGTCCCCAAAAGCGCGTCCCCTTCCAAAGTTTGGTGAGCGCTTCGCGGCGCTCCCCTTGTATTCCACAACGGTAAGGACATACTCGCCGCCGCGAATGACCGAGATCGTGCAACATCTGGGAGCCGCCAACGATGCGGCGCGGATCTTTCATCCCGGCTCAAGTCTCGCCGCCGTCACGGCGGAGCGTCATCGCTTTTGCTGAAATGAAACTGGGTTAGCCGTATTGCGTCCGGGCAATTCCTGCCCGGCGGCGGCCATCCGCGCATCTCATGGAGAATGAATTGAAATAATCAGAGGAGGGAAATGCAGATGACGATGACGGCTGAAGTGCCCGGCGTGGTGCCGTGGTGGAAAGAGCCTACCAAGGATCAATGGGTCGCATGGATCGCGGCCTGGCTCGGTTGGACCCTCGATGCATTCGACTTCACCATCTTCCTTCTGATCATGGTGCCGATCGCGGAATCCTTCCACGTGCCGCTGATCGAAGTGACCGCCGTCTTCACCGTCACGCTGTGGCTGCGGCTGGTGGGCGCAATCGGCTCCGGCTGGCTCGCCGATCGCATCGGGCGCAAGACGCCGCTGATGATCTCGATCCTCTGGTACTCCGTCTGCAACCTGCTTGCCGGCATCGCACCGAATTTCGCGCTGCTGTTCCTGTTCCGCGCGCTGCTCGGCATCGGCATGGGAGCCGAATGGCCCGCCGGCGCCGCACTTGCGATGGAATCCTGGCCGACCCGCTCGCGCGGCCTGATGAGCGGCCTGTTGCAGGGCTCATGGAGTCTCGGCTTCCTGCTGTCGAGTCTGGCCTACGGGCTGCTCTACGACAAGATCGGCTGGCGCGGCCTGCTGATCCTCGGCGTGCTGCCGGCCTTGGCGGTGGTGTGGATCCGCATCTACGTCAAGGAACCGAAGGTCTGGGTGGAGAACCGCCGCATCCAGCGCGAAGCGAAGCAGGAGTTCAAGGCCCCGCTGCTCGACATCTTCCGAAAGCGTGTCCTCGGCAACACCATCATGGCCTGCCTGTGGATGGCGAGCAGTTTCGTCATCTATTACTCGGTCTACGGCATGTTCGCCACGCACCTGCAGAAAGACCTGCATCTCGGCGCGGCAATGGTTGCCATGCCGATCGCGATGGCCAATCTCGTCGCGTTCCTGGCGAGCGGCGCCTGGGGTGTCGTCGCCGACATCTTCGGCCGCCGATGGGCGATGATCATCCCGGCGGCGCTCGGCGCCCTGATCACGCCGTTCTATCTGTTCAATGATTCCTACGTGCTGGTGTCCGGCGCCTTCATCCTGCAGGGCGCCTTCCTCGGCGCGATCTACGGACAGAATCCGTGTTATCTGACCGAACGCTTCCCGACAGAGGTGCGGGCGACCGCATCGGGCTTCTGCTACCACCAAGGCGCGATCTGGGCGGGCTTCACCGGGCCGGTGCTGACCTACTTCGCCGTCAGCCAGCCGCTCGGCTTTGCCGTCCCGATGCTGATCGCGACGACCGGCGCCGCGATCATGTTCGTCATCACCCTGCTGTTCAGCCCGGAGACAAAGGGCAAGGAGCTGGTGGCGCAAATCACCTTGCTGCAAGCTGCCGAGTGACAACGACTGCGCGGCCGCCTTCGGGCGGCCGCCGCTTGCTTCATGCCCCGGCTAACAGCCGCGGCAGATGCTCTTGATCTTCTTGTCGAGGATCGCATCTTCCTTGTTGATGGGATCATTGGGATTGCCGAGGTTCTTCTCGCTCGGCACGTCGCCGGCCCGCGGCTGGCGGTGGCCGACGGGGGCCGGCGGTGGACCGCCGCTTTTGCTCGCTCCCGATCCCGTACCGGTCTGGGCGATGGCGGTCGGCGCGCCGATCAGAACCATGAGCGCCATCGAGACCGCGATCTTCTTCATGTTGCTCATTTTGCTCCTCCCTCCGGCGGGTACAGATGAACATCGCCGCAATAATCGGTCACACGATAGCGCATCTCGCCGGCCACTTCACGCGGCGAGAGCGAAGAATCTTGTCGCACCAGATAGCCCGGTCCGACCGGCGATTTGCCGGCGCCCCCGGGAATATCGAGCACATAGTCGGGCTGGCACAGGCCGGACACCCGCCCGCGCAGCTGTCGCATCAACTCCTGGCCATGCGCCAGGGTGGTGCGCAGATGCGCGGTGCCCGGCGCAAGATCGCCATGGTGGAGGTAGTACGGCTTGACCCGGCTTTCGACAAAGGCGCGCATCAGGGCTTCGAGATCGGCTGCGGTATCGTTGACTCCGCGCAGGAGCACCGACTGGCTCACCATGGGAATGCCGGCATCGACCAGGCGGGCGCAGGCCGCGCGGGCGGGCGCGGCGAGTTCGTTCGCGTGGTTGGCATGCAGCGCGACCCAGGTGGTCGCACCCTCGACCTTGAGGGCATCGACCATCTCGGCGCTGACGCGGGCTGGATCGGCGACGGGCACGCGGGTGTGGAGGCGGATGATCCTGACGTGATCTATCGCGGCAAGATCGGCCATGACCTGCCTGATCCGCCGCGGCGACAGCATCAGCGGATCGCCGCCGGTCAGGATGACTTCCCAAATCTCCTTGTGGTCGCGGATATAGGTGAGTGCGTTCGCGTAGCTCTCGTCGGAGAGCGCACTGTCCTTGCCCGGTCCAACCATCTCGCGGCGAAAACAGAAGCGGCAATAGACCGCGCAGACATGAACCAGCTTGAACAGCACACGGTCGGGATAGCGGTGCACGATTCCGGCCACGGGTGAATGCGTATGATCGCCGATCGGATCGGCGTTTTCACCGCGTTGTGTCTTCAGCTCATCTGCTGAGGGGATGAATTGTCGCGCGATGGGATCGTCGGCGTTGTCGCGGTCAATCAGATCAGCGATTGCAGGCGTCACCGCGACGGCATAGCGCGCCGCGACCTTTTCAAGCTGCGGCAAATCGTCAGGACGTGCGAGGCCGTGGGTAACCAGCTCGGCCGGCGTACGTAGTGTCGTTATGGCTCTCATCATTCACCTGAAGGCGGCGTCCACACCACCTGATCGATTTTCGTTGCACCACTTGCGAGCATCACCAGCCGGTCGAAGCCGAGCGCAACGCCGCTGGCTTGCGGCATCTGCGCGACCGCCGCAAGGAAATCCTCGTCCAGCGGATAGCGCTCGCCATAGCGGCGCGCTTTTTCGTCCATCGCCAGGGTGAAGCGTCGCCGCTGTTCGGCCGCATCGGTCAATTCGCCGAATCCGTTGGCGAGTTCAACCCCGCAGGCATAGATTTCGAAGCGCTCGGCCACCCTGACATCGCCGGCCTTTGCCCGCGCCAGCGCCGCCTCCGGCGCCGGATATTCGTACAGAATCGTCAAACGCCCCTGCCCCAGCCCCGGTTCGACATGTTCGACCAGAACCTTGCTGAAGATGTCCGACCAGGTGTCGTCATCCGACAGCCGCACCTTGTCGCGGGCAGCTTGGGCCAGCGCCGCGCGATCGCCCTCGCCGTTCGAAATCGTGGACAACAGGTCGATCCCGGCGAAGCGCTCGAATGCGGAAGCGACCGTGATCAGCTCCGGTTCGGCAAAGGGATCGGCGACTTTCCCCCGGAAAGAAAACTGCCCAATGCCGGTCGCCTGCGCGGCATGAGCGATAACCACGATGGTATCGGCCATCACGGCATCGTAGCCGCTGTCGGCGCGATACCATTCCAGCATCGTGAACTCGGGCAGATGCAGGTCGCCGCGTTCCCGGTCGCGAAACACGCGTGCGAACTCGAAAATCTTCGTCTCGCCGGCGGCGAGCAGTTTCTTGCAGGCGAATTCCGGCGAGGTCCGCAGATAGCTGATAGCCCGCGTCCCATCGGGACGGGTCAGCTCGGTTCGGGGCGCATGCAGATGGGTCTCATTGCCCGGCGAAACCTGCAAAATGCCGGTCTCGACCTCCAAAAATCCCTGTTCGTCGAACCAGGACCGCACGGCCTTGGTTATCTCCGTCCGAGCCAGCAAGAACGGCCTTCGGTCGCCATGTCGGCTTGCCGCCCACCACGGCGAAATGGGGTCGTTTCCGGACATTAATGAGCCATCCCAACACGCGGCAAAACGCTGGCTTTAAACGGCAAAATCAGTATGTTGCCGCCCGAAATCGCCTTGAGGCCCGCAAATTCCGTCCGGTGCCGGGCCAGAATGTCAGGAAAAACAGCCTTGAGAGTCATCGCCAGCTCTATTCGCAAGGGCAACGTCATTGAGCAAGACGGCAAGCTTTACGTCGTCGTCTCTGCCGAGAACATCCATCCCGGCAAGGGTACGCCGGTCAGCCAGATCGAAATGCGCCGGATCAGCGACGGCGTAAAGATCGCCGAGCGCTACAAGACCACCGACCAGGTCGAGAAAGCCACGGTGGAGGAACGCAATTTCACCTATCTCTATGAAGATGGCGACGGATTCCACTTCATGAATCCCGAAAGCTACGACCAGATCCAGGTGTCCAAGGACATCGTCGGCGACGCCTCTGCCTACCTGCAGGAAAACATGACCGTGAAGCTGTCGCTCCACGGCGTGAACCCGATCTCGCTGCAGTTGCCGCAGCGCGTCACGCTGGAAGTGGTCGATACCGAGCCGGTGACCAAGGGCCAGACCGCCTCGTCCTCCTACAAGCCGGCCATGCTCTCCAACGGGGTACGCACCGGCGTACCGCCACATGTTGCAGTCGGGACACGGATCGTGGTCTTGACGGAGGATGGCTCTTACGTGGAGCGCGCGAAGGACTAAGATAGAAGACGGGGATGATTTCGCCGCCGGGGGAGCGACGGTTGATACGGGGAGTGCTCGGTTTCGCGACGCGTTCGCTGGCAGCTCTCGCGATGCTGCTGGCCGGCACACCTTGCTTTGCTGCGGAAGAATTCCTGACGCCTCCGGTCTCGGTGGCCCGCGTCGAATGGCGCGCGGTGCTCGACCAACTCCGCGCCGAGATCGGCGCGGTGCCCACGGTCGCTTCCGACTTCACTTTCGCCGTCCAGCGCCGCGTCGCCACCTCCGATCCCCGATCGATGCCGGCGGTGGTGCAACTCAACGCGGTGACCTCGCCGATCTTTGCCGGCATCGGACGCAGCCCGGTGCCGGTGCTGCTGCCCTTCGATGCGGCTGCTTATGTCGAGGGACGGCGCAACGGCGGCCTGTTGCTCCCGATCTCGCGCTACCAGGCGGACTTCCGTCCGGTCGATCTCTTCGATGCGGGTCCGTCCGGCTATGACGCGGTGTTTTCGCTCGAACCCGGCGCGGGCGCCGGCATGCCGCAACGAACCTTCTCGAGACCGGTCGAGGTGCAGATCACGGGTTCGCTCCTGACCTACGATGTCGATGACCCCGCAGGCGGCAAGGGCGAGCCGGTGAAATCGCTCGCCTCGCAATATCCGGATCTGCGCCGCTTCATCCGCGAAGGCTATGTGCGCTACGCCTTCACCCGTTTCGGCGTGCCCTATGTGGTCTCGATCCAGTGTCTCGAACTCGACGCCGCGCGCGCGGCGCCTCGCCTGCCGCGAGGCCTACCCCGTCGCCGAGCGTTTCCTGAAAGCCCTCCATGTCGCGGGCGGACGCCCGGCACGGCCGCGCGTCGACCGGCCCACCGAAGTCAGCGAACGGCCGTCGGAGCATTCGCTCGATTTCACCTTCCGTTCGCCCGGCAGCATCATTACGGGCAGCGGCTATCACAAGCAGTCCGGTCACACCGATCTCACCGCCTATTCGCAAATCCGCTTTCCGCTGGAGGCGCCTGCCTTCGTGCATTCGCAGCGCCGCCGCACCAGCGGCGACAAGTCGGATCTGCCCTCCGGTGAATATCCCTGGCGCGACAATTTCTGCGAGTCGCGAAGCTTCTCGGTCGGCCAATGCGCCAGCGGCTTCGGGCACCAGGGCGAAGACATCCGGCCGGGCGCTTGCCCCTCAAAGGAGGACGGCCCCAACGGCTGCGACCCCAGGCAACAGCCGATCTTCGCCGTGCGCGACGGCATCGTGATCCGCTCGCCGAAACAGCAGGCGGCGACACTGCAGATCAACACCCGCACCGAGCACATCCGCTTCCGCTACATGCACATGAACCCGTCGGCGATGGATTCCGACGGCCTGCTGAGCGGGCGGCGCTTCACTGAAGGCGAGAAGATCGGCGTGGTCTCGAACTATCTCGACCATCCCAACGGCACCAGCCGGCATCTGCATTTCGACGTGCAGGTGTTCACGCGCGACGGCTGGATCTGGGTCAATCCCTACGTCACCCTGATCTCCGCCTATGAGCGGCTGATCCGCGGTCGCGGCCGCGAGTTCGGCCCGGAGATGGCGGCGGCGCCCGCGGTGGTGAACGCGACGATCCGAGAGGAGACTGCGCGGCCCGATCAGGAAGAAGGCGCCGGGAACTGATCTTGCCGGTTCAGGACGCTGCCGCCTGAGCGGTCTTCGGCCGCGCCGGCGGCGACCAGCGATAGGCAGCGCCATAGCGATTCCACGCGTTGATCGTCACAATCGCCGAGGTGAGATAGATCAGCTCGGTCTCGGAAAATTCCGCGCTCGCCTCTGCGTAAACCTCGTCGCTGACGCCGCCCGCCACCACGGTCAGGGCTTCCGTCCAGGCCAGCGCAGCGCGCTCGCGCGTGGAGAATTGCGGCGCCTCCGGCCAGACCGCGACGAGATTGATCTTGTCGCTCGATAGCCCAAGCGCTTCCGCCTGCAGGATATGATATTGCAGACAGAAGGCGCAGCCATTGACCTGCGAGGCGCGGATCTTGATCAGCTCGATCAATTCCTTCTCGAGGCCGGCCTTTGTCGCGAGCTTGCCGAGCGACAACAGGGCTTCGTGGATGTCGGGCGCCTGCGCCTTCATGGCTGCATATTCGCTGCGCGCGTGTAACATGCTAGTCTCCAAGATATCAGAACCCTGATTTGTTATAAGAGCCCTTATATCATGCGCAAGATTGCCGGTACACACGAAATCGCGACCCGCCGCAAAGACGCTGAAAAGCCGGAAATCGGCCCGCGCGCGAAAATCCGCGTCGACGCGAAAACCCGCCGCCGCCGTGCGGCCGGTTTCAAATCCCCTGCTCCCGCCGCCCGGTCGGGGCAAGCGCGGGGAAGCCGGCTATTTCGGCTATCTGCTGCGCCAGGCCGCCGCCGCCGCGCGGCTCCGGCTCGAACGGGCGCTGGCCGAGCTCGGCGCGACCCCGCCGCAGTTCCTGGTTCTGACCATGCTGAAGGCCTATCCAGGCCTCTCGGGCGCGGATCTCGCCCGCGTCGCGGTGCTCACGCCGCAGACCGTCGGCGTCATCATCCGCAATCTCGAACGTGACGGCGCCATCAGGAAGACGCCGCATCCCGTGCACGGCCGGGTGCTGCAGTGGAGCTTGACCCGGCGCGGCCTCACGCTGCTGGAAAAATGCCGGCGGCACGCGATGGCGCTGGAGCGGCGCTTGGCCGCAGGGCTCAATCGCAAGGACGAGCGCGCGGTGCGGCGCTGGCTGTCCAATATCGCGCTCACTTTGCAGGAATAAGGGCGGAACCGGGCGCGATCGTTTTGCCTGCGTCGTCCCTGCTCCCGTAAACTGCAGCATGGACCGACCTGATTCCCTCAAGATGCTTTCGCGGCGGACGCTGTTGCAATCCGGTCTCGCGGCGACGGCGCTGTTCGCTCAGCCGTTTGCCGCGCAGGCCGAGAAATCCCAAGGCTTCGATGCCTGGCGCGAGCATTTTCATGCCCGCGCGCTTGCCAAGGGCATCTCGGAGGCGAGTTGGGACCGGGCGATGGCGCACGTGCAACCCGACACCAGCGTGTTCAAGGAGTTCGCGAGCCAGCCGGAGTTCACGGAAGAGACCTGGCAGTACATCAATCGTCGCGTGTCCGATTGGCGCATCATCAACGGCAAGGCGGCGCTGAAGAAGAACGAAGCGCTGTTCGCGCGGATCGAAAAGGATTTCGGCGTCGAGCGCGGCACCTTGCTGGCGCTGTGGGGCGTCGAGTCCGCGTTCGGCGATCCCCTGGTGCAGCAGAACCACATGCGCCCGATCTTTCCCATCGCTCGCCGCGCTCGCCTGGAACGCGCCGCGCCGCAAGCCCTATTGGGAAAGCGAGCTGATCAACGCGCTTCGCATCGTCGATCGCGGCTGGAGCACTCCGCAGGAGATGCGCGGCTCCTGGGCCGGCGCGATGGGCCACACCCAGTGGATGCCCGAAGTCTGGCTGCATGTCGGCATCGACTATGACGGCGACGGCAAGATTTCGCCGTTCGGCAAGCCCGACGACGCGCTCGGCGCGACCGCGAAATATCTGCTCGATCGCGGCAAATATCATCCGGGCGAGCATTGGGGCTACGAGGTGCGCGCTTCGGGATCAGCGAAGGGCAGCCGCAGCTACGCGGCGTGGGCAGCCGCTGGCACGGTCCGCGCCGACGGCCAACCGTTTCCGCAGCCGAACGCCTCGGCGCAGCTCTGGAGTCCCGAGCCGGGCGGACCGGCATTCCTGCTCGGACCGAATTTCTATTCGGTGCGGAGCTACAACCCGTCGATGAACTATGCGCTGGCGATCTGCCATCTCGGCGACCGCATCCTCGGCGGACCGCCTTTCATCCAGCCCTTCCCCGGCTCGGAGCGCGCGCTGACGCTCGCCGAGATCCAGGAAATGCAGACGCGCCTGACCAGGGCCGGTTTCGACACCGGCGGCACCGACGGCCGCGTCGGCAACGACACCATGAAGGCGGTCCGCGATTACCAGCTCAAGATGGGCATCGAGCCGGCCGACGGTTATGGCGGCTTGAAAGTGCTGGCGCGGTTGCGGCAGGGTTCGTGACATCAGCGGCGAACCTGCGCGACTCATCCTGGAGATATCCATGCCATCAGCCGCCCCGGCCACGACCGTTCTCAACTCCGCCCTGTTCCGCGATGCTTTCGGCACGCCCGCGATGCGCGAGGTGTTTTCCGATCACGCGCTGGTCGGCCGCTACATCGAGGTCGAGATCGCGCTGGCAAAAGCCGAGGCGAAATGCGGGGTGATTCCGCCCGAGGCAGCCGACGCGATTGCGAAACATCCCGGCATCTCCGCGCTCGATTTCGATCTGTTGCGCCAGGAGACCGACAATGTCGGCTATCCGATCCTGCCGCTGGTGCACCAGATGTCTGGGCAGTGTGGCGAGGCCGGCCGCTACCTGCATTGGGGCGCGACCACGCAGGACATCATGGACACGGCCGTGGTCCTGCAACTGCGCGAAGGCTTGCGGCTGATCGAGCACGACATCGCCGAGCTGCGCCGCATCCTCGCCGATCTCTCGCGGCGCTACCGCGATACGCCGATGGCCGGCCGTACCCATCTGCAGCAGGCGTTGCCGGTCACCTTCGGCTACAAGACCGCGATCTGGCTTGCGATGTTCGACCGCCATGCCGAGCGCCTGCAGCAGTTGAAGCCGCGCGTGCTGGTCGGCCAGTTCGCCGGCGCTGCCGGCACGCTGGCCTCGCTCGGCGGCAAAGGCTTCGAGGTTCAGCAGGCGCTGTGTGAGGAGCTCGGGCTCGGCGTGCCCGTATCCACCTGGCATGTCGCGCGCGACGGGCTCGCCGAGGCCGTCAACTTCCTCGCGCTGGTGACGGGTTCGCTCGGCAAGATCGCGCTCGACATCATGATCATGGCCTCGACCGAATTCGCCGAAGTCTACGAGCCCTTCGTGAAAGGGCGCGGCGCGTCCTCGACCATGCCGCAGAAGCGCAACCCGATCTCTTCGGAGCTTATGCTGGCCGCCTCGAAAGCCGTGCGCCAGCACGCCGGCCTGATGCTCGATGCCGCGATCCAGGATTTCGAGCGCGCCACCGGGCCGTGGCATGCCGAATGGATCGCCATCCCCGAGAGCTTCGTGCTGACGGCTGGCGCCCTGCATCAGGCCAAATTCGCGCTGGGCGGGCTGATCGTCGACACGACGCAGATGGCGAAGAATCTCGACATCAGCCGCGGGCTGATCGTCGCGGAAGCCGTCATGATGGGGCTGGCGCCGCAGCTTGGCCGGCAGGAGGCGCACGATTTGGTCTACGACGCCTGCCGCCGCGCCAATGAGCAGCACATCACGCTTGCGGACGCGCTGCTGGCCGATCCGCAAGTCACCGACCGGATCGACCGCGCGACCATCGCGCGGCTGACCTCGCCGGGCAATTATCTCGGGCTTGCACCAGACATGGTCGACCGCGTGCTCGCCTCCAAAGCCCGCGACGGCTGAGCCCGCCGCCGGACTTTGTCATGTCCGGCGCGCCACGCCGCCCGCGAACATGCCGCCGTCGATGACAAGCTCGGCTCCCGTCATATAGCGCGACGCATCGGAGGCGAGGTAAAGCACGCCGTCGGCGATGTCCCGCGCCTGACCGGCATGTCCGAGCGGCGTCGCCAGTTTCGCACGCTCCTCCGGATCGATCGGCGCATTGCCCATGTTGCCGGAAGCGCCCGTTGGAATCTTGCCCCAGATCGGGGTGTCGATGATGCCGGGATGCACCGAATTGACCCGAATGCCGTCGCCCGCGCCCGCGCATTCCATCGCAACCGCCTTGGCGAACAGGCGGACGCCGCCCTTGGTCGCCGAGTAACCTGCAAGCCCGGCCGCGCCGCGAAGGCCCGCCAGCGACGACATCATGATGATGGAGCCGCCGCCATGCTTGCGCATCAGCGGCAGGCAGTATTTGACGGAGAGAAACACGCCGTCGAGATTGATCGCGGTCTGCTTGCGCCAGTCCGCCAGCGTCATGTCGACGATGGACGGCACGGCGATACCGATGCCGGCGTTCGACACCATGATGTCGAGTCTGCCGAAACGCCGTTCGATGTCGGAAACGATCTCCGCCCAGCGGGCTTCGCTGGTCACATCCTGCTCGAGGAAGTCAGCCTTGCCGCCGGCCTTGGCGATGCGCCCGACAACCTCGGGACCCCTGAGTTCGTCGACGTCGGTTGCGACGACGGTCGCGCCCTCCTGTGCGAGCAACTCGGCGATCGCCTCGCCAATGCCCGATGCTGCTCCGGTCACGAGCGCGACCTTGCCTTCCACCTGCCTTGCCATTGTGACTCCCTGGCTATTATTTATCGGATCACGTCCGGTCCCTTGTCCGGCAGCGCGATATCCTGCACGCGCAGTTGCACGCGCTCACTGCCCTGATAGCGATCGATGGTCAACGATCCCGCCACATGCATGGGCTGGTCGCGATGCGCGACCAGCGCATTGCCGAGCTTCTGGCCGACCGCACGAAACGCCATGGCGTTGACGATGGCGCCGTCGGCCGCCTTGAAGCGCAGCCGCAGATGCGCCTGACCGACCTCGTCGGCGAAAATCAGGTGATGCGACGGCAGCGCCAGAACCGGCTCCGGATTGCCGCTGCCGAACGGGCCGGCGCGGTCCAGCGTTTTCACCAGCTCCGGCGTGACGCCGCGCGCGGTCACCGCGCCGTCGATGAAGAGTTCGTTGAGATGGCGCGAGGCCGCGACATCGCGCGCCAGCGCATTTTCCAGATAGGCGCGGAATTCGGCGAGGCGTTCTTTCCGCAAGGTCACGCCCGCGGCCATGGCATGGCCGCCGCCCTTCATCAGCAAGCCGTCGGCGACCGCCTGCCGCACCGCCTTGCCGAGATCGACGCCGCCGATCGAACGGCCCGAGCCGGTGCCGATGCCGCCGGGTTCGAGCGCGATCGCAAAGGCCGGCCGCGCGAATTTCTCCTTCAGCCGCGCCGCGACCAGCCCGACGACGCCGGGATGCCAGCCTTCGGACGCGGTGACGATGACCGAGCCCTTGTCCTCCGCCCCGAGCGCGGCCAGCGCCTCGGCTTCGGCCTGCGCTTCGGCGGCCTGCTCGATGACGCGGCGCTCGGTGTTGAGGCGGTCGAGCTCGGCCGCGATCCGCGCGGCCTCGACCGGGTCACCTTCGAGCAGCAGCCGCACGCCGAGATCGGCGCGGCCGATGCGGCCGCCGGCATTGATGCGCGGCCCCAGCATGAAGCCGAGATGCCAGGCTTCCGGCGGACCATTGAGACGCGCGACGTCCATCAGCGCGGTGTGGCCGACATGGTCGCGCCGGCGCAGCGCGATCAGGCCTTTGGCGACGAAGGCGCGGTTGAGCCCGGTCAGCGGAGCGACATCGGCGACCGTACCGAGCGCGACATGATGCAACATGCCGAGCAGGTCGGGCTCGGGCATTTCCGCGGTCCAGAAACCGCGCTGCCGCAGCTCGCGATTGACCGCGACCAGCGTCACCAGCGTGAGCCCGACCGCGGCGAGATGACCGAGGCCGGAAATGTCGTCCGCGCGGTTCGGGTTCACGAGCGCGTCGACCTCGGGCAAGACATCGCCGGCCTGATGATGATCGATCACGACCACGGACATGCCGAGCCGTTTCGCCTCAGCTAAAGGCTCGATGCTGGTGGTGCCGCAATCCACCGTGATCAGCAGCGTCGCGCCTTTCGCGGCGAGCGCGCGCACGGCTTCGGTGTTGGGGCCGTAGCCCTCGAATATCCGGTCGGGAATGTGGATCAGCGGATCGAGGCCGCAATGGCGCAGATGCCAGGCCAGCAGCGCCGCCGACGTGGCGCCGTCGACGTCGTAATCGCCGAAGATCGCGACCTTCTCGTTGCGCACAGCCGCGTCCGCGATGCGCTTGGCGGCCGCCTCCATCTGCGTCACCGTGTAGGGGTCCGGCATCAGCTTGCGAATGGTCGGATCGAGGAAGTCGGCGACAGCGTCGATCTCGACATCTCGTCCGGCCAGCACCCGCGCCAGCATTTCCGGGAGTGCATGGCGCTGCGCGATCGCAAGCGCCCGCGCCGCGCCGCGCGCGTCGAGCCGGTCGCGCCAGAGTTTGCCCGTCAGCGAGTGCTGCACGCCGAGAAAGGCGAGCGGCGTCTCTGATGGCAATGCGGATGCGGGAAGCGTCATGATGCTCCCAAGATAGGGAGACGCGCAGGGATTGGCGACCGCTTATCCCCTGCCCCTTGAAGCGCGGTCAGCACCCCATCCGGTCGGCGACGCCGCCAAAATCCTTGGCGACGATGTCCCAATCGCCCTTGGCCTCGAAATCGTATTTCTGCAAGGGGCCATATTCGGTCGGCCGCGCGACAAAGGCGGTCTTCAGCCCCAGCTTCTGCGCGGCCTTCAGGTCGTGATTGTGGGCGGCCACCATCATCACCTGCTCCGGCCGCAGGCAGAGCAATTTCGCAGCGCCAAGATAGGTCTCGGGATCGGGCTTGTAGTGCTCGAACAGCTCCGCCGACATGACGAGGTCCCACGGCAGACCCGCGAACTTCGCCATCTCCGTGAGCAGCGCGACATTGCCGTTGGAGAGCGGTGAGATGATGTATTTGGTCTTCAGCCGCGTCAGGCCGGCGACGCTGTCTGGCCATCCATGCAGGCGGTGCCAGCCCATGGTGAGGTGATGCAAATCGGCATCGCTCAATCCGGTGATGCCGAGTTGGCCGACCAGTTTTTCCAGGGACTGGCGATGCAGGGTGTCGAGGATGACGTAGCCGTTCTGCGGGTTCTTGCGCACCACGTCCATCGAGGCGGCATAGACCGCGCGCCAGCCGTCGACCAGCGCGGTCCAGTCGCCCGTCTTGCCGTTGGCGCCGGCCCATTTGGTGAAATCGTTGATCAGGCTGGTGCGCCAGTCGACCACGGTGCCGAACACGTCGAACACCAGCGCCTTCACCCCTGAAATGTCGGACATGCTCGCTCCCCTGCTGCCGTTCTAATGCGGCTGTTAATCCAGATGGAATTTTTCGAGCTCGCGGTGCTCGGCCTTGATGTAGCGCACGGTGCCGGTGACCGAGCGCATCACGACCGTCTCGGTCTCGATCACGCCGTCCTTGCGGAATTTCACGCCGGTCAACAGCGAACCGGTGGTGACGCCGGTCGCCGCGAACAGGCAGTCGCCCTTGGCCATGTCCTCGATGCCGTAGATCATCTTGGGATCCTTGATGCCCATCTTGAGCGAGCGCTCGCGCTTCTCCTCGCTATCGAGGATCAGCCGGCATTGCATCTGGCCGCCGATACAGCGCAGCGCCACCGCCGCCAGCACGCCTTCGGGCGCGCCGCCGGTGCCGATATACATGTCGACGCCGGTCTCCTCGGGACTCGCGGTGTGAATGACGCCGGCCACGTCGCCGTCGGTAATGAGCCGAACGGCGGCGCCCGTCGAGCGCACGCCCTGAATGATCTCGGCGTGGCGCGGACGATCCAGCACCAGCACGGTGATCGCCGAGGGCTCGACGCCCTTGGCTTTGGCAAGCCGGCGGACGTTATCCGCAGGCGAGGCGTCGAGCTCGACGACGCCCTTCTTGTAACCCGGACCGATCGCAAGCTTCTGCATGTAGACGTCAGGCGCGTGCAAAAGCGTGCCGCCATCGGCCATCGCCATGGTCGCGATCGCGCCCGGCATGTTCTTGGCGCACAGCGTGGTGCCTTCGAGCGGGTCGACCGCGATATCGACGAACGGGCCGGCATTGAGTCCGACCTTTTCGCCGATGAACAGCATCGGCGCCTCGTCGCGTTCGCCCTCGCCGATCACGACGGTGCCCTGGATCGGCAGCTTGTTGAGCTCGCGCCGCATGGCGTCGACCGCGGCCTGGTCGGCGGCCTTCTCGTTGCCGTGGCCGCGCAGCCGCGCAGCCGACACCGCGGCACGTTCCGTCACCCGCACCAGCTCGAGCGTGAGAATGCGCTCCAGCAACAGTTGCGGCGGAACGGAAATATGGGTCGACATCGGCGCACTCCCTCAGAACTTTCTTGGCGAGCTGTTGCCCGCAAACACTCTGTAACGCGCAATCCGTTCGGACTTCGCGTCAATTCTTCTCGATCCGTATCACCTGCGGCCGGCCGTTGATCACCTTGTCGCGCTGCACGGCTTCGAGCGCACGGTACACCGCATCCTCATGGGTGGCATAGGTGATCAGGATGACGGGAACCGGCGATGCCTTCCCGGCTGCTTTCGCGGCGTCGCCATCGGGGTGACGCTGCACGATCAATTCGATCGAAATCTTCTGCTTGGCGAGATGCGTCGCAATTGTCGCCGCGGTGCCGGCGATGTCGCGCGCCATCAGGCGGATGTAGTAGCCGCCCTCGTGGCGTTCCATCGGCGCCTTCGAGGTCGCGCGCAACCGCTCGACCGGCCGGCCGAACGGATTGACGCGAACGCCGCGCGCGATATCGGCGATGTCGGCGACCACGGCGGATGCGGTTGCGGCACCGCCCGCCCCGGGTCCGACCAGCGTGATCGGCGGAATGCCTTCGCCGTCGATGGTGACGGCATTGGTGACGCCCATCACCTGCGCGATCGAGGAGGATTTCGGCACCATGGTCGGATGCACGCGCTGCTCGATACCCTTGGCGGTGCGCACGGCGACGCCGAGCAGTTTCACGCGATAGCCGAGTTCCTCCGCAGCGCGCAGATCTTCCGGCTTGATCGAGGAGATGCCTTCGACATAAACGGCGCTCTGCGCGACCTTGGTGCCGAAGGCGAGACTCGCCAGGATCGCAAGCTTCTGCGCGGTGTCGTGGCCGTCGACATCGAAAGATGGATTGGCCTCGGCATAGCCGAGCCGCTGCGCATCCTTCAGGCATTCGGCGAAGGACAGGCCCTCCTGCTCCATCCGCGTCAGGATGTAATTGCAGGTGCCGTTGAGGATGCCGTAGACGCGGTTGATGGCGGTGCCGGCAAGCCCTTCGCGCAGCGTCTTGATGACGGGAATGGCGGCACCGACCGCCGCCTCGAAATTCAGCGCGCCGCCATGCTTCTCGGCGGCGTGCGCCAGCCGCAGGCCGTGACGCGCGATCAGCGCCTTGTTGGCGGTCACCACCGACTTGCCCGATTTCAGCGCCGTCTCGATCGCCGAGAAGGCGGGATCGCCGACGCCGCCCATCAATTCGACGAAGCAGTCGACATTGGGATGCTCCGCGAGCGCCTGCGGGCTCTTCGCCCATTCGATACCGCGCAGATCGACGCCGCGCTTCTTGGCTTTCGAGCGTGCGGTGACCGCGACCACGCGCACGGCGCGACCGCAGCGCGCCGACAGCGCGCGGCTTTCGTTCTCGATCAGGCGGACGACTTCGGCACCCACAGTGCCGAGCCCCGCAATACCCACTTTGAGGGCGGCGACCATACAGCAGTAACTCGCGGAAAGATTATCGCCGGTTGGCGAGAGGAACCACGTTGTGCAACGTTTCGAGACCGCTTTCAAGGAAGCGGCGCACTCCGCGGGCGGCCTGACGGATACGTTGCTCGTTTTCCACCATGGCGATACGGACATAGCCCTCGCCGTGCTCGCCGAAGGCGACGCCGGGCGACACCACCACGCCGGATTTCTCCACCATCAGCGTTGCGAACTGCATGCTGCCGAGGCCCTCGAACGCCTTGGGCAGCGGCGCCCAGGCAAACATCGAGGCCTCGGGGGGTGGAATCTCCCACCCTGCCCGGCCGAACGATTCGACCAGCGCGTCACGGCGCTTGCGGTAGGTGTCGCGCATCTCGCGGATGCAGTCCTCAGGCCCGTTGAGCGCCGCGGTCGCGGCAACCTGCACCGGCGTGAAGGCGCCGTAATCGAGATAGGATTTCACCCGCGACAGCGCGGCGATGATGCGCTCATTGCCGACCGCAAAGCCCATGCGCCAGCCCGCCATCGAAAACGTCTTCGACATCGAGGTGAACTCGACGGTGACGTCCATCGCGCCGGGAACCTGCAGCACCGAGGGCGGCGGCTTGTTGTCGTCGAAATAGACCTCGGCATAGGCGAGGTCGGAGAGGATGAAGATCTCGTGCTTCTTCGCGAACGCGACGAGGTCGCGATAGAAATCGAGATCCGCGACATAAGCGGTCGGATTCGAGGGATAGCAGACCACGAGCGCGATCGGTTTCGGGATCGAATGGATGATCGCGCGCTCCACCGCCGCGAAAAACTCCGGCGTCGGCTCCGAGGGCACCGAGCGGATCACGCCGCCCGCCATCAGGAAGCCGAAGGCGTGGATCGGATAGGTCGGGTTGGGACACAGGATCACGTCGCCCGGCGCGGTGATCGCCTGCGCCACATTGGCGAAGCCCTCTTTCGAGCCCAGCGTGGCCACGATCTGGGTGTCCTGGTTGAGCTTCACCCCGAATCGGCGTGCGTAATAGGCAGCCTGGGCCTTGCGCAGGCCCGGAATGCCCTTCGACGCCGAATAGCGATCGGTGCGCGGCTTGCCGAGGACTTCCTTCAGTTTCTCGAGGACATGGGGCGGCGCCGGCAAGTCCGGATTGCCCATCCCGAGATCGATGATGTCGGCGCCGGCATTGCGCGCGGCCGCCTTGGCCTGGTTGACCTTCTCGAACACATAAGGCGGCAGTCGGCGGATGCGGTAAAAATCTTCCATGGTCCTCAGGCTCCGGCAACCATCGGGGCGGATTCGCCTACTCTGAAGCGAACTCCTGAACGAAATGATAGACCATCCGTAAACCACGCAAAATCAATCGTTTAGCGGGATTTATGGATGCTGATCAACGCGCCCCGGCGGTTGAATTGGCTCTTTTACCACGGACGCATTGCGGCGCCAGCAATTCTCACTTCGGGGCGCCGACAGGCGCGGCGTTCGCCGCAGCTGCGGCCGCTTGCCGGTCGCGCGCCGCGGCCAGTTCGGCCTTCATTTTGTCGCGCGTGGCCTGGTCCATCGCGGTCTCGTCACGGTCCGGCGGCAGATTGTTGACCGGCAGGTAACTGCCCGGCTCCTTCGGCCGCGCCGGGGCATCGGCGGGCGTGCCCACGATCGGCAGATCGGCAATCGAGGTGGAACAGCCGGCAAGCGCAAGGGTGCACGCAACGAGCACACCCGCGACAAGCATCCGCTTTGGCCGACCCACCGACATACCGTTTTCCGAAGTCCCCATTTCGGCGGAGCTATTGTCGCCCGAAATGCTTAATCCCCAAACAGCAAATTGCACCCTTGGGGCCGCAATATGACAGAAGCAAGATGTTTATCGCAGTGCAACCGTTGACCCTGACGGCGTTGACGCGAAGGTGATCACGCGCGATGACGAATGCGAAATGAAGCGTTAGTGTTTGGCCATGAGCGACGCCACGATCGAGACAAACCAAGAGAAAAAATTCGACAGCGAAGCGTTCGCCATGAACATCGCGCGCGCGATGGAGAGCGGCGGCCGCGCACTTGCGGCCTACCTCAAGCCGCGCGAGAGCGGCGAGGTCAAGGACAAGTCGCCGGACGAACTCGCCGAGGTGGTCAAGACGCTGACGAGCGTGGCCGAATACTGGCTGTCGGACAATGAGCGCGCCTCCGATCTGCAGACCAGGATGGCCAAGGGCTATCTCGATCTCTGGGGCTCGGCGATGCGCAGGCTGGCCGGCGAGGACGCGATGCCGGCGATCTCGCCATCGCCGCGCGACAAGCGCTTCGCCGATCCGGAATGGAAGAAGAACCAGTTCTTCGATTTCATGATGCAGGCCTATCTGTTGACCGAGCAATGGGCACAGGACCTCGTGCGCAATGCCGAGGGTCTCGATCCGCACACCCGCAAGAAGGCCGAGTTCTACGTCCAGCAGATCACCAACGCGCTGTCGCCGTCGAATTTCGTGCTGACCAATCCTGAGGTGCTGCGCGAGACCGTCGCCTCCTCCGGCACCAATCTGGTGCGCGGCATGACCATGCTGGCGGAGGATATCGAGGCCGGCCACGGCATGCTGCGGATCCGGCAGTCCGACCCGAGCAATCTTGCCGTCGGCGTCAACATGGCGACGACGCCGGGCAAGGTGATCTACCAGAACGATCTGATGCAGTTGATCCAGTACGAGCCGGCCACGGAAAACGTGCTGCGGACGCCGCTGCTGATCGTGCCGCCCTGGATCAACAAGTTCTACATCCTCGACCTGAAGCCGGAGAAATCCTTCATCAAGTGGTGCGTCGACCAGGGCATCACCGTGTTCGTGATCTCCTGGGTCAATCCCGACAAGCAGCTCGGCACCAAGACCTGGGACGACTACATGAAGGACGGCCCGCTCGCTGCGATGGACGTGATCGAGCGCGCCACCGGCGAGTTGAAGGTGCACACCGCCGGCTATTGCGTCGGCGGCACGCTGCTGGCGACCACACTGGCCTGGCTCGCCGACAAGCGCCGCGTGCGCGTGACCTCGGCGACCTTCCTCGCCGCCCAGGTCGACTTCACCCATGCCGGCGACTTGCTGGTGTTTGTCGACGAGGGCCAGATTGCGACGCTGGAACGCGACATGCAGGAATCCGGGGTGCTCGAAGGCAGCAGGATGGCGATGGCCTTCAACATGCTGCGCTCCAACGACCTGATCTGGTCCTATGTCGTGAACAACTACCTCAAGGGCCAGGCGCCCTCGGCCTTCGACCTCTTGCACTGGAATTCCGACGCCACGCGGATGCCGGCGGCAAACCATTCCTACTACTTGCGCAACTGCTATCTGGAGAACCGGCTGTCGACCGGCAGCATGGTGCTGGACAACACCCTGCTCGACCTCTCCAAGGTGAAGGTTCCCGTCTACAATCTCGCCACCCGCGAGGATCACATCGCGCCGGCGGAATCCGTGCTCTACGGCTCGCAGTTCTTCGGCGGACCGGTGAAATATGTGCTGTCCGGCTCCGGCCACATTGCCGGCGTGGTCAATCCGCCCTCAGGCAACAAGTACCAGTACTGGACCAACGACAATATAAGCGACGTCAAGCTCGCCGACTGGGTCAAGGGCGCCGAAGAACACAAGGGGTCGTGGTGGCCGAACTGGCGGGAATGGCTCGGAGGCATCGATGCCGAGGAAGTGCCGGCTCGCAAGGTCGGCGGCGATGCGCTGCCGCCGATCGAGGATGCACCCGGCAGCTATGTGAAGGTCCGCGCGTAGCGCTGGCGCTCGCGCTCGGCTATAAGCTCACGCAAGGATTTGTGAATCGAGCAAGGGGGACACGATGACGCCCGGAAATATGACGCCTGAACTGTTCTGGCTGGCGCTGACGGTGATTTTGACGGGATTGTTGTGGGTCCCCTACATCCTCAATCGCTGCATGGTGCGCGGTCTCGGCGGCGCCATGGCCAATCCGAAGCCGGGCGACAGGCCGCATGCGGCCTGGGCGACGCGGCTGATGTTCGCCCATGACAATGCGGTCGAGAACCTCGTCGTCTTTGCCCCGCTGGTCTTGATCCTCGCGCAGCTCGATTACTCGACCAAGTGGACGGTCTACGCCGCCGCCGTGTATTTCTGGGCGCGCGTCGCGCATCTCCTGGTGTACACGCTCGGCCTGCCCGTGTTCCGCACGCTCGCCTTCACCGTCGGCTTCCTCGCGCAGGCGGTGCTGGCGCTGGCGATTTTCAAGGTGTTCTAGGGCGTGACCACCTAAATCGGGACGCGCCATCAGGATTGCTATTCGATCACCTCGTCGGCGCGAGCGATCAATGTCGGCGGCAGGTTGAGACCAAGTGCCCTGGCGGTCTTCAGGTTGACGATGAGCGTGAATTTGGTGGGCTGCTCGATCGGCAGATCTCCGGGTCGCGCCCCCTTGAGAATCCGATCCACGTAATCGGCAGCGCGCCTGTGCATATCCTCGTAGCTCGGCCCGTACGACGTCAGGCCGCCGACCTCGACCAGTTCGCGATAGGCATTCACGCTGGGCAGGCGATGTTCGGTGGCGAAATCCATCATGCGTTGGCGGTTGTGCAGGAATATCCGGTCGGCGAGGATGAGAAGGCCGTCCGGCTTCTCGTTGACGATCGCGGCAAACGCGGCGTCGAGGTCTTCCGATTTGCTCACCTCACGCGGCTGCAGCTTGATATTCAAAACCTGCGCAGCGGCGAGCGCCTGGCGCATCGACACCGTATGAAATTCATTCGCGGGATTGAGGAAAAAAGCGACGTGGGCAAGGTGGGGCACGATCTCCCGCAGCAGCTCCAGCCGTTTGCCTTCAAGGTCCGGCGCGAGCCCGCTCAGCCCGGTGATGTTGCCGCCGGGCCGTGCCAGGTTCTGCACGATGCCGGTGCCGACCGGATCGCCGACCGCGGCCATGACGACAGGCACCGTCGATGTCGCGTTCTTGACCGCGAACGCTGCGGGCGTGCCGGCGGTCACAATGACATCGACGTTGGCGGCAACGAGCTCGGCAATGAGCGCAGGAAACCGCTCGTATCTTCCTTCCGCCCAGCGAAACACGATCTCGACGTTGCGGCCCTCCTCGTAGCCGTGCTCGCGCAGGCCCTCGCGGAACGATCCGATGAGATTGGCCTCCAGAGCAGCCGTGGAGTTGCCCATGAAGCCGACTCGCGGAATCCTTCCCCTATGCTGCGCGCGCGCAGCGAATGGCGACGCGGCCGCCACGCCGCCGAGAAGCGCCATGAAATCCCGCCGCCTCAGGTTCCCCTCCTGCACCGACTTCAGACGGGTTGAGGCTATCACATTCAGGGGCGACGCAGTTGTGCATCTCAGCAAAATCTATCGCCCAATGTCCCAGATCGGTGAGAAGCAGACATCAGCGGCACTCTCAACGTTACCGCCAAGGGCCCTTAACGAAAGATTAGGACTCCCAATCTGGAATGCATGACTGCGTAGGAAAGCGAGCCGGCCCAGTCGTGAATGCCATCCAGTCCTACGCACTCCTCCGACCGAAGATCGGCGCGGACTGCGACGCGTTCGGCGGCGGCTGCGTGGGCCATTTGAGCTGCTCCCTTCTCGCAAGCTGCTGGCTCCTGGCTATCATTTCGTCCTCACTGATGTCGGCCCAGCGCGGCTTGCGTTGTTCGTTCTCGGGCGGCTTGACGTAGCCGGCCTCGAGCGGCTTGCTGCGGACGCTCTCAATCGGCTCGATATGGCCGAAGAGCTTTCGCAGCAGCTTCGGTTTGAAAAACGCGAGCCCGACGAGGCTGAACAGCAAGATCGGCATGAAACTTGACGGAGGCGACCAACGCTCACCGTCCGGCCAAACACCGTCGCGGGCATTGCCGGCAGTCGCACCGCCAGCAGGTCCAATTTGCACAAATGGCGAGCTTGGCTTTGCGGCCGTTGCCCCCTTGGTGCTGCATTTTCCATCCGGATAGGATGGACCCATACAGAACGTCCCGGATGTCTGCCGTGCGATATCTACCATGCCGACCGGGTTCATCAGCGTCGCTAGTCTGGACAGGTTTCCGTCCTTCGGCCAATAGAGGTAGAACATCACCGCGACGGCCGCGATGAGCGGGAGCAACAGTTTTGGCGCCAGGCCGAGCACGTTGCGGCGCTGGTTCAGTTGCGATTCCGCCCAGGCCACGGTGGCATTGTGCCACTCCATGTAAAGCTCGCGGTCCGTCAAAAGGACCCACAGCAGATATCGAGACGGCGGGCGCGGTCGCTCCAGCGGCACGCCGAACGCATCGAGCGGATAGGCCGTCGTCGTGGCAAATGCGCGCGGGCGCCTTCCGAACACCGCCTGCGCTGCCACGCGCGTGTCGAGGCGCTGCCGCGCCGGATTCATAAGGTCGCCGCCGAGTCTCCGGATGGCATCGAGCCGGTCCTGGATCGCCGGATGACTTCCGCCCTCTTGGTCGGCGCGCCCGTCGAACAGCATGCCGTCGACACGATGGCTGCCTGCAAAGGCGCCGCGGCCGCCGACCTTCTCGATCGCGCTGACCAGGGCCTCGGGAAAATGCGTGACGCGGATGGCCTCGCCGTCGGCGACGTGGTCGCGACCGAGTCTCAATCCGCGGCGCGCCGCGCGCGAAAGCTCGATGCAGAACGACGTCACCGCGCCGCCCATGAGCATCAGCAGCAGCATGGGCGGCATCAGAACGCCGATGACCATCTGCCGCCAGTCTTCCATGCGCAGCGGGTTGTTCATGTACATGATGACGGCGGTGCGCATCAGGGCGTGGTTGGCGGCCAGCAGCCTGGTATCGCCTTGGCGGATATGGGAGGCTTCGTGAGCCAGAATTGCGGCAAGCTCGTCGTCGTCGAGCCGGTCGAGCAGGCCGCGCGTCACGGCGATCAGGCCTCTTGCCGGCCCTTCGCCCACAGTCACCGCATTGGGTTCGCTGGCCTCGATGATCCCGAAACGGGGCAGGCGCACGCCGAGCGCGGTGCATTGCTCCTCGGCGATCTGCACGAAGCGAGGTTCGTCCCGGCGGATCACGAGCCGCACGCCGAGCGCTTGCGTCACGGCCTTCGCGTGACCCCTGTAGATCCACCAGAACGTCATCGCCGCCAGCACTCCGATCGGCAGCGCGTAGCGGATCGCATAGCCCGCCGGATTCGAGAGGATGGTGTGTTCGTAGTCCCAGTAGAGGAGAGGCATGATCAGGGCAACGGCCCCGATCACCTCGAAGGCGAGGACATAGCCCAGCACCAGCAGCGATGTGTACCGCCTGTTATGGGCGGCATGGGTGACGTAGCCATGAACAGCCATGGTTCAGGACTCCCTTGTGCGGCGCTTCCTTGGGATCAGAGCGTGATCTTGACCGGCTCCGCAAACTCCGCGCGACGCTCGCCGAGGGCAAATTTCTCGCGCGGGGGATTGTGTCCCATCATCGCGATGAAGTTGCCGGGGAAGGCGCGGCGCACCGAATTCAGTTCCTCGACGGCCAGATTGTAGAATTCTGCGTGCCGCGGTGATGCGGTCCTCGATCCGGACCAGGTCATTGCGAAGCGTGCCGTAATGGGCGCCGCTGGCAAGCTCGGGGTACTTTTCGCTCACCGTGAACAGATTTTGCAGGACGTTTGCAATCTGCGTCTCGCTCTGGATCGCACCGCCCCCCTTGCTGATCGCTTCCAGCGCGTCGACGCGGGCATCCAGCACGTCCCGGATCACCTGCTGTTCCCTGGCGGCAAAGGCGCGCACGATTTCCACGAGATTGCCGATCAATGTGTGGCGCTCGATCAGCAGGGCGTCCACGTCGCCGAAGGCCGCATCCGCCCGCTCATCGAGTTGCGCGATCAACGCGTGCTGCGAGCGAATCTTCAAGGCCAGCCAGATCGCGGCGGCGGCGAGCAGCCAAACCCACCAATGATCCAGTGCGAAGTTGGCGGCCCGGACCATGCGGCCCGAGATGTCAATGGCCTGGGAGAAAGTTTGATCAGCTGCAGCCATGATGCGTTTCCGTTAAGCCTTCTTTTGCATCCAGCCATACAAGAGCAACGCTAAAAATTTGGAACTGCCGAAGATTTAAATTGTAACGAACGAGTTTGGGCTTTCGCTTCGTTCGGCATTGCTGCTTAAAAGGTCGAGCAAAATCCAAGGTCCGCTCCGGAACAGAGGGGGCCGGGCGCGACAATTTGTAGCGATTCGTCCAGGCGAGCCGATGCGCGACTAAACAAGACGTTAATATGCGGGGCACTAGCATGCGCGCGATCAGGAAGCGCGCAGATGTCTTCATCACCGATCGGACGCCTTCGATTTTTTCTCTATTCGGTTGCGATTTCGATAGCCGAACTGATCGCCATCGCATTATGCATTGCAGCGACAATGGGCTTTGATGGATTTATCCGGTCAAAGCCGGGACCTTCCGCGTGAAGGTCTGGCGCTGGCGAGCTTCGTGGTCATGATGGTGTTTGCCGTCGCACGCATGAACATCGCGTGGCGTCGTGGGCACGATGCAGATCTAAGCAAGTGGTTAGTCGTGCCGTATATGGTCTTCATTGCGGCGTTCGCTGTGCTGCAAGCGGCGATGCTTTTGATTTACGACTTCAAAGCCGGCAGCACCAACGTCGGACTCAATATCCTCTCCACTGCCCTCTTTGTCTTGTGGTGTCTGATCTGCTTCGCAAGTTCCAAACCAAGGTCGTTCGATCCGGACGAATTCCTGGCCGCGGAGGGGTTTGGCCGGGATCCAAGCGGAACGTTTAGCCTGCCGACAACTGCAAGCGTTTCGGCCGGAGCCTCGGCGGTGTCGACGCCCGCAAGCCTCACCGCCCGAGGACACAGCAATGCAAGCGGAGTAACCTTTGGGAGACGCGGGCAAACGCCTGGGCTCGTCCGCTAAACAAATCGGAGCGCTTCGCGGGTGCGCCTTCCAAGTCCGTTATGGCCCATCTCAGCCGGCCGAACTCAGCGCGAAATCCACTTCGAGCAGGGCCGCCTCGGGCTAGTCGCTGCTCTTCCGCACGACGATGTGCAGCATGGTCGCCGGCGCCTCGTCATAGCTCTTGATCTCGCTGGTGTCAGACTTCAGCGTCTGCCAGACACCGGACGCCGCGTAGGTCGACTTGAGCCATTCCGGAGAGGGATAATTGTAGTAGCGGCCGAGACTGTCGCGGCCGCCCTCGCCGTGGCCGATCTTGTAGCTGGCATAGAACACGCCGTCGCGTTTCAGCGCGCGATGGATGCGGCCGAGAACGCCGGCGAGTTCGTCGCGCGGCACATGCAAGAGGCAGGCGCTGGCCCAGACGCCGTCACGGGCCTCGTGCTCATCAAGCTCGTCGAAGCGCATGGCCTCGACGGGATGGCCGAGGCGGCGCGAGGCGATCGCGGCCATCTCGGGCGAGCCGTCGGTGGCGCGCAGACTGAAGCCTGCGGCCAGCATTTCCGCCGCATGATTGCCGGCGCCGCAGCCGAGCTCGAGGATCGACCCTCCCGGCGGCAGCAGCGCAAGAAAGCCTTTCAGCCGCATCGACGGCGCTTTGGCCCAGCCGGCATAGGCCTCGGCATTGCGCCGGTAGAATTGCAGCGTGTCGTCGTCCGCGGCGCCCATCACGCCTCGGGCAACCCCAGCATCAGCCGCATGTTCTGCACGGCGGCTCCCGATGCGCCCTTGCCGAGATTGTCGAGACGCGCCACGAGCACCGCCTGCCCGTACTTGTCGCTGGCGAAGACGTAGAGCTCGAGCTTGTTGGTCTCGTTGAGCGCTTCGGGCTCGAGCCGTCCGCCCTTCGTCGCCGCGTTCTCCATCGGCATCACCGAAACGTACTTGCTTCCCGCATACCGCTTCGTCAGCGCCGCATGCAGGTCGGCACCCCTGGGCTTGCCCGGCAGCGTGTCGAGTTGCAGCGGCACCGAGACCAGCATGCCCTGCCGGTAGTTGCCGACCGACGGGATGAAGATCGGCCGATGCGTGAGCTTCGAATAGAGCTGCAGCTCCGGCAGATGCTTGTGCTCGAAGCCGAGGCCGTAGAGCTCGAAGGAAGGCGCGGTGCCGCCCTCGAAATCGGAGATCATCGACTTGCCGCCGCCGGAATAGCCGCTGACCGCATTGACGATGACGGGGTAGTCGGCAGGCATCAGCCCGGCGTCGACCAGCGGCCGCAGCAGCGCGATTCCACCGGTCGGATAGCAGCCGGGGTTGGAGACTTTTTTCGCGAGGCGAATCTTGTCGGCCTGGTCGGGCGCAAGCTCGGGAAAGCCGTAGGCCCAATCGGGCGCGACCCGAAACGCCGTCGATGCGTCGAGAACTTTCGGCGCTGACTTGCCCATGCCGTCGATCAGCGCGACGGTTTCCTTTGCGGCAGCATCGGGCAGGCAGAGGATGACGAGGTCGACCTCCTCCATCAACGCGCGCTTCGCACTGGCATCCTTGCGCTTGTCTTCAGCGATGCTCTTCACCGCGACATCGTTTTGCCGGGCGAGCCGCTCGGCGATTTCAAGTCCGGTGGTGCCGGAGGCGCCGTCGACGAAAACGGATGGCTTGGTCGCCGCCGCAGCGGCCCGGTGAGTATCGGTCAGGGTCATGGCACGCTCCTCTCAAACCTGTTCGGCTTCGCCGACAAACAGCAGTGGCCGCAAGCCCCGCATCGATCCGGCGATCTGCCGTGACGCCGCATCATCCTGTTGTGCCAGCGCGTTTGCGACGGCCACATGATCGGCATCCGACTTGTGCTGGTTGAGCTTGAAACTGCCCTCGATCGCCTCAACCGTCATCACCAGACCCACGATCGCCTTCTTCAGCATCTCCTGCCGGCCGGCCGATACCTTGGCCACCGTCCAGGGCGGCTTCGGCGCGAGCCAGCTCTCGAACTTCGCACTGAGCGCATCGAGATGCGCCCCCAGCTCGCCTTCCGGCATCAGAGCGACCGTACCGGTCAGATGCACGGCCTGATAGAGCCAGGTCGGCACCTGATCGGGCGAGACGTACCAGTCCGGCGATACATAGGCGTCCGCGCCGTTGACCGCCAGCAGCCAGCGCGTCTTGCCGTCGGCGAGACGGGCCAGCGCATTGCCGCGCGCGACATGGAAAGCCGCGATCGGCGTTCCGTCATCGGCAAAGCTGAGGCAGAACGGCAGCGCGGACGCGACCGGCTTGTCGCCGTCCCATGCGCAGACGCTCGCAAATCCGCGTGCCTGCGCAAACGCGAGGCTTGCTGCCCGGTCGGACTTGAAGGGTGGCGGCGTATACATCTTCAGCAAACTCCTGCTTGACGAAGGAGCCGCCGGACGACCGCGTATCTCTGGAAAAGGAAGATGCCGCGGGAGCGAATATCCGGCGGCAGGGGCGACGATCTCAGACGCGAGCGACCGCCCATACCGCTGATGTGCGGCGGCGGCGAGCGGCGGTCAGGATGGTCGAAAGCGTCATCATCGGGCGCGGCTATAAGGCCGCGCCCGCCTCGCGTCAAGGAAAACCACCGTCATTCCGGGGCGGTCCCAACGGGTCCGCGCAAAGCGCGGCCCGATGACAGGCTCAGGACCGAACCCGGAATGACGAGGAAACGTCAGAGGCTCGAATTCCACGACGCCGGGATGACGCGATAGCCGGCGCCGTCCTTCACGACATTGCCGAGGCCCGGGAACGGATAGTGGAAGCCCTGAACCTGCAGCTTCTCGGCGACCACCATGTCGTAGACGCGGCGGCGGGTCTTCTCCGCCACGTCGGCATCCTGGTCGAAGAAGGCATGCCATTCCGGATGCGCCGCAAACGGGTTCGGGTTGTTGGTGACATCGGACTGGATGAACACCTTGCCGTTGCCTGAGGCCAGCACATAGGAGGTGTGGCCCGGCGTGTGGCCGACGGACTCGATCGACGTCAGGCCTGGCGCGAGCTCTTTCTTCCACTCATAGGGCGTGACCTTCTTGTTCAGGCCCTTCTCGAAGATGTTGCGGTTGTTCTTGAACAGACCGACCATGCGGTCGCCCTTGGCGTTGGCCATCTCGCCATCGTCCATCCAGAACTTCCACTCGGTGGCGGGCACCAGAATCTCGGCGTTCGGGAAAGCCGGCGCGCCGTCGGCGGTGAGCAGGCCATTCACGTGGTCGCCGTGGAAATGCGAGATGATGACCATGTCGACCGCTTTGGCATCGAAGCCGGCCGCCGCCATGTTGTCGTGGAACAGGCCGTTGTTGCCCTTGCTGTTGGTTTTCGCCAGCGCGCCGTTGCCGGTGTCGATCACGATGGTCTTGCCGCCGGTCTGGATCACCAGCGGCGCGAAATAGATCGCCATCATGCCCGGCGGCATGAAGTTCTTCTCGAGCTCTGCCGCAACCTCCTCCTTCTTGGCATTGGTCACGAAGGCATCCGTCAGCGGAAACACGTTCTTGCCGTCGGAGACGACCGTGACGACGGCGTCGCCGACCTTGTAGCGATAGTAGCTCGGCGCCTGCTTGTCGGCCGCGGGCGCGGCCGCTTTCACTTGTGTCGATGTCATGAGCGGTACGGCCGCCAGCGCAGCGGTTCCCAGAAGTGTGTCACGTCGCGATAGATCCATGATGCTCTCTCCCTGTGAGACTCTTTGCGAGCGGTTGTCCCGCTATCTATTGCCGCGGCCTTTGTAGCAGCGTTTCCGTGCCCGCGCGACAGTCGAAGACCGGCGCATCGACCCGTTAACCCCTGCGGCAACCGGCTTATTCCACTATTCGGTCAGACCGCGCGCCAGAGCCATTCCATGATCTGGGCAATGACGTCGCCGAACAGGAGAAGCGCCGCCGCCCAGACCAGGGCGGAGACGAAATTGGCGATCTGGAATTGCAGGTAAGGCATCTCGAAGATGCCGGCCGCGAGCGGCACCGAGGCCCTTAAGGGTCCGAAGAAGCGGCCGATGAAGATGCTGGGCACGCCCCAACGCCGCACGAATGTCTCGCCGCGGGGCAGCATGTCCGGATAGCGCGACAGCGGCCACATCTGCGCGACCTGTTCCTTGAATTTGTAGCCGAACCAGTAGGAGACCCAATCGCCGAGCGCGGCGCCGAGGCCGCCTGCGAGCCAGACCGGCCAGAAGCTGATGCCGCTCGCGCCAATCAGCGCGCCGATCGCGACCAGCGCGCCCCAGGCCGGGATCAACAGCGAAATGAAGGCAAGCGATTCACCGAAGGCCAGCACCAGCACGATCGGCGCGGCCCAAGCCTGATGGTCGCGCACGAAATTGGCCAGCGCGTGCGCAAATTCTTCCATTGTCCGGAGAAGTCCTTCCCGCCCCTGCTCTTCAAGCCATTTGGCTTTCTTGCGGTCTTATCGCCTAGAGACAGGTAAGCCAGCCCCTTGCGTGACTTCAAGTCACAAAGGTGGATAAGAGGCGTGATCCTGGCCTCCTCGCCAGCCGGCGTCCCCCATCGAAAGACCGAAATCGTCGACTCTCGTCCTCTCTTCGGAGGATTTACTGGCGGGATGTCGGGCTAGTAATCACCGCAGGACACATTTTGCTCTAACCGCGTCTTCAAGCCACGAAGGCGGACAAGAGACGTGAGCCCGGCCTCGCCACCGGCTTGCGTCGTCCATCGCAAAACCAAGGACATCCTGATGATCGGCTCGTTGATGATGCGCGTAAGCGTGGTGGTTCTCGTGATCGGCATGCTCTGGGGGATCGAGATGGGCATCCGGCAGGACTTTGCGATGGCGCCGGCGCACGCGCACTTCAACCTCGTCGGGGGTGTGTTGCTGTTCCTGTTCGGCCTGTACTACCGGCTCGTTCCCCAAGCCGGTGCGAGCGCTCTCGCCACGGTTCAGGGCTGGCTCCATATCGTGGGAGCGATCGTGTTTCCCATCGGGGTCGCGATCGTCATCAGCAAGGGAGAGTCGATGGTGGCCGTTCCGATCATCGGTTCGCTTGTCGTCGTCATGGCCGTGGTGCTGTTTGCGGCAATTGTGTTCCGGACCACCCGCGCATAGCTCTGCCTGCGTCACATTTTTAGACCTATCCGTGGCATAGTCAGAGCAACCGATTCGCGGCCTCCGTCCGCATCAAACACATGAAAATCCATGCCTAAGTCGATGAAATCGGCTGCAAAAGCCAAAACCAACGATCTCTTTGCCGCGGCCGAGCCGAAAGGCCGGGCGGCGCTCAAGGTGGCCGCGCGGGGCGGCGCAGAAGCCGGCTATACCGCGCGCGACATCGAGGTCCTGGAAGGTCTCGAGCCAGTTCGCCGTCGCCCCGGCATGTATATCGGCGGCACCGACGAGAAGGCGCTGCATCACCTGTTTGCCGAGGTCATCGACAACTGCATGGACGAGGCCTTAGCGGGCCACGCCTCCTTCATCGAGGTCGAGGTCGGCGCCGACGGCTATCTCACCGTCACCGACAACGGCCGTGGCATTCCCGTCGATCCGCATCCGAAATTTCCGAAGAAGTCGGCGCTCGAAGTCATCATGTGCACGCTGCACGCCGGCGGCAAATTCGACTCCAAGGTCTACGAAACGTCAGGCGGCCTGCACGGCGTCGGCGTCTCCGTGGTCAATGCGCTGTCATCGCGGCTCGAAGTGGAAGTCGCGCGCGGCCAAAAACTCTACCGCATGGCGTTCGAGCGCGGCCATCCCAAGGGCAAGCTCGAGGACCTCGGCAAGGTCAACAACCGCCGCGGCACGCAGATCCGGTTCAAGCCCGACGCCGAGATTTTCGGTGCGAAGGCGACCTTCAAGCCGCAGCGGCTGTTCAAGATGGCGCGCTCGAAGGCCTATCTGTTCGGCGGCGTCGAGATTCGCTGGCGCTGCGCGCCCGAACTGTTGAAGGGCATCGAGGACGTCCCGGCCGAAGACACCTTCCATTTTCCCGGCGGCCTGAAGGATTATCTCGCCGCTGCGATCCACGCCGACACGCTGGTGCATCCCGACATTTTCTCCAGCAAGTCGGGACGCGTCGGCGGGCATGGCGGCTGCGAATGGGCCGTGGCATGGACGGCGGATGCCGACGGCTTCCTCTCCTCCTACTGCAACACGATTCCGACCCAGGACGGCGGCACGCATGAATCCGGCATCCGCAGCGCGTTGCTGCGCGGCTTGAAGGATCACGCCGAGCGCGTCAATCAAAGCAAGCGCGCCGCCGGCGTCACCTCCGAGGACGTGATGGTGGGTGCGGCCGTGATGCTCAGCGTGTTCGTGCGCGAGCCGGAATTCCAGGGCCAGACCAAGGATCGTCTCGCCACCGCCGAAGCCCAGCGCATCGTCGAGCAGGCCGTCAAGGATCCCTTCGATCACTGGCTGTCGGCCAACCCCGTGCAGGCCAACAGGCTGCTCGATTTCGTCATCGAGCGCGCCGAGGAGCGGCTGCGCCGCCGCGCGGAGAAGGAAGTCTCGCGCAAGACCGCGGGAAAGAAAGCGCGCCTCCCCGGCAAGCTCGCCGACTGTACGGACGCGGGTCTCGATGGCTCCGAGCTCTTCATCGTCGAGGGGGACTCGGCCGGCGGCAGCGCCAAACAGGCGCGCGATCGCAAGACTCAGGCGGTGATGCCCCTGCGCGGCAAAATTCTCAACGTCGCTTCGGCAGGCAAGGACAAGCTGACGGCGAACGCGCAACTTGCCGACCTGATGCAGGCGATCGGCTGCGGCACGCTGGCGCATTATCGGCAGGAGGACCTGCGTTATCACCGCATCATCATCATGACCGACGCCGACGTCGACGGCGCGCACATCGCCTCGCTATTGATCACGTTCTTCTACCGGCAGATGCCGCGGCTGATTGACGAAGGCCACCTCTATCTGGCGGTGCCGCCGCTCTACAAGCTCACGCATGGCAGCAAGAGCGCGTACGCGCGCAACGAGGAGCACCGGGACGCGCTGCTGAAAAGCGAATTCCACGCCAATGCCAAAGTCGAGATTAGCCGCTTCAAGGGGCTCGGCGAGATGATGCCGGCGCAATTGAAGGAAACCACGATGGACCCGAACAAGCGAACGCTGCTGCGCGTGGTGCTGCTCGCCGATGATCGCGAGGGCACGGCCGATTTGGTCGAGCGACTGATGGGCACCAAACCGGAAGCGCGTTTCGCCTTCATTTCCGAGAAGGCCGAGTTCGCCAGCGACGATCTGCTGGACGTCTGAGCGCAGGGCTCACTTTTCGCGATTTCAGAAAGCCGTGAGCCCTGGCGAATCTCCAATTCCAGTGCCGCTGGAAGTCTGCGACCCCGAGTTTGCGGCGGGTGAGGCAGTGGCTTCAGACCGGCCGGCGCTATCTGCCAACTTGTCGCGGGGGAAGTGCGCATATCCCGCCACCGGCGCAACGTCAGTTCACGTGAAATTTCAATGACTTGCCGATTCCGCTCTTTTCCGACTGCCGCCGTCGTTTTCCGGTAAGTGTGCCCACCGCGCAACAGCATTTCGGAAGGAACCCCGTATAGTGACGGCATCGGGCTTGGGGAATCAGGGCCCTCTGAACAAGTGTTGCGGCGAACTTCTACTCTGGGGATTTAGTCATGAAAAAGATGTTGCTCGCTCTGGCCGCGGTGGCGGCTTTCACGGGGTCCGCATCAGCGGCTGACCTGCCTGCCCGTATGCCGATGAAGGCTGCTCCTCCGCCTCTTCCGGTCGCCAGCTGGACCGGCTGCTATATCGGCGGCGGCGGCGGCTACGGCCTCTGGAACCAGGAAAACACCGCTTACATCGATCCGCCGCTCGTGGCTGCCCGGACCCAGTTCAGCGACACGATCACCTCCGGCGGCCGCGGCTATTTCGGCACCGTGCAGGGCGGCTGCGACTATCAGTTCGGAATGGGCGCGCAGCAGTTCGTGGTCGGCGCCTTCGCCGATGGCGATTGGGGCAACATCCACGGCCGCGTTTCGCCTCCCGGCATCATCGGCGGTTTCCTGGCAGGCGACGAGAAGATGAGCTCGGCCTGGGCCGTCGGTGGCCGCGTCGGCTGGGTGGTCTTCCCGCAACTGCTCACCTACTTCACGGGTGGCTACACCGAAGCGACCTTCGATCGGACCAATTTCAACCTGAACTTCCCGCCCTTCGCCGCGACGCCGGTCTACGTGGACCAGCATACCTATAAGGGCTGGTTCCTTGGTGCCGGCGACGAGTATGCGGTCGGCTTCCTGCCCGGCCTGTTCTGGAAGACCGAGTATCGCGTCTCGGAGTTCAATACCCGGACCAACCCGTTCCTGATCACGCCTGCAGTGGCGACCGGCTTCTCCGAGGACTCCCGCAAGTGGGTCCAGACCGTTCGCAGCGAGCTGGTCTATCGCTTCAACTGGGGCGGCCCGGTGGTTGCGAAGTACTGATCCGGCCTGACGGCCAAGCAATCAAAAGCCCCGGCATTTGCCGGGGCTTTTTTGTTGCGTGTGGTGGCGCCGATCAGGCTGCGGCGCGCCGCTCGATCGAACGCAGGCGCATCGGCTTTCCTCCCGGCGGATGGCGCGGTCCGCCATCAAGCGCGCAGAGCGCTTCGAGGATTTCGTCGATGGTCACCGGGGCCTTCAGCCCGTCCGGCGCCCGCAACGCCGGACAGGACGCGATCGCCGAGGCGTCGGACGCCCATGACGCCAGGATGGCGCGCTTCTCGGCCAGGCTGAGAGCCGGATCGGACACCACGTCGCGGGGATGCGCATAGACTGTGCCGGGATGAATGAGCGCTTCGAAGTCGAAAACATTGCCGTCGCGTGCGGTCGTCGGCCGCATGGTTGCCTCCATTTCGCAAAGACGAGTTGGTAGAGGGCCGCGCGGAAAATCCGCGCGGCTGGTCATCGTGCAGGGCTGAAGTCGATCAGGCGGCCTTTGCCTCGATCTGGGTGACGTTGCCAGGCGCAGCGCCATTGATCGCAATCCGCCGCGGCTTCATCGCTTCCGGAATTTCCCGCTGCAGATCGATCAGCAGCAGCCCGTTCTCGAAGCGGGCGCCCTTGACCTCGACATGGTCGGCCAGGGTGAACTGCCGCTTGAACGAGCGTGCCGAGATGCCGCGATGCAGGAAGGTCTTCCCCTCCTTGTCACCCTTGCGGCCTTCCAGCGTCAGCACGTTCTGCTCGACCGTGAGCGCGATCTCGTCAGGCGTGAAGCCGGCCAGCGCCACCGAGATCTGGAAGCGGTTCTCGTCGAGCCGTTCGATATTGTAGGGGGGATAGCTCTCTTCGGCGGTCCGCTGGACCTCGTCGAGAACGTCAAAAAGGCGGTCGAAGCCGATGGTCGACCTCCAGAGGGGAGTCCAATCATACCTCATAGCCAAATCCTCCTTGGAGCAAGTTGGGTACGAGCCGGCACCGGACACCTGCCGATGCCCGCCTTGTTCGGGGCCCGGTAGGCGCCCCGGCCGCGACTGCGGCGTCCGGAAAAATCGTCAAATCCAAAAAAAGTTTCAAGAGGGTCGCAGAAATTTTTTCGCGAAGGGTCGGGCTCGCGGCGCCGCTCAGCACCGTCCAACGAATGCTAAGCTCGATCGTGCCGGGATAGCCGGGATAAAGGTCATGAATCATCATCAGGGCGCCCGGGACGCGGCAGCCGTCACACCGCGACGGGCTCGCGTTCAAGCGCAGAACAGTTTGCGTCTCGGGCCGTCCGTGATGCGCACTGTTTTCCGGGCTAATCCGGATATTCGTCCGAACCCTGCACCCAGAGGAACGACTGCATATCGATCATGTCGCGAGGACGCATGGTGGCGATGCCGTTTCGTACCGTTCTCACTGCGGCAAGCAGCTCGCGATACACCGGCCAACTGGGGCGGGATTGATACTCGAACGCGAGATCACAGCGCCGCAAAGCCTCGCGGGTCACGGTCGGTTTGAAAAAGAAATGCTCTTTGGGCTGCGCGATGAATCCGAACACAGTTGCCAGCGGCCAGGTCAGAACGCGGGTCTGTCTTCGCGGCAATCGATCGAGCGCCGCAATCCAGCTTGCAAACCGGATCTCCATTGCATCGCGGCCGTGGAGAAGATCGTAAAGCGCCGTGGCAAAAGCCTGCGCGCCTGCAGACGAGCGGATCGCATCGCGGAGCGCCATCTTTTCGAACGAAAACAGAAGATTGGTGCGGGACTCGATCGCGCTGGCCTGTCGGGCGACCTCCTCGAACTGGCGCTGCTCCAACAGCCGGCGGAAGGCGGGCTCGCTCAGCTGCTCTTGCCAGCGGATATGCGCGTTCCATTTGTAGGCACGCTCCCAATCGATATAGGTCTCGTCACGAAAGCCGCCGGGAAAGGCCCGGACGAATTTCCGCTTCGCCCTCTCCAAGGCTCGGTTGACCGCCGGTGAACGCGACGACCTCGCGCGCGAGCGGCGCGATGAGGGTCGTGATGGCTTGGCGCGCGTCGGTACGCGCTTGACGGGAGAGCTTCGCATGCCAAAGCAACCCGCGACTGGCAGGCTTCGTTCCAGCGACGGCAATCTAACAAATGTTGGTCAACGCCCAGGCTTGCTCAGGTCATGCGCGGCGAGATCGCCAGACCGTCGCGACGACCGGTCCCGGCACGCAGTGTTGCCGCTGCGGCACGACGGGCAAAACACCTGCGGTTTTCCAGAAACCACATGTCAAGCCCATGTCGCAAAAATATATTTCTTTCCGAAACGCAGAAATTATGATTTAACGAAATCATCCCGCGCCTCACCAGGAGGGGCGTTTCGCGATCGTCACGAAACGCGGCGCGGGTTGCGATGGACGCGTTGGTGCCGCAAGACGTGCGGCGCAGTCGCGTACGGTCAAGCCGCGTGGTCCTGATCCCCCGACGCTGGGATCAAGTCTGTCGAGATGATTGACGGAGCGACGGGGGCTAGAAAGCCCGGTACCCCGGGGAGAGCGCGGAGTAAGCCGTAAAGCCATTGCGCAGGGAGTGCCGGACCGTTTCGGCCTACCTGTACTGACTTGTGGGCATCTTTCCTTTTCAGCCCACAGGGCCTGCGGGTGCGGCCAGCGCCCGGCATTCCCTGCGCCCTCTGCTCTCTGAGGGACACCAAGATGCAAGACCCGGACGCAAATCGCGCCGCGGGAATGTGAAGGTGTGTGTCAGTCACACCTCAACTGCACGAGGACCAGATCGCCGGACGACGCGCACAGAACACGCCCCTCGCCGGCCCGGCCTGCCGCTGCTGGTATTCCGACTTGCCGACAGCTACGGTTATTCGAGCCCGGGCTTCCAAGAAAAACGCCCGCGGCGCGAGACGGCACCAAAAGGCCGGACGACGGAGAACACGCGATGCGCAGGACGCTGTTGATTTTGGGCCTGGTCGGACTTGCGATCGGCCTGCTCTGGATCGGTCAGGGCACCGGCACCGTCGCCTGGCCGCGGTCGAGCTTCATGATCAACGAGATCCAGTGGGCGGGCTATGGCGCGGCGCTGTCGGCGGTCGGCCTGATCCTGATCTGGCAGAGCCAGCGGCCATGACGACTGACCTGTTCGACCTCAAGGGCAAGGTTGCCATCGTCACGGGCGGCAATGGCGGAATCGGGCTTGGCATCGCCCGCGGACTCGCCGATGCCGGCGCCGACATCGCCGTGGTCGGGCGCAACGAGGCCAAGTCGAAGGCGGCCGCTGCCGAGCTTGCCGCGCGCGGCGTCAGGGCGATCGCGGTGGTTGCCGACGTCACCGACAAGGCGGCGGTGACAAGCATGGTCGAACGCGCGCGAGGCGAGCTCGGCCGCATCGATATCCTCGTCAACAATGCCGGCATCAATATCCGCAAGCCTCCACAAGACCCTCGAGCTCGAGGAGTGGACCAGCGTCATCGACACCAATCTCACCAGCGCATTTCTGTGCTCGAAAGCGGTTCATCCGGCCATGAAGGAAGCCGGCGGCGGCAAGGTCATCAACATTGGTTCAATGATGTCGATCTTCGGGGCGAGCTTTGCGCCGGCTTATGCCGCGAGCAAGGGCGGCATCGTCCAGTTCACCCGGGCCTGTGCCTGCGCCTGGGCTGCCGACAACATCCAGGCCAACGCAATCCTGCCGGGCTGGATCGACACCGACCTCACCAAGCGTGCGCGTGTCGAGGTCTCTGGCCTGCACGAGCGGGTGCTGTCGCGCACGCCGGCCTGCGCGCTGGGGCGCGATCGATGACTTCGCGGGGATTGCCGTGTTCCTGGCGTCGCCCGCCTCCGACTTCGTCACCGGCGCGGCGATCCCGGTCGATGGCGGCTATTCGATCATGGCCTGAGTGTTCGCGCTCCCAAAACAAAAAGCCCCGGCCTAGGCCGGGGCTTCAAGTCAGGGAGAACCCTGGAGATCAGTACTTCGCGACCACCGGGCCTCCGAAGTGATAGTTCACGCCAACGCGGGCGATGTGCTCGCGGAAGCGGTAATCGGCCGCGTAGGTGGCGCCAGGCGCAACCTGGGGCGGCGAGGTGCAGATGCCGGGCGCGGTACAGGCCAGGTTGACGGTCTGCTTGCCCAGATCGACAAAGAGGTATTCCGCCTTGATCGACCACTTCGGCGCGATCATCCATTCGCCGCCGCCGCCGACCGTGTAGCCAACCCGCGTCTCGTCGTAGGAACCGGCGTAGGTGTCTGCCGTCGTCGTAAAGGCAACCGCGCTCGCTGTCTGGACGTGGGCAAACGCCACACCACCGGTCGCGTAGACGAGGAAGCTCGGGGTCACGGTGAAGCCGGCTCGACCGCGGATCGTCGCGATCCAATCCTCTTTCATGGCATCGCCGTGCACCATGAAGCCAACAAGCGGCGGCGTCACGGGCCTGGTCGTGATGAGCGTCTGGTTGATGCCGGTCCAGCTGATGTCACCTTCGATACCGCCGACGAAGCGGCCGCTCTGGAAGTTATAGCCAGCCTGCCCACCACCGATGAAACGGCCGTCGTTGAGGCGGACCGAGTCGGAGCGGTTCGGGTTGAGGGCAGGACCGCCACCGCAGGTCACGCTGGTGAGGAAACAGCCCGTCGGGTAGTCGTCGACGCGGGTGTCGTTCCATTTACCGCCGACGCTGCCACCGATGTAGAAACCGGTCCAATTCCAGACCGGCGCGGGCGGCGGCATGGCCTTCACGGCCATGTCCGCTGCGGATGCCGAGCCGATGCCCCCCAAGAGCATCGCCGACGCGAGTGCCCATCCATAACGTGTCTTCATGAAAAGCTCCCCAGTTCAACTAAATTCGAGTTCATCCGGACCCTAATCGTTTGCCGGGGCGCTCGCGATACGGAACAGGCCTTTCCAGAGCCTTGGAGCCTAGTTTCCGCCCAAGTGTTGCCTTCATGCAACGAAAGACGGCACGGATTACCGCCTCGCCGTCAGCAGTCTGCCCGTTTTCGGCTACTTCTGCCGAAATTTTGGCAATGCCAGGCCGCTTCACCGCCGAGGAATGCGCGTGAGTCGGTTAGTTGTTGCTGCGATTTGCGGTCCGGAAGGTCTTGATCTCGGACACGCTGCCGTCGCGGTAGGTCAATTCCACCGACATGAACTGGGTCGCCGGCGGAAGCTTTTGGTAGATCAGCGCCCCAGAGGGAATCGCGCTCGGATCTCGCGTGTCGCAAGGCGGCAGCTTCAGGACCTTGTCCGGGACCGCACTGTCGATGCCGATCCGCACCTCGCGTATCGCGCAGCGATAGGACAAGAGGTGCGAGTAGTAGACGAGCAGGCCGTTGAACTCACGGAACGCCAGCCAGCTCGTCGCGGTCATGTCGAGGATCTTGCGCTGGTCGCGCAACAACGCCGCTTCGGGATCGAATTTGATCGGGAACGGCCCCTGCATTTCGCCCGAGGCATCGACGTAGCGAAGCTGGATGGTCGCGGCGGGCGCGTCGGCGGCAAGCTCGATCGAGGGATTGGGCATGCGCTTGCGGGTGCGCGGATCGAATGTGTCGAGGAAACCGGTTTCGCGGAAATCGCCGGTCTCGCCGATGCGCCAGGAAATGCCCAACGTAGGATCGGCGATCGAGAACACGATGGTCCAGCCGCCGTTGTGACGCGAAAAGGCTGCGATCGGCGCGTTGACGGAATCGCTCGGCGCCGTGCGCGGCACCGACACGGGCGGCAGCGCGGCCACTTTCTGCGGCGGAGGCTCCGCAGGCTTTGCGGACTCCGCTTGCCCCTTGGCGACGCCGTTGAGGAAAAGATTGTCGACCATCTGGTCGGTATAGGCCGGGATCTGGCGGTGGCCGATGGTTGCGGCCATTTCGCTGACGAGCTTGCGCGTATGCTGCGCGACCTCGACGAGATTTTCGCCGGGCTGCAGCAGTTCCCTGGCGAAGGTGCGGGTGAACACCGAATTGGGGCTGTTGTCGTCGTTCGACAGGCGATCGAGCGCGGTCTGCTTGTAGCCGGCCGAGAATACGGAGAACACGCCTTCCGGCAGTTGCGACATCGGCGCGAGCCCGCCGCCGCCGGCGACCGCGCGCGTGCCCGAGCGCTCGAACGGATTGTTGCGGCAGGCATCGAACACCAGGATCGAGGTGCGCACCTTCTTGTTCTGCAGCCGCTCGACGATACGGTCGGCGAGCACCGCGGCGTCGCGCACCAGTTCTTCCTGGCCTTCGGCTGCGGCCGGCACGTCCGTCGGCAGCAGATAATTCTGGCCAGCGATTTCGAAGCCGTGGCCGGCGAAGAAGAAGAACGCGGTGTCGCCGGGTCCGACCGAATTATCGAACGCCAGCAGGGTCTGGCTGAATTGCTGGCGATTGAGGTTTTCGGCCACCATCACGCTGAAGCCGAGCTGCTTCAGCGTATCGCCCATGGTGCGGGCGTCGTTCACGGCCTTCTGCAGCTTCGGCACGTTGCGGTAATCGTTGTTGCCGATCACCAGCGCCACGCGTTTCTCGGCGTGCGCGGGCGCGGCCGCCGTCATCAACGAGGCTGCCACGGCACACGCCAAGGCGAATTTGGAAAACAACCAGCTGTTCATATTGCCATAGTCGGCCAGGGCCTATGCCGGGTTCAATCCGGAATGATCCTGCCCCGCCCCCATTTGGCAATCACCGGTTGGACGAAATTGAGGGCAAGTCCCCATAGCGCGATATGCAGATCAATGAAGCTCAACGCAATCGTCAGCAGCGCGGAGATCGCCAGCAGCATCCCGCCCATCTGCTTGGCCCGCAAATGCGCGCCCTGCTCGAGATCAGGCGTCAGCTTCATCATGCGCATGTTGACCAGCGCGATCAGCAGCAGGTGGCCGGCATAGAGCCAGACCGCCGGCGCGAGCGATCCGAAGCGGCCGACCACGATGGTCGAGAACGGCACGCAGGTGATCAGCAGGAGATAGAACAGCCAGAGATTCACGTAGGCGCGATTGTAGTACTCGGCGCGGCTGCGAATCTCGATGCTGGCGAGCCAGCGCAGTCCGAGCACGGTGAAGCTGAGAAGATACGGCAGAAACTTCGGCCAGAGATTGCCGATTGCCGCTATGAGCTCGGAAGCGTCGCGCGGGTGAAAGTCCTCGGGCAGGCGAACATCGAGCACCAGCAGCGTCATGGCGACGCTGAAAATACCGTCATGCAAGGCGTCAAGCCGCGCTTTAGGAAACATGGCGATTCCCCGTTCGGCGAAGGCTGTCATCGCCAGCTCGCGATTTGAAGAGGAAATGACCGAAAGTCCGCTATTTGCGAGCAAACATTAAGGTTTTTCGCCTCTCACACCCGTTCCAAGATTGACTTTGGCCATTTCGTCCCTATGTTGCCGGCAAAGCGGACCTGAATCGAATACGATTCCTGTGATCAGCCGCTGGTCAGCGTCAGTTACCGCCCCTGAGCTTTATAAAGCGCGCCGTTTCGGGGCCGCACGCGACCGCCTTTTACCCTCGATTCCGAACGGCGGTGTCGACTAGAGGCTCAATGTCCTTTTCTCATCTCGGCTTGTCCGACAAGGTTCTCGCCGCTGTTGCGGCCACCGGCTACACCACCCCTACTCCCATCCAGGAACAGGCGATCCCTCACGTGCTTTCGCGCCGTGACGTTCTCGGCATCGCCCAGACCGGCACCGGCAAGACGGCGGCCTTCGTGCTGCCGATGCTGACCATGCTGGAAAAAGGCCGCGCTCGGGCGCGCATGCCGCGCACGCTCATCCTCGAGCCGACGCGCGAGCTCGCCGCTCAAGTGAAGGAAAACTTCGATCGCTACGGCGCGGGCCAGAAGCTCAACGTCGCGCTCCTGATCGGCGGCGTTTCCTTCGGCGACCAGGACACCAAATTGACGCGTGGCGTCGACGTCCTGATCGCAACCCCCGGCCGGCTGCTCGATCACACCGAGCGTGGCGGCCTGCTGCTCACCGGCGTCGAACTGCTGGTGATCGACGAAGCCGACCGCATGCTGGACATGGGCTTCATCCCCGACATCGAACGCATCTGCAAGCTGGTGCCGTTCACGCGCCAGACACTGTTCTTCACCGCGACCATGCCGCCGGAAATCCGGCGCATCACCGAGGCCTTCCTGCACAATCCGCAGAAGGTGGAAGTGTCGAGGCCGGCAACCACCAACTCGGGCGTGGCGCAATTCCAGATCGGCGTCGGCCGCGAGCCGCATGAGAAGCGCGAATTGTTGCGCCGCCTGTTGCGCGACGCCAAGGACCTGCAGAACGCGATCATCTTCTGCAACCGCAAGCGCGAAGTCGCGCTGTTGCACAAATCGCTGCAGAAGCACGGCTTTGCCGTCGGCGCGCTGCATGGCGACATGGATCAGCCGGCCCGCACCGCGGCGCTCGATCAGTTCCGCAAAGGCGAAATTCCGCTGCTGGTCGCTTCCGACGTCGCCGCGCGCGGCCTCGATATTCCCGCCGTGAGCCATATCTTCAATTTCGACGTGCCCCACCATGCCGACGATTACGTTCATCGGATCGGGCGTACCGCACGCGCCGGCCGCAGCGGCACGGCGATCTCCATCGTCACTCCGCTCGACCAGAAATCCATGGCCGCGATCGAGAAGCTGATCGGCCAGGACATTCCGCGCGCCGAAGGCGATTTCTCGGCGCCCGCCGAGTCCTCGCACGACGAACGGCCGCGCGGGCATCGCGCAAGAGAAGGATCACGCGAAGGATCGCGTGAGGGATCACGTGACGGCTCTCGCGGCGGCCGCAAGCCGCGCCGTGAGCGCGAGCCGAAGAACCCGAGCCGCGAACGCGAGCCAGGGCCTCCGAAGGAACGCGAGCCGCAGCAGCATGCAAAGGGCGGACGTCGCCAGGCGGCTCCGCCTCCACAGGAAGCGTCCTCCGTCCCGTCGATCGGGCGCGCCCAGCCGCCGCGACGTGCACGCGAACCCGACAGCGAGCCTGCGGATCATTCCCATCTTCCGGCATTTTTGCTGCGGCCGGTTCGCGACCGCGTCGGCAGCTGACCAACCTATTCCATTTACCGGTCGTTCATTGTCGTGAACTACCTTGGCCTCCATAATACCAGTCATTGCTGGGTGGGCGACGCTGCCCGCTATGGGGAATTTCCGTGGTCAAGGTCCTCGACGAACACGAACGCACGATGGCCTTCGCGGAGGTCGCGCTGGGCCAGATCAGGTCGCTTCGCCAGAACGCCATCCCCCGCAATTACGAGATCTGGTACATCTACGCGACCGGATACAACGCTCCCCTCAACAAGATCATCAATGAGACGCTGGCACGCCACGGCAGGCTGAGCGAGGCCGATCTCGAGCAGATCTACGAAACCTACCTGTCGCATCTGAAGACCACCGACCGCATCGACAAGGTCGGTGCGCGCGTGATCGGCGAGATCGACGACGTGATGAATCTCCTCACCGATGCATTGGGGATGTCGGCGAATTACGACGCCAGTCTGACCGGCGCGAGCGAGAAGCTGACGTCCGCCAAGAATCGCGAGCAGATCAAGGCCGTCGTCGAAACGCTGGTTCAGTCGACGCGCGAGATGCGAGACACCAACAAGGCGCTGGAAGAGCGCCTCACGCTGTCGAAGAACGAAATCTCCAACCTGCAGCAGAGCCTCGAGGCGATCCGCGCGGAATCGCTGACCGATCCGCTCACGGGCCTGGGCAACCGCAAATATTTCGACCGCATGATCGACATGGCGGTGCAGAATGCGCTGGCGAACAACGAGCCGCTGTCGCTCCTGATGTTCGACATCGATCATTTCAAATCGTTCAACGATTCCTACGGCCACCTCACCGGCGACCAGGTGTTGCGTCTGGTCGGCATGTCCTTGAAGCAGACCATCAAGGGCCAGGACATCACGGCGCGCTATGGCGGCGAGGAGTTCGCGGTGGTGTTGCCCAACACCGCGCTGCGTCAGGCGCTGACGGTCGCCGATCACATCCGCCGCGCGGTGATGGCGAAGGAACTGAAGAAGAAATCCACCGGCGAGATTCTGGGCCGTGTCACCATCTCGGTCGGCGTCTCCATGCTCAAGGCCGGCGACGACACCGATGCGCTGATCGAGCGCGCCGACGGCTGCCTCTATGCCGCCAAGCGCAACGGCCGCAACCGCGTGATCTGCGAGGTCGATCCGGAATACGCCGCCGAGACCCAGAGCCAGGTGGCCTAACGCTTTCCCGTTTTCTTGCGCTTTGCTTTGGCCGTCGTCTTCGCGCGCGCGGCCTTTTTCTTTGCGGGCGTTTTCCTTGCGGGCTTGCCGACCTCGGCAGCCCTTGCCTTCGGACGCTTTTTCGCCGCCGCGCGCTGCGCAGCACCGAGCGCCGCCCTCGCCCAGGCGCTCAATTCCTCGGTGTCGTCGAACAGCCGCGCCGGCAATTGCCAGTAGGAATTGACCACGACGGCTTTGGCGCGCGTCTGATACTGGAACGGGTTCGATCCCTCCGCCTCGAACTGCGGGATGGTGACGTCATCGGCGCGGAAATAAAGCCCGGCGCGCAGCGCCATGGCGAAATTGACGCCGTCGACGGAGATGCCGAAGCCGGAGAACATCGGACGGATCGTGACGGGACCGAAATCCCTAAACAGGTCGATCAGGAATTCGCGGTCCATGGCCCGCGAAGCTCAGACCTGCGCGGGCTTGAGCTGCACCAACTCGCCGCAGCCGCAGGCCGAAATCTGGTTCGGATTGTTGAAGACGAACTGCGCCTGCATCCTGTCGGCCCTGTAGTCCATCTCGGTGCCGAGCAGGAACAGCACGGCCTTCGGATCGACCAGGATTTTCACGCCCTTGTCCTCTACGACCTCGTCGGTCGGACGGATCTCGTGGGCGTATTCGACCGTGTAGGACTGGCCGGCACAGCCGCCGTTCTTGACGCCGACGCGCAAGCCGACGATCTCGGAATCGGTGCGTTTGGTCAGCTCCTGAACGCGGGCGGCAGCAGCGTCCGTCAGCCGCATCACTTGCGGGCGCGGACGGCGCGGCTTGGCTGACGGCGTAGGTGTTGCGGGTGTCATCTCGGTCATTTGGTCACTTCCAGCGGCAAATCAATGCCGTTCGTTCGAGCCTAATCGTCGTCTCCAGAGCGCGATGGGATACCATCGCGCTCCGGATTCTTGATTGAGCATGATCTTATCGGAAAACCGGTGCCCACTTTTCCGGATCATGCTCGAACGCTTCACCACATGTTGAGCACGAGGCGCGCCTCGTCGCTCATCCGGTCCGGCGACCATGCGGGCTCCCAGACCAGGTTGATGTTGACCACGCCGACGCCGGGCACGCTGGCGACGGCGTTCTCGACCTGGGTCGGCAGTTCGCCGGCCGCCGGACAGTTCGGCGTCGTCAGCGTCATGGTCACATCGACCGCGCGCTCGTCGTTGATCTCGACCTTGTAGATCAGGCCGAGCTCGTAGATGTCGGCCGGAATCTCCGGGTCGAACACGGTCTTGAGCGCCGCCACGATCTCCGCGGTCAGCCGCTCGGTCTCCTCCGGCGGCAGCGCCGAGGCGGTTTCCATGTTGCTGGTTTTGACTTCCGCGATATCACTCATGCGAACAATTCCCGCGCCTTGATCAGCGCCTGTACCAACTGGTCGACTTCCTCGCGGGTATTATACATCCCGAACGAGGCGCGGCAGGTCGCCGTGACATTGAACCGCTCTAAAAGCGGCATCACGCAATGGGTGCCGGCGCGGACCGCGATGCCCTGCCGGTCGATGACGGTTGCGACATCGTGCGGATGGGCGCCCTTCATCTCGAAGGAGATCACCGGTCCCTTGTCGCGCGCGGTGCCGATCAGCCGCAGCGAGTTGATCTCGCGCAGCCGCTCTTGCGCGTAGGTGACGAGATCATGCTCGTGGGCGGCGATGCGCGCCTTGCCGATCGAATTGACGTAGTCGATGGCGGCGCCCAGTCCGATCGCCTCGACGATCGCCGGCGTGCCCGCCTCGAACTTGTGCGGGGGATCGCCATAGGTGACCCAGTCCCTGGCGACCTCGCGGATCATCTCGCCGCCGCCATTGAAGGGGCGCATCGCGACCAGATGCTCATGCTTGGCATAGAGCGCGCCGATGCCGGTCGGGCCATAGACCTTGTGGCCGGTGAAGACGTAGAAATCGCAATCGATGTCCTGCACGTCCACAGGCAGATGCACCGCGCCCTGGCTGCCGTCGACCAGCACGGGAATGCCGCGCGCATGCGCGAGCTTCGTGACGTCCTTGACCGGCACCAGGGTGCCGAGCGCATTCGACATGTGGGTGATCGCGACCAGCTTGGTGCGATCGGTCAGCAGCTTCTCGAACTCGTCGATCAGGAAATTGCCCTCATCGTCGACCGGCGCCCACTTGATCACGGCGCCATGGCGTTCCCTGAGGAAATGCCAGGGCACGATGTTGGAGTGGTGCTCCATGATCGAGACGACGATCTCGTCGCCGGCCTTGATGTTCACCTCGCCCCAGGAATAGGCGACGAGATTGATCGCCTCCGTCGCGTTGCGGGTGAAGACGATCTCCTCGTTGCGGCGCGCGTTGAGGAACTGCGCGACCTTGGCGCGGCCACCCTCATAGGCCTCGGTGGCGGCATTGGCGAGATAGTGCAGGCCGCGATGGACGTTGGCGTATTCGCTTTTGTAAGCCTCGGTCATGCGCTCCAGCACGGCATTCGGCTTCTGCGCCGAGGCCGCGTTGTCGAGATAGACCAGCGGCTTGCCATAGACCTTCATGGCGAGCGCTGGAAAATCCTCGCGCACGCGGGCAACATCATAGGCGCCGTTCCTGACTGAGGGATGCGTGCTCATGCCCGCGCCTCCAGCCAGCGCTGCGCCGCGGCCATTGCGGCCTCGCGCAGGTCGTCATTGGCGATGCCTTCGATGGCTTCGCCGACAAACGCCTGGATCAAGCAGCGCCTGCGCTTCCTTCTCGGGAAGGCCGCGGGCGCGCAGATAGAACAGCAGGCTCTCGTCGAGCGCGCCTGATGTGGCGCCGTGGCCGCAGGTGACGTCGTCGGCGAAAATCTCGAGCTCAGGCTTGTTGTCGGCTTCCGCCTCGTCGGAGAGCAGCAGCGCCCGCGTCATCATCTTGCCGTCGGTCTTCTGCGCGTGCGGGCGCACGATGATGCGGCCCTGGAACACCGAATGGGCGCGGTCGTCGACGACGGCGCGGAAGATCTCGCGGCTGGTGCAATTGGGGACGGCGTGGTCGACCACCAGCGTGGTGTCGCCGTGCTGGGTGCCCTTGAGCAGGTTGACGCCGTTGACGTTGAGCTCGGAACCCTCGCCGTTCATCGTGACAAGACCAGAGAAGCGGCTCACCGCGCCACCGCTGGTCATGTTGAACAGGTTGTACTTCGCCTTGGCGCCGACGGTGAATATCCCGGAGGCGATGTTGGCGGCATCGCGCGCGTCCGCCATCAGCCGCACGTGCGACAGCTCCGCGCCGTCGCCGACGGACAGGATCACGGCATCATTGGCCTGATAAGCCCCGGCGCCGTCGGCCGCGACAAAGCTCTCGACCAAAGTGAGGCGCGCGCCTTTGCCGATCGTCAGATGCGAGCGTGTGAAGGTCGAGGCCTTCGAGGCCGTCGCCACATGAACGATCTGAAGCGGACAGGACAGCGTTGCGCCATCGGCGATCACGATAATCACGCCATCGGTCGCCATCGCCGCATTCAGCGAGATCATGGCGTCGGTCGCTTCCGTGGTCAGCAAATCGCTGCCGCCGCCTTGCAGCGCCTCGCGCAACGTCTTTGCGGTGACGCCGGCCTCGGTCGCATCGGACAGTTCAGGCACGAAGACGCCATCCACCAGCACAAGCCTGGTCGCGCCCTTCACACCAGCTGCCTTCAATGCCGCGCGCGCACGCTTGATCGCATCCGCGTCCGGCGCCGGCGCGAGCGGCAGGACCTCGCGCATCAGCGCGCGCAGGTCAGTGTATTTCCATTCCTCGATCCGGCGGTTCGGCAGGCCCGCACGCTCGAAGGCATCGAAGGCCTGGCGTCGCGCGTCCGCGACCTTGCCCGAACCGGGCAACCGATCGCACGCAGCCGCGAACACGCTGGTCACAGCGCGTTCCGTCTCGGTCTTTGCCAAAGCAACGTTCATACTCGATTCCGTCTGCGTCAGGCCGCGAACTGCGCGTAGCCGGACTCTTCCAGCTCCAGCGCCAGTTCCTTGCCGCCGCTTTTGACGACCTGGCCCTTCGACATCACATGCACGAAGTCCGGGATGATGTAGTTCAGAAGCCGCTGATAGTGGGTGATCACCACCATGGCGCGCTCCGGCGAGCGCAAGGCGTTGACGCCGTCGGCGGCAACCCGCAGCGCGTCGATGTCGAGGCCGGAATCCATCTCGTCGAGGATGCACAGCGCCGGCTCGAACAGCGCCATCTGCAAAATCTCGTTGCGCTTCTTCTCGCCGCCGGAGAAGCCGACATTGACGCCGCGGCGGAGCATGTCCTGCGGAATGTTCAGCCGGGCCGCGACCTCGCGGACTTTCTTCAGGAAGTCCGGCGTGGAATATTCGCTCTCGCCGCGCGCCTTGCGCTGCGCGTTCAGCGCGGTGCGCAGGAAGTTCATGGTGGCGACGCCGGGGATTTCCACCGGGTACTGGAACGCCAGAAACACGCCCCTGGCCGCACGCTGGTCCGGCGCCATTGCGAGCAGGTCCTCGCCATTGAACAGGACTTGCCCGCCCGTGACTTCATAACCGGGCTTGCCGGCGATGACATGCGACAGCGTCGACTTGCCCGAGCCGTTCGGGCCCATGATCGCGTGCACCTCGCCCTTGTTCACCGTGAGCGACAGCCCGTGGAGGATCTCGCGATCCTCCACACGAACCTGCAGGTCTTTGACTTCGAGTAACGGCATCATTCTTTCCATTCCGGAATGGCCTCCCAGGCCACCCCCGTGACGATCTGGCTATTTCTTGGGTGGCAGATTGCTGTTCAGGAGAGTGAGAACTTGTCCGGACGCCGCCAAGGATTGGCTTTGAGCCTGCGCCACGCGGTCATTCAGAACTTTCAGCTCGTCCACGTCTCCGGGCGCTACGTCAATCGGGGCGCCGAGCGCGGTTGAAATCCTGTTTCGGACTTCGACCAGCCGGTTCGCAAGGTCACTTGCCCGGGCTTGCTGATCATTTGCTTCGCCGCACAGCCGTATCGCTTCTTTTATCCAATCCATTATCCAACGCTCCCTTCCAGACTAATAGAAATCAATTTCTGCGCCTCGACCGCGAACTCCATCGGCAGCTGCTGCAGCACGTCCTTGACGAAGCCGTTGACGACGAGGCCGACGGCCTCTTCCTGGCTCAGTCCGCGCTGCACGCAATAGAACAGCACATCCTCGGAAATCTTCGACGTCGTCGCCTCATGCTCGAAAGTCGCGGACGAATTCTTGGCCTCGATATAGGGCACGGTGTGCGCGCCGCACTTGTCGCCGATCAGCAGCGAGTCGCAGGCGGTGAAATTACGCGCGCCCGTGGCTTTGCGATGCGCGGTGACGAGACCGCGATAGGTGTTCTGCGACTTGCCGGCGGCGATCCCCTTGGAGATGATGCGGCTCGTCGTGTTCTTGCCGAGATGCAGCATCTTGGTGCCGCTATCGACCTGCTGGTAGCCGTTCGAGATCGCGATCGAGTAGAACTCGCCGCGGGAATTGTCGCCGCGCAAAATGCAGCTCGGATATTTCCAGGTGATGGCCGAGCCGGTCTCGACCTGGGTCCAGGAGATCTTCGAGTTCCTGCCGCGACAGTCGCCGCGCTTGGTGACGAAATTGAAGATGCCGCCCTTGCCCTCGGAATTGCCGGGGTACCAGTTCTGCACCGTCGAATATTTGATCTCGGCGTCATCGAGCGTGACGAGCTCGACCACAGCGGCATGCAGCTGGTTCTCGTCGCGCTGCGGCGCGGTGCAGCCTTCGAGATAGCTGACATAGGAGCCCTTGTCGGCGATGATCAAGGTGCGCTCGAACTGGCCGGTGTTGCGCTCGTTGATGCGGAAGTAGGTCGACAGCTCCATCGGGCAACGCACGCCGGGCGGCACGTAGACGAACGAGCCGTCGGAGAACACCGCCGAGTTCAAGGTCGCGAAGAAATTGTCCGAGGTCGGCACCACCGAGCCCAGATACTTCCTCACCAGCTCGGGATGCTCGCGGATCGCTTCCGAAATCGGCATGAAGATCACGCCGGCCTGCTTGAGCTCCTTCTGGAAGGTGGTGGCAACCGACACCGAGTCGAAGACCGCATCGACCGCGATCTTGCTGCGCGGCTGCTCGCTCTCGCCTTCGGGCGCAACCACGCCTTCGAGCACCGCGACTTCGCGCAGGGGAATGCCGAGCTTCTCGTAGGTCTTGAGGATCTCCGGATCGATCTCGTCGAGCGAACCGATCTGCTTCTTCGGCTTCGGCGCGGAGTAGTAATAGAGGTCCTGATAGTCGATCTTGGGATAGTGGACGCGGGCCCAGCTCGGTTCCGTCATGGTCAGCCAGCGCCGATAGGCCTCCAGCCGCCACTCCAGCATCCAGGCCGGCTCATTCTTCTTGGCCGAGATGAAACGGACCGTGTCTTCCGACAGGCCCTTCGGGGCCTTGTCGGATTCGATCAACGTCTCGAACCCATATCGATATTGGTCGACGTCGATCCGCTTGACGCGGTCGACCGTCTCCTGGACGGCTGGCATTCACTTCCTCCGCTCGCGGTTTCAAGGACCGCGGTGGACAGTTCCAAAACTCTTCTGCGATGCATCGAAGAAACAGGCTTAGAACCGTTCAAGCCGTGTTTCTTTCCTCCCTAAGTAAGGCATCGGACAGCTTTCGCCAAGCCTCCAGGGCCCGATCAATGTCTGTCTCAGACGTGGACCAGCCCAGACTTAGCCGCACGGCGCTTTGCGCGATTTTTGGGCCGAATCCCATGGCTTCCAGCACATGAGAGGGCTGAACCTTGCCGGAGGAACAAGCCGAGCCGGAGGACACCGCGATGCCTGCCAGATCGAAGCCAATGACGGCGGTTTCGGCCCGCAGGCCAGGAACCGTGAATAGCGTGGTATTCGGCAGCCGCGGCACGCCGTCGGAGAAGATCATCGCGCCGGGAGTCTGTCGCAGGCCGCGTTCCAGCCGGTTCTGCAGGCCCTCCAGGCGTGGCGCGTCCACCTTGAGCGCGGCCATGGCCGCTGTGACTGCCGCACCAAAGCCGGCAATTCCAGCGACGTTCTCCGTCCCGGCGCGATGCCCCCGCTCCTGGCCGCCACCGCGAAGAAGGGGCTCGACGCCCTCGACGCCCTCGGCGGCGATCAACGCGCCAATGCCCTTGGGCCCGCCGATCTTGTGCGCCGACAGCGAAACCAGATCGGCTCCCAATTGATTGATATTAATCGATATTTTTCCAAACGCCTGGATTGCATCGACGTGCAGCAGGCACCCGGCCTGATGGACGATGTCAGCGATATCAGCGATCGGCTGGATCGCACCGGTTTCATTGTTGGCGGCCATGATCGACACCAGCGCCGGAGAGCCGTCCGGGAGCTGGCGACGCAGTTCGTCCAGGTCCACTACCCCGTCGGAACCCACGCCGATCCTGCCAACCAACTCCGGGGGGAAGCGCCCGCCGGTCAGGACCGAGGCGTGTTCGACCGAGGAGATCAGGAGACGGCGCATCGGAGGACTGCCGGCCCGCCTCGCGCCCGGCCACAGCGCCAGCGCGTTGGCCTCGGTCCCTCCGGACGTGAAGACCACGTTCCGAGGCAGTGCACCGACCGCCGTCGCCACAGCCAAGCGAGCATCTTCGACCAGGCGCCGGGCCTGGCGGCCCTCGGCATGGACCGATGACGGGTTGCCGGCGAGTTCCCATGCGCTCGCCATCGCTGCCTTGGCCTCGGGCCGCAGCGGCGTGGTCGCGTTCCAGTCGAGATAGACCCGCTCAGTCATGAAGTACCATAATACCCTGATCGCCTGACACTGAAGATAACCGGTCGCCTGCCGCTTGACCCGGCAAATGGCGCTCCTTTCGCACGTCACGCAATCATATGACTAACGCGTCGGGCGCGTCGGCGGGACGTTCAAGATGCTTGCTTTTTGCCCCTCGCCTCATGCTAGAACGCGCCCACACTTCACCGCGCGCATTCAGCGCCAAGCCCAACCGCGCCGTTCGCCGTTTGTCGACTGAACCTTTCAGGTCGCGCTGGCACAAAAATCGGTCAACAGAGATCAACTGATGCCTGAAGTCATTTTCACCGGTCCCGCGGGCCGTCTTGAAGGCCGCTACCATCCGGCGAAACAGAAGAACGCGCCGATTGCGATGATCCTGCATCCGCATCCGCAGTTTCACGGCACGATGAACCACCAGATCGTCTACCAGTGCTACTACGCCTTCGCGCATCGCGGCTTCTCGGTGCTGCGCTTCAATTTCCGCGGCGTCGGCCGCAGCCAGGGCTCGTTCGATCACGGCACCGGCGAGTTGTCGGACGCGGCGTCCGCGCTCGACTGGGCGCAGACCATCAATCCCGAAGCGCGCGCCTGCTGGGTCGCCGGCTTTTCCTTCGGCGCCTGGATCGGCATGCAGCTTTTGATGCGCCGGCCCGAGGTCGAAGGTTTCATCTCGATCGCGCCACCCGCCAATCTCTACGACTTCTCCTTCCTCGCGCCCTGCCCGTCCTCAGGCCTGATCGTGCATGGCGAGAGGGATGCGGTGGTGCCGCCAAAAGACGTCAACACCCTGGTCGAGAAGCTGAAGACGCAGAAGGGCATCGTGATCGACCAGCAGGTCATTCCCGGCGCCAATCACTTCTTCGACGGCAAGCTCGAGCCGCTGATGGAGACCATCACGGCCTATCTCGACATGCGGCTCGCCAACGTGAGGTAGGCGAAGCGAATGGGATCGTTCGTGGCACTCCTGCGGGCGGTCAATGTCGGCGGCACCGGCAAACTGCCGATGACTGACCTCAAGGCGATCTGCGAGAAGCTCGGCTTCACCTCCGTCCGCACCTATATCGCCAGCGGCAATGTCGTATTCGCCAGCCGCAAAACCGAGAGCGCAATCAAGCGCGACCTGGAGAAGGCGCTTGCGGCCTATGCCGGCAAGGCGGTCGGCGTGTTGGTGCGCAGCGCCGCCGAGATGGCGCAGGTCGCCGCCGACAATCCCTTCCCGAAGCTCGCGCCCAACCGCACCATGGCGATTTTCCTCGACGAGAAGCCGCCGAAGGATACGGTCGCTGCCGTGCGCGGACAGAAAGACGAGAAGATCAAGCTCGGAAAACGCGAGATCTATGTCCACTACGGCGAAGGCATGGGAAAATCCAAGCTCGTCATCCCCGCCGCGAAGAGCGGCACCGCGCGCAACATGAATACGGTCGCGATGCTCGCGAAGATGGCGACCGAGATTTGATCAAGCTGCCACTCTCGCCTGTAACTGCGAGATGTACGAGCATCGGCGATCGAGGAAGTCGCGTAGCCGCGCCGGATAGTCGGCGCTGACAGCACCTTTCACCGACGGCCGTGCCGCAAGCGCAGCACGCCAGCGTGCCAGCTTCGGTTTGCCGGCCAAAATGCCGAAATCGCCGATGGTGTCGAACACGTCGAAATAGCGGAACACCGGACCGAACACGGCATCGACCAGCGAGAAATTCTCGCCGTCGAACCACGGCGCGGCCGTCACGCGCGCTTCCAGCCGCACGAAACGCGCCCCGAGCTGCGCCGCCTTGGCTTTGAACGCGGCTTCGTCGGGCACGGAATAAAGTCCCGCGATATCATTCAGCACGGCCGAGCCGAATTCGATCCAGGAGCGGTGCTCGGCGCGGCGCAGACGCGTCGGCCGGATGCAGCGGATGACCTTGCGTCTCCTCCAGATATTCCAGGATCACGGCGGATTCGAAGATGGCGTGATCGCCGACCACAAGCACCGGCGTCTTGCCGAGCGGCGAGATCTTCAGGAACCAGTCCGGCTTGTTGGCGAGATCGATGTCGATCCGCTCGAAGGGAACGCCCTTTTCGGTCAGCGCGATCACCGCGCGCTGCACATAGGGACAAAGCTTGTGACTGATGAGTTTCAGGGCCGCGGCCATCGTGCTCTCTCGGCAGTTATATGCATCTGCATTTAAAATAGATGCATCTGCATGTAACTGTCAAGGCCGCGCGATCACCCCGCCCGTCATCGGCATCGGCACCCCCGTGGTGGCGGGGTAGCTCAGCGGCAGGCCCTTGAGGCCGCGCGCGGCCAGAAAGCCGAATGCCTGCGCCTCGATGGCGTCGGAGGCCCAGCCAAGCGTCTCCGAGGCCTCGACGGTCGCCGGCTCCAACCGCTCCCGCAGATTCCGGATCATGGTCAGGTTGCGGGCGCCGCCGCCGCAGATGATCCAGCTTTTCGGCACCTTCGGCAGCAGCGGAACGATGCGGGCGATCGCAGCCGCCGTGAACGCGGTCAGGGTCGCAGCGCCATCGGCCGGCGGCACGTCGCCGAGCCTGAGCGCGGCGAAATCATTGCGGTCGAGCGATTTTGGCGGCGGAGCTGCGAAAAACGGCAATTCCAGCGCGCGGGCGATCCAGGCGTCGTCGGCGCGGCCCTGCGCGGCAAAGCGGCCTTCGCAGTCGAACGGCGCATGCATGGTGCGGAACATGAAATCGTCGAGCAGCGCGTTGCCGGGACCGGTGTCGCAGGCGATCAGCGTGTCTGACCCGTCGATATAGGTGATGTTGGCCACACCGCCGATGTTGACGACGACGATCGGCCCTTCGCGCTCCAGCGATTGCGTCAGCGCGCGATGATAGACCGGCACGAACGGCGCGCCCTGCCCGCCCGCCTCGACATCGGCGGCGCGGAAATCATGCATCACGGGAATGTGGATCGCTTTGGCGAGCGCCGCGCCGTCGCCGATCTGCACCGTCATTTTCTTCTCGGGCCGGTGCAGCACGGTCTGGCCGTGGAAGCCGACGATGTCGATATCCTCCGGCGTGATACGATTCTGCGCGATGAAGGCGGCGACCGCCTCGGCATGCGCCGCCGTGACGGCCTGCTCGGCCTCGCGCAGGATGCCGGGCCGCGCGTCACGCTGCGGCAGGTGCACGGCTTCGGCCAGCGCCTGACGCAGCAGGCTCTTCTCGCGCTCTGTGTAGGGCCGATAACCGGAGGGGCCGAATTTCCTCACCGTGCGGCCGTCGGTTTCGATCATGGCGAGGTCGACCCCGTCGAGCGAGGTCCCGCTCATCAGACCGAGTGTCGTCAACATCATCGCCGTAATGCCTTGGCGACGCCCTGCCCTGGACGTCAAAATCCGGTTTTGAGTTCCCTAAGCTTGTGCCAATCGGACACATCTTATAATGCCACAACGCGCAGGCTTGCGGCAGCCTTTATCGCGAGTTCCCGGCTTTGCCTGCAAAGATCGTAAAAAACGAATGATCAGAGTCACCGACACATGAGCGCATTTAAGTCTGATTTTCTCAATGTGCTGAGCCAGCGCGGCTTCATCCATCAGGCCTCCGATGCCGAGGGCCTGGACGCGCTCGCCGCCAAGGGTCAGGCCACCGCCTATGTCGGGTACGACTGCACCGCGCCCTCGCTGCATATCGGCAACTTCCTGACGATGATGATGCTGTACTGGCTGCAGCAAAGCGGCAACAAGCCGATCACGCTGATGGGCGGCGGCACCACGATGGTCGGCGATCCCTCCGGCAAGGACGAGACGCGGGCGATTCGCAGCGTCGCCGAGATCGAGGCCAACAAGGCGAGCATCCGCGGCGTCTTTGCGAAGGTGCTGCGCTTCGGCGACGGTCCGAGCGATGCCATCATGCTCGACAATGCCGAATGGCTGACGAAATTGAACTGGATCGAGATGCTGCGCGACGTCGGCCGGCATTTCTCGGTCAACCGCATGCTGAGCATGGACTCGGTGCGGCTCCGGCTCGAGCGCGAGCAGGAGATGAGCTTCATCGAGTTCAACTACATGGTCTGCCAGGCCTACGACTTCGTCGAGCTCGCCAGGCGCACCGGCTGCAAGTTGCAGATGGGCGGCTCCGACCAATGGGGCAACATCATCATGGGCGTCGATCTCGGCCGCCGCATGGGCACGCCGCAGCTCTACGCGCTGACGACGCCGCTGCTGACGACCGCCTCCGGCGACAAGATGGGCAAGACCGCCAAAGGCGCGGTCTGGCTCAACGCCGAGCAGTTTTCGCCCTACGATTTCTGGCAGTACTGGCGCAACACCGAAGACGCCGACGTCGCCAAATTCCTGAAACTGTTCACCACGCTGCCGATGGGCGAGATCGAAAAGCTCGCGGCGTTGCAGGGCGCGGAGATCAACGAAGCCAAGAAGGCGCTGGCCGATGCCGCGACCACGCTGCTGCACGGCGCCGAGGCGGCGCGGCAGGCGGCGGAAACCGCGCGGCAGACTTTCGAGGAAGGCGCGATCGCGCAGAACCTGCCGACAGTCGAAATTCCGCAAAGCGAACTTGATGCAGGACTCGGCGTGCTCACCGCCTTCGTCAAGGCGGGCCTCGTTGTCTCCAACGGCGAGGCGCGGCGCCAGATCAAGGGCGGCGGCCTGCGGGTCAATGACGCTGCCGTCACCGACGAAAAGATGACGCTGTCGTCTGCGAATCTGACGCCAGAGGGCGTGATCAAGCTGTCGCTCGGCAGGAAGCGTCACGTCCTGCTCAAGCCTGCATAGGCGTATTCGCTTTTGACGCTTGCGCGGAACAATGGAAACGCGCTCCCTGCCCTCACGATGGATCAAACGACGCCGCGCGAACAGACTCTTGCGCAGCCGGCAAAGCCGGCGCGCATGGCCATCGGCGTGCTGGTGCTGTGCTTTGCACTCTCGGTGCTCGGGCGCGGGCTTGGCGAGAGTTTCACCGTCTTCCTGAAGCCGATCTCGGAGAATTTCGGTTGGGACCGCGCGCAGGTCGTCTCCGTCTATTCGGTGACCTGGCTGATAAGTGGACTCATGGCCCCCGTCGTCGGACGCGTGTTCGATCGCTCGGGCCCGCGTATGGTCTACTCTCTCGGCATCTTCTTTCTCGGCGCCGCATTCCTGATCGCGTCCCACGCGCAAGCTCTCTGGCAGTTCCAGGCGAGCATCGGACTTTGCGTCGGATTCGGCATCGCGCTGATCGGCAATGTCCCGAACTCGATCCTGCTCGGGCGCTGGTTCGGCCCGCGCCTGCCCACCGCGATGGCGGTGGTCTATTCCGCCATGGGCGGCGGCGTGCTGGTGCTGCTGCCGGCCTCGCAGCTGCTGATCGAGCATCTCGGCTGGCGCGGCGCCTATCAATTGTTCGGCGTGATCGCGGTCTGTCTCCTGATACCGGTCGTGTTTTTGCCGTGGCGGCGGCTCGCCGCCGGCGCGCCCCATGTCATGAAAAAGAGCGATCCAGGTTTCGTCGACGAGGGTTGGACGCTTGTCAGTGCGATGCGCCACCACGCCTTCTGGGCGCTGTTCTCGACCTTCTTCTTCACCGCGGTCGGCATGTACGCGATCGCCGCGCAAATCGTGGCTTACCTGATCGATGCCGGCTTCACTCCAATCCAGGCCGCGACCGCCTGGGGTTTTTCCGGCGTGGTGCTGCTGTTCGGCATGGTCGGCGTCTCGCAGCTCGACGGCATCATCGGCCGCCGGCCGTCGGTGCTGATCTCCTATGCCATCTCGATCGCCGGCATCGGCCTGCTCTGGCTGTTGCAGTACTATCCAAGCTACTGGCTCCTGACCGCTTTCGTCATCATCTTCGGCAGCATGATCGGCTCGCGCGGCCCTCTGCTCTCGGCGACGGCGATGAAGATTTTCCGCGGCGAGCGGGTCGGCACCATCTTCGGCACCATCTCGATCGGTAGCGGGCTTGGCTCCTCGCTGGGATCATGGACCGGCGGCCTGCTGCACGACTGGACCCACAGCTACAATCCGGTGTTCGCGTTCTCGCTGGTCGCCGTCGTGCTCGGGGCGATCCCGTTCCTGTTCGTGCCGGCGCTGCGGCGCTAATTGTTCGGCGGGAATTCGACCGCGTTGTTCTGCTTGCCGGTGTTGAACTCGAAAATCTTGCGCAGCACGCCCGGCGCCATCGCCGAGATCGGATTGACGCGCAGGACAGGCGCGCCCGGCGTGCCCACGATCTCATAGGTCACGCCGATCAGGCCTTCATTGCTGCCGCCGCCAAGGAACAGGCCCACGATCGGAATCTGTCCGAACATGTTGTTCAGCCCATACATCGGCACGAAGGTGCCGCTCATGCGCACCGAGTTGCCGGGATAGTCGATGCTGCCTTCCATGGTGGCGCCGATGATCGGCCCCTTCACCACGCCCTCGCGGATGGTCAGCTGGCCGCTCTGGCGGGTAAACTCCGCACGCAGTGCCGAGAACTGCACCAAGCCGCCAGCCTGCCCGCCGCCCTGCGCGGGCCCACCGGCCGCAATGCGATCAAGTGCAGCCTCGCCCTTCACCTGGAAATCCCTGACATTGATCAGACCTTCCTTGGTGCCGGGTTCGGGAGTGGGCGGCTCCATCGCCAGCGCAAGCTGGCCGCCGACCATCTTCGAATAGGTGTCGGTGAATCGAAAGAAGGAGCCGGCGTCGTTGGTCTGCAGCACGATGATGTCGCGCCCGGAGCCGGCCTGGCCGCGGCTATGCATCTCCGCGGTCACCGGCACTCCGGCATCTTTGCCGATCTTGCCGCTCAGCGTAAAGCTCCTGAACGTGCCGTTGCGGCGCGAGAACTTGCAATCGACGCTGCGCAGCGCTTCGCCCGCGGAGCCGGCGACCGCGCCCATCTTCAGATCGACATCGACATCGATGTTCTTCGTCTTGCTCTTGGCGTCGTCCTTGCCGGACGAACCCGAGATCGCCGATTTGAGGAAGCCGCGGCCGTCGAAGACTTCGCCGCGCATCGTTACTTTCACTACACCGTCAGAACCGCGCTCGGCGCGAAGCGAGGCCTTGTCGCCTTCCGACGGCGAATAGGTCGGGAAGTTGGCGTTCAGCAGTTCGCCGTTCTGATCGACCTCGAGCGAGCCCTTGATCGAGACGCCGTTGCCTTCGACCACGATGTCCTCGAAGCGGGTCGATTGCGCCTTCGGCACCACATTGAACGTGGCCTTGCCGGACTTGCCGGGCACCTTGACCCAGCCCGGCAGGATGTTGTCGAGCTTGAGTTGGGTGAGGTCGGCCTCGATGCCCATCTTGGTGTCGCGATCGCCCATCTTGCCGGTGAGCTTGATCGGTATTGCGCCCGACACCGCAGGTCCGAGATCGAGCCCGAGCCGCGCCCGGCCCGCGTCGTCGAGCGTCGCCTGCAGCTTGACGTCGGCATCGCCTTCGGCAGGCTTGCGGTAATCGAGGGACGCCGACTGGCCGCTGATCTTGACGTCGCCCTTGACCTGATAGCCCTGATTGTTGGCGACGACCTTGAGCGTGTTGGCTTCGAGTTTCTGGCTCATCACGAGTTTGTCGGCCGAGAATCCGTTGAGGTCGGCGGTCACGCTGTAGGTGGTATTCTGCCTGGTCAGTTCGCCCACGACCGGCAGCCCCATATTGATCACGGCGGAGAACGCGCCCTTGCTGGTGTTGGGATCGATCGGGGTCGCCGAGACGTCGCTGAGGCGATCGGAGGCCAGGATTTCGGCGGCCGCCGGGATTGGACCATCGATCTTCAACTTGACCCGCGATGGCGGCGGCTTCGTATGCAGATCCGGCACTTCGAAGGTGAAGTCGGAGATGTTGAGCTTGCGGCCGGACGGCGTATCCGCCAGCCCTTGGCCGATGGTCACCGTTGCGGATTTGCCCGTCACATGTGCCTTCAGGTCGGCGTCGTGCACCGACGGCAAGCCGTCGACCGGACGCACTGCAACGCCGCTCGCCACGATGTTGACGGCAAGCCCGTCATCCGGAATCGGCGGTCCCTTGCGCGGCAGGTTCTTGACCAGCGTGTTGACGCCGACTTCGATGCGCTGAATGGTGCCGCGCTCGATCCGCTCGATCACCCATTCGCGCACTTCCGGCACGACGATCGTCGGCCAGATCCGCTTCAGGTTGGACGCCGACATCGGTGTCCCGGCAAGACCCAGCCGCAACAGCGGCTCCCCGGAATAGTCGATGCTGCCGGTGCCGGCGATGCCGACTTCGCCATTGCTGATGTCCGCCTGAGTCAACAGCACCTGCTTGTGATCGGTGTCGAAACGGAAGCCGATCGAGATGCGGTTGAAGATCAGCGGCGGCTCCTTGTCGATGTCGGCCAGCACGATGGTGCCGCCGGAGAGGCCGAGCTGCCAGCTGTTGACGCTGCCGTTCGGTGGCTCGAGATGCGCCAGCAAGGTGAGCCGGTTGCCGCCGGAGATGATCTTGAACGGCGCGACCAGCACGCGGCGCCCCGCATCCCATTCGACGCTCATCTCGGCCGAATCGATCGCCATCGGATAGTCGGGCGTGTCGGTATCGATGATATGGCCCGCGCCGACATTGATCTTGCCGCGCAGATAGGTCGGCACGCCGTCACGGCCGAGCTCGCCCTTCAGGTCGCCGGTCAGCGGCACATCGGTCGTGTAGGTCACGTCCTTCAGGCGCAGCGCCAGCAAAATGTTGTTGGTCGGGACGTTGCTGGCGCGGACATCGATGCTGCGGACGCCGTTTTCGGATGGACCGACCGTGACGCGCACCGACCACGGGTGTGCGCCTTCCTCGCCGAGGCTGAGCGCCACGCCGCCACCGCTCGGCCGGCGCAGGCCGAGATTGATGTTCTCGAAATTCCACTTGTTGCCGCGCTGCTGGTCATCAACGATCAGCACGCCGTTCTTGAGACCGATCTCGTTGAGGTTCTGCCCGTCGAGGCCGGTGAGGCTGAGACTATCGAGCCAGTCGAGGCCGGCGAGCAGGCCGCCGGGCGCCGCGCTCGAACCCGCCGAGGGCGGCGGAGTGATCGGAAGCACCACCGACGGCGTGGTTTGCGACGATTGCTGGCCCGGATTTGCGACCAGGCCCGCCGCGCGCTTGGAGGCAACGCCGGTGGCGAGCGGCTTGGTGGTGTCGCCGGTCGACACCGTGACATAGCCGTCGGGCGTGATGCGCACCGACAGCTCCGCGTCGACCAGGTTCAGGCTTTCGGCCCGCAACCGTCCCATCAACAGTGCAACACCGGACAGCCTGACCTCGGCCTTGGGCGCGGTCGCCACCACCGCATGGTCGCGATCGCGCACGACGATGTCGCGGATCCGGACCGCGATCCTGATGCGACCCGCACGCTCGATCTGGGTGCCGCCGACCTCGACGGTGTTGCCGTGACCGATATTGTCCTCGATCGCCGCGGCGAGCCACGGCGTCGCCATGTCGAGATTGATCGGACCGGCGCCGAGCCGCCACCAGAGGGCGAAGAAGGAGAGCCCGAAGATCACCATCAAGGCGACGGCGACGACGGCCAGTCTGCGGATCCAGCGCTCGGCTGCGAGCCAGCGCTGCAGGCCCGCCAGCCGATCGCCGATGCGATGAATCCCGGACGACGATCGCGACAACAGCCGGCGGGCACGATGGCCGGCCACCTCGTCATGCACGCTGGCCCAATCCGCATCGTCCCATTCGGTGGGCTCGCCGGGTGCCTGGTAGGCGGCCTGCTGACGCGAACCTTGAGTCTGCGATGACCTCGCCAACGCATCGCGGAGCCGGCGCTCGTCAAGGGATGCATCGCCGCCGCGATCCCCCGCGTCCACGTTCCGCGGGCGGCCCTGAGGTGGTACCGCTGCCAATCCGGGACTGGGCCTGTTGCTCGTCATCTGGCGCGACTGCTCATTCAACGAGGGCACAGGCGGGACATCGATTTCCTTGTAACCATATTCCGGCGCCGTCAGACTTGCCCAGCCGCCGGACCGAATCCAGCCTGCCCGACGGGACCCGCAATAGCCCAATGATTGAGCCGCCGAAAGCGTCGAAAGGAAGGCGTATGTCCAAGAAATCGCGCAAGAAATCCCCCAAAACCGCGTCCCGGGCCAAATCCTCGGCAAAACCGGCGGCGGCCAAAACAAGGGTCCCCAAGACCCGCCGCGCGACGGTTAGCAAAACGCGCAAGACAGCTTCTGAACCTTCGCACAAGGCCGCATCGAAAATGTTAAAATCATCTGACGCCGCGCGGCCGAAGGCAGCAGGCGGCAAGGACTCGGCTGTGGATAAATCTCCTGCGCTGATCGAAGGCGCCAAGGCACCCGATTTCCGCCTGCCTCGCGACGGCGGCAATAGTGTCGCGCTTTCAGACTTTTCCGGCAAGAAGCTGGTGCTGTTCTTCTACCCGAAAGCCGATACGCCCGGTTGTACCCGCGAGGCGATCGACTTCACGCGGCTGGCGAGCGATTTCGCCGCGAGCGGAACCGCCGTCCTGGGTATTTCCGCGGATTCGCAGAAGGCGCAGGAATTGTTCCGGGACAAGCACAAGCTTTCGGTCCCTCTGATTTCCGATGAGACGCATCAGATGCTCGAGGCCTATGGCGCATGGGGCGAAAAGTCGATGTACGGCAGAACCTTCCTGGGGATTATTCGCACCACGGTTCTGGTCGGGGCCGATGGCCGGGTCGCCAAGATTTGGCGTCGCGTCCGGGTCGATGGCCATGCCGACCAGGTGCTTGAGACGGCTCGGGCGCTCTAGCTTATTGTTGGCGCATGATCTTTTCGGAAAACCGCTGCACACTTTTCCGGATCATGCGCTCGGTTCCGTTGGCAGAAAATTAACCATGACGGCCCCAGATTGCTCGCGCAATTTGGGCCGTACGGAACCGTTGATCCGACCGGCGCGGGAGTGCCGATGTCGCATCGTTCCGGTCATCATTCCGAGTACCCCCAACACCATCCTCATGACCACGGCCGTCCGCTGGCGCGCCGTGCCGCCGCTTATCATGCGCCAGCCGCAGCCATTGCGCAGTCGGAATCCGGCTACACCATCGCGCACGCCGGCAAACAGGTCCGGTTCGGCCCCGTGGCGTTCTGGATCGTCGTCGGCACCGTCACCCTGCTCGGCATGTGGTCGGCCGCGACCGCCACCTATTTCGCGTTCCGCGACGACGTGTTGACGCGGTTGATCGCGCGTCAGGCCGACATGCAATACGCCTATGAGGATCGCATCGCCGAGCTGCGCGCCAAGGTCGACCGCACCACCAGCCGGCAGTTGCTCGACCAGGAGCAGTTCGACCAGAAGCTCGAGCAGATCATGAAGCGGCAGACCGCGCTGGAATCGCGCGCCACCGCACTCGGCAGCATGCCCGATGTGACCGGCTCGATCCGGCCCCCTGCCCGCGGCGCGACTGCGAGCGAACCGACCTCGGGTGTCCCGAAGCCGAATCCGATCAGCGACACCGTGATTTTCGTAGCGCCGCCGGACCGCGAGGCGCGGCTTGAATCGCGCGCGCCCGTCGTGGCGAGCCGGCCGCAAAACCAGTTCGCCAAGATCCAGGGCCTCGACAACGTCCTGGGACGGCTGCAGACATCGCTGGACCAGGTCGAGGGCCGCCAGATGGCCGCTCTCAATTCGGTTGAGGACAGCATCGAATCGCGGCTGCGTCGCATGCGCGGCGTGATCGGCGATCTCGGCCTCGACATGGCGCAGCTCGAGTCCGCGACGCCGCGTGCGCCGATGGGCGGGCCCTTCGTTCCCGTAAAGCTTGCGCCCGATGCAAGCACCTTCGATCGCCAGCTCTATCGCATCAATGTCAACCGCGCGCAGATGGACCGGCTGAGCCGCACGCTGGCGCTGGTGCCCTACCGCAAGCCCGTGATCGGCGAGGTCGAGTTCACCTCCGGCTTCGGCGTGCGCAGCGATCCCTTCCTCGGGCGCCCCGCGATGCATACCGGCCTCGATTTCCGTGCCCAGACCGGCGATCCCGTGCGCGCCACCGCCAACGGCAAGGTGATCTCGGCCGGATGGTCCGGCGGCTACGGCCGCATGGTCGAGATCGACCATGGCAACGGCCTGTCGACGCGCTATGGCCATCTGTCCGAGATCGGCGTGAAGGTCGGCGAGATCGTCAAGATCGGACAGGTGGTCGGCGAAGTCGGCTCGACCGGCCGCTCCACCGGTCCGCATCTGCATTACGAAACGCGGATCGACGGCGAAGCCGTCGACCCGCAGAAGTTCTTGCGCGCCGGCGTGCGGCTGAGCGCGGGCTAAGTGCCAAGCAGCGTTTAGTCCCTCATGGTGAGGAGCCCCAACGGGTCCGCGCAAAGCGCGGCCCGATGACAGGCTCCGGGCGTCTCGAACCATGAGGCCCGGGCCTCATCCTTCGAGACGCGGCTATCGCCGCTCCTCAGGATGAGGGTCTAACGCCTAATGCGTCGTCTCGTGGCCGACCTCGCCGGTGATGACGTCGCCGAACAGATGCCAGGCCTCGCCGTCGAATTTCTGCAGCTGCATCTGCTCGATCGGGAAGAAGTCATCCGGGCTTGTGTTGACCTTGATGCCGGGCAGCATCACCTCGGATGAGAAGTCCTTCAGGTTCGCGGCCTGCTTCATGATGTTCTCGCGGGTCAGGTCGTCCCCGCACTGCTTCAGCACCTGAACCATGGTCTGCGCCACCGCGTAGCCATAGACGTTGTTGGAGTTCAGCTTGTCGCCTTCCGGATAATACTTGTCCATGAACGCGCGCCACGCCTTGATGCCTGGATCGTCCTTCCAGGCCGGATCGGTCGGGTCTTTCAGGTAGGCCGACGAAATGATGCCCTTGGCGTTTTCAAAGCCGGCGGGCTTCAGCACGCCGGCGACCGAGGTCGAGACGTTGGCGAGGAAGAACCGCGGCTTCCATCCGATCTCGCCGACCTTCCTGATCGCCTGCGCCGATCCCTTCGGCGCCGCCCACGAGAAGAACGTATCGGCGCCGGAATCGCGCAACGCGACGATCTGGGAATCGATGGAGGGATCGCTGACCTCGTAGGATTTGTCGGCGATGATCATCTTGTCGGCCTTGTCGCCGAGTCCATCGCGCAATCCCTTGACCTGGTCCTTGCCGGCGTCGTCGTTCTGCCAGAACACGGCGATCTTGGCGTCGGGGAAGTGCTCGAGAATGTATTTGCCGTAGATGCGCCCTTCGCTCTGGTAGTTGGGCTGCCATCCCATGGTCCACGGGAAATTCTTGGGATCGCCCAATTTGGTGGCGCCGGTCGCCACGAACAGCTGCGGCACCTTCTTGGCATTCATGTATTTCTGGATCGCCGAGTTGGACGGCGTGCCCAGCGGCTGGAAGATGAAGAGCACCTCGTCGCTTTCGACCAGCTTGCGCGCCTGCTCGATCGCCTTCGGCGGGCTGTAGCCGTCGTCATAGGTGATGAACTTGATCTTGCGGCCGTTGATGCCGCCCTGATCGTTGATCATGTCGAAGAAGGCTTTTTCGGTCAGGCCGATCACGCCGTAGGACGAGGCCGGACCGCTATAGGGCATGATGTTGCCCATCTTGATCTCGGTATCGGTCGCACCGGTGTCGTATTTCTTTTCGGCCTGGGCCGAGGTGGCAAGGGCCGCGGCGGTGGCGAAAGCCGCGATACGGCAAGGCGTCTGGTAAGAGCCAACATCGTTCTCTCCCGCTGGATGATATTTTGATTTGATTTGCTCGAAGTTTCGCAAGCTTGTCGTGAGCCAACTGGCAAGCATCCCGGCAGTTGCACTTAAGTTCGCATTTTCCGCGCCGCGAAACGGCATTGTTGCGGCCTGTCATTTGTGATTGATGCTTCCGGCAAGATGGAACAGAAACGGATTGGCCCGCGACATCCGCGACTTGGCGCTGCCGGCTTTCGCCTGGCGCGCTGGCTCGCCGCGAAGACCATGGCGCGCGCGGGCTTCCACCAGCTGGGGTCGGACTACGCGAACGCACGGCTCGGACTGGCGCGTGAAACACTCGCGCGCGGCGACACGCTCTACCTTGCGGGGCTCGGCGCACCCGGCACGCACAATTCCGGCGTCGCCCTGGTGGAAGTGACGCAGGCTGCGGGCCCGCGCCTGATCCTCAACAATGAGGAGGAGCGCTTTTCCGGCAACAAGCACACGACGGAGTATCCGGAGAAATCAGTCGAGGCGATGGTCGAGGCCTTGCGCGGCATGGGACGCGACGTCGGCGACATCTTCGCCTGGCTGACCTCTTGGGATTATCCGACGCTCGCCGGCACGCTCTGCCGCTCGGTGCTGGAGGAAGCGCCGCAAAGCTTTCGGCTGCTGCGCGCGACGGAGGCCGCGGGCTTCGACGGCCGCCGGCTCGACCAGATGACGCGCACGCCGAAGATTCTGGCAAAACAACTCGGTCTGTCCGAACACGTGCCGCTGATCGCGATGCCGCATCATGACAATCATGCGTGGTTCTCGTTCGCGGCCTCGCCATTTGCGGACGACGGCGAGCCGGTCGCGATCGCCGTGCTCGACGGCACCGGCGACCTCGGCTCGATCTCGCTTTACGTGGTCGACAATGGCGCGATGCAGCTTCTGTATTGCAACGACAGCATGTTCGACTCGCTCGGCGCTTTCTACAGCGTGATCTCGTCCACTCAAGGCGGCTGGACCTGGCTGTCGAGCGAAGGCCGCTACATGGGCGCGGCCGCCTGGGGCGACATGGATCGCGCGAGCAACCCCTATTACGCGCGTCTCAAGCAAGTACTGCACTTCGGCGACGCCGGCGAAATCCGACTGAACCGCGCGCTCGCCAATTGGTACGCCGACCCCTTCGAGAATCCCTACCACCGCGCGTTGATCGACGTGCTCGGCGAGCCGCTCAAGCCCGCGCAACTCTGGAATCCCGACGCCGTCCTGCGCGTCGAGGACATCAAGCATCGTCCGGACACCCAGGACCGGCTCGACAAGGCCGCCGCGACCCAGCTCGTGTTCGAGGACGCGATGATCCATGTGGTCGATCATCTGTTGCGCAGGACGGGAGCCAGTCGTCTGGTGCTGACCGGCGGCGTCGCGCTGAACGCGGTCGGCAACATGAAGCTGCTCGAACATTTTGATGGCGCATGGTTTGCCCAGAACCAGCAGCGGCAGGCGCGCCTGCATCTGTGGGTGCCGCCGGTGCCCGGCGATCCCGGCGTCACAATTGGCGCGGCCTGGCTGTTCGCGCATCTCGCCGGCAGCCCACGCGGCGCGCCGATGACGCATGCTTTCTATTGCGGCCTGCCGCCGTCGCGCGGCGAGATCGAAACCGCGTTGCAAGCCGACGACATCGCTTCCCAGCGCATCGGCGATATCGCGTCGGCAACCAGCCGCGACGAAATCGCCGACCTGATGGCGTTCATGGTTTCGCAGGGCGGCGTGATCGCGATCGACCAGGGCGCGGCCGAGACCGGCCCCCGCGCACTCGGCCATCGTTCGATCCTGGCCAGTCCCTGTGACGCCGGCGTACGCGAGCTGCTCAACGCACGCGTCAAATATCGCGAGGCGATCCGCCCGCTGGCGCCGATGGCGACGCTGGAGGCTGCGCGGGAGTATTTCGAATTGCTCGACGGTGCCTCCGACGACGACTTCAACGCCTACAATTACATGGTGCTGACCGCGCGCGCGAAGCCACACGCGATTGAAAAAATCCCCGCGGTGATTCACGCCGACGGCACCGGGCGCATCCAGATCGTGCGCGAGGCCGACGATCCCCTCACCTACGCGTATTTGAAGGCGCTCGGCCGCCGCATCGGCGTCGAGATGTCGGTCAACACCTCCTTCAATGTCGCCGGCCCCATCGCGCAGACACCGCAGCAGGCGATCGACACGTTGCGCCGCTCCAAGGCGCTGGATGTCGTGCTGCTGGTCGCAGGCGACGGCGCAGTCTTCGCGGCCTGGCATGGCGGCGAACGCGACAGCGGCAGATTTACGAAATGGCTTGCGGAGTGGAAAGCGGCGCGAGCCAACCGCTGATCATTTCACCGGCTTCGGCCGCGACACGATCTCGATCATCTCGCCTTCGCAGCCGTCGGGCGCGTGCGCCTTCGCCTTGGCATAGGCCTCGACCGCGGCGCGGCTGACCGGCACCTCGGGCAACAACGCTTCGGCGAGTGCGACCGCGTAAGCCGCATCCTTGTGGCGCAGCGCCGCGGTGAAGGACGCGCCGGAGAAGTCGCGCGAGGCCATGCGTTTGGAGTGGCGGATCACTTGCGGACTCGCCACCGCGCCGGTCGAGAGCGCCTCGGTCACCAGCTTCATGTCGAGGCCGGACTGCTCGGCAATCGCCAGTCCCTCGGCAAGGCTCGCGATCTGCACCGCGCCCATCAGATTATTGATCAGCTTGAACACGGTGCCCGATCCGACCGCGCCGAAATGCCGGATCGTGTTGCCGATCGGCGCCAGATACGGCCGCGCTTTCTCCAGATCGGCGGCATCGGCGCCGACCAGCAGCGTCAGCTTGCCCGCAGCCGCCGCCTCAGGCAGGCCGGTGACCGGACAATCGATGTAGATCAAGCCGCGCGAACGCAGTTCGCGCGCCGTCGCGAGCGCATGGGCATGCGACACCGTCGAGCATTCGATCGCCAGCGTGCCGGCCTTCATGGTCGCCGCCGCGCCGTCTTTGGTGAGCCACACCTCGCGCGAGGCCTCGTCGTCGGCGACCATGGTCACGACCGCATCGGCATCGATGGCGGCGTCCTCGGGCGAGGTCGCCCATCGCGCACCGCGCGCAATCAGGTCGTCCGCCTTGGACTTGCTGCGATTCCACACCGTGAGCGCAAATCCCTCGTCGAGATAGCGGCCGGCCATGCCGTGTCCCATCCGTCCAAGCCCGATGAAGGCGACACGAGGCATGGGCTAATCCACGTCCTCGATGCCGTCGGCCGGGGTGCCGAAGGCGCGCTGCGCCAGCGTCGCCGCCATGAACTCGTCGAGATCGCCGTCGAGCACGCCTGACGTGTCGGAGGTCTGCACGCCCGTGCGCAGGTCTTTCACCATCTGATAGGGCTGCAGCACGTAGGAGCGGATCTGGTGGCCCCAGCCGATGTCGGTCCTGGCCGCCTGATCGGCCGCCGCCTTTTCCTCGCGCTTCTTCAGCTCGACCTCGTACAGCCGCGCACGCAGCATGTCCCAGGCCTGCGCCTTGTTCTTGTGCTGGGAGCGGCCGGCCTGACAGACCACGGCGATGCCGGTCGGAATATGCGTCAGGCGCACCGCCGACTCGGTCTTGTTGACGTGCTGGCCGCCGGCGCCGCCGGAGCGCATGGTGTCGGTGCGCACGTCGCCTTCCTTGATGTCGATCTTGATGCTGTCGTCGATCACGGGGAAAATCTGCACCGACGAGAACGAGGTGTGCCGCCGCGCATTGGAGTCGAACGGCGATATCCGGACCAGGCGGTGCACGCCGGCCTCGGTCTTCAGCCAGCCATAAGCGTTATGGCCGGAGATCTGCACGGTCGCCGACTTGATGCCGGCTTCTTCACCCTGCGACTCCTCGAGATACTCGACCTTGTAGCCGTGGTTCTCGGCCCAGCGTGTGTACATGCGGAGCAGCATCTGCGCCCAGTCCTGGCTTTCGGTGCCGCCCGCGCCGGCATGAACCTCGATATAGGAATCGAACTTGTCGGCCTCGCCAGACAGCAGCGCTTCGAGCTCGCGCCGCGCCACTTCTTTCTTGAGAGTCTTCAGCGCGTTTTCGGCTTCCGTGACGACGCCGGTATCGTTCTCGGCCTCGCCGAGCTCGATCATGTCGACATTGTCCTGCAGCTCGCGCTCGACCTTGCCGATGCCGTCAAGCGCATCCTCCAGCGAGGTGCGCTCCTGCATCAGCTTCTGCGCCTTCTGGGGATCGTTCCAGAGATTGGGATCTTCGGCGAGCTTGTTCAGCTCGGCCAGTCGCGCCGTCGATGCCTCGACGTCAAAGATGCCTCCTCAGCAGCCCGACCGACTGCTTGATCTCTTCAACTAACCGTTCGACTTCGGCGCGCATGGGATGATTGCCAGTTTTTCAACTCTGAATTCGATTGGGGATGTAGCCGCGTGCGGCCGAAAGTGCAATCGGCCGCGCGCAACCTCCGGAAACGCCGAGGTCAGTACAATCCGCCGGTGCCCGGCCGCATGATCGAGCCGGCGTCAGGCGATGTACCCTGCTGGATCGGAGGACGATAACCGCCGCTTGGACCGCCGCTGTAACCGCCGCCGACATAGCCGCCACCGGAGCCGTCGGCATCGGCGACACCGATGACGGAGTAGTTGTCAGGCGGCGCAGTACCCGGCTTGAAGGCTTCGAGGATGGTGTTGCCGCCGGTATCGCCCGGACCGACGCGCATGCCGGACTTGGCATCGACCCGGATCAGCTTGATGCCGGCCGGTACCTTGAACGGGGTCGCGGGCTTGTCGGCAAGCGCAAGCTTGAGGAAGTCGCGCGCGATGGGTGCTGCGAGATGGCCGCCGGTTGCGGCGTTGCCTTTGCCGAGCGGCCGCGGCTTGTCGTAGCCCATATAGATGCCGACCGCGATATCGGGCGAGAAGCCGACGAACCAGGCGTCCTTGGCCTCGTTGGTGGTGCCGGTCTTGCCGGCGATCGGCTTGCCGACTTCCTTGACCGCGATCGCGGTGCCGCGCTGGACCACGCCTTCCATCAGCGAGGTGATCTGGTAGGCCGTCATGTTGTCCAGCACCTGCTCGCGGCGATCGACGAGCTGCGGCTCGGGCTGGTTCTTCCAGCCGGTGGGCGCGTCGCAGCCGCGGCATTCGCGCGCGTCATGCTTGAAGATGGTGTGGCCATAGCGATCCTGGATGCGATCGATCAGGGTCGGCTTCACGCGCCGTCCGCCATTGGCGATCATCGAATACGCCGTGACCATCCGCATCACCGTGGTCTCGCCGGCGCCGAGCGCATAGGAGAGATAGTTCGGCAATTCGTCATAGACGCCGAACCGGCGCGCGTATTCCGAAATCAGGGGCATGCCGATGTCCTGCGCCAGCCGCACGGTCACCGTGTTGAGCGACAGGCGCAACGCATTGCGGAGCGTGGTCGGGCCCTGATATTTGCCGTTCGAAAAGTTCTCCGGCCGCCACACGCCCGCGCCCTGCCCCTGATCGATTTCGATGGGAGCGTCGACCACGACCGTCGACGGCGTGTAGCCGTTGTCGAGCGCGGCCGAATAGACGATCGGCTTGAACGACGAACCGGGCTGCCGATAGGCCTGTGTGGCGCGGTTGAACTGGCTCTGGTCGAACGAGAAACCGCCGACCATCGCGAGCACGCGGCCGGTATTTGGGTCCATCACCACCATCGCGCCGGAGACTTCCGGCAGTTGTTCGAGGCGGTATTGGCCCTCGACCGGGTTGCCGTCCTTGAACAAGGGATCGACATAGATCACGTCGCCGGGCGACAGCACCTGCGCGACCGATGTCGGCGTCTTGCCGCGCGTGTTGCCTTGCGCCGCCTTGGCCCATTTCACGCCGTCGAGCGTCACGATACCGGTCTTGCGCTGCTTGTTGACGGCACCGCCGAGATCGCGCGTGGGCTGGAAACCGACGCGCGCCGACTGATCGCTGACCTCCAGCACGACCGCCATCTGCCAGGGCGAGACGTCGGAGAGCGATTTGACGTCGGCGAGCTTCACGCCCCAGTCGCCGGAAATATCCAGCTTCTGGATCGCGCCGCGGTAGCCCTGCTCCTGGTCGTAGCGGACGAGACCGGCGACCATGGTCTTGCGCGCCTCGAGCTGGATTTTCGGGTCCAGGGTGGTGCGCACCGACAGACCGCCTTCATAGAGTTTCTTCTCGCCATAGCGCTCGAAAATGTCCCGGCGGACTTCCTCGGCGAAATACTCGCCGGCGAAGGTGTGGGCGCCGTTGGTGCGGTTGGTGACGATGAGCTGGTCCTTGCGCGCCTTTTCGGCGTCGGACGCCTTGATCCAGCCGTTCTCCTGCAGACGGTCGATCACATAGTTGCGGCGTTCGATGGCGCGGTCGCGGTTGCGCACCGGATGCAGCGCGGCAGGCGCCTTCGGCAGCGAGGCGAGATAGGAGGCTTCCGCAATGGTGAGTTCGTTCACCGACTTGTCGAAATAGACAAGCGAGGCGGCAGCAATGCCATAGGCGCCGAGGCCGAGATAGATTTCGTTCAGATAGAGCTCGAGGATCTTGTCCTTGGAGTAAGCGCGTTCGATACGCATCGCCAGCAACGCTTCCTTGATCTTGCGCGCGAACGAGACCTCGTTGGTGAGCAGGAAGTTCTTCGCGACCTGCTGGGTGATGGTGGAGGCACCCTGCGGACGGCGGTTGGAGCCGTAGTTCTGCGCGTAGAGCAGCGCGGCGCGGGCCATGCCGGAATAGTCGATGCCGCCATGCTCATAGAAGTTCTTGTCTTCAGCCGCGAGGAACGCGTTGATGACGAGCTTCGGGACCGCCTGGATCGGCAAATAGAGCCGGCGCTCCTTGGCGTATTCGCCGAGCAGCGATCCGTCTGTCGCATGCACGCGCGTCATGACCGGCGGCTCGTAATCCTGAAGCTGCGAGTAGTCGGGCAGATCCTTGGAGAAATGCCAGATCAGTCCGGCCGCAGCCGCGATGCCGACCAGGAACACCACGGTTCCGGCGGCGAACAGGAACCCAAAAAACCGCACCAGCAAGCGCATTCAGATCTGTTCCTACCCTTGCGCCGAGAAAATGATGCGGCGCCTTCCTCAGAAACGGCAAATCTGCCCCCGGCAGACTCTACGTACTATTGATACACTCGCCACGGCGGAAATTCAGGCGATTCCGAACGCCTTACTGCCGTTTTATAAGGCCGCCGCTGTGGCCAAACTAGGGCTTTCAAAACCACCCAAAATGACCCTTTCGTTCATCTTCATCGCGCCGATCCGGCAGTGGCCAGCCGTTTGGCCAGAAAAACATCAATCGCCTGCCCCATCGCCGCCACCGTCTTCGAACGCCAGCTCTCGGAGACGAGATGTTCCAAATCGGCCTTGTTGGAGACATAGCCGAGTTCGACCAACACCGACGGGACGTCAGGCGCTTTCAGCACCCGGAAGCCAGCCGACTTCAACGGATGCTTGTGCATGCGCACCGCCCCCTTCATCTCGCCCATCAACGTACGGGCGAAGCGGTTTGAAAAGGTACGGGTTTCCCGCTGCGCAAGGTCGATGAGAATGTCGGCGACCTCGGTCGGTTCTTCGCGCAGGTCGACCCCGCCGATCGCATCCGCACGGTTTTCCGATTCGGCGAGCCGCTCAGCCTCTGCGTCGGAGGCCTTGTCCGAGACCGTGTAGATCGTCGCGCCCTGGGCATCGCCCTCGCCGCGCGGCAGGTAGTCGGCATGGATGGAAACGAACAGGGCCGCCGCCTGGCTGTGTGCGACCTTCACACGGTCATCCAGCGGGATGAACGTATCGTCGCTGCGGGTCATGACGACCCGATATTTGCCCGACTTCTCCAACCGGTCGCGCAAGGCAAGGCCGAAGGCCAGCACCAGGTTCTTTTCCATTTCATCGCCGGAGCGCGTGCCGTTGTCGACGCCGCCATGGCCGGGATCGATCACCACCACAGGCCGGGAATCGGGCGGCCCTGCGGGCTTGGCGGGCGCTGCCGGCTGGGGAGCGAGGGTGGCCATCGAGTCCGAGACCGCCGGCTTCAACTCCGGACGCCCGGCATGAAGCGATTGCAGGAACGCCGGGCGATCGACCTCCTCCAATTCCAGCACCAGCCGCGGCGGCTGATCGTTGGCCGCATCCAGCATCGTGGCGTTGGCAATTCTTGCCGGCCCGGTCAGGTCGAAGACCATTCGGGAGCCGCCCGGCATCACCATGCCGTAACGAAAGGCCTTCACCAGGCCGCGCCCGATGGTGCCGCTGCCATGCGGCAGACGGAAATCGAGTTGGGGGATGTCGATCACGACCCGATAGGGATCATCGAGCACGAAAGCGCGAAACTGGATGGTTTTGTCGAGATCCAGGACAAAGCGGGTCTGCTTGGCATCTCCAGCCAGTCTGGCGTCGGACGCAACGGGAAGCCCCGCTGCTGCGGCCTGGCTTTGCGCCGGCGATTGGGACGGGGCTTGTTCTTCAGCGCTCACAAGCGACAGCTCGGCGCATCCCAATGCTGCACCGCACAGCAAAGCGCAGCCCAGCAAAACCTGTCGATTTGCGCGGGTCGCCACCAATTCCCTTTCTCCGAGGCGCCTTTCCTAGCCCAATAAAACCGCAGGGTTAACGGCTTCTTAACGGCATCTCGATGTGCATTTTGTGAATAAGGACGACTGTTGCCGGGCCGCGACGCTTCCCTTGCACCAACTGCCCAATCCACGTATGTACGGGGTGCTGACGGCAAATTACTCCCGGTTGTGTCGCGTTCAGCCTCCCGGTGCAGCGCCGGAACCGCCTTTTTGGGACGATTCCAGCGTCTTTCCGGCCCTTCCAGAGCCAGCGCGAGCCCGCGCGGCGCAAGAAGGGACGGTTCCTGAGCCCGAGCGGCGTCCGATCCCAGGCACTCACGCCCCAAGGGACGGTTTTGAGCGGCGATACGGCCATAACCGGACCCGGAGGGGTCCACTTCTGATTTCAGGCGAGCGCTCCGGCGCCGCAAAGACGGCCATCAGCGACCACAGGCGGCCCATCGCCGCCAAACAATGTTCAGACGGGCCGACGCTTGATGCGCCAGACTGTGTTGCCAAGCCAATTCTGCGGACCTTCCGCGCCGATGCGGAGCGACAGCTCCGCGCGGCGTCGTCCGCGGCGATTGCGCATGGCGCGGCGCCTTGGGTTGCGCTTCGGCCTTCCCCTCACCCCCGAATCAGGTGGACCGTCGCGTCACCCGGCAGCGCAATCCGCGCCCACGGCCAAACGCGCCCGCCGCCTCCAAGAGTTCAAAAATGCCGAACAAAATGTTGATCGATGCCACCCACCCGGAGGAGACCCGGGTTGTCGTGGTTCGTGGCAATCGCGTCGAAGAGTTTGATTTCGAAACCGCACAGCGCAAGCAGCTTCGCGGCAATATCTACCTCGCCAAGGTCACGCGCGTCGAACCGTCGCTGCAGGCCGCCTTTGTCGAGTATGGCGGCAATCGCCACGGCTTCCTCGCTTTCAGCGAAATCCATCCCGACTATTATCAGATTCCGATCGCCGACCGTCAGGCGCTGATCGAGGCCGACGAGCGCGCCCACCGCGAGGCGGAGGAGGAGCACGAAAACCGTTCCGGCCGCAGGCGCTCGCGCCACCGCAATTCGCGCCGCCGCGATCGTGGCGAGCGCGTCCAGAGCGGAGTCGTCGAGCACGCCGACGCCGAGCGGCCGCGGCTGCCGATCACGATCATCATCACAACGGCGAAGCTCACGCCGAGACCGCGCAACACGATCATGACGGTCATGAACATGAGCATGGCCACGACCATGAGCACGCCCACGAGGCGCACGACGCCGAGCACGGGCACGCTCACGACGATCATCATGACCATGACCATGATCACGATGACGCCGCTCACGCACACGATGCCGCGCCCGAGGCGCCGGTCGCGTCCGCAGTCGAGGCCTCCGTTGCGACCGCGCTGAACGAGCCGCTCGCGCCCGAGTTCAACGAGAGCGACGGGCACGATGAGCGCGCCGAAGAAGAGCGGGCGCAGGAGAACGTCGCCCATGCCGACGATGCGCCCCATCACGAGCACGCAGGCACCGAGCATAGCCTCGCTCCCGAGAGCGAGCTCATTCCCGCCCCCGCCGGTGACGACGTGCACGACGAGGACGAGGACGACGAGACCGAGGAGGAAGTCGTCGAGTCCGTCGGCGGCGACGACGTGCTGGAAGAAGTGCCGGAGCGGTCGTTCCGCCCGCGCCGCCAGTACAAGATCCAGGAAGTCATCAAGCGCCGCCAGGTGATGCTGGTGCAGGTCGTCAAGGAAGAGCGCGGCAACAAGGGCGCGGCGCTGACCACCTATCTGTCGCTCGCCGGACGCTACGCCGTGCTGATGCCCAACACCGCGCGCGGCGGCGGCATCAGCCGCAAGATCACCTCCGCACAGGACCGCTCGCGCCTGAAGGAGGTGGTGCAGGACCTCGACGTGCCCGAAGGCATGGGCATCATCCTGCGCACCGCGGGCGCCGCCCGCACCAAGCCCGAGATCAAGCGCGACTTCGAATATCTGATCCGGATGTGGGAGACGGTGCGCGATCTGACGCTGAAGTCGCAGGCCCCGACCCTCGTCTACGAGGAAGGCTCGCTGATCAAGCGCTCGCTACGCGACCTCTACAACAAGGAGATCGACGAGATCCAGGTTGCGGGCGAAGCCGGCTACGGCGAAGCGCGCGACTTCATGAAGATGCTGATGCCCGCCAGCGTTCGCGCCGTGAAGCAATATCGCGAAGGCCAGCCGCTGTTCTCGCGCATGGGTGTCGAGAGCCAGCTCGATGCGATGTTCTCGCCGACCGTGCAGCTGCGCTCGGGTGGCTACATCGTGATCAACCAGACCGAGGCGCTGGTCTCGATCGACGTCAACTCGGGACGCGCCACCCGCGAGCACCATATCGAGGACACCGCGCTCAAGACCAACATGGAAGCGGCCGAAGAAGTCGCTCGCCAGCTTCGGCTGCGCGACCTCGCCGGCCTGATCGTCATCGATTTCATCGACATGGACGAGAAGCGCAACAACCGCGCAGTCGAGCGCAAGATGTCCGATTGCCTGCGGCAGGACCGGGCGCGCATCCAGGTCGGGCGCATCTCGCATTTCGGCCTGCTGGAAATGTCGCGCCAGCGCATCCGCGCCAGCGTGCTGGAAAGCTCGACCGAGCCCTGCCCGCAATGCGGCGGCACCGGCCATGTGCGCTCGGTGTCGTCGGTCGCGCTGCAGCTGTTGCGCGGCATCGAGGAAATCCTGATGAAGGGCGCGACCCATAATCTCGTGGTGCGCACCCGCAACGACGTCGCGCTCTATGTGCTGAACCACAAGCGCGGCCATCTGCGCGATCTCGAAAACGCCTTCAAGGTCACCCTGGCCGTCGTGTCCGATCCGAATGTCAGCGGCGTACAGTCCTACATCATCGACCGCGGCGAGCAGGTTCATACGCTGGAGGCGGCGAAGGCGCTGCTCGCGGCGCAGGCCGCGGCTCATCCGATGCATGGCGAGGCCGATGCCGATGAGGACGACGGCCTCGATGCGGAGCTCGAGTCCGAGGTGGAGACCGAGGAAACCGAAGGTCTCGCCGAGGAAGCGGGCGAAGTCGGCGACGCTGAAGTCCGAGCAGGAAGGCGGCGGCCAGCGTCGCGGAAAGCGCCGCAGGCGGCGCCGCGGACGCGGTGGTGGGGAGCCACGTGAAGCGAGCGAAAAGCGCGAGGACGGCGAAGCGGTTGCTGCCGAGCCGGCTAACGAGATTCAGGGCGAGGAAGGCGAAGCCGAGGAGGACGAGTCCGAGGAGCAGCCTGGCTTCGAGCGCGGTGACAATCAGGGTGGCGAGCGGCGTCCGCGCCGCCGCGGCCGCCGTGGCGGCCGGCGCCGTCGCGGTGGCGGCGGAGATCGCGAGGATGGGCTTGCGGGATCGATCAGCGATGAGCTGAGCCCGCCCTCGCCTCCGGAGGCCGAAATTGCCGTCGCCGATTTCGATGGCGGTGCGCCGGAACCCGCACCGTCGATCGCGCAGCCCGAACCGGTCGCCGCGAGCCAACCGTCGCTGCAGCCCGAAGAGCACGTGCCGCAGGCGGCTTCACCTGCGCCGGAAGAGGCTGCGCATGAGAGCGAAAAGGCGGCGCGCCGCCGCTCCACCGTGCGCGAGAAGGTGAGCTTTGGCACGAGCGCGCCGTCGGAAACGCCGGCGACGACGACGTACCAGGCGCCGGAGCCCAGCGCTGGCGGGCCCGCCGAGCCTGCGGCGGACACCGGCAGCGAAGCCCAGCCGCGCAAGGCTGGCTGGTGGTCACGCCGCTTCGGCGGCGGCGAGTAGTCAAAGCGAGTTTTGAAAATGAAACCGCCCGGCGCGAGTGGAGCGGATTTGACGTTCGCTACCCATTCGCCGAGCACTCGTAAGCGAACGTCAAATCCAAGGCTCCACTAGAATTGATATTTTCAGTGGTCCTTTGATTCCAACATTCGCAAACGTGTCTGCTGCGATGGGGTGCGAATGTTGGAATGGACCACTAGCCGGGCGTTTTTTGATGGACAACTATTTCAGCCAGCGCGCGATCCGCCGGACCGCTTCACGCATGTCGTCGGCCGAGCGCGCGTAGGAGAAGCGGATGAAATTCCTGCCGTGGTACGGATCGAAGTCGACGCCGGGCGTCGCCGCGACATGGGCCTCCTCCAGCATCGTCTTGGCGAAGGCGAAACTGTCGGAGGTAAAGTCGGAGACATCGGCATAGAGATAAAACGCGCCATCGGCGGGCAGGAACCTGGTGAGACCCGCGGTCGGCAATCCCTCGATCAGGATGCGGCGGTTCTCGACATAGCCGCGCTTGATCGCTTCCATCTCTTCCCTGCCGTCAAAGGCCGCCTCGGCCGCGATCTGCGACAACGTCGGCACCGAGATGGCGAGGTTCTGCTGCAGCCGCTCGACCGGACGGACCAGCGGCTCCGGCACGACCATCCAGCCGACCCGCCAGCCCGTCATGCAGAAATATTTCGAGAAGGAATTGATCACGAGCGCATGCGGCGACAACTCGGCCGCAGTCACCGCCGGAAACGCATAATCGAGCCCGTGATAGATCTCGTCGGAAATGAAGCGGATGCCCGCGCTCTGCGCCGCCGCGATCAGGCTCGTGAGCGCCTCCCGCGACATCATGGTTCCCGTCGGATTGGCGGGACTGCCGACCAGCACGCCCTGCAGCGGCGTCTTGCGGTGCGCCTCCAGCAAGGCTTCGCCGGTCAGGGCATGGCGCGTCTCGCCGCTGGTCTCGATCAACACCGGCTCGCAGCCGAGCGCGGTCAGGATGTGGCGATAGGGTGGATAGCCGGGCACCGTGACTGCAACGCGGTCGCCGGGCTCGAACATCGAAAGAAATGCGAGAACGAACGCGCCGGATGATCCGGTCGTGACCACGATCCGGCTCGCGTCGACCTCGCAACCATAGCTGTCCCGATAATGCCGGGCGATGCGCGCGCGCAAGGACGGAATGCCGAGCGCGGAGGTGTAATCGATCCGCCCGCCCTCGAGCGCAGCGCGCGCGGCAGCCAACGCAGTCTTTGGCGCGGGCGCGGCAGGCTGGCCGACCTCCATGTGAATGACATGGCCGCCGGCCGCCTCGATTCGCTCGGCCGCCGACATCACGTCCATCACCATGAATGGCGGAACGTCGCTGCGAGTGGAGGCCGAAAGCAGGTCGGCCACGCGCTGTCTTGAGGTTGCGTCTTGCATGTTGTTGAAATTGTTATTTGACCCTACGGGCGGGTCGTGGGAACCCAGTACCCCAACGCCCCAGACTAGCCGTATTCGGCCGCTTGGTAGGGGCATATCCCGTATCCGGCCAAAGGCCAATCGCCAAAGACACCCATGCTGCCCGACCTCGCCCTGCGCAAGAGACTTTCCGGCCTGACCGCCGTGACCGTGGCGGCCGCGCTGGCGCTGGCGCCGATGGCTCCGCTGCGCGCCCAGCAAGGCGGGGGTCCCCCGATCCTGCGCGACACCGAGGCGGAAGCGCTGCTGCGCGAATACACGCGTCCGATCCTGCGCGCCGCCGGCCTCGAGAAGCAGAACATCCAGATGGTCATCATCAACGACAGTGCGTTCAACGCCTTCGTTGCCGATGGCCGCCGCATCTTCGTGAACTACGGCGCGATCATGCAATCGGAGACGCCGAACCAGTTGATCGGCGTGCTTGCACACGAAACCGGCCATCTGGCCGGCGGGCACCTCGCCAAGCTGCGCGAGCAACTCGCGCGCGCCCAGACGCAAATGCTGGTTGCGATGTTGATCGGCGCCGGCGCCATCGTCGCGGGCGCTGCCAAAGGCTCGTCCGGAAGCGGTCTCGCCGATGCCGGCGCTGCCGCGGTCGCGGGCCCCGGCGAGATGATTCGGCGCAGCCTTCTTTCCTACCAGCGCCAGCAGGAGGAGAACGCCGACCGCGCCGGCGTGAAATTCCTGACCGCGACCGGTCAGTCCGCCAAAGGCATGTACGATACGTTCCGCCGCTTCACCAACGACAGCCTGTTCGCCGCGCGCGGCGCCGATCCCTATCTGCAGTCGCATCCGATGCCCGCCGAGCGCGTCGCCGCGCTCGAACAGATTGCGCGTGCCAGTCCCTACTGGGACAAGAAGGACGATCCGGCGCTGCAGCTTCGCCATGACATGATGCGCGCCAAGATCTCCGCCTTCATGGAGCGCCAGGACACCGTCTACCGCCGCTATCCGCTGTCGAACACCAGTATGCCCGCGCGTTATGCGCGGGCGATCACCACCTATCTGCATGGCGATCTCAACAACGCACTCGCCCAGATCGACGGGCTGATCCAGGCGCAGCCGAGCAATCCCTATTTCTATGAGCTGAGGGGCCAGGCGCTGCTCGAAGGCGGCAGGCCCAACGAGGCGATCGCGCCGCTGCACAAGGCGATCGCGCTCTCCGGCAACGCTCCGCTCATCGAGATGTTACTTGGGCAGGCGCTGGTGGCCACCGATAATAAGGCCTATGCCGACGAGGCGATCACGATCCTTCGCGCGGCGGTGGTGCGCGAAACCGAGGCGCCGCTGGGCTACAGCCAGCTGGCCATGGCCTACGGCAAGAAAGGAAACTATGCGGAGGCCGATCTCGCCTCCGCCCAGGCCGCTTATCTGCGCGGTGACAACAAGACCGCGCGTGAGCTCGCCGCCCGCGCCAAGACCCGTTTTGCCGTGGGCACGCCGGGTTGGGTCAGGGCCGACGATATCGTTACCGCGAAACCGTTGCCCGGTTCGAAGAACAACTAGCGCATGATCCGGAAAAGTGTGAAGCGGTTTTCCGACAAGATCATGCGCCAATAGAAAGCTGGTCTTAAGTCAAACCTGGAAATAACTGGTGCAACCCGGGGTCTATTGGTTTCGACGGACCGCCCCACTCACGTAAGGATTTTGCCAATGCCCCGCCTGCTTGCCCCCGCGCTGCTCGCGCTCGCTGTTCTCGCCGCGCCGGTATCCGCGTCCGCGCAGGGCTTCACCGACGCACAGCGAGGCGACATCGAGGCCATCATCAAGAGCTATCTCGTCGCCCATCCCGAGGTGCTGGAGGAGGCGATGAACGAGCTCCAGAAGCGGCAGACCGCCGCCGAGACCGCAAAACATGAAGCGGGCATCGCGCAGAACGCGGAGGCGATCTTCGATTCGCCGCGCGGCGTGACGCTCGGCAACAAGGACGGCGACGTCACCTTTGTCGAGTTCTTCGACTACAATTGCGGCTACTGCAAACGCGCCATGGGCGACATGCTCGATCTCATGAAGAACGACCCCAAGCTGAAGGTCGTGCTGAAGGAGTTTCCGGTGCTGAGCGAGGGGTCGGTCGAGGCCGCCAAGGTCGCGGTCGCGGTACGCATGCAGGACCCGACCGGCAAGAAGTATCTCGACTTCCACCAGAAGCTGCTGGGCGGTCGCGGCGTGGCCGACAAGGCCCGCGCCATGGCGGCGGCCAAGGACGCCGGGCTGGACGTGGCGCGGATCGAAAAGGACCTTGCGAGCCCCGAGGTCAAGGCCACGCTCGCCGAGAACATGAAGCTTGCCGACGACATGGGCCTGAACGGCACGCCGAGCTATGTGATCGGCAAACAGATCGTGGTCGGCGCGGTCGGGCTCGAGGGCCTCAAGGAAAAGATCAGCACGGCGCGCTGCGGCAAAACGTCCTGCTGAAGCGAATCCCAACCCACTGGATCAGCAAAGGCCGGCCTTTCAGCCGGCCTTTTTGTTGTGGCTAGTGCCGCCGATCTGAAATCCCTGCACCGCTTGCCGAGAGTTCGTCACAGGGACTTCAGATCGAAAGCGGCGCTAGAATCATAAGTTTGCTAGTGCCCATAACTTTCCGAAGTTCGTGAAGGTATTTGCGGCAATGGATCACGAACTTCGGAAAGTGGGCACTAGTCATCAGGAACGCAGCGACATACGCGAGGCTTGTCGCTGCAAACTAGCTTATACCCGCGCGCGCAGAGATGCCGGCCTCCTCCCGTCGTTATTCCGCTCGACGAAGTGACGTTTTGCGCCGCGCTCGCGATGCTGCACAGCGCGATCAGCGCAGTCATCACGATGACATTGAAACGAACCACTGAAGCCTCCTCATTCGGATCGTGCAACCCGAATCATCATACGCGACGCCGTTTGAACTCAATGCTTTCATTGCCGGGAGCCGTTCGCGGTTCTGCTTCGCCGAAGGCGATTGGATCGGTGGCTGGCCATGCTCGAATATGAACATACATTCATAAACCATTGAAAACTTTATGGAATCTCGGCCCCTGTGTGACGGCGCGCACATATTTCATCGAAGCACGCGCGCATCATCCATCCTGTCAGGCAACGGTGCCTGCAAATACAGGAGACTTTCGATGACCACGAAAAACAAGACCTCCCTCGGCCGCACCGCCGCGCTGGCGGGGTTGCTTCTCGCCGCAGCGTCGACCTTCATGACCGTGAGCGTCCAGCCGGCGAGCGCCGAGTGCAAACTTGGCGGACCCCACTGCATCGGGACCACCCTTCCCAATCCCAAAGGACCCGGCGGAGGTAAGCTGCCCGGCACCGGCTGGCGGGATCCCGATTGCCTCGCGTTCGGCAACTGCGATTCCAGCGAACTGAAGGGCACCGAGATCAGGCGTCCGCCATCGGGGAGCACCCAGGCTTCGCTCGGCGGCAATCGTCTGGAGAAGCGTTGACTGCCGAATGGACCGCGGCGCGAAGGAGGCTTGCGAAATGGATGAGCCTCCTTCCGCGCGTTACCTCGAATGTCGGCTGATGCTATCGGTACCGTTGGGTATGTTACTATCGATAGAGATGATGACGTCGATCGCACTCCGGATGACACGGCACGGGTTGGCGCTCTTCGCAGCGCTGGCGTGTGCTGCGCCGGGCCGTGCCGACGATTTGTCTTCAGGACTTGCGCCGGTCACGCGCAACCGGCTGTGCGTTACCGAAGGGGCGATGCAGACTCTGCCTGACGGCAAGCTTTCGATCAGCGTTGCGAAGACGCGTGCGGTCCTGGCAGCGTCCGGATCGCAAGCGATCGAGACGCGCTTCACCTATCTCGGTCCTACCGTCGAGATGGCGCCGCTCCGCTCGGGAGAGATACGGCAACAATTCGGACTGAAGCTACGCGCGGCGGATGGTTGCAACCTGGTCTATGCCATGTGGCGCTTCGCGCCGAAGTCTTCGCTGATCGTATCCGTCAAGAGTAATCCCGGACTTCATACCAGCAGGGCCTGCGGCAACTCCGGCTACCGCAACGTCAGCCCGCGGAGCGTGATGCCGGTGGAAGCGCCGCAGCCCGGCGCAACGCATCGATTAGCCGCCAGGCTTGATGGCACTGCGCTTCACGTCTTCGTCGATGGAAACCTGGTCTGGGACGGTGAACTAGGTCCGGACGCGTTGGGCCTCGATGGTCCCGTTGGCATTCGCTCTGACAATGCGCGCCTGGAGCTGTCAGTGGCCGCGCCAGCGCAAACGGAACAACAACATGCCTGCCCGACGCCCGGCGGCGCCGAAGAAGAATAGCCGGGGCCTCTCGCAGCGGCGTTATTTATTGCTGTCATGCGTGGCGGCAGGCCAGTCCACGCCGCGTCGAGCTACCCGATGTGTCAACGCGAACTTACCGAGTGCAACATTGGCTGCCGGGGAAAACCGCCATTCACCGACCCAACGGCCGCATGCAGTAACAACTGCAAGACGCAGTTTGCGATCTGCAAGAATACGCAGGGAAAAGCACCCGGCAGTGCTGTGGGCGCCGAGTCGGCTCCCAGGCGATAGCAATCGGGACGCTCACGTCAGCACTGATGCCAGGAACCGTGCGATTGCAAACCATTGCTGCGCGAGAAGCCCCGCGAAACCCCTCAAATGCTGGATGTCGATACCTCCGCCGCGATGCACGCTGATCGTGGCAACTCGCCATTTCAGCACATGAGACAATATGTCGCATGTGTACCCGGCCGCACGATCAGGTTGCAGTGGAATCCCGGCACAGCGCCCGTGTGAGCGAGGTTTTGGTCAAGTTTTCGAGCAGGTGCCCGCCATAACGCACATCCGCTTGCACGTCTGCTGCGGCCCCAGCGGCTTCGGATACTGCGTCTCACAGTCATTCCGGCATTTGAGACAGCCTGCCGAAAAGCCGGCTCCGCTGGCGCCGGGACGGGTGGCTTGCACCGCAAGCGCATCGGTAATCGCAAGCTGAAAACCCAAGAGAAGAGCAAGAGTCGCCCAAATCGTCCTACGAAATTCCTTCATCAAAATTCTCCTTGATCCAAGTCCATCACGGTACAGAAATCGCGAGCGCAAGATAGTCTTGCAGACGGCTCAAGGAGGATTCAGCTCGACCGTCGCCCGCACTGTCGGGATTCGCGTTCATCATGCTGAACGAACGCAGTCGGCGACTCCGTTCGAGGGCGGACCTCAATCACGCAGCAACTGGCATTCAGGGCGGGTTCAGTTTTTTCATGCAGATTGTGTTGGACGCGTGAGGGAAAGCGGGCATGATCGCCCCAACATAATTTGATCGTTTGCGAAGGAGAATTAATAGCGGCCTACTTCGAATTGGCATTTGGCAAAATCTTTTTTCGATTGCGGACGGATCGGAGGATCTGACCGCGGAAAATCCCAGCGATGGTTTCGTGTCCGACTTCGGTGTTCGCCGGGGATCGCTGGTGGCTGCTGCCATTCCTGGGTCGACGGTGCGCGAAGGTTTTCTGTCTCGGAATGATCGGGATATGCCCGGTCGGGAGCTCGGAATGAAGGTCTGGCGTTGGATTGATTATCGGCGTGTGCTGATTGCGATTGCAGCAACACTTTTTGTTTGCCAGGCAGCTTCGGCCCAGGTTTGCCCGCAACCTTACACTCCCTCCGTCAGCCCTCAGACCGGCAATGTGTGCGTGAGCAATTGCGCCGCCGGTTCTTTTCCCACGGTCACCGGCAACCAGGCGGCTTGCGAACCCGGTTATGCGCCGCCGACCTGCCCGGGCGCCGACGAGTTCGTGGTCATGACGCCCACGGGCCCTGTCTGTCAGAAGGGCTATACGCCGATCGCCGCGAATGGTGGCGTCGCTTGCAGCCCGGGCGACCTGCGTGTCGAGCGCCCGCCATATCAATTGAACGGCGCCCTCGCCTACGAAACCTGTACGCCAGCGCCTAATTGTCCTTCGGGTTACATCGAGGCCGTCGATCCCGACAACGCCCTTGGCACGACCCGCGTCTGCCTGATGCCGTGTCAAGATTTCGCAATGAACCAGTCGATGGCATGTTCATGCGGACAGGGCGGCCGTCTTGCGACCCAAGCGCCGGGCGCACCGGTGAAACAGATTTGCCAGCCGATCTGTCCAGCAGGATCGAACTGGGTGCCGTCGTCGCCGCTCTATGCGTTCACCGCGCAGGGCGGACAGTGTCAGCCTGCATCGGGCGGCCCACCGGTTGCGACTGAAGTCGCCGAGCCTGCCTGTCCCGCTGCGACTTACTGGAACGGGCAAGTTTGCGTGCCGATCGGCGGCGGCAACGGTGGTCTTCCCATCATCGGTTATCGCGGCTGCCCGCCCGGTACGCACTGGAACGGCAGTCACTGCGTCCCCGACACGATTGTCCTTCCGGTCTGCCCGCCCGGCTCGATCTGGAACGGACTCTTTTGCGTACCGATCGCTCCGCAACCGTGTCCGATCTTCACGCGATGGAATGGATCGCGTTGCGAACCGATCATCGTCCAGCGATGCCCGCCCGGCGAGATTTTCGACGGCATGAAATGCGTGCCGAGGCAGGTCATTTGCGTGCCGCCGCGGCGATTGATCAACGGCCGTTGTGAATTAGCGGATTGCCCGCCGCCGCAGCAGTTCATCAACGGCAGATGCCAGCTACCACCGACCCAGGCTTGTCCGCCGCCGAAGCTGATGATCAACGGCGTCTGCGTGGAGCGTCAAAGCTGTTTCCCGCCCAACGAGTTCATCAACGGCAAATGCGAGCCCCCCTGTCCGCCGCCAAGGTTGGTAATCAACGGCGTCTGCGTGGAACGTCAAAGCTGCTTCCCGCCCAACGAGCTCGTCAACGGCAAATGCGAGGCTCCTTGCCCGCCGCCGAGGGAACGCGTGAACGGCATCTGTGAACTCCGAAAGCCCGAAGGCTGCATGCCGCCGAACGAGTTCATCAACGGCAAGTGCGAGCCTCCCTGCCCGCCGCCAAGGGAACGCGTGAACGGAATCTGCGAGCTCCGAAAGCCCGAAGGCTGCATGCCGCCGAACCATCTCGTCAACGGGAAGTGTGTTCCCGAGGGCGACGCAAACTGCCCGCCGCCGCGTCGCATCGTGAACGGCAGGTGCGAGCTACGGAAGTGAGAAGCATCAAAGGGAGAACAACATGTACAAAGTCGTATTCGCAGCTTTTGCGTTGCTGCTGACCGCATACGTCAGCCCATCCTTCGCCGAGAAAAAGAAGGTCGCCAGTCCCCCCGACCACGTTTCCGAAGGCTGCACCGACAAAATCATGTGCTGCATCCCTGGCAAGGGGTGCTTCGACCCCAATACCCCGACGGGATACAGCTGCAATAACGGTCACGCGCAGGTGGTGCAGACGTGTAAAAAATCCGGCAAGGCCAACTAGACCGAGCACGGGACTCAATCAGGCTGCCTCAGTCAGCGGCCTTCCATTGCCGCAAGGTCTCCTGATGCCGCAATGGGCTATTTGCTGGCATCGTGCTCGCCACAACGAGGTCCGATAAATGGGGCCGCTGTTACGTCGGCCCCCAGATTATCAGCCGGACCAGCAAAACAACTCCTATGCAAGCGAGAAATACAAACCCGCGAAGGACAAACTTCATCATGTCCCTGTTTCGCGGTTCACCGCAGTTGGTACATGGCTTGAACATCCGCTCTGGACGAACAGGCGTTCCGCATCTTTCGCAAAATAGTGTCGCCATTCAATTTTCCAATCATGCGGCATCGAAGGAGCATTGCCATCCGGCCGAGGGGAGGTCGCGATGATGGGTCCGATTTTTTTGATCGTCATCTCCATCGCCGCGACAACTTTTGTCTGGTACCGAACGATCCAGGGATACCGGACGGGCGTGCTCATCGTCCGCACCCGGATCGATTGGCGGGTGTCTCCGCGATTGTATGCAGTCAATCTCCTCGTCTCGGCGATTTTGTCACTGGTCATGCTTGGCGGCACCGCGCTGCTAATCTACGGCGAAACGCATCCGGAGTGGCATGCGAGGAAGGCAGTCCAAACCGGCTAAATGATACGCCGGTTTCTCGCTGGCCTATACCGCAGAAAAAAGCTCGCATGGGGTCGATTCAACGACAGTTTCAGCAACTCGGCTTCATTACCAACTATCGTTGACTGCGCGACGCCAACGAATTTTCGGTACTGGCCTGTTTTGACCTCACATGGCCTAGTCTGATTATGGAAGTGACCCAATTTGTTCTAGGGTTGCCGTCAGGAGATGACACATGAGCCTCTTTTCGGTGCTGTTGGCCACCATCGTACTGGCTGTCTGCGCGTACTTTGGTGTCCTCCGTCCAACCGGACTTGCGAGCCGCACGAGTGCCCAGCGCGAGGAAGACCAGCGACGCGATTTGGCAGAGAAGTGGCTCAATAAAGACGATGGGAAAAAGTAAGGCCGCCCCAATCGGCGGCCTCGTGCGTAGGTGGGCGTTGCCCCCTCTGCCGTCGCCGATGCGCCCTACATGCAGCGCTCGTAAAAGTGCAGATTTTCACACTACTCGTTAACGAGGCTCAACGTCCGTCGCTGCACATCGCGGCATATTTCACACCCGCACGAACTTGGCGGCGTTAGGTGCAAAAGCGGACGTAACGTCGCATCGCGCAGCCGGGTTGATGGGTACGGCCCTGGCACGTTCATCGCGCGTTCACGAAACAAACCCGCTGGAACCCGGTTTCGGGTGGAACATCGTTTGTCTCCTGCCGTTGTTCGCGCGGGCAATGCCAACACTGTGAGGAGAAGATATGAGCAAACGTTTTCTGATTTCGGTTGCCGCGATCGCGCTGATGGCGGGCGCCGGCGCCGTAAACGCGCAAGGCATGAAGAATGAGGGCGGCGGCGCCGGGATGCAGCAGACCGCACCGTCGACTGGTGGCGGAGCCGGTGCGGCGCCGACCCAGAAGAGCGAGGGCATGGAGCACGGCAAGGCTGGCGCAGGTTCGGACATGAAGGCGAGCCAGACCGAGAAATCGCCGGGCGCCATGAAGAACCAGCGCGCCGACGAGTCCAAGAGCGGCGGCAAGGACATGAAGGCCGAAGGCCGCGAGGGCCAGGACAAGAACATGAAGGCCGAAGGCCGCGAAGGCCAGGACAAGAACATGAAGGCCGAGGGTCGTGAAGGCCGCGACAACAACATGAAGGCCGAGGGCCGCGAAGGTAACAAGGCCGCCGAGACCAACAAGTCGACGACCGAGAAGTCGACGACGACCGGCCAGGCCGGCGCCAACGCCAAGCTCTCCACGGAGCAGCGCACCAAGATCTCGACCGTGATCCGCAACCAGCATGTCGAGTCGGTCAAGAACGTGAACTTCTCGATCAGCGTCGGCACCCGCGTGCCGCGCGAGGGCGTGCGCTTCTATCCGTTGCCGACGGAAGTCGTGACCGTCTATCCGGAATGGCGTGGCTATGAGTTCATCGTGGTCAACGATCAGATCATCGTCATTGAGCCGAGCACCTACGAGATCGTGGCCGTTATCTAAGGCTCCGAAAAGTTAGAAACCTCCGGGCGGGCGCGCACAGCGCCCGCCCTTTTCTTGGATCGGGCAAGCGCTTCGCCGGGGATCGCCGGCCGGCAACCTCCGACCGTGGTTAATTCCGGGGATTCCGTGGCTTCCGGTCGCGTTTTCGCAGGCCGGATGAAGCCGGTGAGACCGTAAAATGGCCTCGAAGGCTTCCGTTTCCGGCCGTTGTTACCTATAAGCGGCCCACATCAGCGCATGACCGGAACCGCGATGGCCAAGACTCCAGATAAGCCCCAGGAAAAGACCATCTACGTCCTGAACGGCCCCAACCTCAACATGCTGGGAACGCGGGAGCCGCAGACCTATGGCCATGCGAGACTCGCCGACGTCGAAAAGCTCTGCAAAGAGACCGCCGCGCAGTTCGGCCTGACGGCCGATTGCCGACAGTCCAACCATGAGGGCGAACTGGTCGACTTCGTCCATGAGGCGCATGCGCACAATGCCGCCGGCATCATCATCAACGCCGGCGCCTATTCCCATACCTCGATCGCACTGCATGACGCGCTGAAGGCGGTGACGGTCCCCGCCATCGAGGTGCACATCAGCAATATCCACGCCCGCGAGAGCTTCCGTCACCACTCCTTCACCGCCATGGCCGCCATCGCGATGCTTGCGGGTTTCGGCATCGACGGCTATCGGCTGGCGATCTCGGGGCTTGCCGCCAGGATCGGCGCCAAGGCCAAAGCCTGACATTCCCTCAAAATCGCCTGCACGAGTTCTGGACCTGACATCATGGCGCGCCAGCCGGACAACAAGACGAAATCTGCCAACGACGACAGCGCGCTCATCCGCGAGCTCGCGCTCCTGCTTGACGAGACCAGTCTCACCGAAATCGAGATCGAGCGCGCCGGGCTTCGCGTGCGCGTGGCCCGCAACATCTCGATTGCCGCCGCGATGCCTGCGGGCATTGCGCCGGTTGCGCACGGCCCCGTCGCGGCCGCCCCTTCCGCGGCGCAAGCGGCCGCGACGGCCGCCGCCGATTTCGCCAACCATCCCGGCGTCGTGCCTTCACCGATGGTCGGCACTGCCTATTGGTCGCCCGAGCCCGGCGCCAAGCCCTTCATCGAGGTCGGCGCCCGCGTGACCGCCGGGCAAACGCTGCTCATCATCGAGGCGATGAAGACCATGAATCAAATTCCCTCGCCGCGCGCCGGCACCGTGACGCAGATCCTCGTCGAGGACGGCCAGCCGGTCGAATATGGCGAGCCGCTGGTGATAATCGAGTAGGGCGAATAGGGAGTGGCGAATAGCGAATAGCTTCCAGTTTCCATTCGCTACTCGCCATTCGCTATTCGCCCATATTTAAGGGCACGATGTTCGATAAAATTCTGATAGCCAACCGTGGCGAGATCGCGCTTCGCGTGCTGCGGGCGTGCAAGGAGCTCGGTATTTCGACGGTCGCCGTGCACTCGACCGCGGATGCCGACGCCATGCATGTGCGGCTTGCCGACGAGACCGTGTGCATCGGCCCGCCGCCCTCGAAAGACAGCTACCTCAACATACCCGCGTTGCTCTCGGCCTGCGAGATCAGCGGGGCGGACGCCGTCCATCCCGGCTACGGCTTCCTGTCGGAGAACGCGCGCTTCGCCGAAATCCTCGCCGAGCACAATCTGCATTTCATCGGCCCCAAGGCCGAGCACATCCGCCTGATGGGCGACAAGATCGAGGCCAAGAAGACCGCCATCAAGCTCGGCATCCCCGTGGTGCCCGGCTCCGATGGCGCGGTCACGGCATCCGACGATGCGATGGCGATCGCCAACGAGATCGGCTTTCCGGTGCTGGTGAAGGCGGCCGCCGGCGGCGGCGGCCGCGGCATGAAAGTGGCGCACACCGCCGACGACCTGATGCTGGCGCTCTCCACCGCCTCCAACGAAGCCAGGTCGGCCTTCGGCGACGCCTCGGTCTATCTGGAAAAATACCTGCAGAAGCCCCGCCACATCGAAATCCAGGTGCTCGGCGACGGCCGCGGCGGAGCCATTCATCTCGGCGAGCGCGACTGCTCGCTGCAGCGGCGACACCAGAAGGTCTGGGAGGAAGGTCCCTCGCCGGCGCTCGGCCCCGCGGCGCGCACGAAGATCGGCCTCACCGTTGCGAAAGCGATGCAGGAGATGAAATATCTCGGCGTCGGCACGGTCGAGTTTCTCTATGAGGACGGCGAGTTCTATTTCATCGAGATGAACACCCGCATCCAGGTCGAGCATCCCGTCACCGAGATGATCACCGATATCGACCTCGTGCTCGAACAGATCCGCATCGCTGCGGGCGGCGACCTGCCCTGCACCCAGGAAGAAGTGACGATCATGGGGCATTCCATCGAATGCCGGGTCAATGCCGAGAACCCCATCACCTTCCGTCCCTCGCCCGGGAAAATCCGGCAGTATCACCCGCCGGGCGGCCTCGGCGTCCGCATCAATTCCGCGGTCTATCAGGACTACACCATCCCGCCTTACTACAACTCGCTGGTCGGCAAGCTGATCGTGCACGGCAAGACCCGTAGCGAATGCCTGATGCGGTTGCGCCGGGCGCTGGACGAGATGGTGATCGACGGCATCGAGACCACGCTGCCGTTGTTCCGTGCCCTGGTCCGCGAGCCCGCCATCATCGACGGCGACTATCACATCCACTGGCTCGAGCAGTATCTCGCCGGCCAGGCGGGCGGTTGAGCCGGCGAAAAGTTCCAATTCCGCGGAACCTATTGCGTTGGGGCGCGTTTCTGCCGGGTGGGAGAGTTTTTCTACTCGGGGTCTTTCCAAATTCCTTCACAAAGTCAGCTCTCGCCCGATTACAGGCGCGCGATGTGGCAAGTCCTGCTGTTGACAGCGGGATTTCTGGTGCTGGTCGCGGTCAGCGTCGCCTGTGTGCTGTTCGTCAACCGGGCGCGCGAGGACTCGGGCTGGGTGGTGCACACCGTCGAGGTCGAGAACCAGACCAACGCGCTGCTGCTCGAAATCCGCCGGGCTGAGAGCGCGGTCCGCGGCTACCTTCTGACCTCGGGTGCTGAGTTCCTCAGCGACCATCAGGAGGCGGTGGCGCAAATCCATCCCGATCTCGACAAGCTTGCCGGAATGATCGGCGACAATCCGGTGCAGCGCGAGAACATCCGCAAGATGCGCGCCGCAATCGACACAAGGCTCGGCCAGTTCGCCGACGAATTGGCCTTCGTCAAACAGGGCGAGCAGGACAAGGCGACCGCGCTGGTCCGCGAGGTGGCCGCCAGCGACACCAGTTCCACAATCCGCGACGTGGGCGCCGCCATGCGCGACGAGGAAATCCGGCTGCTCGGGCTGCGAACAGCCAATTCCGACAACAGCCAGAAGATGGCCTCCACCGTGACGATCGCGGGCTCCTGTCTCGTCATCGCCCTCGCCTGCATTTCGATCTTCCTGGTGCGGCGTGAAAGCCGCGCGCGCGACGCGGCGGAGTCGCGTCTTCGCGACAACAACATCAATCTCGAGGCGACCGTTGACGAACGCACGGCCGACCTGCGCGAGGCCAACGAGGAAATCCAGCGCTTCGCCTATATCGTCAGCCACGATCTGCGCGCGCCGCTGGTGAACATCATGGGCTTCACCAGCGAGCTGGAGGAGTTGCGCAGCAGCATCTTCCGGCGCATCGCAACGCTCGGCCACGCTGTCGCCGCGGCGACTGTGCCCGTCGTGCCGGTAGATGCCGAGCCTGCGCTGGAAGGCGAGGACAAGCAGCTCTCCGAGGACTTCACCGAAGCTCTCGGCTTCATCAAATCCTCGATCGCCAAGATGGATCGGCTGATCTCGGCGATCCTGAACCTCACCCGCGAGGGCAAGCGCGAATTCGAGCCGGTCAGGGTAGACATGCGCGAGTTGATCGAGGCGATCATCTCCACGCTCGCGCACCAGGCCGAGGAGGCCAAAGCCGAAATCCACGTCGCGCCGCTGCCCGACATCATCAGCGACAGGCTTGCGTTGGAGCAAATCTTCTCCAACATCATCGAGAACGCGATCAAATATCTGAAGCCCGGAGTTCCCGGCGAGATCGCGATCCGCGCCCGAACCAAGCTTGGCTTTGCGGTGTTTGAAATCAGCGACAATGGGCGCGGCATCGATGCCAAGGACCATCAGCGCATCTTCGACCTGTTCCGGCGCGCCGGAACCCAGGACAAGCCGGGTCAGGGCATCGGCCTCGCCCACGTCCGCGCGCTGGTGCGGCGGCTCGGTGGAACCATGACGGTTGCATCGGAACTCGGCAGTGGCAGCACTTTCACCATCACCCTTCCCATCAAATGGAACACGAACTCATGGCGACCCCGGTAGTAATTGTAATGATCGAGGATGACGAAGGACACGCGCGCCTGATTGAGCGGAATATCCGGCGAAGCGGTGTCAACAATGAGATCAAGCCGTTCACGGACGGTACATCCGCCGTCAATTATCTTTTCGGCAAGGACGGCAGCGGGATCGAACACAAGGGACATGCCTTGCTGATCCTGCTCGATCTCAATCTGCCCGACATGACCGGCATCGAGATCCTGCGTCAGGTCAAGGAAAACAAGTATTTGAAGAGTACGCCGGTGGTGGTGCTGACCACGACCGACAATTCCCAGGAAATCAAACGCTGCTACGAGCTCGGCTGTAACGTCTACATTACCAAGCCGGTCAACTACGAAAGTTTTGCCAACGCCATCCGGCAGTTGGGTCTATTCTTCTCCGTGATCCAGGTCCCCCCGGCCGCCCCATGACCTCTGCGTCACCCACGCTGCTCTATATCGACGACGACGACGCGCTCGCGCGCCTGGTCGACCGCGGGCTGTCGCGGCTCGGCCTGAAGGTCGTGCATGCCCCGAATGGCTCGCGCGGGCTGGAACGGCTGCGCGAGGGCGGCATCGACGTGGTCGCACTGGACCAATACATGCCGGAGATGGATGGGCTGGAGGTGCTGGAGCGGATCATGGCGATCCCGGGCGCACCGCCTGTGGTGTTCGTCACCGCCTCGCAGGATTCCAGCATCGCGGTGACCGCGCTGAAGGCGGGGGCAGCCGACTATCTGGTCAAGGACGCGCGCGGCGAGTTCATTCCGCTGTTGCAGGTCGCCGTCGACGGCGCATTGCGACAGGCAGCGCTGCAAAAGGCCCGCGATGAGGCCGAGGCCGAGGTGCATGCCTCGCGCGACCGTTACGCCGCGCTCGCCGCCGAACGCGAGCTGTTGCTGCGCGAGGTCAACCATCGCGTCGGCAACAGCTTGCAGATCATCGCCTCTCTGCTGCATCTGCAGGCCAATTCCGCGACCCAGGACGACGTCAAGGCGGCGCTGACGAACGCAATGGGCCGCGTCGCCGCCGTGGCGCAGGTGCATCGCCGTCTCTACACGTCGCAGGACCTCAAGAGCGTGTTGCTCAATCAGTATCTGGACGCTCTCCTCGAGGATCTCCGTCGCTCCGCCGAGGGCAACCGGATGTCGCGGCTTACGCTGAAGGCGGAGCCGGTCGAGATCGATCCGGACCGCGCGGTCGCGATCGGCATCATCGCCAATGAGCTGGTCATGAACGCGGTCAAATACGCCTATCCCGATGGCGCGGGCCCGATCCATGTCGAGCTGCACGGTGACGGCAACGATATCGTGCTGTCGATCAGCGATGACGGGGTCGGCACCAATGGCAAGAGCGACCCGCGTTCCACCGGCATGGGCCAGCGTATCGTCAGCGCCATGGCCACCAAGCTCGAGGCCACCGCCGAGCGCGATCCCAACCATGCGGGAACGCGCATCGTGCTGCGTTTTGCACGCGCGAAAGCGGTGAAGTCCGCCAGCGCCGCGGCGAAGTAAGCTTCTTCGCGGGCTTACAGGATCGTCGCGCCCTGCTATCCTGATTTCATGACGTCGCGCGACTCCGCCGCTGCCGAAATCACGCCCGAAGTGCTGCTGCGCGCCTATGCCTGCGGCATCTTTCCGATGGCCGAGAGCGCCGACGATCCCACCTTGTTCTGGGTCGAGCCGGAAATGCGCGGGGTGATCCCGCTCGACGGTTTCCGCATCTCATCGCGGCTGGCGCGCACCGTGCGCTCGGATGCCTTCACCATCACCGTCAACAAGGCGTTCAAGTCCGTGCTCGCGGGTTGCGCCGCACCGGCCGAGGGCCGCGAGGACACCTGGATCAACAAGCGCATCCGCGATCTCTATTCCGGCCTGCACGCGCTCGGCCACGGTCACAGCGTCGAGGCCTGGCAGGACGGCGATCTCGTCGGCGGGCTCTATGGCGTGAGCCTGGGGCGCGCCTTCTTCGGCGAGAGCATGTTCCACCGCGTGCGCGACGCCTCCAAGGTGGCGCTGGTGCATCTGGTGGCGCGGCTCATCACCGGCGGCTTCGAACTGCTCGATACGCAGTACGTCACCGAACATCTGAAGAGTTTTGGCGCGAGTGAGATTCCGCGGCGGCGCTATACTGCGTTGCTCGACAAGGCACTGCAGGGCGAGCCCGCCGATTTCATGCGGATGACCTTCAGCCGGCCGGTCAAGGGCGAAGAAGCGCTCGCGATCATCGCCGAGCGGCAATGAGCCGGTACTAATTCCCGAACAATCCGCCGAACAAACCGCCCGGCCGCTGCTGTTGTGGCGGAGGTGGCGGCGGCGGTTGCTGCTGCTGGAATTGCGGCTGCGGCGGCGGACGCGGCGCAGCCTGCTTCTGCGGGGGCGGACGTTTCTGTGCCGTCGGCGGCGCGGGGGCCGGCGTCGGCTTCGGGTCCGGTGCGGCGCTGACGATGGTCTGTTCCGGCCCCTTACAATCGGTCAACCAGATGTCGTAGATCGGATGCTCCACGCCATGCAGGCCGGGGCTCGCGGCATACATCCATCCCGAAAAGATCCGCTTCACCTCGCCTTGCAGCGTGATCTCGTCAACCTCGACAAAAGCATCTGTGTTCGTGGCTTCGGTCGCGGGCCTCGTGTAACAGGCATCGGTCTTCACCCGAAGCGCGCCGAACTGCACGGTCTCGCCGATGTCCTCGTCGAAGTTGATGATGCGGCCGGTGATCTTGTCGAGGCCGGAGAAGCTTGCCTTCTTGTTGATGATTTTCTGCGAGGGCGGCTCCTGCACCACCTCGTCGCCGGGCTGCAGCGTCGCGGGCACTGCCGGCGCGCCCTTCGGCTGGCGTTGACCGGGCGGCAGACCGGGGAGCGTTGGATTGGCGCCCGGCGGAATCGCAGCGTTCTGTCCGGGTTGCGGGGCCTGGCCGGGTTGCGGCGGCTGCACGGCGACCGCAGGTGGCGCGTTTTGCGGAACGACGGTGGTACCGGGTGGCGGCGCCAAGGGCTGCGACTGCACCGGGCCCGGCAAGGCCGAGTCCTGGCGCGGACGCTGCGCCGGCAGCACGCGGCCCTGCGGCAGCGCAGGCACCGCTTCTTCTTCTTCCTCGGGCGGCGGCTGATTTTGATTGCCGCGCGGAATATTGCCGGGCGGCCGCGGCACCGGATCGGAAAAGATGTTGCCGATCTGCGCGCGCGCGGGCGTTGTCGCCGCCACGGACACCGCCAGGCCGGTGATGAGGGCCGTCATACCGGCCAGGACAATGGTTCGATGCATCTCGCGCGGCTTTTCGGTGCGAATCGGAAGCATTGTACAGATGGACACGCTCTGGCCGCCGCTCGCTTGGCGACCGGTTAACATGCCGAATGCGGCGGGGAAAGGGCGGCTGCCCCATTCCCGCCCCTAGTAGCTTTCCGACTGAGGTGGGATAGTTCCGGCTCAAACGGTGCGGGGCAGACCGCGCTTCAAACCGGGATAACCGGGGGCCAACAGGGAGAAACCATGCCCGATCGCATTCGTCTGGACGGAAGGGTGGCCGTCGTCACCGGGGCTGCCGGCGTCATCGGCAGCGCGACCGTTCGCCTGCTCGCCGAGCGCGGCGCACGCATCGTCGCCGTCGACCGCAGGGGCGCCGACCTCGACAGCGCGATCAAGGACCTGCCGGGCTCGGCGCAGGCGCTCGCGGTGACCGCTGACGTCACCGATGAGGACGATGTGAAGGAGTATGTGCGGAAAGCGGTCGACGCGTTCGGCACGATCGACGCATTCTACAACAATGCCGGCATCGAAGGTGAGGTCAAAGCCATCACCGACTATCCGCTGGAATCGTTCCGCCGCGTGCTCGAGGTCAATGTGATCGGCGTCTTCCTCGGCATGAAGCATGTGCTGCCCGTCATGCTGAAGCAGAATAAAGGCAGCATCATCAACACCGCGTCGATCGCAGGGCTGATCGGCTCGCCGCATATCGCGGTCTACAGCGCCAGCAAACATGCAGTGATCGGACTGACCAGAAGTGCTTCCTGGGAATGCACCGGCACCGGGGTGCGCATCAATTGCGTCTGCCCGGGCATGATCGACAGTCGCATGCTCAGCGCGATCGTCCAGGGGCGCGCCGGCGGCAACGCGCCGCCGCCAACAGCCAAGATCGTCGAGCGCATCCCGGCGCGCCGGCTTGGGCTTGCGTCCGAGGTTGCATCGATCGTCGCATTTCTTGCCTCCGACGAAGCAAGCTATGTCTCCGGCTCCGCCTACACCGTCGATGGCGGCCGCACCGCTGCTTGATGAGTTCAACCAAAATCCGAGGTTTTGTTGGTATGCCCGTCGTTCTCGATCCCGATGCCGCCGCCGTCTACAAGGCTTTCCAGGAAGCCGGCCGTCCCGCCTACGAGACGTTGACGCCGCCGGAGGCGCGCGAGTTCTATAACCAGGCACGCTTCGTCAGTAACCCCGAGCCGCCGGAGCTCGAATCCGCAAAAGACATTTCGATCCCTGCCGCTCACGGCGCGATCCCGGCGCGGCTCTACACGCCGAAGCGGCTTCGCAAGACGAATGGCCTCGCGCCGTGCCTGGTGTTCTTCCACGGCGGCGGCTGGGTGATCGGCAATCTCGAGACCCACGACGTGGTCTGCCGCAAGCTCGCCCATGAAGGCGAGCTGCTGGTGCTCTCCGTCGACTACCGGCTCGCGCCCGAGCATCGCTTTCCCGCCGCTGTCGACGACTCGATTGCCGCCACCAAATGGGCCGCCGATAATGCGAAAGCGCTCGGCATCGACGCGTCGCGGCTCATGGTCGGCGGCGACAGCGCCGGCGGCAACATGGCCGCGGTGGTGGCGATCGCCGCGCGCGACGGCATGGCGCCTGATCTCGCCGGCCAGGTGCTGATCTATCCCTCGACCGATTTCTCGCGCACGCATGCCTCGCACAAGGATCCCACCACCTCGATCCTGCTGACGCATTCGGTCATCACCTGGTTCATGGACAACTACATGGGTGGGGCCGATATGAACGATTGGCGCTGTTCGCCCGCGCGCGTGAAATCATTGGCCGGCCTGCCGCCGGCCTACGTGCTCACCGCTGGCGGCGACCCCCTGTGCGACGAAGGCGGCGAATATGCCGCGCGGCTGAAGGAGGCCGGTGTGCCCGTCGCTTACAGGCACTTCCCCGGCCAGTTCCACGGCTTCTTCACCATGGGCAAGCTGCTCAACCAGGCCAACGTCGCCGTCACCGAAATCGCGACATGGCTGAAGGCGTTGAATTAATGCCGCTCGTTCATAGAGGCGACCTTATTGAATGGTCGCACATTATATGGTACATGGCCCATATCTAGGGCATCATGCCGGGCAGCCCACGAAAAATACCCGTCGTTTTCTATCGCACGCGAGGCGGGAGCGAGATCGTTCGGGACTGGCTCCGATCCCTTCAAGAAGGAGAGAGGAACGCGATTGGCCTTGATCTGATGCGTGTGCAATTCCGTTGGCCAATAGGCATGCCATTGTGCCGCGCGATGGGTGATGGATTGTGGGAGGTGCGGACCAATCTGCCGAGCAACCGTATCGCGAGGCTGCTGTTCTGCCTCGCGCAGGATCGTATTGTCGTTCTTCATGGCTTCATCAAGAAGACGCAAAAGACGCCTGACGGCGAATTGAAGCTGGCGCGCAGACGAAAAAGGGAGTTCGAAGAATGAAGATGGTGACCACGAACAAACGCGGGCACAGCAAAAAGAAAGCTCGCTCGGCAGCCAAACTCAGCACGCTCGATGGCTTCCTGAAGGATCAAGGGAAGCTTGAGGAATTTCAAGCAATTGCGATTAAGGAAGTCCTTGCGTGGCAGCTTCTGGAAGCCATGAAGGCCAAGCACATCTCGCGAAAGGGCCTGGCCGAGAAAATGAAGACCAGCCGAAGCCAGATCAGCCGACTGCTCGACCCGAGAGATGGCAACGTTACTCTGTCGACGCTGCAGCGCGCGGCCAAGATGGTGGGCCGATCATTGCGCTTGGAGTTGGTCTAGCCGGTCCGGCCAAACGGAACTGACATCGTGTCCTCCATCGCCATCGCCCAGCACACGCTGCTCGCCTGCGCCCTGATCCTTGCGATCGGCACGCTGGCCGCGTTCGTCGCGCAGAAGATCGGCATTCCCGACGTCGCGGTCTTCCTGATCGCAGGCATCGCGCTTGGGCCCCATGCGCTCGGCCTCGTCGAGATCAAGGCCTCCTCCGCGCTGAGCCAGATCATCGTGCTGTTCGGCGCGAGCTACATCCTGTTCGACGGCGGCGCGGCGCTGCGGCTCGAAGTGTTGAAGCGCGTCTGGATCACCATCGTGGTGATCGCAACCGTCGGCGTCGTGATCACGGCTGTGATCACCGGCCTCGCCGCCCATTACATTCTCGGGCTCCCCCTCCTCGTCGCGCTGCTGCTTGGCACTGTCATCGCATCGACCGATCCGGCGACTTTGATCCCGATCTTCCGCCAGATCCGGATCCGCGACCGCGTCGCGCAGACCGTGATGAGCGAGTCCGCCTTCAACGACGCGATGGGCGCGATCCTGACGTTTTCGGTGCTGGCGGTGGCAACCGGCAGCGGCAAATTCTCGCTCGGACATGCCCTGATGGACCTCGCCGGACAGTCGCTATTCGGTATCCTGGCCGGCCTTGTGTTCGGGCTGCTGGCGGCCGTGTTGATTGCGCATGAACGATGGGCGTTCCTGGCGGAATATGCCCCGGTGGTGACGCTGGTTGCGGTGATCGGCGCCTATTTCGGCGCGAGCGGCCTGCACGCCTCCGGCTTCATGGCCGTGTTCGTGTCCGGCATCGTGCTCGGCAACAAGGAGACCTTCGGCTTTCGCATGGAGCCGGGCGAAGGGCAAAAACTCGACGAGTTCGTGCTGACCACGTCCTTCATCATGCGCATCTTCATCTTCATCCTGCTTGGCGCGCAGGCCGATTTTGCCCTGATGCGGCAATACTGGCTCGGGGGCGCGGCAGTCGTCGCCGTGCTGATGCTGGTGGCGCGGCCGATCACCGTGTTCGCATGCGCCCTGCCCGACCGCCGCGCACGCTGGGAATTGAAGGAAATGCTGTTCATGTGCTGGACCCGCGAGACCGGCGTGATTCCGGCTGCGCTCGCCGGCCTGCTGCTCGGCATCAACGCGCCCGATGCGCAGCTGATCGCTTCCGTCACCTTTGTCGCGATCCTCATGACCATCCTGATCCAGGCGCCGACCACGCGATGGCTCGCGGGCCGGCTGGGGCTGCTGGAAAAGGACGCATGAGCGGCTTTCGGCCAAGCCGTGCGCGCGATATGCTACCCGCAACAACATCGTGAGGGAGCCCGCCATGACCGCTCAGACACGCAAGGTCGTTCATGCCGACATCAAGCCGGAGAATCCGCCGGAGCGCGCGGCGCATTACGTCGACGCGCCCAACATGCCCTGGGAAGCGACCAAGTTTCCGGGCATCCAGATCAAGGTGCTCTATACCGACGACAATGGCGTCACCACCGCGCTGTTCAAGCTCGCGCCGGGCGCGGTCGTGCCGCTGCACGAGCACACCGCGCTGGAGCAGACCTATGTGATCGAAGGCTCGCTCGAGGATCACGAGGGCAAATGCGGCCCCGGCCAGTTCGTCTGGCGCCCGGCCGGCAACCAGCACGAGGCGGTCGCGCCCAACGGCGCGGTCATCCTCGGCTTCTTCCTCAAGCCCAACCGGTTCGCTTACGGCGAGAAGTTCTTCACCGAGGCCGGCGAGCTAGGGCATGATCCGGAAAAGTGTGAAGCGGTTTTCCTCGCGAAAACGCGGATCATGTTCGACGCGGAGATCAACGCGCCAAGTAAATCAGCGTGCGGCGGTCGAATTCGACCTTGAAGCCCGTCAGCGTCTTGACGCCGTTCTTGTCGGCCGACTGGAAGCTGATCCGGTCGCCGGCGTGAAGATTGTCGGTCACGACGCCGTCCTTGACCTTGAAGTCTTCAGCGGCACCAGCCGTGTTGGCGCCGACCGTGCCGGTCTGCACGCGCTTGATCGAGATCGTGTTGGTCAGGCGGTTGAGCTGAGTCACCATACCTGTCTGTGAGTTGTCGGCTCGCGCCGCGCCGTTGACGCCGAGTACCAAGGTTCCAGCCAATAGAATCGATGCGATCTTCATGGCAGCCTCCGGATGTTCCTACCCGCGATAAGGCCTTATAGCACGGATAGTTCCGGCATACCGTGCCGGCTTAATGCCGCATTTCGTTAATCTTTCTCTTTCGGCGCGGGCGCCGGCACCGACTTGGGACTCTCGGTTTTGGGAACCTTCGGTGGCGGATGCTTCGCCGCCGTTACGGCAGCCGGAGCTGGCGCCGGGACCGGCGCCACCGGCGCGGACGAGCCGACCTTCACTGAAATGCCGAACAGCCGCCACTGGCCGTCGACCGGGGCGAACAGCAGCTCGAAATTGACCTGCGACGGCACCGACGGGAAAAAATCCCGCCATCCGCATCAGGCCGTTCGGCTGGATCTCCGGCAACACCGTCAGCTGCGGGTCGATCACCGCGACGCCGGAGAGATCGAGCTTGTCATTGCGTTGGGACGCAAAGATTTCCGCCAGCTTCGCCGCCGTGTTGGCCTGGAAGCCGGGCGCGCCGAGGTCGCGCAGCACGGTGTAGTTGCCGGTCTTGTTGGCCTGATCGAGCGCGAGGATCACCGAGCGCACCAGCATCAACACGCCGTTGCGATCGATATTGGCGGGCTTGCCCGCCGGCTGCGCCTGCTGCGCGGGCGGTGGTGGCGGCGATGCTTGCGGTTGCTGCGCGTCAGTCGTAACGACACCGGCGACCAGGATCGCAAGCGCGACGCCGAACCGTCCCAGCTTCACAAGAAACCGCGACCTCCGCCATCGCACCAGTTCGAGCGAAGGGTCTTGCTCTCGCTGTGGGTCAAATCGCGTCACCAGGCAAACATGCCGCCAATGCGTCCGCCGACGCCGCCGCGGGCAAAGCCGGCACCAAGCGCCGCGTTTGCCACGAAATGATCGCTCACCCGGAACTGCGCCATGCCACCGAAAGCATTTTCGCCGTTGAAGGTGCCCCAGTTGCCAGAGATCGCAAACCGCTTGTTATCGGGCAGCATGGCGCCTCCCATCGCGATCGCGACCGCCGTGCCTTCGTAGGCCTTGCGGATTTCATAGTTGAGGTTGTTGACGTTGGTTTCGAGCGTGCTGACCCTGCTATCCAATGCGGCGACTGTGCTGGCGCTCGCGATGCCGGAGGTGCTCATCGTCGCGAGGTTGCCGTTGGCGTCCGTCGTCACGACGCTGACCGGCCCGCTTTGCGCGGAAAGGCTCGCCGCCGACGTGATGCCGGACAGCGTGTAAGTATTCGTCGCCGTTCCAAGCGCGACCTGATTGGCGCGCGTGACGGTCGCTCCCTGCCCGATCGCGGTCGCGTTGTTGAAGTTGGCGGTCGCCCCGAAGCCGAGCGCGGTCGATCCGGCTGCGTTCGCCTGCGAGCCCTGCCCGATCGCCGTGTTGTTGATTTGCCCGGCAGCGAGTGTTCCCGCCTGCGAATTCGTACCAATCGCGACGTTGCCGTCATTGGTCAGGAGATTTGTGGAGTTGCCTCCGGCAGCAGCCTGGAAACCGACAGCGACGTTGCCTACGACCGCAAAATCGGTCGACCTCGCGTAAGCCAGGGTGCCGATCGCCGTGTTTTCCGTTCCGTTGCCAGAAGCGTTGGCTGCGGTCCCCATCGCCAGGTTATTGGAGGCGTCGCCGCTCGCGTTGGCCGTGCGGCCATTCGCTGTGTTGGCGCCGCCGCCGCCCGATGCGTTTGACAGGAAACCGGTCGCGGTATTGCTTGAAAAATCGCCGGATGCGTTGGCAGAGGCGCCGGCCGCTGTATTGTTACCGAGAGCGCCCTTGGCATTCGAGGATTCGCCGGTCGCTGTGTTGAACCCATTTGTTCCGCTGGCATCGGCGCCGGCACCGGTCGCCGTGTTCTTGGCGGCCTGGCCACCGCTCGCGTCCGCATCCGCCCCCGAAGCCGTGTTGGAACTGTTGAGTCCGCTGGCATTGGACAGGACGCCGGAGGCCGTATTCTGGCCGCCGTCGCCGCTCGCGTTCGCGTTGTATCCCACCGCAGAATTGAAGCTGGCGTTGCCGCTGGCATTGGCGCGACTCACGGCCGTATTGCCGGAGCCGATATTTCCGCTGTGCGCGTCGGCGGCCACGCCGACGGCCGTATTTTGGGCGCCATTACCGCCAGGCGCCACCGTGTCACTCGCATCGGCATTGCCGACCGCGGTATTGGCCGAGCTCGCCGATCCGCCACTGGCGTTGGCGCTCGGCCCGCAGGCGGTGGCCGAAGCACTCCCCGATGCGGCAGCGCCCGGCGAACCCGGACACACATATTGAGCCGCCGCTGGCGTGACGGAACCGAAGGTGCCAAACGCCAGGCCAAGCGCCAAGAGTGCGAAGCAGGACCACGCGGTCGACAGGCGACGGATGTTGCAGCGACGGAAATTCATGTTAGCCCCCGAAAATACCGATGCGTTTGGTCAGCCGCCGCCGTGGCGGCTGAACGCCGCAATGCCGGACAGACCTGACTTGCACGTAACGCCCCCGTTTAGAAATTCCGCTCGTGCAGCGGATTTGTTGTCGTGAATTGAACGCCTACCAAGATGCGCTATTGGTGTGAGGTGCGACAAAAAGGTCAATCAACCGGACGATTGAGAAGTGCGTCTGGTCGATGAATCCGTGCGAGCTGTGTTGCGGCCGCCTCACTCATTTGGATGAGATCGGATACCAACAGCCGGCTTTACGCGTTCGCTCCGCCCACTGTTCCCTTCGCGGAACGGGGAGCGCGCAGAGATCAGGCGTCGTCGTTCGTGAAGCCGGGCGGCCGAAGCCCATTCAACAACGCGACCACGTCGGATTGCCGGCTAGAGCCGGTCTTGGTCAGGACGGCGGTGACGTGCGTTCGGACGGTGTTTGCGGATGTGCCGCTGTCTGCCGCCATGACCTTCACCGTTTGGCCGGCGGCCAGGCCCCGGGCGACCCGCGCTTCGGCGGGGGTTAAATCAAAAAGCGATCGTATCAGTTCGATCGGCGGAGCCTCCGGCCTGGTCAAGGGTGTCAACATCAACATCGCGGCGCAGCGAGAAAAGATGTCGCGCGCCGAACCCCGGATCGGCACGACATGCGCAATCATCGCGGAGTTCGCATCGCGGGCGGGAAACGATCGCACACTCGGGGCGTCGTCTTGATTCACCGTCGCGATGGCATCGTGCAACAGTGCGTCGGCACGCGCATCCGTCAGCGCAATCTGGTCTTGCGCGCGCCATGAGATGAAGCCGCTCAGCGCTTCGATCAACGGGTTCGCAGCCAGGACTTTTCCATTGTCTGCGAACACCAGCGCAGGAATGCCAAGCAGACCGAGTGTCTGGGTGGCGGCCTGGGCTCGCTCCAATTGCATGCGGGCCGCGACCAACGCGGCCCGAACCAAATGGGGATGCACTTCGTTGAGGGCCTCGACCTCCGCGGGAGACGCCGATCCCTGATCGTAGGCGCGTTCCAGCGACATCGCCATGTCGTCGCCTGTCGGCAGCGCTATCGCGATTCCCGTGCCCCACCCCATGCCGCGGGGATACAAAATGTCCCGGTAGGCTGGATCGTTGCGCATCTCTTCGACCGAACTATAGAGGGTTCTGCACGGTACGAAGCCAGTCTGTTTCGTGCGCAGCAGCCGCTTCAAGCGTTCCAATCGCGAGAACGCTCCGCTTTCCATCAAAGGCTGCAGGTCCGCTCGTGCCTCCTTGCTCGAAGCGGTCCATCGGACGTCCTTTCCATTCGATACATATAACCAGCCGGACATCGCTCCGCCGAGTTGCACCAGTTTCGCCAGAACCTCCGGCCAAACGTCAGGTACAAAGGCGCATTCGTAAATTCGGTCGACCAAGCGAGACATTTCACACCCTGTTTGCCGCCCCTATCGCATCAAACACCCGCGACGAGCTTTATGAGATCACTCTGCCGCTTGGTCGCGGTCTTGCGGAAGACATTGTGCAGATGTGTTTTCACCGTCGCCTGTGAGACGCCGAGCGTTTCGGCGATCGCCTTCACGCCATTCACCTTCAGCACGGCGTCGAGCACGCGGATCTCACTCGCGGTGAGCCTGTAGAGTTTCGCGATCGCTTCCAGCGGCGGCGGCGCGTTCGGCGCGCTCTTGCGGATGAAGACGGCAGCCACGGCATGGATCGCCTGCCCCGCCTCAACGCGGCGGCCGGAGGTCAGGGGCAGCACATGCGCGAACCAGCGCTCTTCGGATGAGTCGGTCAGCGGCACGGAAATGCCGCGAACGCCGATCGAAGCATCGCCCTTTGCGGCGGCCGTGAAAATGTCGCGCAGCATCCGCTCGGGATCGTCGGCGACCGCGTGCAACGCGTTGTCGCGCGCGCGAACCAGGGTGGCCTCATCAAGCATTGCCTTCGCCGGTTCGTTGGCGAAGGCAATTGCGCCGTCGGCGCCGACCAGAAACACAGCCGCCTCGACGTGGTCGAGCGTTGTCGTCAGCGCGCGCTCGGTCGCCTTGCTCTGATCGAACAAGCGGCCGATGGCGACGGCGCGCTGCAGATGCGGCACCAGCAGGGTCATGCGGCTGCGCGCTTCGTCATTTTCAAATCCGAGCGTGGCGTCCATCCGGACGTTGAGCAGCGACGAGCGCGTTGTCCCCTTCTCAAGATTCACGGCAAGCGAGTCGGCAATGCCCTGCGGCGCGATCCATTCCTTGTAAAAGCGGGTCTGCTCCAGTTCCTCCTGCGAAATGATATCGGTGGTGGAGTGCACAACCCCTTCCGCCATGAAGGTGGCCGCCGGGAATACCGGGTTCATCGGCAGGTATTTCTCGAAGTAGAGCCGCGTGTAATGCGGATCGTCGTTGAACAGATGTAGAGCCTGCGCGCTTTCCGAGGCAGCGTCGTGCCAGAACAGCACGCCCGAATGCCCACCGACATAAGTGACGATGCTCGCAAGCGCCTGCTGCCACAGCGCGGGCTCGATCGCGGCGTCGTAGATGTCGGCAATGACGGCCGAAAGCTCGATCAGTTCTGAAACCACTTCGCGCCCAACAACTGAGGAGCCAGAGCATTTGCGCTCGGTCGGCAAAAGCCGTTTCGCGAAGACCGTCCAGCCCAGTACAACCGATAATGCGTAGCGCGATTGGGGTGCGTCAATCGACCGCACCGCGGTTACCCGCTGAACTTCGCGAAATCCCTCCGGATTCGACATGCAGACGTTGGGGATGACTGGGAGGTTCGACTGCCGGTTGAAGTTGCCCGCGCGCAGGTTGTTCAGTCGTTACAACCGCTTGGATGCATACGGTGATAGCCCGGATGATCTCGATGCGGCAAGTTGACGCAGTTCAAGCCGGCGCCGCAGCGATTACGCACTCCGCGCCGCGCGGCGCAACGACTGCGGCGGCTGGCCGAAGGCGCGGATGAAGGCGCGGCGCATCCGCTCCGGATCGCGAAAGCCCGTCGTCTCCGCCACGCGCTCGATTGCTTCGCTCGACGATTGCACGCGTGCGCGCGCAACCTCGATGCGCAGCCGCTCGATCGCCTTCGACGGCGTCGCGCCGGTCTCCGCGATGAAGGCGCGGGTGAAATGCCGCGCGCTCATGCCGGCGCGCTCGGCGAGATCCTCCACCGTCAGGCGGCTGTCGAGGTTCTCGCGCGCCCAGGTCAAGAGCGGTCCGAAGCGCCCGGTCGGCGCCTTCAATTCCAGCAGCGAGGAGAATTGCGACTGACCGCCGCTCCTGCGGTGATAGAGCACGAGCTGGCGCGCGGTGCGCTCCACGACCGCATCGCCATAATCCTCCGCGACCATGGCGAGCGCGAGATCGATGCCGGCAGTGATCCCGGCCGAACTCCAGACATTGCCGTCGCGCACGAAAATCTGGTCGGGCTCGAGCTTCACCTTCGGATAGGCCGCGAGAAACTGCCGGGTGCGCTGCCAATGCGTGGTGGCGCGTTTGCCATCGAGCAGGCCGGCTTCGGCGAGAACGAAGGTGCCGGAGCAGACGCTGGCGATCCGCACGCCGCGTTTGGCCACCGCCTGCACGAAGCGCATCGTACATTTGTCGCGCGCCGCGGCTTCCACACCTCGGCCACCGGCGACGAGCAGCGTCGTGAGCGCGCCTGGCGAACCGAACTTGTGCGCCAGCATCTCAACGCCGGAGGTCGAGCGCACCGGTCCCGGCTTTGCCGCAATCGCGCGGATCGCGAGTTGGCGTTTGGCGTAATATCGCGCGACCTCGAACACCGAGATCGGACCCGCTGCGTCCAGCAGCTGGAAGTCCGGGAAGATCAGCACGCCGATCATGTCAGGCTCTCTGTCCGAAAATGAGGGAAATAAGCCATTTCGGACGACAGGCGATCATGCCATGATCGCATCGTCAAGTCGCTTTTTCAGGAGGTCGCCGCCATGCCGCTCCAGATCGGTATCTTGCTGTTTCCGAAGGTGACCCAGCTCGACTTCACCGGGCCGTTGCAGGTTTTCTCCAGCGTGCCGGGAGCAAAAATCCATCTGATCTGGAAGCGCATCGAGCCCGTCCCCAGCGATTCCGTGATGGTGCTGACGCCGACCACGACGTTTGCCGATTGCCCGCAGCTCGACGTGATCTGCGTGCCCGGCGGCGGCGGCACCGACGACATGGTCAATGACGAGGAGATGCTCGCTTTCCTGCGCAAGCAGGCGGAAGGCGCGAAATACGTCACCTCCGTCTGCACCGGCTCGCTGGTGCTGGGCGCCGCCGGATTGTTGCGCGGCTATCGCGCGGCGACACACTGGTCGGCGGTCGACCACTTGGAGGCCTTCGGCGCCATCCCGTCGCGGACGCGCGTCTGCACCGATCGCAACCGCGTCACCGGCGGCGGCGTCACCGCCGGCATCGATTTCGCGCTGACCCTGGTGGAGATGCTGGTCGACCGCAAGACCGCAGAAGCAATCCAGCTCCGGCTCGAATATAATCCGGGACCGCCGTTCAATTCCGGCTCGCCCGACACCGCGCCACCGGAGGTTCTTGCCTTGATCAACGAACGGATCGCGCCCTACAAGGCGCGCCGCACCGAGGCGATCGCGCGCGCGGCGGCGCGCTTGAATGAGAGTGCGTGATTCACGACAGAAAAAGGCCGCCCGGTTGCCCGGACGGCCTTTCCTGTCTCACGGCAGCCCCACATTGGAGGGCGATCTCAGGATGTCTAGTACCGGGGGCCTATCTCCCGGCCGCATCCTGATCGGGTGCCGCTGCGCATCGGGACGGTCGCGATTCCGTCTCCCGAACCTCCGCGATGGTTTCCCATCTCCGTAAGATGACCCTATGAAGCCCCACCCTGGCGTCAGGCGCAACGGCGCGTTGGCTGATGTCCCCGTTGTTACCGTTGTCCACAGCCGCGCGCTTGGCTGCGCCGCAGCAGATCAACAAGCGTTACGCCGCGAGCGAGTGCAGCTGGTCTTTGAGCTGTGCCGGAAAGTACGGCTTCGGGATGAAGCGTGCTCCTTCGGGCATGTCAGTTGAAGGAGGGTGGAGCTGCCCGGAGGTGATCAGGAGCGCGATCGGCGGCCAACGATTGCGCACGACGGCGGCGAGCCGCAGGCCGTCCATCGATCCCGGCATCTGAATGTCGGTGAACACGATCCTTATGTCGGGATTGGATTCCAGCAGGGACACCGCGTGATCGGCATCGGTAGCCTCGATGACCTCGAAGCCCAACTCACGGATCATGTCGGCTGAATTCATGCGGACAAGCGCCTCGTCCTCGACCACCAGGACTATGTTTTTGATTTTTGAGGATTGGGCCACTTCTGCTCCGGCATAACCGAGCATAACCTGCCATGAGCCTTCTTGTTCCCAGAACACTCATCGGCAGATCGCTCAGGGCAACGGCGGCATGGCTGCAGGCCTCTTCGAATGATGAAACGACGAGATTTTTATTCGAAATGCCCGCAACGGGCACAACAGGGTTAATGCCGGCCCCCGCTAATTAGCGGTTCCCTGTACTTGCTATTCAACGGCTCAGCCTGTACATTGCCGGTATTCGATTAGCCGCTGTGCCTTTTTGAACGCGCCTGCGGGCTACTTCCCAAAGACATCGACCAGTTGAATGGAATCCGCGTGATGGTCGCGCGGAGATTGCTTTGGAGAGACGAAAGATGCCCACGGGCACTGTTAAGTGGTTCAATGGCCAAAAGGGTTTTGGCTTCATCCAGCCGAATGATGGCGGAAACGACGTTTTCGTGCATATCAGCGCGGTCGAGCGGGCCGGTTTGCCCGGTCTTGCCGAAGGCCAGAAGGTCAACTTCGAAATCAAGGCCGACAAAATGCGCGGCAAGACGAGCGCGGAAAACCTGTCGCTTGCCTGAGCCGTCAACGCCATTTCACGGATGTACTGAAATGGCGACGCGCCCGCTCGATCGCAGGATTGAGCGGGCCTGCTCCGTTCCGAGCCCGGACCGAAAAAGATGGTGAGCAGGAAATCAGCCGAGCCATCTCCCGAGAGCATTGCGCGCGCCAACCGGCAACGGCTGGCTCGCGAAGAAGGCGTGCGAGCGATGGCGGACGTCGAGCGAAGCGCGGTGGCGGTTCGCAAGAACATGGACCGTCTTCGCGCGCTCAGGGAAGCCCGGGAGGCGGAAGAGGCAAGTGCCCCAACCATCGTCCCCGACGCTCCGAAGAAAAAGCGCAAGCAGGCCGTCTCGAAAGAGCGCCGGATCGCATAGCTGGCCACGCTGCCTTTTCGCACGGCTTTGCGAATGCGCCTCACCGGCCTTCGCTCGAACCATTTGCACAGGGCGCCGTTAAGCAAGAGCCTCTCGTTATGCCGGCACACATGCCGCCACGACAATCAGCCGGAACGCAGGGCACCGGCATTCCAGGTAAGAGAACAGATGTTTGAGAAAAAACCCCCGAGCCGCGCGGTGCTGCAAGCCAACAAGGCATTCAAGCCGGCGCAGTCCGAACCGACGGAATATGAAAAAACGCAGAAGGCCGCTGCCGACAATCGCGAGCGGCTCAAGGCGGAGCGCCTGGCCAGAGAAGCCGCCGGCGGCGACGGCCCCCCGCAGACAAAGACCTCTCCGTAGCGCGTCGCGCCAGAACAGATCCGGTCTTCGCAAGCTCCGTTCGGCGTTCACCTACTCCACGTTTCTGATCGGTCCCACGATCAAACGATAGGTCGGCACCCAGGCGCTATTCCAGCTTTCCATCGTCACGCCGCAGACGGCGCATTCGAAACTCTGAATTTCCCGTGCCGGCGCCAGCGATTCCGTGCGGCCATAGACCGCTCCACATTTGCACGCCCGGTTTTGCGTCGTCATTGTCCGCTCCTGCGGCGAGGATCGTTCCTGTCGGCCATCGCGTGCCGATAGTGGATGATTTCGATCAATGTCTCGACTTGACGGTCTCAAAAAGAAAGGCCGCCTGAAAAAGTGGCCCCTCATCCGTTCTCACCTCGATCCCCATCGGGTGCGGTTGCTCGAACTCCGGAAGTTCTTTGGCGATGCCGGCGAGCGACATTGCAGCCTCGATTTCCGCGCCTCTGCGGCTCGCAAATTCGATGCCTTCCTCGTCAGGACATAAGACGTCGCCGTCCCTGATGTCGAAGTAGTAGCGTGACATGGCGCGTCCTTCTCCAAAGGAACGGAGCGACCATCCGCTATGCCGCTCCGCTTCGATCACGGCGGGAGCGCAACTGGCGATCTCATCACCGATAGATGCCACGGGCCGTCCGGCGATCGATCGAGCATGCGCCCGATACGCCGGTGTAGCCAGCGGAAACTATTCCTTGCCGGATGGAACAGCGGCCAGTGGCGTGAGCGTTAGCGGCGAAACTCGCGGCGTGGGCTCGTATTCCCTGCAACATCATGTCGGCTATCCTATTCGATAACAAACGATTGCTTAACGTCACGGCATTGTCAGACGGCCAGCAAAACGGCAAAAAGGCCTCCGGAAAATTGTACTGTCGACATGTCGAGGAATTGTGCCGGGCGAACTCGATCTCAAAACGCTGCTACGAGAGATGAAGCCGGAAATTCAGGACGGTACATTCGTATTTTGCTCGGTTGCGAACCACAGGAGTCTCCCTCCCGCAATCGAACCGCTGCTGGTTTTTCACGAGCGGGAGGGCACCACCGTCGTGATGCGGCGCGACGAGGCCGAACAGCTGGGCTTGCCCTACCAATTTCCATCGCGCTTGATCACCCTGACGGTTCATTCCTCGCTCGAAGCGGTCGGGTTTCTGGCGGCGATCACGGCGCATCTCGCCAAGGCCGGCATTAGCGTGAACGCCGTTTCGGCTTACTACCACGACCATCTGTTCGTGCCGGAGCCCAGAGCGGCCGAGGCGCTGAGACTTCTGCAGGCCATGCGCGAGCAAGATTGACGCGAACGCGCGTCGGGCCGCATCCCGCTATCCCTTCAGCATCATCCTGATCACGTCGAACCAGCTCTTCAGCGCTGCGCGAACGTCGTCGCCATATTCGATGATCAGCACGACGAAGATCAGCATCAGCCAGAACGAAATGGTCCGCAGCGTGAACTGGATGTTTTTGAGCCGCTGATTGTTCTCGATCAGCGCTTTCTCAAGCTTTGAAGGCGTAGAATCGGGATCGCTGTCGTTCATGCGAGGGCCGCCCCTACTTCCGCTCGAGATGCCAGGCGCCGTCCCAATGCCGCGGCCGGCGGATTGGCCTTGAAGACATGAATGCGCTCCATCAGCGCAAGCGCGGCAGCCATCGTCGGGGTCGGCGGCGCGCGCCGCCGCGAACGCGGCTTCCGCGTCATCCCAGCGCCGCGCACGGTAGGCCGCAAGCCCCTCGGCATAACGGCTTCGCGCCTCGATTTGCGCCGGCGTGAAGCTCGCCCTTGCGGCCCATGATCTCGTAGACGGTCTCGGCATGCGTCTGGCCGATCGCCACCACGCGATCGATCTCGCGCAGCTCGACCGCGTCGCCGCAGGCTTTCGCGGTCGCCTCCGAGATCAGGCAGTGCGAGCCGTAGAACTTGTTCGCGCCTTCGAGCCGCGAGGCGAGGTTCACATTGTCGCCCATCACGGTGAAGCTCATCATGTATTCGGAGCCGATGCTGCCGACCAGCGCCTCGCCGGTCGCAATGCCGATCCTGATGTCGCAATCGGCAGGCATCGCGCGCACGCCGAGCAGCTCCGGCAGATCCCTGCGCAGCTTCGCCACGCGCCCGATCATGTCGACCGCGGCAAGGCAGGCGAGCCTCGCCTGCTCGGCATCCTCGATGAACGGCGCGCCCCAATAAGCCATGATGGCGTCGCCGATATATTTGTCGATCACGCCGCGATGCGCATGGATCGGCTCCGACATGGTCGACAGATAAAGGTTCATGATCTTCACCAGGCCCTGCGGCGTGACGCCTTCGCTGAGCGTGGTGAAGCCCTTCATGTCGCAGAACATCACCGTCATCACCCGGCGCTGGCCTTCGGCGGCGGCGAGCGCCGTCTGATCGAGCAGGCCCTCGGCGACCCGCGGGTCGACATAACGGCCGAACACCTCGCGGATGCGTTGGTTCTGGCGCAGCCGCTCGATCATGCGGTTGAAAGCCGCCGAGAGCAGGCCGATCTCGTCGCCGGTGGTCACGCTGATGGAATGGTCGAGCCGTCCGGCCTCGACCTCGCGCGTGCCCTCGAGCAGCCGCAGCACCGGGCCGGTGATGCCGCTTCCCACCAGCATCGCAAACACGAAGCCGAGCACGGCGGCGATACCGGTGACGACGGCGGAAATAATAATCGCCTGGTTCTGCTGGCGGATGACGGTGGTGGCGCTGGCGTGCACCTGCGTCAGCATGTCGGCGCGGATGGCGTCGATCTTGCGGCCGAACTCCTCGCGCAGCGCATCGGCCTGGGCCAACGTCCGCTTCGCACCATCAAAGTCGCGCGCATCGAGTTGCTTCAGCAGCAGCTGATCCTGTTCGTCGAGGCGACGGTGCAAATCGTTGACCGCGACGTCGATGCGGTCGTCGAGACGGCCGAGCTCATAGTCGTTTGACGGTGTTGAGGGATCGGCGATGATGGCATCGATCTGCGCGCGCGCAGCCTGTGCCTCCTTCTCGATTTCGGATCCGAGCGACTGAAAGGTCTTCAGATGCGCGGCATAGGCCGCGTCGTCCGGCGGCGTCTGCATCTTGGCGATGATCATCTGCCGCAACGCCAGCCCGCGCTCCAGCGACTTGATGTTGGCCCGCGCCAGGTCGCCATAGGCCGGCACGTAACGGTTGGTCAGTTCATTCAGCAGATGACCGACGCGCGCGGACATCACCATCGACAGGATCGAGGTAATCACCGCCAGCACGATCAGGCCCGCGGCGATGCCGACAATCTTCTGCTTGATGGACTTGCGAAACATGAGCGGGACGCCGGTGATGCAGGGCAAGGCTATCGCGGCTGGCTGCAAAGGTCACCCCGCACGAACGGGCGCCAGGCGACGTTTATGCCCGCGCACGTGCCGCATCGAGGCTGCGGTCGGCTGGCAGGATGCCGCAGGGTTGGTGTACCCTGCCCCGATGCCAGCCTTCATATGCAATGCCTGCGGCATGCAGTATCCGCCGTCCGAGACTCCGCCGGATGCGTGCCCGGTCTGCGTCGACGAGCGGCAGTTCGTCCCGGTTTCGGGTCAGTCCTGGACCACACTGGAGCGGTTGCGACGCGGCCACAGCAACAAATTCCGCGAACTCGCGCCGGGATTGATGACCATCGAGACCGTGCCGGCGTTCGGCATCAACCAGCGCGCGATCCTCGCGCGCACGCCATCCGGCAATGTGCTGTGGGACTGCATCGCCCTGATCGACGACGCAACGGTCGAGCTGCTGAAAGGTCTGGGCGGCGTCACCGCGATCGCGATCTCGCACCCGCATTATTACACGACCATGGTGGAATGGAGCCGCGCGCTCGGGGGCGTGCCGATCCACCTGCATGCGGCCGATCGTCAGTGGGTGCTGCTATCAGACCCGGCGGTGCAGTTCTGGGACGGCGACACCAAATCGATCGGGCCGGGGCTGACGCTGGTTCGGCTGGGAGGACATTTCGACGGCGGCACCGTGCTGCACTGGGCGGACTGGGATGGCGGCCGCGGGGTGGTGCTCTCGGGCGACGTCCTGCAGGTGGTCCCGAGCGGACATGTCAGCTTCATGTGGTCCTACCCCAACCTCATCCCGCTGTCGGCCGGCAAGGTCCGCCGCATCGCCGATATCCTGGAGCCGTTCGCGTTCGATGCCGTCTACGGCGCATTTTCGGGACGGAACCAGATCGACGCCAACGGCAAGCAGGTGGTCGCAGCCTCGGTGGCGCGTTACATCGCGCGGATCAGCGAGGCTTAGGGCGTGTACTCATAAATCCGATCAAACCAAACAGGCTGTCCACTCTGCCCTCAGGAGCGGACATGGTCAGTTTGCCCCAGCATGTCCGAAAAGTGCCATAAGCAGACATTCCGTCGCAAAAGCGAAACCACTCATGCCGCCGATGATGCTTCCGACACCAGCGGCGGTCGGACGATGGAAGGCCATGAGGCCAATTCTACCCGGTTACGGCCTTTGAGCTTGGCACGATAGAGCGCATCGTCCGCTCGGGAAGTTAATGTTTCCGCGGTCTCTCCATACACGTACTGAGCTACGCCAAAACTGCATGTGACCGCGTCAATCTCGTCAAACCTGATTTGCTCGACCGCTCTCCTCAATTTCTCCGCGGCCTGATATGCCATCTCGCCGTCGGACCCGGGGGCAAGGATGACGAACTCCTCCCCACCCCAACGAGCGAGCAAATCGGTATCGCGGACCAGGCCCGCCACGAACCGCGATAATTGTATCAGCACCTTGTCGCCGCTCTGGTGGCCGTGGCTATCGTTTACGGCCTTGAAGTTGTCGACGTCATACAGCACCAGGGAAAGCGGCGTTTCGTAGCGAGCCGATCTAGATATCTCGGTGGCGAGCGCCTGATTGAATTTCAACCGGTTGGAAAGACCGGTGAGCGGATCGGTCGTTGCCTGAAACCGGAGGTCACGGGCCAATTCCTGGAGTTTCAGACGCTTCTCCATTTGAACATTGTCGTGCAACGCGCGTTCTCTGCCGAACAGATAAATCAGGGTCATCAGCGCCACAAGCAACGTGACGATGATCCCCAAAACGCGACTGGCGAATATCTCATGGGTCGGCTTCAATATGACCAAGGACCACTGGCTGTGATTTGCATAGCGGCGGCGCACATAATCGCGCTCCCCGTCGACTTTAATCCAGGTCGCGTCCACTATCGGCTGCGCCAGCATTGGTCGATCGATCAGCTTCCCGAATTGCTGGACCAGGGCCAGATGTTTTTCAGCCGGTAGCGGCCACAAGGTCCTGAACAACATTCTCGGGTGGTTCGTCAGCACGACGACGCCGTCAGGATCGATCAGGAAATAAGGGCGGTCGAACTGCGCAAGATCCGCCTCGAAGGTATCGAGGGATTTCTTGAGAACTGCCACACCGACGATTGTGCCACCGCCTCGGGCGCGAACCGGATAGCTCGCATAGTAATCCCGCTCCCTGTTCATGGCATCGAACGAAAAGTGATAGCCAGGCTCTCCCGCGATGGACTTGCTGAAAATAGGACGAAGAGCCGAACGCACCCGAGAGGGCGGCATCCCTGTGGTCCGATGAAGCAACGATTGTTCCGGACGTGTCCAGGATGTAGCCGAGCTTGGCGCCGGAGGCATCGACATCGAGATCGAGAACCGATTCGGCGTCCGCTTTATCTTGCCGGCTCCCGCCAACCAACAAGGGCAATACGGACGGCGAGCCGGCCAGCGCCCTCACCATGCCGTCCACGGTGGCGGTTTCCCCGGTGAGGCGGCTCGCGAGCAGATCGATATCGCCCCGCGCCTCCTCCTGTACATCTTGCTTGTATATTCCGCCGAGAAATTCAGTAAACACCCAGCCGAAAACCAGAATCGCCGTCATCGCGGCGAGAGTCCAGATGAACTGCCGGCGGAGATGCGCTGTGTAACGCTCGGAGGAGACCTCTAGAGTAAGCTGATGTCCCCAAATCGCCCAAATCGAAAATGCTATCCAGCAGGCGAGCAGTCCGCGCACGAGCTGAATCGGGACTCCCGTGAGTTGGACGAACCACTCGGCATTGAATTGAGCTGCAGGCCAGAAGGGCGCCACCGGGACGATGACGCCGGCGGCGATACCATAAACTGCGAATCCCACGGCGGCGAACATCACGAAGCGCCTTGCGGCGCCTGACAATCCCTTGGCATCCCAAACAAAGACCAGGCTGGTCGCCAATGCACCCACAAATCCGATGGCATAGCGCGAGAGGTCACCGGCCGTCGTTGGCCCGCCTATGAGCCCGCCGAAAACGACCAAAAGCACCAAGGGCGGGTACAGCCATTGCGCCCCAAACCTCAGTCCGAAACGAATTGCGTTCTGCCGCGCAAATTCCATCAATAACATAAAAGACCCGGTCATAACCGCGACGCGGACCACCGCAAATGCCGGGCCGTCGCCGACAATGAGCGCAGTCAAATCGAGCCATTCGCCCACACCGTGTGCAAACGCAAACAATCCGAGCACGCCCCAGGATTCTCCTCCTCTTCCGCCTCTTGAAATGCCGAAGCAGGTGGTGCCGAGCAGGAGGAATGCCAGACCGTAAAAGAACAGGATGAAGTCCAGCTGGGTACTAAAAAATGTGGCCATCGTTTCTCGCATGCCATCAACCTTACGCTTTCAAGTCCAACGGCGTGTTCATGGATTTAAGCCACGGCCGCCGCTCTTTTGGGTTGCGCAAAGAGCAGCCGTTTTAGTTCCGCGGCGGGCTTTGCCGGACTGAACAGATAGCCCTGCATTTCGGTGCAGCCGAGCGTACGGAGCAAGTCCCGTTGTTGTTGCGTCTCCACGCCCTCCGCCGTCGTCGTGATGTGACGCGTTGTGGCGATGTTGACCACCGCCTGAACAATACAGGGTGACTCTGCGATATCTTTTATAAAACAGCGATCAATCTTGATCTTGTCGAATGGAAAGCGCTGCAGGTAGCTCAGCGAAGAATAGCCGGTGCCGAAATCGTCCAGCGCGATCCGCACGCCAAGCCCCCGAAGCTGATGCAGGATCGCGAGAGCGGCGGCATCGTCGCGAATGAGAACCGACTCGGTGATCTCCAGTTCCAGGCTGCCAGCGGAGAGACCGGACGCCGCAAGCGCCGCGATGACTTTTAGCGCCAGCGTGTCGCTTCTGAACTGAACCGGGGAAACGTTGACCGCAAGTTTGATGCCGGCCGGCCACGTCGCAGCCTCGGCACAGGCTGTTGCAAGCACCCACTCGCCAATCTGGTTGATGAGGCCTGTCTCCTCCGCAACGGGGATGAACTCAGCGGGGGAGATCATGCCACGCGTGGGATGTCGCCAGCGCAGCAGGGCCTCGCAACCGGAGATTCGGTTGCTTCGAAGGTCGACGATGGGCTGGTAATAAACCTCAAATGCACCATCGACGATCGCCTGACGCAGATCCATCTCGAGACTGCGGCGCGCCTTGACGCGCGCGTCCATTTCCGGCTCGAAGAAACGATAGGTCCGGCGTCCACCTGCTTTCGCGCTGAACATCGCCAGATCCGCGTTCTGCAGGATTTGATCCGGGTCAGTGCCATCCTTTGGCACGAGGGCGATGCCGATACTGGCGTCGGTCGTGACATGATGACCGAGAAGTTCGTGAGGTTCGCGGATCGTTCGATAAATTCGCGTTACGAGGCTTACGACGTCTTCTTGATCCCTGACGCCGGTTTGGATAATGGCGAATTCGTCACCGCCAAGTCGGGCCACGAAGTCCGTGTTTCCGATGCAGCTGTTCAAGCTCGTCGCCACGGATTTCAACAGCTCATCACCGATCCGATGTCCGAGCGAATCGTTGATGCTTTTGAATCCATCAATATCGAGATAGAGAATGGCCAATTGCTCGCCGGACTCGACCTGCGCCAGCGACGCTTCAAGCCGCTCCTGAAAGAGAGCTCGATTTGGCAGATCGGTCAGCGCATCATAATGCGCAAGGTGCGCGATTCGCTCGTCGGAGCGTCTTCGCTCGGTGACGTCTTCGAGTGTGGTCACCCATCCGCCATCTTCCAGCGGCTGATTCACGATCTGCATTGTACGTCCATCGGGAATCTCGACGAGATTGTGAGTAAGTTTTCCCAATCTCGTATTGTTCAGGACGAAGGCGCAGTATTCGTCGACGTTACCGCTGAAGGACCCGGTCTCCTTTCGATGTGCGATCAGATCACGAAAGCTGCAACCTGGCTTCACGACGTCGGATGACAGTCCGAACAGTTCGATATACCGTCGATTCCAGACGACGAGTCGGCTCGATGCATCAAATAGCAGTAGGCTCTGCGTCATATTGTTGACGGCGATGTCGAGGCGATGCTTCTCAAGTAACAACCTGGACTTCGATATTTCGTGCTGCTGCGACAATTGCCGCACTATGAGAACCAGCATCACAGCAATCACAAGGACCAACAAGCCGGCCACCCCTGTCAGCAATCTTGTTTGAGCCCGCCAATCTGCCAGGGCCGCGGACACGCTCGTCGTTGCGACGATCACAATCGGAAAATCGCTCAATTGACGGATCGAGCCCAGACGGTCCTGGCCATCCAGGACCCTCGTTTCACGCGCACTACCGTGGTCCGCGTTTGTCAAAATCTGAAAGAATGGCCCGTCTGCGAAATTCTGCCCAATCAGCTTTTCAATATGCGGGTAACGCGCCATTAAAGTTCCGTCGCGATGGAACATGGAAATGACCGCGTCGTCTCCTAACGCCAGGGGTGCGAAAAACTTCTCGAAATTGCTTGTGGCGATTCCTCTCGTCACCAGTCCCAGAAACTCTCCCTTGGCACCGGTTATCTTGTGCGAGATCAGCTCCGTCCAGCCGCTCCCGGAAATTCGGCTTTGCAGCAATTCAATCACCATAGATGTCGCCGGGGGGCCCGATTTCAGCGTCCTGAAATAGGCCCGATCGGAAATGTCGACGGATGGGACCGGCCAGGCTTTGGACGAGTTGATGAGCAGCCCATCCGAGTCAAATATATTCACTCCGGCGACGTCAAACGACCCATTGCTCTTGGCCTTCAGTATTTCGTGCATGTCGTAAGTTGACATCTGCCGCCTGAAGGCCTCGCTCGAAGCGATCCCGGTCGTACGCATGTAGGCGATCAGGTCTTTCTGAACGACCTCGAACTCCTCGAATTGTTGATCGAAGTGATGGGCCAGTAACAACACGGTATTCGTCAGTTCGCGTGTGCTGCTGTCCAAAGCACGCGTCGCGCAAATTGCCGACCATGGCGGCGGTTACAATCGCAATGGCAGCAATCAACAATCCGCCGCCAAGGATAAGCCGTCCGATCGGGTTTCCCTGAGCGAAAATCCTGAAATCGAACAGGACGAAATTGGTCCTGCTCACTTGGCTGACCGGGAACACTCAATCGCAAGGGATAGTGGTGCAAGCTCGCGGATGCATTCCACGGCACCAGCGACAGCCGCAATCCCCCAGGGTTTGAGCGTGCACTTCCGACGCCGCCGATCCTGGGAAAGCATGCACGATGGCAGATTTGACAACCTCATCGGAATGAAACTGCTCCTGCGCACCGATCGTTCCGGCGGCATTCCGACATGTTGCCTAAGAGGTTAATGAAGCGGCCGATGTTGTGATCCAATCGTCGAAAACCCGATGAATCGACTTGGCTGGCAGCGATTCATCAGCGATCCGCGGCTGGAAACAGGTGGCGCCGTCCATCGAACCATAATCCTGTTCGCCGCCGATGGCCGCGGCAGTTGTCATCAATCTCGACACCGTCAGGGCCCATGACTTCTTCCTTGCTGGTGCACCCCGACGACGTGATCGAATATCGTTGGGCGGCGAGCGACCCAGTTGAAATCAATTTGTTGAAAATACTGATCATCGCGGCAAGGCTGCGTTGAGCGTTTTTCGCACCTTCTGCGACATCTGATCAATATTGACCAGCGAATTACAGCTCAAAAATTGATGCTGGCTCCATCACCGCTACTTCAAAGGCACACCACCGGTGACAGAGAGTGTTGTGCTCCCGCCTCATTCTAGGGACGAGCATCATGCCCCAATTGCGACCGATAATCTGTTCGAAGTGCCAATCCGAAATGTTCCTGGGACGCATCCAAGAAGGTCCGTCAGGTTATGACCTTCGGACCTTTGAATGTCATCGTTGCTCGCATCAACTTAAGACGGCGGTGAAACTCTGTGACCCCATGCTGTCTAAAGAGGTAATGGACTGGCTCCAAGGCCAATTGGTCGCGCCAAGGTAAGGTTGCCTCCGGGCAATATTTTCTTGGCGACGACACCCGCCTTCTCGAACAGGGAAGCATCGTGCAGAAATCCTATTTCTTGCCTGACAACGTCAATCCACCTAAGCGCGCGATTGCCGGTCAGCGTGACCGCGTCTTCGTAGTGTCCAAAGTGGAAGCCGATGAGGTCACTGGAGACGCAATGGCACGTGCTTGTCAGGCGAGCGGACGTCGCGCATTTTTGAGTACACGCCCTGGTTCGCCACCGGAATCCTGGCGCGCGGGCGTGGGACGCCCGTCACCGAGGACGAGAAGCGCCAGCGGCGCGAATGGCCCGACGGCGACCGCGATCCCGAGCCAGGTCCTGGACGAGCGGTTGCGCTCGCGGGCCATTGCGCCGGCGAGCGGGATCGAGGCGATCGAAACGATGACAAACAACCACCACGCCATTCCGGCGATCTCCAATCCGTCGCCTCAACGATAGCGCGAAAGCGGCCGGCAAGAGATCACGAAACGAGGATCAGCTGCCGGGCGTCCAGGGCTGGTAGTCGCCGGTCGCCTTCGGGCGGCGGCCGCTTGCGAGCGTCGATCCGGATGGTCGATAGGCCTGCGGGGTGCCCGTCATGTTCGGCACATGCGGCTTCTCCCACTCGCGCGGCTTGTAACCGTCCTCGGTCGGCGGCACGTCGACGGTGTGATGCATCCAGCCGTGCCAGTCCGGCGGAATCCGGCTGGCCTCGGCGGTGCCGTTGTAGATCACCCAGCGCCGTTCGAAATGCAGCGTTGGATCAATGGCGCCGCCGCGGGTCCGGTAATAGCGGTTGCCCTGCGCGTCCTCGCCCACCAGTTCGCCAAACCGCCACGTCCATAATTGCGTGCCGAAGGTCTGGCCGTTCCACCAGGTGAAGACTTTCAGGAAGAACTGTTTCATGCGGCGCGAGCCCGATTTCGTGGTGAGTCCTGATGCCATCGCAGCGCGGGAAAGTCCAGTAACGTCCGCCACTCGCGGTTTCGTGTTTTCCCTGCATCAAATCGCCGGATTCCGTTCATTCGCGGTACAGTTTCGCGCTCGCAATCTCGCCCTCACGCATTCGTTGCGCGGCGGTCGGAACGACTGACCGAACCGGGGGTTAGATCGGTAACCCCTGATGGAGGATGACATGATGAATTCCAGAGTTTTGGCCGGCGCCTCGGCGTTGGCATTGGTTCTCGCGGCGGCTGCGCCGTCGGCGAGCTTCGCCTTTGGCCGCGGCGGTGGCGGTGGCGGTGGCGGCCATATCGGCGGTGGCGGTGGCGGCGCCCACTTTAGCGGCGGCGGTGGCGGCATGCGTATGGGCGGCGGCGGCGGTTTCGCCGGTGCGCGCATGGGCGGCGGAGGCAATTTCGGCGCAGCGCGTGTCAGCGGCGGTAACTTTGGTGCGGCCCGGGTCGGTCCGGCCTATTCCGGCGCACGTGTCGCAGGCGGCGGCAACTGGAATCACGGCGGCGGCGGTTACTACCGTCACGGCCGGTTCTTCCCGGGCGTGGCAGCAGGCATCGCGGCGGGTGCAGTCCTCGGCTCGTACGCCTACTACAACGACCCCTACTACTACGGTGACAGCGGCTATTACGCCGACAACGGCTACTATGATGACGGCGCGACGGTCGTTGTGCCCGGCAGCGGCGGCGACGCGAGCTATTGCGCGCAGCGCTACCGGTCCTGGGATCCGGGTTCCCAGACCTACCTCGGCAACGACGGCTTGCGGCATCCCTGCCCGTAACGGTTTGGATATCGCGTGATGAGTTCAGAACGGCGTCCTCAGGGGCGCCGTTCTTTTGATGACGTCGTCACGACCTGGTCGCCAGCGCTACGCCCGCCAGCGTGAACACCAGCGCAGCGATCTGTCCCGCGCCCAGCGGCTCGTGCAACGCGATCGCCGAGGTCACGGCGCCGATCACGGGCACCGCCATGGTGCCGATCGCCGCGACCGATGCGGGAAGCCGCGCCAATGCCGCAAACCACGCGACATAGGCGATGCAGAACTGGCCGAGCACGGAATAGATCAGCAGCCACCAGCCGAGATCAGTCACCTTCTCCAGATGCGTGGTCTCCACCAGCAGGCCGACGATGGCGACCGGCAGGCAGCCGAGCCCGACTTGCCAGGCGGCAGCCGGAATCGGTGGCAGATGGATCGGTCGCCGCTTCGCCAGCACGGTGCCGACGGCAAAGCCGACCGAGCCTGTGAGAGCCATGATGATGCCCGGCAGTTTCGCTTCGCTGGCGGCAATGCCGTTGCCGCCCATGATCGACGCAAGCCCCGCGAACGCCATCAGCAGCGCCAAGGTGCGCAGCACGGTCGGCCGCTCGCCGAGCACGGGCCAGGCCATCAGCGAGGCCCAGACCGGCATGGTGTAGGCGATCAGCGCCGCTTCGCTCGCGGGCAGGTAGACGAGCGCGAGCCCCATCAGCACCATCCAGAGCGTGACATTGAGGACCGCGGCGAGCAGCAGTCGTCCTCGCATCTCGCGCGGCACAGCGAGGCTCTGCTTGCGCAGCACGGCGAGCGCCGCCAGCAGCAGCGCGCCGACCACGCCGGACAGGCCGCGCAAGGTCAGCGGCGGAATTTGCCCGATCAGGTATTTCGTCACGGGCCAGTTGAAGCCCCAGCCGACACTGGTGACAGCAAGGAACATGAGGCCAGCGGCGGAGATGCGCGCGGGCGCAGTCGGCGGAACTTTCATGGAATGAGAACAGCCCCGGCAGGGAATCAGCGGGCCCTGTTTGCCCGGTTCAGGCAGGCGCGACCACACGCTCCCTGACATGTCTACCCTCTCCCGCCCGTAGCCCTACGTGAGTCTCTCCGGCGCAAGCCCGCCAAGGGTAAAAATATGTCTCCTGTGAACAGCGGGAGCGACGTGAATTCACACGTCCCAGAGTCAATTTTTTCGCTTGGCGAATCCTCTTGGACTCACTGATACTTGGGTCGATCACAGGGGCGGCACTGACCCCTGTTTTCCCTCCCTTTCCACCATATTTAGTATTTGATTCAGGAACCCGTACTAGTTCTTGACGGGCGTAACGGAGTCGTCCTAGCTTTCACCTGTTCGGCGCGCGTGTGTTTGGGTCCCGCCGGTCGCTCCCAAAAGGGCTTCCCAGAGGTAACCAATCCGCAGGCCGGTCGAGGCAGCGGGCAAGGGACGTGTCTGCCCCTGAATTTGGGGTTTCGGGGCGAGAACGAAGGGCCGGAAGGGCCAACTAAAACGGCCCGAAGTGCTGTGGCGGGGCGTTGAAGAGAAACAGGGCCGGGTCCACCGGCTTGAGCATGCGGACGACCGGCCGTCGTTTTGGGCGCCGGCTCGGGAGGTTCGCTTAAGGAAACAACAAACGCCGCGACTACCGGGTAGGCGGTGCGGCCAAGAAGATACGGGGCACGACCATGCGAATCGAACGCCGCAACACCACCGCCGGCCAGTCACCCTATGCCGCGATTGATTTCAGATTGACGACATCTGAGATACGCAATCCTGACGGCTCGGTGGTTTTCCACCTCGACGATGTCGAGATCCCCACCGCCTGGTCGCAGGTCGCCTCCGACGTGCTGGCGCAGAAATACTTCCGCAAAGCGGGCGTCGCCGCCAGGCTGAAGAAGGTCGAGGAAGAGACCGTCCCCTCCTTCCTGTGGCGCTCGGTGCCCGACACCGAGGCGATGGCCAACCTGCCCGAGGACGAGCGCATTGTCGGCGAGCACTCCGCCAAGCAGGTGTTCGACCGCCTCGCCGGCTGCTGGACCTATTGGGGCTGGAAGGGCAAATACTTTTCGACCGAAGAAGACGCCAGCGCCTTCTATGACGAGCTGCGCTACCAGCTCGCGATGCAGATGGTCGCGCCGAACTCGCCGCAATGGTTCAACACCGGCCTGCATTGGGCCTACGGCATCGACGGTCCCGGCCAGGGCCATTATTACGTCGATCCCTTCACCGGCAAGCTGACCCGCTCGAAATCCTCCTACGAGCATCCGCAGCCGCACGCCTGCTTCATCCAGGGCGTCGGCGACGACCTCGTCAACGAGGGCGGCATCATGGACCTCTGGGTGCGCGAGGCGCGCCTGTTCAAATACGGCTCGGGCACCGGCTCGAACTTCTCCCGGCTGCGCGGCGAAGGCGAGAAACTCTCCGGCGGCGGCCGCTCGTCCGGCCTGATGAGCTTCCTCAAGATCGGCGACCGCGCCGCGGGCGCGATCAAGTCGGGCGGCACCACGCGACGCGCCGCCAAGATGGTCGTGGTCGACGTCGATCACCCCGATATCGAGACCTATATCGACTGGAAGGTGAAGGAGGAGCAGAAGGTCGCCGCCCTCGTCACCGGCTCCAAGATCAACCAGAAGCACCTGAAGGCCGTGATGAAGGCCTGCGTCAACTGCGAAGGCAGCGGTGACGATTGCTTCGACCCCGAGAAGAACCCGGCGCTCCGCCGCGAAATCAAGCTCGCGCGCCGCAGCCTCGTGCCCGACAACTACATCAAGCGGATCATCCAGTTCGCCAAGCAGGGCTACAAGGAGATCGCCTTCGACATCTACGACACCGACTGGGACTCGGAGGCCTATCTCACCGTCTCCGGCCAGAACTCCAACAACTCGGTGTCGCTGAAGGACGACTTCCTCCGCGCGGTCGAGACCGACGGCAACTGGAATCTCACGGCGCGCACCTCCAAGAAGATCATGAAGACGCTGAAGGCGCGCGATCTCTGGGAAAAAATCGGTTACGCCGCCTGGGCCTCGGCCGATCCGGGCCTGCACTTCAACACCACGATGAACGACTGGCACACCTGCAAGTCGTCCGGCGACATCCGCGCCTCCAATCCGTGCTCGGAATACATGTTCCTGGACGACACGGCGTGCAACCTCGCCTCCGCCAACCTGCTGACGTTCTACAACGTCACGGCCAAGCGCTTCGACGTCGACGCCTATGAGCATCTCTGCCGGCTCTGGACGCTCGTGCTCGAAATCTCCGTGATGATGGCGCAATTCCCCTCGCAGGAGATCGCAAAACTCTCCTACGAGTTCCGCACGCTGGGCCTCGGCTTCGCCAATATCGGCGGGCTCTTGATGACCATGGGCCTTCCTTACGACAGCCAGGAAGGCCGCGCGCTGTGCGGCACCCTGACCTCGATCATGACCGGCATCGCCTACAAGACCTCGGCCGAAATGGCGGGCGAGCTCGGCACCTTCCCCGGCTACAAGAAGAACACGCAGCACATGCTCCGCGTGATCCGCAACCACCGCCGCGCCGCGCACGGCCAGGCCAGCGGATACGAGGCGCTCAGCGTCAACCCGGTGCCGCTCGACCACGCCTCCTGCCCGCAGGCCGATCTGGTCGCGCATGCCACGAAAGCGTGGGACGACGCGCTCTCGCTCGGCGAGGCCAACGGCTATCGCAACGCCCAGACCACGGTGGTGGCGCCGACCGGCACCATCGGCCTCGTGATGGATTGCGACACCACCGGCATCGAGCCTGATTTCGCGCTGGTGAAGTTCAAGAAGCTCGCCGGCGGCGGCTACTTCAAGATCATCAACCGCGCGGTGCCCGCGGCGCTTCGCGTGCTCGGCTATCGCGAAGCCGATATCGCGGAGATCGAGGCCTATGCCGTCGGCCACGGCTCGCTCTCCAATGCGCCGGGCATCAACGCCTCGACCCTGAGGACCAAGGGCTTCACCGACGAGGCCATCGCCAAGGTCGAGAAGGCGCTGCCGACCGCGTTCGACATCAAGTTCGCCTTCAACAAGTGGACCTTCGGCGAGGACTTCATCCGCGACCAGCTCGGCATCGGCGCCGAGGCGATCGCGGCGCCGGGCTTCGACCTGCTCGTCCGCGGTCGGCTTCACCAAGCGCGAGATCGAGGCCGCCAACGTGCACATCTGCGGCGCGATGACGGTCGAGGGCGCGCCGCACCTGAAGGCCGAGCACTATCCGGTGTTCGACTGCGCCAATCCCTGCGGCAAGATCGGCAAGCGCTACCTCTCGGTGGAGAGCCACATCCGCATGATGGCGGCGAGCCAGCCGTTCATCTCGGGCGCGATCTCGAAAACCATCAACATGCCGAACGACGCCACGGTGGAGGACTGCAAGTCCGCCTACCTGTTGTCCTGGAAGCTCGCGCTGAAGGCCAACGCGCTCTATCGCGACGGCTCGAAACTGTCGCAGCCGCTCAACTCGCAGCTCATCAGCGACGATGAGGAGGAGGACGACGCGATCGAGGCGCTCTACGACAAGCCGATGGCGGCGCGTGCCGCGCAGGTCTCGGAGAAGATCGTCGAGAAGCTGGTCGAGCGCATCATCGTGATGCGCGAGCGCGAGAAGATGCCGGACCGCCGCAAGGGCTACACCCAGAAGGCGGTTGTCGGCGGCCACAAGGTTTACCTGCGCACCGGCGAATATGACGACGGCCGGATCGGCGAGATCTTCATCGACATGCACAAGGAAGGCGCGGCGCTGCGCTCCTTCATCAACAACTTCGCGATCGCGGTCTCGCTCGGCCTGCAATACGGCGTGCCGCTCGAGGAATATGTCGACGCCTTCACCTTCACCCGCTTCGAGCCGGCGGGTCCCGTGCAGGGCAACGACTAGCATCAAGTATGCGACCTCGATCCTCGACTATGTCTTCCGCGAGCTCGCGGTGAGCTACATGTCGCGCTTCGACCTCGCCCATGTCGATCCCAACGAGAGCGGCTTCGACGCGCTCGGCAAGGGCGTCGAGGAAGGCAAGGAGCCCGGGGACAACCAGGGCCACCAGGCGACCAAGTATCTGTCGAAGGGCCTGACGCGCTCGCGCACCGACAATCTCGTGGTGATGCGCGGCGGCTCGGCGGCGATCTCCTCCGGCTCGGACAACGCGCCGGCCGGCGGCAGCAAGGTCACCTCGCTGTCCCAGCACGGCGCCAGCGCGCGGGTCTCCGACACGCATCGAAGGCGCGGTGGCGCTGAAGCAGGAGGCGCAGCCACGACCTGTCGCCGACCGAGAAGCTGGAAGCGCTGCAATGGAGCAAGGCCGGCGCCGCCGCACAGGCCGCGCCGAGCAAGGCCGAGCGCCGCGCCGAAGCCAAAGCCAAGGGCTACGAGGGCGAGATGTGCGGCGAGTGCGGCAACTTCACCCTGGTGCGCAACGGCACCTGCATGAAGTGCGATACGTGCGGAAGCACGACGGGGTGTTCGTGAGCAGGCGAGCTATCTGCTAAGCAGCAGCCGCTACCGATCTTCAACATTAAAATGCCAACCTTCACGGTTGGCATTTTTCTAGGTTGGACAGCGCACAATGCACCAAGACCGAATACTGCTAATTGGAATGGATGGCCCATTCCGGACAAGTAGCTTTAGCGATCCGCCAAATCTCGCGGAGTTCGGAGCTGTGGTGTTGTACCCATACCAAATTGCTAGGGAGTGGCAGCATTTCAAGGGAAGAGCGACGGTCGAGACCCTACGAAGGCTTATTGAGTGGGTCAGGACAGGAAATGCTCTGATTGTAGTTGGGGCTCCACCAAATGATTTTTCGGTCACCTATAGAAGTGGCCAAACAGACACGAAGGTCGATTTTCTGAAGTCCACCATTTTCGCGGGGGTAACGTTTCGATCTACTTCCGGAGTGCTGTTAGAATACTGTGGTCCTTCTGTCTTAGAGAACTCTCTCTCTTATCTGCCTGCATGGCTAAAGACCTACTCGTAGCTACAGGAGATCCTTTCGTAAATGCTGTCGCCGGGGCACTTCGCGAATTGGGCCTGGCTGTCGTAGAAGGCCCGAAGCAGCGCGCCGATCTGCTCGCCTGGGATGGCTCCCGCCTATCAAAACTGAAAGATAGGCACGGTATTTGCTCCCCTGAAACGCCCCCGGTTTTGAGTTAGGGTTCTGTTCTCCACCGAGGAGACGGACGATGCGTAAAGGCAGGTTCACGGAAGAGCAGATCATCAAGGTGCTGAAGGAACACGCTGCCGGGATGTCGGCGAGCGATCTGTGCCGGAAGCACGGCATCAGCGATGCGACGTTCTACAAGTGGCGGTCGCGTTATGGCGGGATGGAGATCTCCGACGCCCGCAAGCTGAAAGCCCTGGAGGAAGAGAACCGCAAGCTCAAGAAGCTGCTGGCGGAGACGATGCTGGATGCGTCGACGCTGAAGGAGATGCTCGGAAAAAACTTCTGACGCCCGGCTTGCGGAGACGTGCTGTGACCTGGGCGATCGATCAGAAGGGCTACTCGCAACGGCGGGCCTGCAAGCTGGTTGGCCTGCAGCCGAAGACCTATCGCTATGCCTCGATGCGACCGGACGATGGCGCGTTGCGGGCTCGGCTGAAGGAATTGGCTTCGCAACGCCGCCGCTTCGGCTACCGTCGCCTGGGGCTGCTATTGGCTCGGCAAGGGGTCCGGATCAATCGGAAGAAGCTGTATCGGCTCTACAAGGAGGAGCGGCTGACCGTGCGTAAACGTGGTGGCCGCAAACGGGCACTGGGCACCCGGGCGCCGATGACGATCCCGCAGGATCGCGAACCTGCGCTGGTCACTCGACTTCGTGATGGACACGCTCTCCAGTGGCCGGCGCTTCCGTATCCTGACCCTGGTCGACGACTTCACCCGGAATGCCTGACCCTGGTCGCCGACACATCGCTTACCAGCCTGCGTGTCGTGCGCGAACTCGACCGCGTCATCGAGACCCGCGGCTGCCCGCGCATGATCGTCAGCGACAACGGCACCGAGTTCACATCAAATGCGATATTGGCCTGGCAAGAGGAACTCGGGATCGAGTGGCACTACATCGCACCCGGCAAGCCGATGCAGAACGGCTTTGTCGAAAGCTTCAACGGCCGACTGCGTGACGAGTGCTTGAACGAACACCTGTTCGCAAATCTAAACGAAGCTCGCCAGATCATCGAGGAATGGAGGATCGACTACAAGACCAACCGACCGCACACGAGCCTCAATGGGCTCACACCGACCGAGTTCGCAACCCGCCCCAACAGGGGCCAAACCCAGAACGGACTCTACTTATAAACGAGGGCAAATTGGGGAAGTTGGAGTACCTGAATCCGTCGTATCCGGAAGGTAATATGTGTACCCGGTTTGATTAGGCCATTCGTACGGGTCTATCTCAGCGCGGATCAACGCCGCCGCTTTATCGAAATAGGAATTTACTTTAGACGCCTTGATCTTCCTTAGTAGCTTCTGAAGATTGCTTGCCTTTGAAGCCCTTACGGATTGCGCGACTTGCTTTTGAGCAACTTCCACCTGTCGGGCGAGAAGCAATTCACTACCTTGATAAAAGCCGTGAAAGGTAATGAGCGATATCTCAACATCGCCACTGGCGAGAAATTCGACCATTCTTCTCGCCCGTTCATCGACACCAAGACCAACGAGCACCATCCTCGGTTTGCCGATCGAGCCCAAATCCTTTCCAAATTGACTCTGATACCAGCTGGCGAAATCGGTGATCTTATCGATGCCAAATTTCCCGGAATTTTCAACTATGAAGGTGTTTAAACTTATTGGCTGCAGAGAACCGAGAAATGACGCGTAATCGACGACCTGAGCGACAGCGTCTCGCGTGAGCGTTCCTCTCTTGAGTTCAAAGACCACCAGCCGCCCATCTTCATCGACACCCAGCAGATCAAGTGGGCCTCCCGGCGTTTCTGTTTGCCTCCCTACAAGCCTCAGACCGTTTGCTAGCAGACCCGGCGACTTTACAAGTACCTCCTCAAGCAACTCTTCTGTTTGAGTTTGAGCGACACTTGACACATCTGTAATGATAGGTGCGTCCTTCGATCCGCTCACCCTCCACAATTTGATTTCTTCCACGATTTCACCCAAATAGCTGAATCTTCAAATGCTCGTGGAACGCGAATATCAAACAACAAGGCGTTCCAGCAATAAGAACTCACATCCTAATACTTCCTTCCCACCACAATCCTCGCGCCCTCCGCGCCGATCTCCTCGGTGTGGCTGCGGCCGGCGGACACGTTGAAGATGTCGCCGGCGCGATAGGTCACGGGCTTGCCGCCGTCGTTGACGATGAAGATGCCTGACAGCACCAGGCCGCGGATGTCGTAGTCATGCGCATGGCCCGTGTTCGCCGGCCGCGGGTCGAGCGTTTTGGATTCGATCTCGGTGTAGCCTGCGGATTTCAGCTCGGCTTCGAACTCGGCCTGTTGCATCGATCACCCTCCCTTTCCGTCAACGCTGCTGTCGTGAACGATAGCATCCCTGTTCCGTCTTGACAGCATCGCGCAACAGGCGGAGCATCGCATCGGTCGCTTCACGCGACAGGCTGTATCCACAGCTGAAGGAGGTTCGATGACGCCACCTTCGAAAGCGTGCCGCTCACTGCGCCGGAACACGTCCGGATCAGCGCAATAGCGGCCAAGAGCCACGGACGACACGCCGGGATCAGGCTTTGCGGGCCCCATCAGTGAGGCATGGCCCCTCGCCTGCCCGGCGTCGTGCTGTTTGTACCGGATTGCGCTTGGCGCTTTCACCGTCGCTTCGACCTTGGGAGGACGGCGGCACTGACAACCACGCGCTTTTGTGCTAGCTTCCGCGCTATGAAGACACCGAAATTGACAGAGGTTCTGGAGCGGGTCGAGGCATGGCCGGCCGATGTCCAGAACGAGCTCGCCGAGTTTGCGCTTGAACTTGATGCCGGCCTGAATGACGGCGAATACCGGCCGACGCCGGAAGAACTTGCCGGCATCGATCGCGGCCTGCGCGCCGCCGCTGAAGGTCGTTTTGGGAGCGGACAAGCGGTCGAAGCCGCCTTCGCGAAATTCCGACCGCGATGAAGGGCGGATTAGCGGCCCCGTCCGCCGTAGTTCCCGAGAGCGACGGCGGAAGCGTAATCCGCCGGAGTGGCGGGTTACGCTGCGCTAACCCGCCCTACAATCCCTATCGCTGGTCTGCCGATGCCGACTGCGCCGGCTTGCCGAACACGCTGCGGCATTCCGCGCTGAGCTGCGCGCGCTTGTGGTGCATGCAGGCGATGATGCGTCCACGGTCCGGAATTTCCGAGGAACAGAGCCGGAAGACGTCGGGCGTGCAAAGCCGCTTTTGATCGTCCTCCGTGAACGCCTGCGCGCGCGATCCCCACAGCGCCGCACACAGCACCACACACGCGGCGAGCAGCACTCGCCGTTCCCAACCCAACCCGGTTTGCATGATCGTCCCCCTGATCGGCCGATGTCACGGCCGCCACGCGTCTCCACCCCGGAACAATGATGAGTTGAGAATCGTCGGGACACAACGCGACGCGAACGGCGTGCACTGAATTTTTCTACGTGTGTTGTTTTTCGCAGGCGATGTTTGTTCCGCGACGGGAACAGCGCTACGTTGCGGCGCATGACGATTATCTCGATCCAGTCGCAGGTCGCTTTCGGCCATGTCGGCAACAGCGCCGCGGTGTTTCCGATGCAGCTGCACGGCATCGACGTGGTCGCGGTGCCGACCACGCTGCTGAGCAACCGGCCGGGCTATCCGACCATCCGCGGCCGGGTGCTGGAGGCCGAGCTGGTCGCCGATCTCCTTGACGGAATCGAGGAGCGCGGCGCGGTCGAGCGCGCAAGCATGATCCTGTCGGGCTATCTCGGCTCGGCCGCCATCGCGGAGGCCGTCGCCGATTTCGTGGCGCGCGCCAAAGCGCGCAATGGTGCGCTGCGCTATACGCTCGATCCCGTGCTGGGCGATCGCGACCGCGGGCTGTTCGTGAAGGCCGACATCCCGCCTGTTGTCCGCGACCGCCTGCTGCCGCTCGCCGACATCATCACGCCCAACCATTTCGAGTTCGAATGGCTGTGCGGGGCGGAGGCGCGCACGCTGGATCAGGTGCTGGCGCAGGCGCGCGGACTGATCGCGCGCGGGCCCAGCACGGTCGTCATCACCAGCGCCGAGCTGGCAGGCACGCCTGCCGACGAAATCGAGACGCTGGCCGTCGAACGTATCAGCGCCTTCCGTGTGCGCACGCCGCGCGTGCCGATCAGCCCGAACGGGACCGGCGATCTCTTCGCCGCGCTGTTCACCGCCGCGCGCGTTCTCGGTCAGGACACGCCGGAGGCGCTGGCGCATGCGGCGTCCGGGATATCAGCCGTGCTGGAGCGCACGCGAGCTGCCGGCACCGAGGAGATGCGCATCGTCGAAAGCGCGGACGAACTCGTGCATCCGACGCGCCGTTTCGAGGCGGTCGCGGTTTCGTAGGTTTCGTAGGGCGGATTAGCGTCAGCGTAATCCGCCATGGCGGGTTACGGCCTTCGGCCTAACCCGCCCTACGGTTTCGAATTCGCCGCAACAAAAAAGCGGCCCTTGGAGCCGCTCTTTCGTTCTTAAATTACTCACGCCTCAATACGGATCGTACGCATACGGACTGAAGGTCGGCGCGGTCACATCAGGCGCGTAGCCGTAGCCATAGGCCGGCGCGGCGACATGGCCGACATAGACCCGCGGGGTGCGGCCGGTCCAGCTCGGCGGCGTGTGCACGCCCCAGCCGCCGGTCATGTAGTGCGAATTGGGATAGTTGAACCCGATCGCGCCGGGCTCCTGCGTCGCCTCCTGGGCCATCACGGGCGTGGCGATCACGGTCGCGAGCGCGGCGGCCGCCCCCAACAGTCTAAGCTTCGTCATGGGTCTCCTCCATTTCTGCCTTGCTGTTGCAACGGCGGCGTGGCCCGCGCCGTTCCGGAACCGCATTCAAGCCAGCGTGAATGCGGACATGCGCGCATTGCCGCAGGTTCCAGCAACGTGGAACTAACTTTTGTCAGGCTAGCCTCGCTCCGGCTTTTGCCGCGCTAACGCGCGATTAACTTTGGTGTCGAGGAGCAGAATGTTCCGTTCAGTGATTGTCGCCGCAGCGCTGCTGCTCTCTGCAACGCAAGTGCTCGCCCATGGCAGCGAGGCCGCAGCCCCGCCGCCGCCAAAGGACGTGCCGCCGCCGGTGATCACGGGCAAAACCAAAAAGGGCACCGTGCTTGCCGACTCCAAGGGCATGACGCTGTATTATTTCGACCGCGACGACAGCGGCAACAAGTCGAACTGCGACGGCAAGTGTGCCGAGAAATGGCTGCCGCTTGCCGCCGACAAGACCGCGCAGGCCTCCGGCGATTTCACGGTGATCGTGCGCAGCGACGGCAGCAGGATGTGGGCCTATCGCTATCGCCCGCTCTACACCTCCAACGACGACAAGACGCCCGGCGACGCCAACGGCTTCGATCCGCAGAATTTGTGGCACGTCGCAAGGCCGGCGAATTAGGCCGCGTCAATTGCCAGCGCCCGTCGGACTGTCGCCCGTCATCCCGCTTAAGTCGCGGCCCCAGACGGGTACGATTCGGTCGCCGCTTCCGACGCGCGCGATCGCGAAAAACCCCGGCATCGCTGCCGGGCTTTCTCATTTCACGTCTCAGTGATGCGTCCCGCGCCTCCGCCAACCGGCGCCGCGATGTGCGACAATGCGGGTGCCGCGAATGAGCGGCCTCGGCGTTCATCGCGCATTCATTCGGGAACGCCCACGCCAGCGCGGCATTGGAATTTCGGGGCTGAAGCGACACGGAGAGACGCCACATGGGCCTCGAGATCGTCTATTTTCTGGGCGCATTCCTGCTGCTCGCCGGCCTGATCTATGGCACGCTGAGCTGGCACACGCGCAACCGCGCCGCCGTCCGTGCGGCGGACGAGATCACACGGAGACGTTATCAGCAGGAAGATCGGCTTGCGGATGCCTGGCCGGTCGACGCCGCACCGCCGGACGCTGCGCCGGTCGATTCCGCGCCGGCAGATTACTCTCCACGATTGCGCGAGCCTGTCGGCATCGAGCCTGACTTTACCGAGGACGACATCCAGCGCGCGCGGTTCGGCCCGCGCGGCGTGCCCGGTGCTGCGGATCCCGCGCGGATGACGCCGCAGCGCGCGAAGAAAACGCCCGGTCACATCGACCAGGGGCATGTGTCGTAGGCGTTGCGCTTGGACAGTCTCGTGCCCCGGATGCAGCGCAGCGCGTTTTGCGATGCGCTGCTGATCCGGGGCCCACGAAATACCGACGACGAATGTGGGTCCCGGGTCTGCGGCGCAACGCTTCGCATTGCGCAGCGCCCGGGACACGATAGTGTGTTCTTTGCACGACGGACCACCAAAACCCCGCCGCCTGTTTTGCCCGACGAGTCAAGCTCGCCCCGCAAAAATATAGTTCTTTCCGAAAGACAGAAATTATGATTAAACGAAGCCGTCCCGCGCTCACCAAAGAGGGCGTATCGCGATCGTCACGACACGTGGCGCGGGATGCGATGGACGCGTCGGGTCCGCAGGCGAGCGGGCACGATGCGTACGGTCAAGCCGTGTGGTCCTGATTCCCCGATGCTGGAATCAAGCCCCGGGTCAAAGCCCGGGGCAATGGTGGCTAAAAAGCCCGGCACACCAGGGAGAGCGCGGAGTACGCCGTAAAGCCATTGCGCAGGGAATGCCGGACCGTTCGGCTTTACCTGACCATCTTGTGTGCACTCTACCCCTTTCAGCACACAAGCTCGCGGGTGCGGCCAGCGCCCGGCATTCCCTGCGCCCTCTTCTCATCGAGGGTGACACAGCATGCACAACTCGGGTGGATTTCCACCGCGAGAATGTTGTTCGACGCCCTCTCCCCTGTCATGCTCCGCGCAAAGCATTTTGCTTCCCCGGACGCCTGCAAATGGACATGCTCGTCAAGCTCTACGACCTGCCGGACAGCCGCGAGCTATTCGCCGCCCTGTCCAAGGACGGCATCGCCGTGCGCCGCGCGATGGCCCCGGACAAGCACAAGGTCGTGGCGTTCGTCAGGAAGGAATTCTCCGAGGCGTGGGCGAGCGAGACCGAAGTGGCCTTTGCCCGCGCGCCCATCACCTGCTTCATCGCCGCGCGCGGCCGCGACCTGATCGGCTTCGCCAATCACGACGCGACCTGCCCGAATTTCTTCGGACCGACCGGCGTGCTCGCCAGCGCGCGCAACAAGGGCGTCGGCAAGGCGCTGCTGTTGGCGTGCCTCGAGGACATGCGCGCGCAAGGCTTCGCCTACGCCATCATCGGCGGCGTGGGGCCGGCCGAGTTCTACGCGAAAAGCGTCGGCGCGGTTGCGATCGAGGGCTCCGCGCCCGGCATCTATCGCGGGTTGTTGTGACGATTGAGGCAAATGTCCCTCCGCTCGTCATGCCCGGCCTTGAGCCGGGCATCCACGTCTTCCTTTTTCGTGGTCAAGACGTGGATGGCCGGGACAAGCCCGGCCATGACGAACTCAGGTTATCCTGCCGCAATGCTGCCACGGATATGAATCCGAAAGGCGGATTCCCGTGCTGTCGATTAATGTCGGCGGCACAATTATCGGCTAAAACCAGCCATAATTTGCCACGTCTTAAATCCTAACTTGGGCGGAGTTGATTCACCACGCGGCGGCGGCCGCATCGATCGGGACGGAGCAGCCCATGCGCGCCGCGGTGATATGTCTATTCGTTCTGGTGGCGGCTTCGCCATCGCACGCCTCGAAGTCATGCATGACCATGGCGGAGGCGCGCACGCAATTTGCGACCTCGCACCTCTACTGGCACGGACCCGGTCATTGCTGGGATGCGACGGCGCCGGCGCATCGCATGGTCCGACGCGCCAAGCCGACGGAGCCGCAACAAGCCCGGGAGGACGCCCCGGACGACAGCGTCAGGCCGGATCCTGTCGCGCCCGACGACGGCGCCGTGCCTGCCAAACGCGAGCCGAAATGGCGCAACGCGATGTCCGAAATGTTGCCGGCCGATACACCCAGCCTTGCAGCGGCGGTGCCGTCCCTGCCGGCGATCGCGACAACCGGCATGAGCTGGCTCGACCGCTGGGTCGATGTCGCGCAGGTCGCCCCGCCCTCCTTCCTTCGCCGCAATACGGAAGCCGCCGCAGCCGATGTCGCGACGGCTGCGGTTCAACAGGCCGATCCCATGGTGACGCCGATCCGGTTGATCCTGGTGTTCCTGAGCATCGTCGTGATCCTCGCGGTGATCGAGCTCCTGTTCCGCAACACCATCCATGAGCGGCTGGATTGAGGACCATCGCTCGTTGTGGGTTCCATGCGGTTCCCGTTGACCGCCCCAACCTCTCCACGGCCTCGCCTTGCTTTGGTCAAACCCGGCTGAAGTCTGGGGCATGGGCAAGGGACGGCACACATTGGATGGGGATAGCCAATGCAATCCACGCTGACCGCTAGAGAAACCGATCCGCACGACATGTTCGTGATCGAACCCGATGTCGTGCTCGCCGCGCGGATCGATCCGCAGGAGGGTCGTGCGCGCGAGCCGAATTTGCGCGCGCTGGTGTCGGAGATTTCCGCAGGCGTGGCCGCGCATGCCACCGCGCCGAAGGTCGACACCAGTTTCCGCTCCGTCACCGCCGACAACAGGCGCGGCAGGTGGGCGGCCCGCTTTGTCGTCGTATTCCTGTTTGCGCTGCTGAGCGCGGTCGGCGCCGCCGCCTGGCAGCGCTATGGCGACCGGGCGCAGGCCACTATCGCGATGGCGACGTCGTTGCTCGGTCTCTCGTCTTTGCAGGCGACATCGGCGCCGGCGAGCCCGCCTGCAGTTGCGGACGCAACCCCGGAGCAGGCAGCCGCGCCGGCCGAGGCAGCGACGCCGGCGACCGACACGGCTGTCGGCGAATGCGCCGGCCTCGACCGATCAGACGCAATCGATCCAGTCGCTGTCGCGCGATCTCGCCGCGATGGGACAGCAGGTCCAGCAGCTCAAGGCCAGCCTCGCGGAGCTGAAGGCTAGCCAGGAGCAGGTGGCGCACGATGCGAAGGCTGCCGAGGCCAAAGCCGTCGAGGCAAAAGCCTTCGAGCAGACCATGCGCGCAAAGGTCTCCGCCTTGCCGCCACGACCGCCAGTGGCGCCGGCGAGGAAACCGAAACCCTATGTACCGCCGGTGCAGGCCGCGGCCGCACCGCTGCTGCCGCCGCCTGGCGCGCCCGGCTCCGCACCGGTGCAGATCGCGCCCGCGGCGCCAGCCCCGCCCGTATCAGTTGCGCCTCAGGATGATCTCGTCCCGCGGCCGCCGATGCCGGTGCGGTAGATGCGTAACGACATCCGGAGGAAGCAAGCGTGACCGACTATAGCTCACTGTCCGACGCCGAGCTCGCCGACCGGATTGCGATCCTGCGCGACAATATTCGCCAGCTCACCGAGCAGGCAGCGGGGCTGTCGGGCGCCGCCAACGAGGAAAGGACCGCCGATCGCCTGTTCGCCCAGAACGAGGAGCTCGACGGCCTCTTGAAGGAGCAGACGCGTCGCGAACGCTAGCGCATGTGAAATACCAGCGCCCGCAGCTCGATGCTCTCACGCGGGGCGGCATCGACGGGCGTGGTGGGATCGGTGAAAGCCGTGTGAGGTCCAAAGCGCGTGCGGCCGTCGTCGGCAGAGTCGTAGCATTTCAGCAGCAGCGCTTCGTCTGGGGTCATACTCGGGAAATAGAACCAGCGGTGGTTCGGATTGTATTTCACCGAATAGGTCTCGCCGCTGCGGTTCGGATAGATCAGGTCGGAGGCCACGAGATCGCCCTTCGCAACGCTCGCGCCGTCGCACATCGCAAGCGGCGCGTCGCGCACGGGACCGCGGATCGGCCGCCACAGATTGATCACCTGCACGCGACCCTTCAGCAATTGATCGGCCTCGTCGGGACAATGCTCGCGCACGCGATTTGGGCCGGAGGCTTCGGTCTGATCGACATGGACGCGGGTCGCCGGCTGGCGCGGACCGGCGCCGCGGATGTCGGCCGCGCCATCGACGCGCCGCCGCACCGTGTGATCGAACAGGACGACGCGGTCGGCACCGAGGGTGGCGCGCAGAAAGGCTTCCGCAGCGGGATAGTAGACCCGCCGGATCTCGCTCTCGTCGTAGAAATTGCGCACGATGGTCGGGTGCTTCACCAGCGCAAAACCCTCGCGGTCGAGCGAGAAGCTGTTCGCGATCGGACGTCCGTTGAAAATCGGGACGTCATGCGGCTCCGGCAGATTGGTGGATTTCGGCTCGCCCGGCGGCGGATCGTAGGCGTAGGTGCGCGGCTTCCCCGGCGTGGGCGCCAGATAGTTCAGCTCGGCGGTGACGAAGGGAAGCGATTCGATTCTTGCTTGTTGCAGGCCCATGTGCCTTCTCCCGGCAAACGACGACTGCCTCTCAATGTTTGCGGCGGCTGCAGCCGACGGCAAGCACACTCGCAAAATAGCAAGGATGCTGCCGCCGCATGGCTCAAGCGAAGAAAAATACTGTCGCCGCCGGCCGGCGCTGCGGACGGCTGTTCTCGCCCACAACACCGTCGCGGGGTCAGCCGACCACGACCTCGCTGATCTGGATCACGGGCGCGATATCGGTGTAATTCGCGATGTCGCCCAAGATCTCCTTGCCATGCTTGGCCATGCCGGCCTGGAACGCCTCCACGGTGTCGGAAAAGATGTGGCACATGCCGACATAGGTCGCGGGCGCGCCGGGTGCACCGCCTGCGAGGCCCTTGTCCACCGTGTAGGACTTGCAGCCATCGCCAAGCTTGGCCTTCACCAGCGGCATGTGCTTGTCGCGATAATAGTCGTGGTCGAAGCGCGCGCCGGGCTTGTTCGGATACATGACGCTGACCTTGATCATGGCGATCTTCCTTCCGAGGTTAGCCGGTTGAACTCCGGCCTGGACGGGAGATTGCGTCAGCTTGGCCGATCGTGCAACACCCGAGACGATGCGACGATCAGCTCTGATGCGGACCCCGCATCGCCTTCATGGCGCTCTCGATATGACGCCACTCCTTCGCATCCTCGCCCTCGCCGCGGCTCTCGCAGGCTTGCGCCCTCTGCGCGGCCTGGGCGATCGCCCCGGCGCCGTGCTGTTCGAGCATTTGCCGCGCGACCGTGTGAACCTGAGTTTCCGACATCATGTCGCTCTCCTCACAATCTGTTGGATCTCGGCCGCGGCGATGGGTTCCCTGACCGCGCGCCGGGCTGACACCAACCGATGATGTGGTGGTCTGGTTCCTCGCCCTCAGGCGACGTTGGCCTTCACATTAGCCTTGGCGCCCTGTTCCTCGGCCGCGAGCGCATCGAGGTCGATCAGCGCGGCATCGTCGGGCAAATCATGCGCGCCGCTGCCATGCACATGCATCAGCGTCTGCACGCGGCGAGCATTGAGATTATCGACATGCTGGTGCCGCAATGCGATGGCCAGCAATGCCTTGGGCAAGCCGACCATGGTGAAAGCGGGCGCCTTGCACACCTCGCTGCCCTCGCGCCACAGCAGCGGATTGAGGGTGTAGATCCGCTGCCGTTCGATCTCGACCGGCGCGGTGTGTTCAGCCTCGGCCGGCGCGGCCGGTGTCGCATTGGCATTGCCGGCGCGCGTGCGCATCGCGATCGTCCGCAGCTCCCAGCAGATCAGATCGGTTGCCGACATGACCTCGCGGCGGATCGCATCGACGCTGGCGGCGAACTTCGTCGCCTCCGTCACAGCGGTCTTGTTCCTGGTCACAGCTTCCACCAGCGCGGTCGCGCCCGCGCCAAATCCAGGTCCGGCGCGCTCGATCGCCGCGGCGAGCGCCTCGATCTGGTCGGCGGCAAATTCGCGGTCGCGCTGAGCCATGGCGTCCGTCAGTGCGCGCTCGGTGGCGGCAATCTGCGCATCGAGATCGGCAAGTTCCGCGCGCAGCGTCCGTGCACGCTCCTCGACCTCGCGCATCTTCGCTTCCGCGCGTTCGAGTCTTGCGGCCGCGGCGCCGGCGACCGCAAGCTTCTCGGCGTCGGTGCGCTTCTCCACGAGGAGTTTCTCGGCGAGATCGAGGCGGGCTGCCAGCTTCCGCCGCTCGTCCTGCTTGGCCGAAAGCGCGCTCTCGAAGCGCTCGACCGGGCTGAGCTCACGCTTGAAGAATGCCATGCAAATACCCTCGCGGGGGCGCGCGCCCCGCCGAATCAGTCGGACCGCATTTTGCAAAGCCTAGTCGGAAAACTGCGATGACAATACGGCCGGTCATCGCTGCGGGATCGGCGCCGGTGGACGGAGCGAGCCGCCCGCGAGCCCGGCGCCATGAGGCGACTTATTCGCCGCCGCCCGAGGCGGCCGGCCGCGCGGCGCTTCGTCGACGGATTCGAGATAGGAGGAAAGCGCCCAGGCGGCGCTGGAGTTGCTGGCGTAATGCTCCTGGAGGAACAGATAGAGCGAAAGACGGAATCGGCCCTTGGCCAGCCCCTTCGCGCGGTGGTGGCAGGTCACGCAGCTCTCCGCAAACAGCCGCGCGCCCGATTTGCCCTCATCGAGATTTTGCGCGCGCGCCGGCGCCAGAATCAGCAACGCAGCGGCACCAAGTGCGAGCAGGATGCCCCCGCACCAAATCGCTCTCAGCATGTTCTGCAAGATCCGCTCGTCCCACTCACCCGCTCACCTTGTCGCGGACAAGCCTGTCAAAAAGAGGGCGCGGACTACAATTCCGGCGGATCGAACCAATTGGTCAATGCGAGGCCGCCATCGACCGTGATCGCCGCTCCCGTAACATAGCCCGAGACCTTGTTGGAGAGCACCGCCAGCGCCATCGGTGCCAGATCGTTGGCCTCGCCGAGGCGGCCGAGCGGGATGTGTTTTGCCAGCGCGGGATTGGCGACGAAGCCACCGGCTGCGATCGCGCCGGGCACCAGCGCGTTGACGCGGATGGAATGTTGCCCGAGAGATTTCGCGAGCTCCTTCACCAGCATCGCCATCGCCGCTTTCGCCGACGAGTAATGCGGCAGGTTGCGCGGCGTGCCGGCATGGAGCGAGGTCAGGAACAGGAAAGAGCCGGCCGTCTTGGCGGCAATCAGCTTGCGCGACAGCTCCCGCGCCAGATGAAAGCCCGCGTCGATATTGACCGCATGCATCTGCCGCCACGTCTCATCGCTCACGGCGAGGATGTGATCGGCTTCGCGCCGCGGAGGGGAAGCGCTGTGCACAAAATGCGTGACGCGGCCGACCTTTGCTTCGGCGTGCGCAAGCAGCGCATCGCATGCGGCGGGTTGTCCGAGATCGCCGACAAAAGGCACCGCAAGCTCGGGCCGCGCCGCAGCCTTGATCGCCGCGTCCACCCTCTCCTTGCTGATATCGGCGAATACGGTTTTCACGCCCTCGCCGACCAGCGCCAGCGCAATCGCACGGCCGATGCCGTTGCCCGCGCCGGTCACCATCGCCGCCTCGCGTTCGGGATCGAAGGGTTGGCTTAACAAACTCATGGCTCACAACTCCCTCAAGCTTTCGGCCCGCGCAATGAACCTTTGCCCGGCCTCCAACGTCAAACGCATTAACTCCAGTCATTTCACACGCAACGATCATGTTCACAAGCCGTTCGCGCCGCATTGCCGGCGCACTGACCCTTCTCGCCGCCGCCCTCGCGACACCTGCCGCTCTCGCCGCGCCGATCGGCAAGCCCGTCGCCGGCCAGCAGGTGCACTTTCCCAACGGCACTTGGAGCGGACTGCCGCAGACCGGCCCTGATGGCAAGGTACGGCAATGCGTGATGGTGGCGCTGCGCCAGCGCGTTGGCCGCAACGGTCCGATCGATACGCGCTTCTCCGTCAATATCAGCCGCGGCACCGGGCTCGCGATCATGATCGAGGACGACGGCCTGCCGAGCGAGCAGGTGCTGGACGACCAGGCCGAGCTGTCGATCGAAAACCACGCATTCCCCGCGGTGTACTTTCCGATCGGAAATGCTCAGGTCTTCCACCCCGGCGATGCTGCCGTTGCGCTCGCAGCGCTCGGCAAGGCGACGCAGCTGAAGTTGCGATCGGAAGGAGCCGGTCTCGACTCCGGCGAAATCAAGATCAATTTGCCACCGGAGGCGCTGAACTGGCTCAAGCAGTGCGGCAAGACTTTTGACATCGCCATCGACAAGCCGACCGATCCGAACGCGCCTGATATGCCGGCCCCACGACCCCGCTCACCGAAAATCGCATTCGTCCCGGCGACGCCCGCGGGCCCGCCCGGCATGTCGGACAAGCAGAAGATCGAAGGCTGGGACGCCTCGGAACTGCGCAACAATGACGGCAGCATCATCGTCTGTATCATTCGTCAGCATTATTTCGTGACGGCTGCGGAGGGGGAACGACGAGAACTCGCGACCTTTTTCATGGCAAGCCGTGCCAAGGGGCTCACCATGATGCTGAAGGACTCCATCCGTCACGGCAACGAAGGCGACGCCGTCGAAGCCTCCCTGGAAATGGACGGCAAGCCCTTTCCGCCCTTTGCCGCCGCGGTGCTCGGGCCGGATGAAGTCGGCATCGATCCGCAACACGGCGCTGCCCTTGCGGCCGCGCTCGAGAGCGGCGGCCGTGGCACCTTCAAGACGGGCGCCGGCTACAAACTTGAATTTCCTGTTCAGGCCGGCGTGATCCCGTGGCTGCGCGCCTGCGCCCGCCGCAATGGCATTCCGATCGAGCCCGGCGGGCAATAGCGCATAATCCGGAAAAGCGTGCAGCGGTTTTCCCTCGCGACAAACGCAGGACGCGTTTGCGCGGAGATCATGCGCAAACAAAAGGGTTAACCGCGGCGGTCATTTTGGTACCCGCCCGCTGCCGCATTTGGACTCTCTTGCCGCCGCATTCCGAGGCTACCCCTCGCAAGGATCAAGGGGACTCGGCATGAAGTGGAAAATCACGTTCTCGATTTTGGCGCTGTTACTTGCCACCCACGCCTCGGCAGACGAGCACCGCGGCGGCGACGCCGCGCTTGGCGCGCTGTCTGGCGCGGTCGTGCTTGGCCCGATCGGCGCGGTCGCAGGTGCGGTCGTCGGCTATACCGCCGGCCCGTCGATCGCCCATGCCTGGGGATTCCGTCGCGGACACTCAGCGAATTACCGTGCGCGTCAGGTTAGGCAGGAAGCGCAGGTGTCGCCTGCTCAGGTCACGCCGACCGCTGCCACGGTCCCGGCAACATCGCAGCCGCACACGGCGGCATCCGTCCGATCCGCCTCGAAGACGCCTCCGGTACAGACGCTGGAGTGAACGGCACTACTCCAGGCCCGCGAGCCGAAAACCCTCGACATAGGCCTGACGCTCGGCCTCGTGCTTGAACGGCATCTCCTGGGCGATCCATTCGAGCGTTACCTCCGGCTGCACGCGCTTCAATTCCTTCAACGCCTCAGCCGCGATCTCATCGAAACCGCCGCACGCCGCCGCGGCCGTCAGCACGCGATGCCCGCCGACGAAGTCGGCGCGCAGCCGCACCGATTGCCGCGCAAAACGCATGGCTTCTTCGTAGTTGCGGCCGACGAACTGGCAGTAGGATACCACGCCGCAATAGATCGCGGCGAAGGGATCGCGCGGGCTCAGCCGCAGCGCATGCCGTGCGTTGCGATCGCCCTCCTCCCAGCGGCCGCAATAGGCCAGCGCAACGCCGTAGTAGCCGCGTGCCAGCGAGAAGTTCGGATTGAGGCGCAACGCCAGCTCGAACTCCGCAAGGCTGTCGTCGAAGCGGCGGTTGAACAGATAAACGGAAGCGAGCGCCAGATGCGCCCACGGGTCCTCGCTGTCGGCATGAATGGCCGCAAGGGCAGCGGGCTCGGCGACCGGTCCCGCCTTCGCCATCGTCTCCCACCCCATATGGGCGCCGAAGGTGTGGCTTGCCGCCAGCACGCCCAGCGCCTGGCCGTAGGTCGGATCGATCTTGATCGCCTTCTCCAGCAGCGCCTGGGCCACCACATTGTCCTGTCGCGTCACGCGCCAGTAATGCGACAGCCCGCGCATCACGAGATCCCAAGCGTCCATGCTGTCGGGCGCCTTGCGTTGCGCGCGAAAATTCTCGGCGGCATAGAGCTGCGGCTCGATCGCGGCGACAATCGACTGCGTGATCTCGTCCTGCACCGCGAATACGTCGGCGATGCTGCGGTCGTACCGCTCCGCCCAGATGTGGCTGCCGGTCACGACGTCGTTGAGCTGCGCGGTGATGCGCACGCGATCGCCGTCCTTGCGCACGCCGCCCTCGACGACGTAACCGACGCCCAGTTCCTCGCCGATCTGCTTCAGGTGCACCGGCTTGTCCTTGTAGACAAAGGACGAGTTGCGCGCGATCACGTAGAACCAGCGCAGCTTCGACAGCGCAGTGATGATGTCTTCGCTGATCCCGTCGGAGAAATATTCCTGCTCGGCCTCGCCGCTCATATTGACGAACGGCAGCACGGCGATCGCGGTGCGGTCGAGCACCGGCAACGCGAGCCGCGGATGATCCGCCTCGTGAGCGATCGGCATCGCAGCAGGCACGGGCTTTAATTCGGCCGCTTGGGCCTGCACCTCACCGACGAAGCGGAAGCCCTTGCGCGCCACGGTGCGCACGAGCTGCTGGTCGCGGCCGTTATCGTTGACCGCCTTGCGTACGGCGTTGATCCGGCTGGTCAGCGTCAATTCGGAGACGATGCGGCCGTCCCAGACCTGGTCGAACAGCTCGTCCTTGCTGACCACCCGGTCGCTGTTCTGCACGAGATAGAGCAGAACGTCGAACACCTGCGGCTCGAGTGCGACCCTTTGGCCGGCGCAGCTCAGCTCCCGCCGATCAATATCAAGTACATGATTTGTAAAGAGAAATTTCACCCGTTGAAATCCTGCCACTGATCGTCCTCAAGAAAAATCAAGCCCGCCTGAAGGCAAAATCAAGCTGGCCTCAGAGTCTTTCAGTCCTCGCCGGGGCAGTTTCGGTTCACCGCGGCATAACCGCGATGCAATCGGGACAGGAGACACCCATGGCGAGCGCCACGACGGCAAGACAGACTTCCACGAGTACCGTATCCCCCGATCTTTCGGCGTTGAAGATCAGGCAGCAGGCGGCGTGGTCGTCCGGCAATTACGCCGTCGTCGGCACCACCCTGCAGATCGTCGGCGAGCAACTCTGCGAGACGCTGGACCTGCGTCCGGGCTCCAGGGTGCTGGATGTCGCAGCCGGCAACGGCATGGTGACCTTGGCCGCCGCGCGGCGTTGGTGCGACGTCACGTCGACCGACTATGTGCCCGCCTTGCTCGAACAGGGCCGTGCCCGCGCCGCAGCGGAGGGGCTACCGGTCGATTTCATGGAAGCCGATGCCGAACAGCTTCCATTCGAGAACGGCTCGTTTGACGTGATCGTCTCCACCTTCGGCGTGATGTTCACGCCGAACCAGCCGCAGGCGGCAAGCGAATTGCTGCGGGTCTGCAAGAGCGGCGGCAGGATCGGGCTCGCCAACTGGACGCCCGACGGATTCATCGGCCAGGTCTTCAAGACGCTCGGCAAATATCTCCCGCCGCCATCAGGCGCGAAGTCGCCCGCACTGTGGGGCACACGGGCGCGCCTCGACGAACTGTTCGGCAACCAGGCCACGATCAAGGCGGAGCCGCGGATGTTCAACTTCCGCTACCGCTCGCCCGATCATTTCCTCGACGTCTTCAAGACCTTTTACGGCCCGGTGCTGAAGGCGTTTGCGGCATTGGACGCACCAACTCGCGAAAACCTCCGCAACGACCTGCATGCGCTGATCGTGCGCATGAACAAGTCCGGCGACGCCACCATGGTGGT
>CAWCHW010000014.1:0-86065 GCA_963795365.1 uncultured Alphaproteobacteria bacterium
ACCTGCGGCTGTTCTTCAAGAAGAGCCTGAACAATCGCATCGTGCAGTTCGACCTCGCCGCCTTCTACACGCTGCGTGACGGCCGCATCGCGCATATCCGCGAGATCATCGATACCTTCGACCTCGTGCAGCAGGTGCTCGAGCTGGATGTCGCCGCGTTGCTTACCGACCGAAGCTGACATCCGACCCTCATGCCTCTCCCGCGGCTCGTCTCGCAGAGCGAAGGCGGACGCGCACGGAGCGAAAGAAAAGTTTGAACCTGACCGCATCGGCTTGCGACCCATCACGGGAAATTGCGGCGGTTGACGGCCTCGAGGTTCGATGAAGATCGTGTTGCTGGCCCTGCTCGGGCTCGTTCTGGGAGCGATCGGTGGCGCAGCGCTCGGCGTCGGAGCCGGGCTCGCCTGGGTCAGATCTTCAAAACCTCGAATTTTGAAGGCACTGGCGGCATGCTGGTGTTCTTCGGCTTCATGCCGGGCGGGGCCATGATCGGCGCAATCGGCGGTGCGCTGCTGTTCGCCATGATGGCATTGCGCGATAACGAGATCGCAATCGAGCGCGAGCCGATGCCGCGGCGAGAGCGTTAAAGAGCCCGTAAATCTACGGGATTGTCGCAATGGTGCGATGCAAAAATGCCGATTGCGTTTCCGCGAAATTCGATTATTTGAAGCTTCAAATAAAACGGCAGCGAACCCGGCGGGACGACGTGCGTCCGCGGCCGGGTTTAGTCCATTGCGGGGCGTTCGCTGCGTCTCACAGCCAGTCCGGGAATCAAGCGACATGACGGAGCACAGTCTCTGGCGTTTTTCGCGCGCGCTGCATCGTGCGATCAACGACCGCCAGTTCGACGAACTTGCCGCCGCGCTCGACGACGACGTCGATTGGGCGATCTACGGACCGATCGACATGTTTCCGTTTCTCGGCGCGCGGCGCGGTAAGGACGCGGTGCTCGAGGTGGTGAGGCAGATCGGCGAAAACGTCCGCGTCCACCGCTTCGACCGCGAGACCATCATGCTCGGCGTCGATTCGGCGTCCTCGATGATGCGTTATTCGCTCACCTCGCTGGAATCCAACAAGCCGATCTCGCTCCGCGTGGCGCATTTCGCCCAGTTCAAGGGCGGCCAGCTCAGCAACATCCGCGTGCTCGTCGACAGCTTCGATCTGGTCGAGCAGGCGCTGGGCCACCCCCTCCATCTGCCGCGGATGACGGCCTGAAGCCCAGCCGAGTTTGAAGCGATCCGACCTTCCAGCCCCCGTCGGGATCGCTTCGCCCAGCGGGCGGCGCGTCAAGCGCCGCCCTGCTGGCGCTACCTGCAAAAGTGCCGCAGGTGGCTGTCGGTGATGTGAATCCGCCGTCACAATTTTGCACCCGGTCGGCCGCATGTTAAACTCCGAGAAATTCGGGCTGGGTCATGACTTCATATTCCTTGCGGGATCGCACCGCCGCGCTGATGCTGGCGGCAAGCCTTGTGCTTGGCTTTGCCTTTGCTTCGTCCCACGCTGCTTTTGCGCAGACGCAGGCGCCCGCCGAAAGCGACGAGGAAGCCGACGAATTGACCACGGCGAAAACCGGCGAGACCAGGCCCACGGACGACGCGTCCGCGCAACAAAAGCCCGCTGAGACCGCCGAGATCGACGCCAACACGCTCGACTGGAGCCAGCTCAACGTCGACGCCTCCACCCTTACTTACGGCCCGAAGGCAGCGCCGCGCCGCGCCGGTAGCGATGGCGACATGAAATGGTCGTCCAACGATCGGGCCAATGGCGCAGCGGTCTCGGTCAAGCAGCAGGTCGCGCCGTTCTGGGACACCCGCGTCGGCGCCGACATGACCGTCACGCGTGAACCGACCACGATGTCGGAACTGCTTGCCGAGAAGACCGCCAATGGCGGCAACGTGCCGCAATCCGGCGGCTCGGCCTGGGCGGCGATCACGGCGCCGGGCGCGGGGTCGGTCTGGGACAAAACCGCGGTCGAGGCCCGCGTCGATCCCTCGTCCGAGCAGAGCAAGCTCGGCACGTCCTTGAGCAAGCAGGTGCCGATCAGCGGCCAGTCGTCGCTCACCCTGCAGAACGGCTACGCCATGACCCAGCAGGGCCTCGTCCCGGTGCCCGGCCTCGCCGCGCGCCCGGCGCGGACCTACGAGACCGATCAATCGGCAAAAATCTCGATCGGCGACACCGGCACCAGCGTCACCGCCGGCCAGACCCTGTCCTCGACCGAGGACAAATGGCTGCGCAAGTTCGGCGCCGAGCAAAAGGTGCTCGACGGCGTCACCATCTCCGGCGCGGTCAGTGAGACGCCGCAGGGCGCCACCAGCAAGAGCATCAGCGCCGGCTTCAAGAAAAGCTGGTGAATTCGCGGGGTATGCGCCACGGCGAAGCCGGTTGAATGAACCTTTGATGCCGCAACTTGGCCGCGATGAGGTCAAAATCGGCCCCCCTGATAGACCCGTTACCATCAGGTAATTCGTCGTGCGGGGGACACTCGCGAACGCGATCAAAGGGGAAGGCCGATGAATAACGCCATTCGTTCTGAGCAAATCGAACCGGTTGAGGCGGAAGACGCCAATCTCGCCGCGGTCTCGGACGTCGAGGAAGGCATCCGTGAGTTCGTCCGCAACGACATCGCCTATCTGCGCCGTCCGGTCGCAGTCAGCGCTCCAGAGGCGACGCTCGATCCGAGCGCCGAAGCTACGGTGAACAACGTGAACTCCCTGATCCACCGCGTCGCCGGCACCTCGGTGTCGGAAATCGAGAAGCTGATCTCGGAGCTCGAGGCGCTGCGCGAGATGCTGCATGCCGAGGGCCAGCGCGTCCAGCGCGAGATTTCCGGCTATGCGCAGCTGAGCCAGGCCGCGATGAAATCGACGCGCATGATCGCCGACAACGTGCAGCAGTGGAAGCGCGCCGCCGACGGGTTGCGCAACGGCTGATCTTCCTGCAAATCTCGGCCGCCGCCTCTGCACCGACGGAGCGCGGCGGTTTCGAGTCCGGCCGGAAGACGAGAACCAGAAGAAAAGCGTGCGATGAGCGTGAACGTGTCGATCCCTGCCCACGACCAAGGTCAGGCGCCGTCCTCCGGCGCAAACGGGGATTCGACCATGGAAAGCATTCGGCCCGATCAGCCAGATCCGATTCCGTTGCGGGCCTCGCCGCACCGGGTCGGCGCCCTCATGGTCCGCTTCGTCGGATTGCTGTTCCTTGCGGTCGTGGCGATGGCGCTGGTCTATCTGCGCTGAATTGGCCGCGATGGTTAGCGAAAGCTGACTTACTGGCGCTCGATCGAGGCGACTTCGAGCCGGTAAGAGCCGTCGGCATAGCCCCTCACCACCATCGCCGCCGTCAGCATCACCGCAAGCGTCACCGTTGCGAAGATAAGACCCACCAATTTCAAGCCGTCGCGATCCGCCACCGTCGTCCCCCGCCGCATTTGCGCGGCACACTATCCTCATCACTCCTTCAAAATGCGTTAGCAAAAATTTGGTTCCGCGGATTCCCGGAAGGTGATGCCGGCGCGCAACGATGCGGTAACCTTGTTATCCCGTTATCCGCGCAGCGCCCGGGTTTCGCCGCGGCACGAAAGCCGGTGCCGAGAAACGAGAACACCACCTCGCCATGCTGGTTGGTGCCGGTGTTGCGGATCTCGACGATGCCCCATTCGGGGCGCGAGGCCGAGGCGCGCAGGCCCTCGACCTCGCTGACGAAGCTGACGGTATCGCCGGCCATCACCGGCTTGGTCCAGCGCAGATCCCGAAACCCCGGCGATGGTCCGCCAACCGCGACCGTCTCACCCCGCGCGACGGCCTCACGCGAGAGGCGTTGCATACTCGTGACCATCAGCTTCATGCAGACGGATGCGACGTGCCAGCCGGACGCGGCGAGCCCGCCGAACAGCGAGTTGCGGCCTTCCTCCTCCGACAAATGAAAACGCTGCGGATCGTATTTGCGCGCGAACCGCTTGATCTCGTCGGCGGTGAAGGTGAACGAACCGACCTCGCGCCGGCGACCGACATGGATGTCCTCGAAGAACCACATCAGCGGGCAGCCTCCCGCCGGCTGACGATGATCGGCGAAATCATCTCGCAGAGCACTTGGCCCGCCGCGTTGCGCGCCACGCCCTTGAAGGTCACGATTCCCGTGTCGGGCCGGCTGCGCGAGAGGCGCGCCTCGGTGACGTCGACGTCGAGCGTGATGTCGTCGCCGGGCCGCAGCGGCGCCACCCAGCGCAGTTCATTGACGCCGGGCGAACCGAGCGAAGCGGCGCGGCCGATGAAGCCGTCGAACATCATCCGCATCATGACAGCGCAGAGATGCCAGCCCGAGCCGGACAGCCCTTGCAGCATGCTCTTGCTGGCGGCCTCCTCGTCGAGATGCATCGGCTGCGGATCGTATTCGGCGGCGAATTCCAGGATCTCCTCGCGCGAGACATGGCGCGGGCCAAAGCTGCCTAACCGGCCGACGGGAAAATCTTCGAAAGTGAGGGTCATTCTGTCAGGGATAGTCTCGGGGAAGGTCAGATTGTGGCCGCACTTTGCGGCAATCTCAACCCGTCCGCCTGCATGGCTTTCCCGTTGAGGCCTGTGCGGACCGCCGGATTTCGACGAAACTCGTGACCGATTCGCTGGGGGAAGACGATGTTTCATCTGGACCATATTGGAAACAGACGCCCATGGACCAATTCCGCCAGAGCCAAACCGGCGAACCGCCTGACCGGGAGGGGGCGGTGATGTTCGAATATCGCGACGTCTTCCGCTGGGACCGGTTCATCACGCCGACACTGATCAAGCCGTTCTTCGGCGTGATGATCGGCTTTGTGGTGCTGATGGGCCTGTCCGGCATTTTCTCCGGGCTGACCGCGATGGCGATCAATCCGTTCGGCGGATTCATCATCGTGGTCGCCAGCATCGTCGGCGTCGTCGCCGGGATCATGTTTTCGCGCGTTGTCGCGGAATTCGTGCTGATCGCATTCCGCATCAACGAGCACCTCGGCGCGATCCGCGATCAGAGCGAGACGCGATAGCGATGCCATTGCTCTCCTGTCGTCGCGCACGGTTGCGCATTGCCGCGGCATGAGATGCCCGAGCTTTTGCCGGTCGTTATCCCCCCGGATTGGTGAGGGGCAGGGAATGCCGGGCGCTGGCCGCACCCGCAGGCCTCGTGGGCTGAAAAAGGAAGGTGCCCACAAGTCAGTACAGGTCAGCCGAAACATCCGGCATTCCCTGCGCAATGGTTTTGTCGGCTGCTCCGCGCTCTCCCCGGTGTGTCGGGCTTTTTAGCCACCGTCGCCCATCGATCTGCCACCGACCTTACGGCCGACATCGCATCTCAATGGACTTGACCCCAGCGTCGAGGGGACAGGACCACACGGCTTGACCGTACGTGTTGGCACATTCGCCTGCGCGCCAACGCGCCCATCGCATCCCGCACCGACGAATCGTGACGACCGCGAAGCGTCCCTCTTGTGGACGGGATGCGCGCAGTAAAACACATGTTCCGAATTTCGGAAATAGCATTCGCCTGCGACACAGTAACGCGACGTGCAAAAAAAGACACAGCTGGGCGAAATCCCCATGCTCGTCATTCCGGGGCGTGCTCGCGCGCGATTTTAACTCGTCATGCCCGGCCATTTTGTCGGGCATCCACGTCGTTGATCACGCTGCAAGAAAGCCGTGGATGGCCGGGCCAAGCCCGGCCATGACGAAATACCACATCAGTTCCCTGCGGAACGGCCGTCCGCACGTCGCGTTGGACTTGACAAGCAACGGAGACCAGCAATGACAAAACCGTTGAACAAGACCATCCAGCCCGTTCCGGAAGACGCGCGGAGCCACAAGGGGCCCGGCAGCACGCCGTCCGTTCCATTAGACACGACAAAAGGCCATCGCGACGACGAGAAGCACAACATCCGCGAGCAGGCCGCGCACGGCAATCTCGTGCAGAACACCAGCCGTCGGCGATCGGGGTAGGGCGGCCACAGTTCCTCGTCATTCCGGGACGCGAAGCGAGGGCAATCCATGACTACGCTGCTGAAGTATGGATTGCTTCGTCGCTGTCGCTCCTCGCAATGACGAGATGTGGCGATTGGCCGCGCCGTTATTCGCGTCCGTCACCTTCCTTGTCGCCAGATCCACCACCACCGTCCCGCGCTTGATGCGATCGTCCGGCACCCAGGCATCGCCGGGCACGAGCTCGCCGATCGCCTCCGGCGGCCGGGCAAATCCCTTGCCGCAGGCGGTGCGAAACGTCTCGGCGTCGGCCCAGCTTGCCTCCACGCTCACCGCCATCGGCCGCGGCCCCGCTTTCAACTTGTCGAACTCGAAATACCGGGGCGGACCCGCCTTGCAGGTGATGGTGTTGGCGCCGAATGCGCCGGTGGAATCCACCGCGCGCAGCAGCATGTCCACCGACAGCCCGATGCCATGCGCGGGCGCCGTGAATTTCATCAGCGCCACGCCGGTCTCCATGATGCCCTGGCCCATATGGCCGTTGAGGCAGACCAGCAGATCCTGCCGATCGTCCTTTGCGACCGTCACGCAGCTGCCGGCCTGCATGCCCGGCTGAAAGCTGCTGAAGGCCCAGGCTCCGCCGGCCTGCTCGAACACGACGGAGCCGCCATTGTCGGTGGCGTGCGCCTCGCATCCGCTCTCATAGAGCACGACCAGCAGCGGATGGCCCGAGGCGACGAACCTGCCGCAATAGTGGTCGCCGGACAGCGTGACGTCGCAGCCGCGCTTCGGCGCATTGGGGTATTCGACACAAATCAAAATCTTCCTGCGTCAAATTGTTAGCGTAGTCATTTACGGCAATATGAACCTTCACTTTCGGCGGTGTTGCGCCCGCCAAGTAAATCCCGCCGAGCGGCGTTCGCATTCGAAGTAGCTGATACCATTGATGCGCAGTTGATGCGCCCCACCAGCCGAGATCGGGCCTCACACTTTGAGGTATCGAAATCTCGATGGCAGTACCGGATGTTTCGTTTGCGAGTTCAGAAGCCTCAAAGTCATCGACTTCAAGCTTGGGTCGGGAGTAAGAACCCGTTGCGTCGTCGGCCCACTGGCGGCCGCCTGCAAGCTTCACGGCAATCGCTGAGTTTTTCTGTCTAGTGAAGAGGCGTATCAGCCCAAATCCATATGCCAAGAATGTCGCGCCGACGCCTTTATGACCTCTTGCTTCCTTTCTGCCCTTAAAGCTTACGTTGGGACGAAAGCAGAATTTGACTTCATCGAGCGACATCCCGCAACCGTTATCAACGATCCTAACGATCCGATTGACGACATCAATTTTGATCCCCAATCGAGGTGAATATCCAGGGCCGGCAGCTTTGACTTTTTTGTCGCATGCATCCAACGCATTCTGGATTATCTCTGAAAAAATATCAAAATAGCCCGTGTAACTCTTAAGGATGTTCTGAACGACGCGTTGAGTCGCTTCTTCAAAAATGCTCTTGTCGTTGCTGCCGAAATTGACTTCCTCGGCGAGTGGATCGAATCCCTCAAGGATGTTTTTAGGTTGACCATCCTCGAACTCTTGAGTCATCGCCATAAAATATCCCCCAGCTGCCCTCGCTTCTGCGAAGCTATCTCAAGTTGCCAGTGCGAGAAAGGCTTTCGATTGATTGAACGCGAGTAGAGGGACCTGCTTTCGGCCTAGATATTAGCGTTCTCGCTACCTCTTCTTCCACCCACCCCGTTTCCCCGGCGCTCCCCCGCTCGACCGCGGCGCCGGCCCGAACTCCGGCCCCGAGTGCTGCGAGTTGGTGGGCTGGATGACGCGGCTGTTCTCGCCGAACGGTTTTGCCGGCAGGGCGCGCTCGCCGCGGAAGGGCAGCGATTCCGGGCCGTGCATCTCGTCGAGATGCGGCTTGTGGACTCTCGATCCGCCGCGAACTCGCGGACCCCCCACCCCGACCCTCCCCCGCAGAGCGACTGGCCTTCAGGGCCGCTTGCACCGTCTTTTTCTTCATGGCGCTGCCGGCAAATTCGCGGCGTCGCCGTATTTCTTCGCGCCGGCGTAAGCCCCGGCGCGGTCCTGCACCGCGCGCTGCTTCACCGTGGGATCGTCGACCACCGCCAGCTCGGTCGCGCGCAGCCGCTTGACCTCGTCGCGCAGCCTTGCGGCTTCCTCGAAATTCAGGTCGGCGGCGGCCTCGCGCATCCGCGTTTCGAGATCGCCGAGCACGGCCTCGAAATTGTGCCCGATCGAGATCACGTCGTCGGCCATGCCGCCGTCGCCGATCTCCACCAGCACATGGTCGCGCTCGTAGACCGAGTTCATGATGTCGTGGATCGAGCGCTTGATACTTTCAGGCGTGATGCCATGCGCGGTGTTGTATTCGACCTGTTTCTCCCGGCGGCGGTCGGTCTCGGCGATCGCGCGCTCCATCGAGCCGGTCACGGTGTCGGCATAGAGGATCACCTTGCCGTCGACATTGCGCGCGGCGCGGCCGATGGTCTGGATCAGCGAGGTCTCGCTGCGCAAAAAACCTTCCTTGTCGGCGTCGAGGATCGCGACCAGCGCGCATTCGGGAATGTCGAGGCCCTCGCGCAGCAGGTTGATGCCGACCAGCGCGTCGAACGCGCCGAGGCGCAAGATCGCGGATGATCTCGATGCGCTCGATGGTGTCGATATCGCTGTGCATGTAGCGCACGCGAATGCCCTGCTCGTGCAGATATTCGGTGAGGTCCTCCGCCATGCGCTTGGTCAGCACGGTGACCAGCGAGCGATAGCCGGCCTGCGCGGTGGCGCGCACCTCGCCGACGAGATCGTCGACCTGGGTGCGCGCAGGGCGGATATTGACGGGCGGATCGATCAGGCCGGTGGGGCGGATCACCTGCTCGACGAACACGCCGCCGCTCTCGTTGAGCTCCCAGCCGCTCGGCGTCGCCGACACCGCGACCGATTGCGGGCGCATCATGTCCCATTCCTCGAAGCGCAGCGGGCGGTTGTCCATGCAGGAGGGCAGGCGGAAGCCGTATTCGGCCAAGGTCGCCTTGCGGCGGAAGTCGCCGCGGAACATGCCGCCGATCTGCGGAATGGTGACGTGGCTTTCGTCGGCGAACACAAGCGCATTGTCCGGCACATATTCGAACAGCGTCGGCGGCGGCTCGCCGGGCCGGCGCCCGGTGAGATAGCGCGAATAGTTCTCGATGCCGGCGCAGCTTCCGGTCGCCTCCATCATCTCGAGATCGAAGGTGGTGCGCTGCTCCAGCCGCTGCGCTTCCAGCAGGCGGCCCTGCGCGTTGAGCTCGTCGAGCCGCAGCTTCAGCTCGCCCTTGATCGCCTTGATCGCCTGCACCAGGGTCGGGCGCGGCGTCACATAGTGCGAGTTGGCGTAGATCTTGATGAATTCGAGATCGTCCTGCTTGTGGCCGGTGAGCGGATCGAACTCCTCGATATTCTCCACGGTGTCGCCGAACAGGTTCACGCGCCAGGCGCGGTCCTCATAGTGCGCCGGGAAGATGTCGATGACGTCGCCGCGCACGCGAAACGTGCCGCGGGAGAAATCCGCCGAGGTGCGCTTGTACTGCAGCGCCACGAGGTCGGCGATCAGCTGGCGCTGGTCGATGCGCTCGCCCTTCTTCAGCGCGAAGGTCATCGCGGTGTAGGTCTCGACCGAGCCGATACCGTAGATGCAGGACACCGACGCGACGATGATGACGTCGTCGCGCTCCAGCAGCGCGCGCGTCGCCGAATGCCGCATGCGGTCGATCTGCTCGTTGATCGAGGAGTCCTTTTCGATGTAGGTGTCGGTGCGCGGCACATAGGCTTCGGGCTGGTAGTAGTCGTAATAGGAGACGAAATACTCCACCGCGTTGTCGGGGAAGAAACTCTTGAACTCGCCATAGAGCTGCGCGGCCAGCGTCTTGTTCGGCGCCAGGATCAGGGCAGGGCGCTGGGTCGCCTCGATCACCTTGGCCATGGTGTAGGTCTTGCCCGAGCCGGTGACGCCGAGCAGCACCTGGGTGCGGTCGTTGCGCGCGATGCCTTCGACCAGGTCCTTGATCGCGGTCGGCTGGTCGCCCTTCGGCTGGTACTCGGACTTGATCACGAACGGCTGGCCGCCTTCGGATTTTTCCGGGCGCGGCGGCCGGTGCGGCGTCCACACTTTCAGCGAGCCGTCGTCCTTCTTGAATTCGGGACGGCCCTCGCGGATCAGGTTTTCCAGCGCGTCGGCGGTGGCCTTGACGCCGAACGCTTCCATCTTGCTGCGCGGCGGCCGCGCCAGCGCCTCGTCGTCATCCTCGGCGGTCGGCAGGCCGAGCTGCCGCGCCAGTTCCGGATCGAGCGTGGGGATGGTCGCCGTCGTGCCGTAATTGGCTTGCGGGGCTTCGTCGAGGCCTTGGTTCTTTCGAAGGTTTCTGGGCTGTCGCGCTTCGCGACGTCATCGCCCTTGTCGCGCGTCGAGGCACGGGCGCGATGCGCCGCGGCCTCGCCGCCGGCGCGGCGATCCCAGGAATTGTCCGGCGGCGGCTGCAGCCCGGTGCCCGAGCCCGTGCCGGCGTCGCCGCGGTTGATCGCGGGATTCAACAGTTCCGCAAGCGCCGGCCCGATCGGGAGAACGTCAGGGCGGCCTGCTTTGGTTCTGCTGGATTTGCCGGGCTTTTTCGGTCGGTCGGGGGTCTTCGCCATGCCCCGAATATGTGACGAGTCAGGCGGACTTGAAAGGGCTCAAGCGGCGGCTGCTGACAGCATGCTGGCAGCAGCTGTCAGTCACGGGTTCCCGTCTGTCCCCAGTCATTCCGCTCGTCATGCCCGGCCTTGTGCCGGGCATCCACGTCTTTGTTTCAACCATGCAAGGAAGACGTGGATGGCCGGGTCAAGCCCGGCCATGACGACGTCGGTTTGCGGAATTACGCCTCGATCGGCTCGGCGACAGGCTTCAGAATATCCAGATGGATACCGCCGCAGCTGGTGCAGCGCATGGTCCAGTATTCCGAGCTCGCGCGGCCGGCGATGATCTGCAACACCGTCAAACGGCCGCTGCAATCGGGACATTTGGAACGCACCGGTGAGCGCGCTTCGCGGGCCGCATTGAAATCGATAATCGTCACGCTACTTCCTCCCCACCGCCGTCAGGCGGCCCATTTTTGTTTGAAGCGGTCGATGTGCCGCTTGGCGTCCTCGATCGCGGCCTCCGGCGTCTCCCAGGCAAAGCCGACCTGGAGGGTCGGAAACGGGTGGCCGTTGATCAGCACGGGCCGGGAATCCGCACGCCGGATCCGGGCATGCCACTGCCCGCGGCCCATCTCGAAACATTCGATATCGTAGTCGTCGTAGACTTGGGTCATGCGCCGATCCGTTCTCCCCCGGGACCGAGGGGAGCACGGATGGCGCAAGGTCCATGTGAACTGGTTCACAAAGTCCGGAATTTTCGGGTCAGGATCGAGCGGCGATGTGGTCCGCGAGCACGGCGGCATCGTCGCCGACGCCGGACATGAAGGACGAGGCCATCCGGCTCATCCATTGCAGGCCGAGGAAATAGAGCCCGCCGAGCGCGGTGACGCCGCCGCGCTGCAGCGGTGCGCCGTGACGATCGAAGACGGGACAATCGATCCAGCCGAAGTCGACGCCATAGCCGGTCGCCCAGATCACCGCGTTGATGCTCTCGGCGCGGAGATCGAGACGGCGGACCGGTTCGGTCACGCAAGATGGGTCCGGCAGTCTCGCCCGGGCTGCGCGGTCTTCAGGCAAGGTGAGGCCGCGGTTGCGCGCGTGCGCGTCGGCCATGTCGAGGAAGGTCGCATAATAGAGATCGGCCTCCGCGAGGCTTTTGCCGAGGCCAGGGGCGATGTCGAGCACGCGGCCGCGTGCGGCGACGACGCGGCCGAGCAGGGTGATGCCTTCGCCGGCGAAGCGGCGGTAATCGATGGTGTGGCCGCCATAGGCGCCTGATATCGCGGGATAGACGCGAATGGGGCCGCGCTCCTCCGGGCGCTTGTCGAATATTCCGAGCTGCTCGAACCACCAAATGAGGTCGTGGCCGCGATAGCGACGCGGCAGGCGCGCGGTCTGGCCGACCGAGAGAAATATGCGGCGGCCGGCGCGGTGCAGCTCCTCGGCAATCTGCGCGCCGGACGCGCCGGCGCCGACCACAAGCACGGCGCCAGCCGGGAGTTGCTCCGGGTTGAGGTAGCGGCTGGCATGGACCTGGAACAGCTCCGGCGCGTCGCGCAACAGATCCGGCAGCAGCGGGCGTTGGTAGGGACCGGTGGCGACGACGACATTGTCGGCCGCGATCGCGCCCTCAGATGTTTCCGCGATGAAGCCGTCCGCGCCGTCACGCGACAGCCGCGTCACGTTCACGCCGCAACGGATCGGCGGCGCGACAAACCCGGCATAGGCATCGATGAAGTCGACGATGGCTGACAGGTCGGCGAAGCCGTCGGGGTCATCGTGCGGAAACGGAAAGTCCGGCAGCCGCACCGACCAGTTCGGAAACTGGAATTTCAGCCCGTCCCAGCGCTCGCTTCGCCAGCGTTCGCCGATGCGGCCGCGCTCGAGCACGAGATGCGGCAGGCCGCGCCGCTTGAGGTGGTGACTCATCGCAAGCCCGGCCTGGCCGCCGCCGATCACCAGCGTGCCGACGCGTTCAGTCGGCATGGCGCGGCGCCTTGCTCTTGCCGGCCGCGGATTCCGTCGCGGCGCGGACAATCCAGCGCCGGAAGGCGGCGAAGTCGCGCTGCTCGGTGCGGTAGCTGCGATAGACCAGGTACCAGCGCATGCCCTTGGGTACAGAGGTCGCGAAGGGAGCAACAAGCCGTCCGGCGGCGAGGTCGTCGTCGATATAGGGCCGGATGCCCATGGCGATGCCGAGCCCGTCGGCTGCCGCCTGCAGCGCCTGACCGTAATACTGGAATTCGGTGCCGCGCGCGGCGATGCGGGTGACGCCGGCCGCTTTCAGCCAGTGCGGCCAGTCCTCCGCGGCATGCGCGACGCGGAGCAGGCTCGATGCCTTGAGATCGCCCGGCCGCTTCAGCGGCGCGGCGAGTTTCGGCGAACACACTGGCAGCAGATCGGCGGCAAACAGCGGCTCGGCCACCAGCCCGGGCCAGTGACCGTCGCCGAGCGTGACGCCGCAACTCCAGTCGTCGGCAAAGGGCGCGGCCACGCCGCCGGTGGTGATGCGCACCTCGATGTTGGGCTCCTGCTTGCGGAAATCGGCGAGGCGCGGGATCAGCCAGCGCATCGCAAAGGTCGGACCGACGCCGATGGTCAGCACGCGCAAATTCGCCGGCGCGGTGACCTGCGCGGTCAGGCTCGCCAGCGCATCGAAGATCGGCGTCAGCCCGCCTTGATAGGTGTGCCCGGCTTGCGTCAGCACCAGCTTGTTGGCCTTGCGCTCGAACAGGGGCACGCCGAGCCGCTCTTCGAGCAGATGCACCATGCGGCTGATCGCGGCCGGCGAGACGTTGAGCTCGGCTCCCGCCGCGGCAAAGCTGCCGCTGCGCGCGGCGGCCTCGAACGCCTTGATGCCGTTGAGGAAGAGAAGTCTGCGCAAAGCGACAAGCCTCAGGAAAGCTGATGCTGGAGCAAGATAACTCCGTTTGCGGACGGGACACAAGCGAGGCAGAAATACCGTGCAAGCTTTTTGAATTGCTGCACGAGGTGGCTTTACCTCTCCCCGCGTGCGGGGAGAGGTCGGATCGCATCGAAGATGCGATCCGGGTGAGGGGACTCTCCGCCAGTTATGCTGTGGAGGCAGCCCCTCACCCCAACCCTCTCCCCGTAAGAACGGGGAGAGGGAGAACAGCCTGCCTCGCGCGCCGCGCCGGAGATTTGAATGACGCCGCTGATGATCGCAGCCCTTGGCGCCCTGATGGTGGCGACCGCCTTCCTGTCGGGCCTGTTCGGCATGGCCGGCGGGCTGATCCTGATCGGCGTGCTGCTGGCGCTGATGCCGCTGCCGACCGCGATGGTGCTGCACGCCATCACGCAAATGGCCTCCAACGGCTGGCGCGCCTTTCTCTGGCGTGCGCACATCCGCTGGCGGCCGGTTTGCGTCTACCTGATCGGCTGCGCGCTGGCGCTCGCCTTGTGGTCGTTGACCAAATATGTGCCGGCCAAGCCGGTCGCGCTGTTGATCCTCGGCGTCACGCCGTTTCTGGCGCGGCTGCTGCCGAAGGACATCAAGCCCAATCCCGACAGCGTCTGGCAGGGCGCGGTGTACGGCTCGATCTGCATGGGACTGATGCTGATGACCGGCGTCTCCGGGCCGCTGCTCGACACCTTCTTCCTCGGCGGCGATTTCCAGCGCCGCGAGATCATCGCCACCAAGGCGACCTGCCAGGTCGCCAGCCACTTCACCAAGCTGATCTATTTCGGCGGCATCATCGATCAGGCCGCAACGCTCGATCCCGTGCTGGCCGCCGTCGCAATCGCCGCCTCCATGCTCGGCACCACGCTGTCGCGGCGCGTGCTGGAAGCGATGAGCGACCAGCAATTCCGCCGCTGGGCCAATCACCTGATCACGACGGTCGCGAGCTACTACGTTCTCTATGGCGGCTGGCTGCTGCTGGCGCAGCGTTCGGTCGCATCCAACTGAGGAACATTGCGATGAGCGAACTCCGCCGATCCGCTGGTGCTCGATTTCGTCGAATGGATCGCCCGCGAACCGCGCGCCTATTCCGAGGTGATCGGCGCCTGGAAGACTTCATGCCCGCGGCTGACGATCTGGGAGGACGCCGCCGACCGCGGCTATGTCGCGCGCGAGACCGTCGCCGGCCTGGGTCTGGTCGTGACCGTCACCGCGGACGGCCGCAACGTCCTGCGCCGGCACGGCCGCCCGCACTGACCGGCCGGGTTCCACGAATTTCCCCGAGTGTTGCCGCAACTCACTAGTTCGCCCTGTGGCCAAAAGGCTACAGCGAGGCGCATGGCACAGGCGATTCGGGCTTCCGGTGTGCATCGATGGCGGTCGGCGGCCCTATGGGCGGTCGTGCTGGCGTCGGTGCAGGCTGCGCCGGCATGGGCTGCGAGCAAGGTGGAGCGGCCGTACGATCCGCCGCCCGGCAGCCGCTGGATCATCGAGAGTTCGGTCACTAGCGACGAGAACGCGCCCGGCACCTCGCAGAGCGTTGCCATCAAGACCCGCGCGGAAATGACCGTCGCGCAGCGGACTGCGGCAGGCTTCGTCGTCACCTATGTCGCGCGTGGCGTCACCGTCGAAGGCAACGGACAGCAATTGTCGGCGCGAAGCGCATTGCTGCAAGCGCTGGAGAATGTCGAGATCCGCGCAACGACCGATCTGTCCGGCAAGCCGTTGAGCGTCGACAATCTCGACGAGGTGAGGAGCGCGGTGCGCGGCGCTTTGGAAAAGCGGGCGGCGCAGCGACAGGATGATCCGCGGACCCAGGCCGCGATCGCGCGCGCGGTCGCGGGCCTGATCGACGCGGGCGGTGCCAGGCTTGTGTCGGCGCTCACCGGCGATCTGACCGATCTGGCAAAAGCGCAGAACACCGGACTCGAGCCCGGCAAGTACCGCCATATCTTCACCGAGGCGGATAATCCCATGGGCGGCGATGCGTTGCGATGCAACACCATGTTTCATATCGCCGACGCGGACCCGGCGGCAGGACGCTTGAATGTCGTCGGCACGTTTTCCTACGACAGGCTCTCGACCAGGAGCTTCCTGAAAACGATCGGCGAGAAATTCGTGGCGGCCGTCGGCCAGGCCAAGGCGGCAGCGATCGACGTCATCGTGGAAGCGATGGTGATCGATCTCGACGGGCGCGCGCTGTTCGAGGTCGAGGACGGCATGACGCGCAAGATCACCGAAACCTCGGTGACGACGACACGCGCGATGGGGCAAAACGCCTCCCGGATCGAAAACAGGACCGTGACGGTGACGCGCGCGCCGTGAGCGTGGCGGCCGCATGCTTCGTTGAACGCCGATCACTTCGCCGCGAAGCGCATTGGGCGCCATTGACTCCGCGCTGACGATGCGATGCACTTCATGCATCCGCATCCTTTTCGCGATGCGCACCAATCAAATCACAGCAGGAAGCGTCCGCCATGATCGACCTCTATTACTGGTCCACGCCGAACGGCCACAAGATCACGATGTTCCTCGAAGAGACCGGACTGCAATACAAGTTCTTCCCGGTGCAGATCGGCAAGGGCGAGCAGTTCAAGCCGGAATTTCTGGCGATCGCGCCGAACAACCGCATCCCCGCCATGGTCGATCATGCGCCGAAGGGCGGCGGCAAGCCGATCTCGATCTTCGAGTCCGGCGCAATGCTGCTCTATCTCGCCGAGAAGACCGGCAAGTTCATCCCGTCCGATCTCTACGGCCGCTATGACGTGATTCAGTGGACGTTCTGGCAGATGGGCGGCCTCGGCCCGATGGCGGGGCAGAACCATCACTTCCGCAACTACGCCGTCGACCAGCTGCAATACGCCATCGACCGCTATGTCAACGAGACCAACCGGCTCTACGGCGTGCTCAACAAGCGGCTTGCCGATCGCGCCTTCATCGCCGGCGAGTATTCGATCGCCGACATGGCCTGCTATCCCTGGGTCGTGCCGTACAAGAACCAGGGCCAGGACATCGAGCAATTCACGCATCTGAAGCGCTGGCTCGAGACCATCAAGGCGCGACCTGCCACCGAGCGCGCCTATGCCAAGGCCAAAGAGGTCAATCCGAATTTCGGCCAGCCGGTCAACCGCACCGAAGAGGAGCGGCGGATCCTGTTCGGGCAAACCGCGGCGGTGGTGAAGTAGTTCCTCGTCATTGCGAGGAGCGCAGCGACGAAGCAATCCAGACTATTTCCTTGGTCGAGATTCTGGATTGCTTCGCTTCGCTCGCAACGACGAATTCAAGCGGAGGCCTCTCATGTCTCTCACCACCGTCTCCATCAAACCCAAACTCCTCGCGGTCGAGCCGCAACTGTTCGTCGCTGATGTCAATGCGTCCTGCGCGTTCTTCACGGACAAGCTTGGCTTCTCCATCGCCTTCACCTATGGCGAGCCGCCTTACTATGCGCAGGTGAAGCGCGACGGCGCGGCACTCAATCTGCGCTGCGTCGAGGGCCGCGCGATCGATCCCGGCCTGCGCGATCGCGAGGAATTGCTCTCGGCGTCGATCACGGTCGCAACCGCCGGCGATATCAAGCACCTCGCGCGCGACTTTCAGGAAGCCGGCGTCAGCTTCGCACAGGAGCTCGCGAAAAAGCCCTGGGGCGCGCTCGATTTCATCATCAGGGATATCGACGGCAATCTGCTGCTGTTCGCCGGACCGGCAGCCTAGCCCGCGCAGCCCTTGCCGACGACGCGTTCGTCCTTGACGACGACCGCGAACAGTTTGCCGGCGATGCCGTTGAAATCCGACGGCTGCAGATAGCCGCGCGCATAGGCTTCCCGGGTGAGACGTTCGATCCGCTTGTCCTCGGTGGTCGACCATTGCGTGGCGATGTAGTCGGCGCCGAGCTTGCCGTGAATTTCGGGATAGCGCTCATACTGGTTTTGGCGCTGATAGTAATAACTCCCGACGTTGCGGATGAAACGCTCGCGCGCCTCGCCGCAGCGGCTGTCCCAGGGCAGGTCGAGCGCCGCCATCGTGTTCTGGCGTTCGCTGTCCCTGGCTTCGACCGTATATTGCTCGTTGTCGCCATACGGCCTGCCGGGGTCGGTCGGTGCGGGCTGTTCGTTGTGCCTGGCGGGTGCAGCGAAGGTCCAGACCGCGATCTGCGCCACCGCCATCGTCCACAGGAAGAACCAGACCGGCTTCATTGCAAGGGAGTCGCGCTGGCGCGCAGGCGCGGCAGGCAGGTCGGCGAGGGATCGTTCCAGAAATCCCAATTCGCAAAGACGACGACGTCTTCGCGCACATCGGAAGGGAAGTCCGCCTTGACGATGCCTTTCTGCTCGAAAGCAGCATCCAGCGCGGCCCGCACGCGCTTGTCGAGCGGCGTGTTGACGCTGTCGGCGCCGCGCTTGATTTGCGCGTCGCTGCAAGTCGTCATGCCGAGGAAATTCCGGCCGCAGCCGCGCGTGGCCTGCCACGCCCTGGTGTAGGCCGTCAGCGCGGCAATGAGGTTTGTCTTCTGGGTCACGCCGCAGGGCGACATCGCATAGGCGTTGGCGGCCTGTAGCGTATCAGTCCGGATAGCGTCGCGCCTGCGGATCGCCGTCGCCGCGCGCGCTGTGCTCGGCTTCCCAATCCTTGCGCATCGCCTCTTTGGCGCGATCGTCGCCGAAATGCGCATCCAGGGTCGGCTGCAAGGGACCGACCGCGATCGGCGAAAACGTGGAAAACTCGGTGGGAAAGCCACGCGCGGCCCATGAGATGCCGACGAAGGCGGTCACGAACGCCATGCAACTGTAAAGGATGAAGCGGCCCATGCGAAATGCCCGGTGTGAACCGGCGCAACCTAACGATGTCAGGTTAATGCCTTCGCCATGGCCGGCAGAAGCAGCCGGAACCGTTGAGGAAGCGTAAGCGGAACGTGTCAGTTTGCAGATGAATTCGTGACGCCTGCCGCCGCCTTGCGCAGGCAGTCGCGGCACAGGCAATCCTCGCCTTCGACCGGCATCGGCAATCGCGCGGTTTCGCTGGCACACCAGCAATTGCCGCCTGGATTGCAGGCGAATTCGGTTCCGCAACGGGAGCAGGCGAGGCGGCGAGGTGAGCCTGTCGAAACGTTCATGACGGCACTTTAAGGAAAGCAATCCGGATTTTCATGCCGGGTTCATCCCGAACGGCGGTATAGTCCGCCTGCGAAATAAGCGCAAAGGGAAATCCGGAAATCACCATGGCCCGCGATTCGCTCACCGCGCTGGTTGCGCTCAATCGGTTCGGGTTCGGTGCGCGCGGCGGCGCCTCCGGCGATTTCGTCAACGCCGCCTCCGATCCCCGCGGCTTCGTCAAGGCCGAATTGAGCCGGCCCAACGGCGCGCTACTGGAAGTGCCGGGATTGCAGCCGACGCCGGTGCTGGCGAAAGCGATCTTCGAATATCAGTTCGAGGTGCAGCAGGCGCGCGACGCCGCGGCGAAAGCCGCCCCGGCTGCGGCGCCGAGCGAAGGTCCGCCGCCGGCAACTGCGGATGTGAAGCAGCCGCAGCGGCGCAACCTGTCGCTCTCCAACATCGCGCAGGAGATATCGCCGAAAGACCCGGCGATGCAGACGGCGGGCAATGCGGCGCCCGCCGCGCCGCAGGCAGTGCCTGCGGAAACCATGGCGCCCAATGCCGCGGCCGCGCCAAAGCCGGCACCGCCGCAGCTCAACGTCATCCAGAAGACGTTTCGCGCGGAAGCGCTGGCGCGCATCCAGCGTGCGGCGCTGAGCGAATGCGGCTTTGTCGAGCGCCTCGTCGTGTTCTGGTCCAACCATTTCTGCATCTCCGCCGGCAAGGGCGGGCTGGCGCGGATGTGGGCGGGCTCGTTCGAGCGCGAGGCGATCCGCCCGCACGTGCTCGGCCGTTTCGCCGACATGCTGAAAGCGGTCGAACAGCATCCGGCGATGCTGTTCTTCCTCGACAATCAACAGTCGCTCGGTCCGGACTCGCGCGCCGGCATCAACCGCAAGCGCGGGCTGAACGAGAATCTCGCGCGCGAGATCATGGAGCTGCATACGCTCGGTGTCGGCGGCGGCTACAGCCAGGACGATGTCACGTCGCTGGCGCGCGTCATCACGGGCTGGACCTATGCCGGCCGGCAAGGCCAGCTCGGTGAGCCCGGCAGCTTCGTCTTCAATGCCAATGCGCATGAGCCCGGCGCGCAGCGCGTGCTCGGCAAGGTCTACAATGCCGGCGGCGTCGAGCAGGGCGAGGCGGTGCTGTCGGACATCGCGCGCCATCCTTCGACCGCGAAATTCATCGCAACCAAATTCGTTCGCCACTTCGTCGCCGACGATCCGCCGCCGGCGCTGGTGGCGAAGCTGCAAAGCACGTTCACGAAGACCGACGGCGATCTCAGGGCGCTCGCGGTTGCGCTGGTCGATGCGGACGAATCCTGGACCGCGCCGATCGCCAAGATGCGCAGCCCTTATGAATATCTGATCGCGACGACGCGCATCCAGGCGCGCGTGCCGGAGGATCCCGGCGGCTTTCTCGGCGGCCTCAACGTGCTCGGCCAGCCCCTGTGGTCGCCGGCGGGACCGAACGGTTTTCCCGACAGCAATGCGGCATGGGCCGCGCCGGAAGGCATGAAGCTGCGGCTCGATATCGCCTCGCAGGTGGCCTCGCGCATGAACAACAATATCGATCCGCGCGAGCTGCTCGAGCTCGCCGCTGCGGATGCCGCGTCGGAGGAAACCCGCCGCACCATCGAGCGTGCGGAGTCGCGGCAGCAGGCGATGGCGATCCTGCTGATGTCGCCGGAGTTCCAGAGGAGATGACGATGGATTGCGGCTATTCCACTCTGGTCACGTCGCGGCGCGCGCTGCTGCTCGGCGGCGCCTCCTTTGCCGCCTGGGCCTATTTGCCGAAATTCGCGCGCGCGGCCGATGGCCGCGACCCCCGGCTGATCGTGGTGATCCTGCGCGGCGCGCTTGATGGACTCGCGACCGTCGCGCCGCTCGGCGATCCCGATTATGCCGGGCTGCACGGATCGATCGCGCTGACGGCTGACGGACAACATGCGGCGCCGATGCTCGACTCGTTCTTCGCGCTGCATCCGTCGATGCCGGAATTTGCGCGGATGTATCGCGACAAGCGCGCTGCCGTGGTTCACGCGGTGTCGACGCCCTATCGCGACCGCTCGCATTTCGACGGACAGGATGTGCTGGAAAGCGGCTACGCCGGTCCGGGCCGGGTGCAATCCGGCTGGCTCAACCGCGCGCTGGAAAGTTTGCCGAAGGGCGAGCGCGTCAGCAGCGCGCTCGCGGTCGGTCCGACCACGCCGCTGGTGCTGCGCGGCGCGGCGCCGACGGTGGGCTGGGCGCCGGTGGCGCTGCCGCAGGCCGATGACGACACCGCGATGCGGCTGGTCGAGCTCTATCGGCATCGCGATCCCGCGCTCGCCACCGCGCTGTCGCAGGGCCTGCAACTGGAGAAGGCCGCGCAAGGCGAGGACATGAAGCCGAAGCCCGGCGGCAATGCCATCGCGGCGATGCGCCAGGTGGCGCGCGGCGCCGCCAAGCTGATGGCGGCCGATGACGGCCCGCGCATCGGCGCGCTCGCCTTCGACGGCTGGGACACTCACGCCAACGAAGGCGGTCCGGTCGGACGTTTGGCTCAACTGCTCTCTGGTCTCGACGGCGCGTTCGCCGAGTTCGAGAGCGGATTGGGCGCGCACTGGCGCGACACCGCGGTCGTGGTCGCGACCGAGTTCGGCCGCACCGCGCGCATCAATGGCACCGAGGGCACCGATCACGGCACCGGCACGATTGCGCTATTGGCCGGCGGCGCGATCAAGGGCGGCCGCGTGATCGCGAACTGGCCGTCGCTGAAGGCCGCGAGCCTCTATCAGGGCCGCGATCTCATGCCGACCACGGATCTGCGCGCCGTCATCAAGGGCGTGCTGGCGGATCATCTGGGCCTCGGCGAGCGCGTGCTGGCGGAGACGGTGTTTCCCGACAGCGCCGCGGCGAAGCCGATGAAGGGGTTGGTTGGCTTAACCTCTCCCCGCTCTTTGCGGGGAGAGGTCGGAGCAGCGCGAAGCGATGCTCCGGGTGAGGGGCAAGGCAATGCGGGGCAGCAACGAGAGGACGATCCGAACTCGCAAGGCGTCTGCGCGGCAATCAGACTGATGCGGAAACCGTATTGTGGAATCGCATTCGCAACCGGCAGATCGACGGCCACAAGTTTGTGAGGCAAGTCCCCATCGCTTCTTATATCTGCGACTTCGTCTGCAGAGAGAAGCTCATGGTGATCGAAGTCGACGGAGGACAGCACGCGGAATCCACCGCCGATGCTGTCCGCGACGGATACTTGATTGCAGAGGGTTATCGTGTCCTTCGATTCTGGAACAACGATGTGCTCGGCAATCTCGAAGGCGTGTTGATCACGATTCAGACCGCGTTGCGCGGATAGTTGCCCCTCACCCCAACCCTCTCCCCGTAAGAACGGGGAGAGGGAGTGAGAGAGCCCGCATCCCGGAATGACGAACGTTACTGCGTAATCTTGTCGATCTCCGCCATGTCGTCCTTGGTCAGATGCCAGGCGATCGCCTTGACGTTCTGCTCGAGTTGCTCGACGCGGGTGGCGCCGGCGATCACGCTCGACACCTGGGGCCGCGCGGCGAGCCAGGAGAACGCCAGCTCCAGCATGGAGTGGCCGCGCGCTTTCGCGAAGGCCTGCAGCTTCTCCACGATCTCCTCGTTGCGCGGCGTGACATAGCGGTCGCGCAGCCGCGCGATCTTGCCGAAGCGCGTGTCCTCGGGCGCGGCCTCGCCGCGCTTGTACTTGCCGGTGAGCAGTCCGCTGGCGAGCGGAAAGAACGGCAACAGGCCGAGGTTGTATTCCTGCGCGGCCGGCAGCAGGTCTTTCTCGATGTCGCGCATGACGAGGCTGTATTCGTCCTGGCAGGAGACGAAGCGGGGCACGTTCATGGCCCGCGCGACATGCTCGGCCTCGGCGACGCGCCAGGCCGGAAAGTTCGAATTGCCGATGTAGCGGACCTTGCCCTGGCGCACGAGATCGTCGAGCGCCCGCAAAGTCTCCTCGATCGGCGTCAGCGGGTCATAGTCGTGCTGCTGGTAGAGATCGATGTAATCGGTCTTCAGCCGCTGCAGGCTCGCTTCCACCGCTTCCATGATGTAGCGGCGCGAGGCGCCCTGCTTGGTGCCGTCGTTCGACATCGGCTTGGAATATTTGGTCGCCAGCACGATGTCCTTGCGGCGGTCGCCGAGCACCTGGCCCATGATGGTCTCGGAGCCGCCCATATTGGCGTAGATGTCGGCGGTGTCGAACAGGGTGATGCCGAGGTCGATCGCCTTGTGGATCACCTTGCGTGACGCCTCGAGGTCGATGCGCATGCCGAAATTGTTGCAGCCGATGCCGATTGCGGAGACGCGCAGGCCGGAGCCGCCGAGATTACGAATTTCCATGGGAATTTCCGTGAGGAGGACAGGGGGCGCGCATTGTGACGCGCCGGCCCCTCAGCCGCAAGGTGCGATCCCACCCCTTGCGCTGCCCTGCCGGGCCGGCTTATTTCCCAGCCCGGCGAGCACGCAGAACAAGGGTCCACAAAAAGATGCGGCCCCGGTCAGACGCGGCGACTGACAGGGACCGCTGGGGCGCATGATCTGTGACGGGGGGCCTGATCAGACGCAGGCGTAACCTAGGCGGTCTTTGTTACGTGGCGGTGACAGGTTTACTTATCCACAGGGCGAGAAGTACCGACGAATGAGGGCTCCCGCTCCGTAGCCCGGGTGAGCGAAGCGATACCCGGGATTGATCCCGCATATCGCGGAGCCTGTCATCGGGCGCGCGTTCGCGCGACCCGTTGGCTCATGCGGGCTACAGCCGCTCAAACGTCCTGGCGATAGACGATGAAGCCGAGATGCGCGGCGACCTTGTCGTAGAGCGTGCGCGCGGTCGCGTTGGTCTCGTGCGTCTGCCAGTAGACCCGCGGACATCCGGCAGCCCTGGCCTCGCGATAGACGCGTTCGATCAGCGCGCGGCCGACGCCCTTGCCGCGTGCGGCCTCCGCGGTGAACAGGTCCTGCAGGTAGCAGATCGGCTCGATCAGCGTGGTGCTGCGATGATAGAGATAATGCGTGAGCCCGAGCAGCTCGCCGCCGCTCTCCGCGACCAGGCCGTGCACCGGCTCATAGCCGTCGAAGAAGCGCGACCAGGTCGTGTCGGTGATGGCGCGCGCCAGCGCGGTCGGACCGGAGCGGCCGTAGAAGGCGTTGTAGCCGTCCCACAGCGGCAGCCATTTGTCGAAATCGTCGCGCCTGACGAAGCGGACCGAGAGGTTATCAGACATCTTATATCTTTCGGGTGGGTGCGGTCGTTGTTCATTCAATAGAGACTGCACGCGCGACGATCAATGATGTTGCGGTTTCTCTCCATCGTCATGGCCGGGCTTGTCCCGGCCATCCACGTCTTTCTTTGGGATGGACATAAAGACGTGGATGCCCGGCTCAAGGCCGGGCATGACGAGGTCAATACCAATGTCCGAGTTTAGGTCACGCTACTCCGCCGCGCGCAGCGAGCGCGCCAGCCCATTGTCGCCGCCGCGCAGCGAGCGATAATAGTCGGCGCTGCCGGGGTCGTCCGAGTGGCGGACCAGCTCGGTGACCGGCGTATAGCTCAGCATGCGTCCGCCGTCGGGCAACGCGGTGCAGGAGAAGCGCAGCACCTGGCCGTCGGCGAGGTTGATGTTGATCGGCGTCGAGTCGCCCGCGCGCATCATCTCCATGCGCCGCGCGATGAAGGCGTTGAGCTCGTCGGCCGGCATCTCGTAGGCGCCGGTGTCGCGGCCGTGATACATCAGCGCGATGAAGGGCAGCCTGGCGTCGGCCTTGTCGTCGGGCAGTGCGAAGTAGTTGCGGAAGGCGCGGTTGATGAACTCTGCGCGGGTGTCGGTATCGAGCAGCACGATGCCGATGTCCACTTCGTCGAGCGCGGCCGACAGGCGGCTGGCAGTGGCATGATAGGTGCGTTCGAGCGCGAAGGCGTCGACCATCTGCTGGCGCAACAGCCCGGTGATCCCGGCGGTGCCGCCCGCGGTGATCGCGAGCATCGCGAGCCGCACCAGGTCGGCCGTGTCATATCCGGCGACGCCGCGATGATCGAGGAAGAAGGCCGCCGAGCCGATGACCGCGATGGCCGCACTCACCGCGGCCGAGCGGATTCCGGAGAGCGAGCCTGCGAAGGCGACGATGCAGACCAGCAGCGGGGCCGGATTTGGAACCCCGATGCCGATGCCAAGCCGATCGGCCAGCATCGCGCTCAGCGCGGTCGCGGCCGCCAGTCCCGGACCTGCAATGGTGCGCCAGTCGAGCCGCATGCGTGTCCTCTTGCTTGCAAACGATGGCGGCGCCCAGGCCTGACCGATCGTTGCGCAAGCGGGAAAGTGTCCCGCGCCCGGGCTAAGAAGCCGTTGACGCGGACGCGCGAACTTTCCGGACTGTTTGGGTCAAATTGCGTGCGCGGTCGCGGCGCCGGGCTAGAGCGGCATCGCCATGCTGGCTTTCAGCGACAGCGCGGCAATCGCAACCGCAAGACAGAGTGAAAACGCGCCGAAGGCGAGCGATGCCGCAACCGCATCGATCAATCGGGGCGAGGCGACGTTGGCGCTGTGGCCGCTAAAGCCGTGCGCGCCGGGTGAGCGTATCATGCGAAAATCCCTGGAGGCTGCGGGCGAATCACCCGCCATGTTGCGGGAACCGTGGCTTTTCCGGCCGGCAATATTGCGGCAGTTCCGCGCCGGATTCGCCGCAGGCGTTAATGGCCGTTAACGATTGGAGCTTGTCAGCCGATCTAGCCCCTCATCCTGAGGAGCCGCCAACGGGTCCGCGCGAAGCGCGGCCCGATGATAAACTCCGCGGCGTCTCGAAGGATGAAGGCCCGACTGGGGCCTCATGGTTCGAGACGCGCGAAGACGCGCTCCTCACCATGAGGATTACTAAGCCCCCGCCGCGATGCTCGCCTGATCGGCGACCTCTTCCGCGCGCCAGTCCATGGTCACGAAGCGCGGCGATTGCTCGACGCGCCTGAGCCAGGTGCGGATCGCAGGGAAGGTCGAGAGGTCGAAGTCGCATCGGTCGGCGACATGGGTGTAGCCATAGAGCGCGATGTCGGCCACGGTGAGCTGGTTGGAGGCGAAGTAGTCGTGGATCTTGAGGTGATTCTCCATCACCTGCAGCGCCGCGTAGCCGCGCTCCATCCAGTCCTCCAGTGCATGCGTCTGCAAGGTGCGGCCGCCCCGCACCAGCGCCAGCCAGAAATAGGCCGCGCCGATATTCGGCTCCAGCGCATGCTGCTCGAAGAACATCCACTGCAGCGCCTCGGCGCGTTCGATGCGCGATTCCGGCGACAGCGAGGTGCCGTTGGCGACGTACCACAGGATGGCGTTGGACTCGGCGAGATAGCGTCCTTCCTCGACCTCCAGCAGCGGCACATGGCCGCTCGGATTCTTGGCCAGGAAATCGGGCGTGCGGCTTTCACCGCGCAGGATGTCGATCTCCACGACGTCGTAGGGCGTGTTCAACAGCGCAAGCGCGAGGCGGACCTTGTAGCTGTTGCCCGAGCGCTGCATCGAATAGAGCTTGTACAATTGGCCAATTCCCCCGAGGGCACGCCGTCGTTGAGTTAAGCGGCGTTATCGCCCCACAACCCGGCTAAACAATGATGGCGGCGGGCGTACGCCGCAAGAGCGGGACCTCGGAAAAAATCTAAAACTTCTACCGCACTGCAAACATGCGGAAGATCATTCTCGTTCCGCCGCAAGACTTAACGTCACGCCTGCGCGACGCGCGGGATAGCCAGTTTAACGTTCTCGCGATCACGCAATGCACGCTTCAGGGTGAAACCGTAAAGCGCGAGCATCACGATCAGGCCTAGAGGAATTCCAGTTGCGCCGGCGATGCCGCGCGACAGCAGCGGCACGATCCAGGCCGCGGCGAGCAGGCTGATTTCGTACTCGCGGAAGCCGCGCGCGAAGCCATGACGAACGAAGAAAGCGATGGCGACCGCTGCTACGACGAGGTCGTAGTCGAGCACGTAAGGCGTGGCGAGCAGGCTTGCGGTCGCAAGCGCGGAGGCCTTCAGCGCGAAGGCGGCCTCGCTGTGCCACAGCCACGCCAGCGTGGCGGCGAGCGTCGCCGCGAGCGCAGTCTGGATCGCATAGGCCGTCCTGATGTCGGCGCCCCAGTTGCGCGCGGCGGAGAACGCGGACTGGATCTTCTCCCAGCCGGTGCCGCCCTGTTCGAGCACGACGGTTTGCGTGAAGTTCATGGACTCGATGAAGGCGTGCCAGACATTGCCGCCCAGAGTCGCGAAGCTGATCGCGACCAGCGCGGCGATAGTGGCCATCGCCGCCGCGATCGTGCTCCAGCGTTGGCTTGCGAGCAATGCAATCGGAATCAGCACGCCGAATTGCGGCTTGTAGGCGAGCAGCCCGATCAGCACGCCCGCAAGCCACGGCCGGCGATCCAGCAATTGCAGCGCGCCGCCGAGCAGCGCGGCGGTGAGAAAACCGTTCTGGCCGTGGCCGATATTGACGAACACAGCCGGAAAAGCGGTTGCGATCAAGAAAGTCTCCGGGCGCGGCAGGATCGCGCGGATCGCGGCGAGATACGCCGCGAGACTAGCGGCGAGCCACAGCGCCAGGCCCCAGGCATACGGAAGCGCGGCGACAACAAATGCGACGGCGAAGAAGAATGGCGGATAGTGCCAGCCGAAGAACGGCACCTCGCGCCCGCCGAAGGTCGCTTTCTCCGCGGCGTGCTGAAGTGCGGGATCGTAGGCATCGGCGGGCTTGCCCTGCCAGGTCAGCTCACCCGCGGCATAGACATTGGAGAAGTCGGTGCCAACAGGCTTGCCGTTGCGGTCGATCAGGCCGTCCGAAATGGCAATCCAGCCGGCGAGCGCGATGGCCGCGATCGCAAGCAGGATCAGGCTGTAGCCGCGGGCGCGCGCAGCCGTCAGCCAGTCGCCGGATCGAACGCTCTGCCAGATATGAGTCATTTGGGCGCGGAATTTGGATAAATGTTGCGCGAGGCTAGGCCGGCGCCCTTTAACGTTCCCTAAAGTTTTCCCTCATTTGGCAAAGCTTCTTGCGATGCAGCGACGCTGGCTTTAGGGTGCATCATTCCCGCAAAAAGAGTCGTGGCCACCCATGGGTTCACGACGCCTGCAAGGAGACGATGATGCCGTTCCTGTCCGCCGCGCTCGACCGTGTGAAGCCGTCCGCAACGATCGCGGTCACGGATAAAGCACGCGCGCTGAAAGCGGCGGGACGTGACGTCATCGGCCTCGGCGCCGGCGAGCCGGACTTCGACACGCCCGCCAACATCAAGCTGGCGGCGATCCATGCCATCGAAGCCGGCAAGACCAAGTATACCGCCGTCGACGGCATTCCGGAATTGAAGGACGCGGTGATCGCCAAGTTCCAGCGCGAGAACGGCCTGACCTACAAGCCGAACCAGGTCATCATCGGCACCGGCGGCAAGCAGGTGCTCTACAACGCGCTGATGGCCACCATCAATCCCGGCGACGAGGTGATCATCCCGGCGCCCTACTGGGTGAGCTATCCCGAGATGGTGGCGCTCGCCGGCGGCGAGCCGGTGTCGATCGTCTGCACGGCCGCGCACGGCTTCAAGCTGCAGCCGGCCGACCTGGAAAAGGCGATCACCGCGAAGACCAAGTGGATCATCCTCAACTCGCCGTCGAACCCGACCGGCGCGGCCTATACCCGTGCCGAGCTGAAGGCGATCACCGACGTGCTGGTGAAGCATCCGCAGGTCTGGGTGATGACCGACGACATGTACGAGCATCTGGTCTACGACGACTTCGTGTTCACCACGCCGGCGCAGGTCGAGCCGAAACTCTACGACCGCACATTGACGGTGAACGGCGTGTCGAAGGCCTATTGCATGACGGGCTGGCGCATCGGTTACGCCGGCGGACCGGCCGAGCTGATCAAGGCGATGGTCGACCATCCAGTCGCAGTCGACGTCGAACCCGTCGTCGATCGCGCAATGGGCGGCGGTCGAGGCGCTCAACGGTCCGCAGGACTTCATCCCCGTCAACAACAAGGCGTTCAAGGAGCGGCGCGACCTCGTCGTCTCCATGCTGAACCAGGCCAAGGGCATCGATTGTCCGCGGCCGGACGGCGCGTTCTACGTCTATCCGTCATGCGCGGGCACGATCGGCAAGAAAGCGCCGTCGGGCAAGACGATCGCCACCGACGAGGACTTCGTCACGGAGCTCCTGGAAAACGAAGGCGTCGCCGTCGTGCAGGGCACGCCGTTCGGACTTGGCCCGGCGTTCCGGATTTCCTACGCCGCCAAGAACTCGGACCTCGAAGAGGCCTGCAAGCGCATCCAGCGCTTCTGCGGCAATCTGCGATAGTCAAATCAAAACCGGCATCGCCCGCCTTAAGTTTTGATGGCTTCTTCAGGAAGCGCCTTGTTTCGGACACGGCGCTTCCTTCCTGTCTCGCCGCCTTTTCAATTTCGCGGAGACAGACCATGCGACTTTCCATTCTCTTCATCGCCGCCGCTGCACTCGTTGGCACCGTTGCCGGCGCACAGGCGGCTCCGGCCGTGCAGGCGGGCGTCCTCGAATGCCGCGGCGGACAGAATGTCGGCTTCGTCGTGGGTTCCGTCGCTAACCTCGAATGCGTGTTCCAGAGCCCCGGCCGGCGGCCCGAGGCCTATGTCGCGACCGTGCGGCGCATCGGCATCGATCTCGGCGTCACCGCGCAAACACAGTTCATCTGGGCCGTTAACGCACCAACCACGCGGCTCGGCATCGGCGAACTCACCGGCACCTATGGCGGCGTCGGCGCCAATGCGTCGATCGGCATCGGCGGCGGCGGCAACTTCCTGGTCGGCGGTCCGCGCAATGCCTATGCGCTGCAGCCGATCAGCGTGCAGGGCCAGACCGGATTGAATGTCGCGGCGGGCATTGCCGGCATCGAGCTCGAGCCAGTCGGCTTCGGCCACCGCGGCCGCTGGCATCACCCCCGTCACGGATGATGAATGAATTAACTGAATCGATCTGAGGCCCGCTTAGGCGGGCCTCTTTCATTTGCGGCACGTTCGATTGTTGTGGCATAGCAAGGCGAGACTCGCATCACATCTTTTGCTTCGGAGTTTTCTCATGTGCCGTTTACTCGCCCTCGCCGGGATCGCCGCGACCCTGCTCGCTTCGACTGCAGACGCGCAAGCGCCGATGAATCGCGTACAGGTCGGCGTGCTCGAATGCCGCGGCGGCGCCAGCATCGGCTTCATCGTCGGCTCCGTCACCAATCTCGGCTGCGTGCTGCGCATCGAGGGCGTAGCGGAGGACCGCTACATCGCGACCATCCGCAAGGTCGGGCTCGATCTCGGCATCACCCAGGAGACCGCGCTGGCCTGGGGCGTGTTCGCGCCGGTCGCGCAGCTCGCGCCGGGCGATCTCACCGGCACCTATGCCGGCGCGCAGGGCAGCGCTTCGCTCGGCGTCGGCGTCGGCGGCAACGTGCTGGTCGGCGGCTCCAACAACACCATCGCGCTGCAGCCGCTGAGCGTGCAAGGCTCGGTCGGCATCAACCTCGCCGCCGGCCTGGAAAGCCTGGAACTCCGCCCGGGGCGTTAGTTTCTCGTCATCGCGAGCGTTAGCGAAGCGATCCAGGAAAGTCTGGATTGCTTCGTCGCTGTCGCTCCTCGCAATGACGGCTGGGAGGTAGATTAGATAAACGATGCACCGCAGCGACATTTTCCCGCTTGCCAAAATCCGGGAGCAGGCAGAGCATTGATGCTTGCCGACCCAATCACGGGCCGAGCTCCAGACACAGGAGGCGGCGAAATGGGACAAGACGTCAGAAGTCCCCGCGGTCCACGGTGCATCGCACTGGTGGGCCCTTTCCAAAGCGGTAAAACCACACTTCTCGAAGCAATATTGGCGCGCACGGGCGCAATCCCCCGCGCCGGCACCGTCGACCACGGAACTTCGGTCGGCGATTCCAGCCCCGAGGCCCGCCATCACAAGATGAGCGTCACGCTCACGGCGGCCACCACCACCTTCATGGACGAAACCTATACCTTCATCGACTGTCCGGGCTCGGTGGAGTTCGCCAACGACATGCGCGCGGCGCTGCCCGCGGTCGACGCGGCCATCGTGGTCTGCGAGGCCGACGAGAAGAAGCTGCCGCAGCTCCAGATCATCCTGCGCGAGCTCGAAGAGCTGAAGATCCCGCGCTTCCTGTTTCTCAACAAGATCGACCGCGCCAACAAACGCATCCGCGAGACGCTGGCGACGTTGCAGCCGGCCTCGCGCGTGCCGCTCGTGCTGCGCCAGATCCCGATCTGGAACGGCGAGCTGATCGAGGGTTTCGTCGATCTCGCGCTGGAACGCGCCTTCGTCTATCGCGAGCACAAGGCCTCCGAAGTCATCGAGCTCGCAGGCGGCAATCTCGATCGCGAAAAGGAAGCGCGCTTCTCGATGCTGGAGAAGCTCGCCGACCATGACGACGCGCTGATGGAGCAACTGCTGGAAGACATCCAGCCGCCGCGCGACGCCGTGTTCGACGATCTCGCGCGCGAACTGCGCGAAGGGCTGATCTGCCCGGTGCTGCTCGGCTGCGCGAGCCGCGAGAACGGCGTGCTGCGGCTGTTGAAGGCGCTGCGCCATGAGGCGCCCGGTATCGCGGAGACCGCCAAACGGCTCGGTGTGAACGGGACCAAGGACGCGCTCGGCTATGTCCTGAAGACCGTGCATCTTCAGCACGGCGGCAAGCTGTCGCTGACGCGGCTGCTCTCCGGCCATCTCGACGACGGCGCCACGCTGCAGTCGTCGTCGGGCAGCACGGGGAGGGTGTCCAGTATCCTCGGCGTCAGCGGCACGCATGACAGCAAGCGTGCGGCGGCGGAAGCCGGCGATACCGTGGCGCTCGCCAAGGTCGACACGATCAAGACCGGCGACACCATCTCGACCGGCAAGACTGCGCCCGCCGAGCTGGTCAAAGTCGAGGCGGCACCGCCGGTGCTGTCGATCTCGGTCGCGGCCGCCGACCGCAAGGACGACGTCAAGCTCGGCCAGGCGCTGCTGCGCCTGAACGAGGAAGACCCGTCGCTGAGCATGGTGCAGAACGCGCAGACCCACGACACCGTGCTGTGGGGGCAGGGCGAGATGCATCTGCGGGTGGCGCAGGAGCGCCTGCGCGATCGCTTCAGCGTCAATGTCAAATCGCATCCGCCCGCGATCGGTTATCTCGAAACCATCCGCAAGCCGGTCAACAACCAGCGCGGCCGGCACAAGAAGCAGTCCGGCGGTCACGGCCAGTTCGGCGACGTGCTGCTTGACGTCAAGCCGCTGCCTCGCGGCGAAGGCATCAAGTTCGAGGAGAAGGTGGTTGGCGGCGCGGTGCCGCGCAACTACATCGGCGCGGTGGAAGAGGGCGTCAGGGATGCGATGGCGCGCGGACCGCTCGGCTTCCCCGTCGTCGACGCCCAGGTGACGCTGACCGACGGCTCCTATCACAGCGTCGATTCCTCCGACCTCGCGTTCCGTACCGCGGCGCGGATCGGCGTCAGTGAAGCCCTGCCGAACTGCCAGCCGGTGCTGCTCGAGCCGATCCATGTGGTGGAGATCGTCTGTCCGACCGACGCTACCGCCAGGATCAACGCGATCCTGTCGGCGCGGCGCGGGCAGATCCTCGGCTTCGACACCCGCGAGGGCTGGCAGGGCTGGGACTGCGTCCGCGCCATGATGCCGGAAGCGGAGATCGGCGAGCTGATCGTCGAGCTGCGCTCGGCCACCGCCGGCGCCGGCAGTTTTACCCGTCAGTTCGACCACATGGCCGAAGTGACGGGCCGCACCGCCGACCAGATCATCGCCGCGCATCGCGACGCGGCGTAGCAACAAGGCCGGCAACGGCCGTCGAGACATCGTGCGGGACCGCACGATGTCTCGTTTGCGTTTGGGGCCTTGCTCTTCTGCTAGTATGATGTATTTTACATCATTGTCTTAATATCAGACATCACTTATCATGCTTAGAGCTTGAACTCGTGATCACTTCCTTTCAGATGCGGGCGGGCCGGGCGTTGCTCGGAATCGATCAGAAAACCCTGGCTGAATTGGCCGGCGTGTCGTTGCCGACGATCCAGCGGATGGAAGCTTCGACCGACACCGTTCGCGGCGTGGTGGAAACGCTGATCAAGGTGGTCGACGCCTTCAATCGTTCCGGCGTCGAGCTGATCGGTGAGCATGCGCGCAGCGACGATGGCGGACGCGGCGTGCGGTTGAAGCAGCCGGGACCACCGCGCCACGCAGGCGGATAGAGCATGAGCATCGCGAGCGAACCTGCGGGGAAGCTGCATCCGCACCGCCAGCCGACCTTTGCCGAGCTCTACTCGCCGAAGCTGCTCACGGTGCTGCGCGAGGGTTACGGCCTCGCCGATCTCCGCGCCGATATCGTCGCGGGCCTGACGGTCGCGATCGTCGCGCTTCCGCTGTCGATGGCGATTGCGATCGCATCCGGGGTGACGCCGGGCCGCGGACTCTTCACCGCGGTGGTCGGCGGCTTCATCGTGTCGCTGCTCGGCGGCAGCCGCTTCCAGGTCGGCGGCCCGGCCGGCGCCTTCATCGTGCTGGTGTCGGTCACCGTCGATCGTCATGGCGTCGATGGCGTGATCCTCGCAACGCTGATGGCCGGCGTGATCCTGATCGCCGCGGGCCTGTTCCGTCTCGGCACCTATATCAAGTTCATTCCCTATCCCGTGACCGTCGGATTTACCGCAGGCATCGCGGTGATCATCTTCGCCAGCCAGCTGAGGGATCTCTTTGGCATCGCCCTTGCGGGCAAGGAGCCCGGCGAACTGATCCCGAAACTTGTCGCGCTCACGCACGGCCTGCCGACCGCGAATGTCTCCGCAATATCAATCGCAGCCGTCAGCATCGTGCTGATCGTCGTTCTCAGGCGGCTGCGGCCGAACTGGCCCGGCCTGCTGATCGCGGTCCTCGTCGCAAGTCTCGCCGCCTGGGCCTTCGCGTTGCCGGTCGAGACCATCGGCAGCCGCTTCGGCGGCGTGCCGCGCGAATTGCCGCTGCCGGGATTGCCGTTGTTCTCGATTGCGAAGGCGGAGGCGGTGCTGCCCGACGCTATCGCCTTTGCGCTGCTCGGCGCCATCGAGTCGCTCTTGTCGGCGGTCGTCGCCGACGGCATGACCGGTCGCCGCCACCGTTCCAATTGCGAGCTGGTCGCGCAGGGCTGCGCCAATATCGGCTCCGCGCTGTTCGGCGGCATCTGCGTCACCGGCACCATCGCGCGCACCGCGACCAATGTCCGCTCCGGCGCGCGCGGGCCGGTCTCCGGCATGCTGCATGCGATTTTCCTGCTGCTGTTCATGCTGATCGCAGCACCGCTTGCGAGCTACATTCCGCTGGCGGCGCTCGCCGCCGTGCTGGTGACGGTCGCCTGGAACATGGCCGAGAAGCACGAGTTCGCGCTGCTGCTGCGCTCCTCGCGCGGCGACGCCGTCGTGCTGCTCGCGACCTTCCTGCTCACGATCTTCCGCGATCTCACCGAGGGCATCGTGGTCGGCTTCGCGCTCGGCGCGGTGCTCTTCATCAACCGCATGGCCGAGATGACCGGCATCGAGGACGGCACCCCTTTGGTGGCCGCCGACCAGGCTGATAATGAAGATGACCGCACGCCCTACGATCCCAAACTCGCGGTCGATCCCGAGGTGCTGGTCTATCGCATCACGGGCGCGTTCTTCTTTGGTGCAGCCTCGGCGATCGGCGCCGTGCTCGATGGCATCGCCGACAAGCGCAAGGCCTTCGTGGTCGATTTCGCCGCGGTGCCATTCCTGGATTCGACGGCGGCGAATGCGATGGGCCGTGTCGCCGCCAAGGCCGGACGGCAGGGCATCCGGCTGTTCATCACCGGCACTTCGCCCGCCGTGCGCCGCGCGCTCGTGACGCATGGCGTCAGTCCGCCGCGCGCCCGTTATCGCGAGACCATTGAGCGGGCGATCGCCGACATCAAGGAGAGCGCCGGCAAGCCCGTGGCCGATCAAGACCACGCCGCCGCAAGCTGAGCCGCGCTTTTCAACCGCCACGAAATCGCCGACAGTGGCTCGCCATGCTGGAGTCACGCCGCAACCTGTTGCTCGCCTGTGCGCTCAGCGCGCTCGCCGGCTATGTCGACAGCATAGGCTACCTGCATCTCGGCGGCCTGTTCGTGTCCTTCATGAGCGGCAACTCGACACGCATGGGCGTCAGCCTCGCGGATGGCAACTGGTCCGCGGCCGCCGAGGCGCTGAGCCTGATCGCGCTGTTCGTGCTGGGCGCCGCCTGCGGCAGCCTGATCGTGCTCGGGCGCGGCCAGTATTCCCAGAGCCGCCTGCTGCTGATCGAAGCCTTGCTGCTGGCCGCCGCTGCGCTGCTTTATGCGTTCGGCCTCGACCGCTTGGCCATCGCCGCGATCGTGCTGGCGATGGGACTGGAGAACGCGGTGTTCCAGATCGAGGGCGGCGGCGGTCTCGGTCTCACCTATGTCACGGGCGCGCTGGTCAAGGTCGGGCAGCTGATCGCCGCTGCGCTGACCGGCGGCGAGCGCTTTGCCTGGGTACCGAACCTGCTGCTATGGGCGGCGCTGGTCGCGGGCTCTATTCTTGGGGCGCTGGCCTATCACTGGATCAATCTCGCCGCGATCTGGTTCGCCGCGGCGGTCGCGCTGGCCTTGAGCGCGCTCGCGGCCGCGACGGCGAAGCGCTAGCGCCACCTGCCGGCCCGGAGTTTCCGACGCCTTATTCGGCGGGACCAGTTCCCGAACGACGGGCGGTGACAAGACGGGCGTCCACAATCGTCGTTTCCGAACCCGCCTTGCGCAGGCATGCAGTGGCAATATTCGGCCAGGTCTGTCCGTCACAGCTCTGCGGAGACGAACTCACCGCGAGCCGGTCGGACTTTGCCAGGACCGGTCTCTCGTTTGCCTCCGCTTTGGGGAACGACACTTCGACTACCGATGCGCCCGAGACGGCGAGGATCGCCAAGACTGCGAATGCTTTGATCATCTTTGGTCCCGCTGACAGTGGCTGAATTGTGTGTCGTTCAGAAGCACCATCTCAACAGCTTCTGCCGGTGTTGGTTTCGGGGCACGACCTTTATTTGTGATGGGCTCTGCGCGCGTAGGAACCGAAGCCGTCCTTTGCAATTGGCTCTTCGGGGCCTTCTCTCGAATATGGTGCACTATGGACAAAGACCGAATTGCCGGATCGGCGAAGGATGTCGCCGGTAAAGTTGAGAGCTCCATCGGCGCGTTCGCCGGGGATGCAAAGACCGAGGCAGCAGGCCGAGTCCGCGAAGCGGGAGGCGCGGCTCAGAATCTCTATGGCCAGGCCAAGGATGCAGCGCGCGACGCCGCGGATGCGGCCGTGGGCTATGCCAAGGACGCCTATGGCAGCGACGCTTTCCGTGACGGCTCGCAAGCCATTGCGAAGAAGGTACAGGACAATCCGCTCGGGATGATGGTGACCGCAGTTGCGGTCGGCTTTGGCCTGGCGTTGTGGATGACGCGGTCGCCGCGCCGCCCGTCACCGCGCTCGCGCTACATGGGCTGAGAGGCCGCATCAAATGCAGTTAACGCTCGTGCCGAAGGCTGTTGGTCGCCTTGCTGTTTGTCGCCTTGGAGGGTCGCATCGTGAGTGACGAGAGGCCAGAGGTCCCCTTCGTATACGAGGGCTTGGATCCCGTTGCAGAACAGAAATCCACCGTCGCGGAAGTTTCAGACGCCGTGAAGGGGACGGTCAATCGCATTAGCGGTGCGATAGAGGCGGGCCGAAAGCCGGGGATGCCGTTGAGCATCCTGAGCAATATCGCGCGCGAAGCGCCGCTGGGTTCGCTGCTGGCTGCGTTTCTGTTGGGAATTGCCGTTGCCCGTCGCAGGTGATCGCCGACATCGATCCAGGGCGATTTCTATCTTTTAATCCGCTGGCATGGCGGCAAGAACAGGCCAGTCGCCACGGGCGACTGGCCTGATTGCGTTATTCGAGGACTTCAACGATGCGATGGGTGCGGGGATCGACGAGGACCGTCCGGCCATTGACGACGGTATAGCGATAATCGCGAACGCCGTATTCCTCTGGCACGTCGTAGTACGTGACCCCGTCGCCGGGCAGGTCGGCGCCCACCCGCACGTCGCCCTGGTAGTGGTAAGACGGGTGATGCCGCTCGACGACGTAGCTGTGAAACCGGGGACGCTGATCGATGCCGAGCACACCATTGACACCGCCGACCACGCCACCGACGACGCCACCGACAATTCCGCCGACCGGCCCGGCTGCGCGTTCGCCTTCGCGGGAGCCGCGTTCAATGCCGCCGGGTACGCCTTGGGCGGAAGCGATGGCGGGCAGAAGAAGTAGCGTCGCTGCAGCAAGCGATCTCATGACAGTTCGTTTCATCGATAATCCTCATATGTTTGGGGAGCGCATGACAAGTGAACCGGGACCGATTGGTTCCTTCGGACGGCCCGTCCTCGCGCTTTTCCTCGAAGGGTTAACGAATGCGAGGCAGAGGCAAGGCCTGAGCCGTTCGACCGTGCGGCGCCCCCGCCCGTGATCGCGCGCCCTTCGGGATTGACACTTCTGCGCCGCTTGCCTGAAGTGACAGGCATGACCGAGACGCGCCCACCCCTCGCATGCCTGATCGGATGGCCGGCCGCGCATTCGCGCTCGCCGCTGATCCATCGCTACTGGCTGCGCACGCTCGGCATCGACGGCGGCTATGTGATCGAGGCGGTGCCGCCGGACGATTTCCGCGATTTCGTGCTGCGGCTGTCGCCGCGCGGCTTCGTCGGCGCCAATGTCACCATTCCGCACAAGGAGCGCGCGCTCGCGCTGTCGAAGCCGGATGCGCGCGCGCAGGCGGTGGGCGCCGCCAACACGCTGTGGTTCAACGATGGCGAGCTGTGCTCGACCAACACCGACGTCGAAGGCTTTGCCGGCAATCTCGACGCCGCTGCGCCGGGCTGGGACAAGATAGAAGAAGCGCTGGTGCTCGGCGCCGGCGGCTCGTCGCGCGCGGTGCTGTTCGCCCTGCTCGATCGCGGCATCAAGCGCGTGCACCTTGCCAACCGTACGCGCGAACGCGCCGAAGCCTTGGCCGGGCAGTTCGGCGACAAGATCGAGGTCGCGGCCTGGGAGCAGGTGGCGGAGCTGCTGCCGCGCGCCAACCTCTTGGTCAACACCACCTCGCTCGGCATGCACGGCCAGCCCGCGCTCGAGCTCGATGTCGACAAGCTGCCGTCGCATGCCGTCGTCGCCGATCTCGTCTATGTGCCGCTCGAGACGCCGCTCCTGAAAGCTGCGCGCGGGCGCGGCCTGAAGACCGCGGATGGACTCGGCATGCTCTTGCATCAGGCCGTGCGCGGCTTCGAATTGTGGTTCGGCCAACGCCCGCAAGTGACCAGCGAATTGCGTGCGCTGGTCGAAGCCGATCTCACGGCGACATGAGCGAATAGTTCCTGTGCCTCGCGGGCATTTGACGGGGAATATCGAGCAAGGGCAGGGGTCTGGTGCTACATCCACGCCCGGCTTTCGGAGAATCCCATGCATCGTCCCTCATTCGCACGTCCGCTGATCGCTCTTGCCATGGTCGCAGCCTCGACCGCGTTCGCCATCGCCCAGAAGGCGCCGGTCCCGACGCGGGTTCGGGGCGCCATCGAGACCGTCGATGGCGATACGCTGACGGTCAAGTCGCGTGCCGGCGAGGACGTCAAGCTGCACATGGCCGCGGATATCAGGATCGTCGGCATCACCAAGATTTCACTCGCTGACATCAAGGTCGGCTCGTTCATCGGCACCACCACCGTGCCGGGGCCGGACGGCTTGCCGACCGCGGTCGAGGTGCATGTGTTTCCGGAGAACATGCGCGGCACCGGCGAAGGCTCGCGGCCCTACGATCTCAAGCCCAACTCGACCATGACCAATGCCACCGTGTCCGAAAGCGTGGTCGGCAATGACGGCCACACCTTGCTGGTCAAGTACAAGGACGGCGAGAAGAAGGTGCTGGTGACGCCGGAGACCCCGGTGGTGACCTATGTTCCCGCCGACAAAGCCGACCTGAAGGCCGGCGCCAAGGTCATCGCTTTCATGAAGCAGCTTCCCGACGGCTCGTTCGAGACCAACCGCGTCAGCGTCGGCCGCGACGGGCTGACCCCGCCGATGTGATCCGCCGGGACGGAATACCCCTCGGTCCCCGGGGTTGCCCAAGGTTGGTCGCAAGAAACCGAAGGGGAGAGCCATGCCGAAATCGATGTCCTGGATGACTGCCGCGCTGGCGGCCGTTTCCGTCCTTACAACTGTCGCCTGGGCGCAGCAGGCGCCGCCGGTGCGCATCCGCGGCACCATCGAGGCGGTCGATGGTCCGACGCTGAGCATCAAGACCCGCGAGGGCAGCGACGTGAAGGTCAAGATGACCGACAACGTCGCGGTGTTCGCGGTGGTCAAGACCGAGCTGTCGCAGATCAAGGAAGGGTCCTATATCGGCGTCTCCGCGATGCCGCAGCCCGACGGCACGCAAAAAGCGTTCGCCGTGCACATCTTCCCGGAGAACCAGCGTGGCGCCGCCGAAGGTTTTCGGCCTTGGGATGCGCGCGCCAACTCGACCATGACCAATGCCACCGTCGCCGAGACGGTGAAGGGCACTGACGGGCAGAACATCACGGTCAAGTACAAGGACGGCGAGAAGAAGGTGGTGGTGCCGCCGGACGCCGCGATCGTCACCTTCGTCGCCAGCGACAAGTCCGAGATCAAGCCGGGCGCCAAGCTGATCATCTTCGGTGCGGCCAAGAAGGACGACGGCACGCTGGAAGCCAACCGCGTCAATGTCGGCCGCGACGGCATCACCCCGCCGATGTGATGTTCCGCTCAAGGCGGAAGCGTCATCCCGGGGCGCGCGAAGCGCGAACCCGGATTGGAGCTGCATATTTCGCTGTCGTCCCCGCGAAAGCGGGGACCCATAACCACAGGCCGAGTCGTCGCGACGCGCTGCGGCTCTGGCCTTCGCAAAACGACGTTCTGTGGTTATGGGTCCCGGGTCGCGCTCGCTTTGCTCGCTTGCCCGGGACGACACTGAAATTAGTTCACACTGCCAGCACGTGATCGTCGATCTCGGCGATGGTGTTGACGCCGCACAGGCCCATGGTGGTGGTGAGCTCTTTCGCCAGCAGGTCAATTGCCTTCGCGACGCCCTCTTGTCCGGCGGCGCCGAGACCGTAGGCATAGGCGCGGCCGATCATGCAGGACTTTGCGCCGAGCGCGAGCGCACGCATCACGTCCATGCCGGTGCGGATGCCGCCGTCGAACATGATCTCCAGCTTCGAGCCGACCGCGTCCGCAATCTCCGGCAACACCTCGATCGAGGATTGCGCGCCGTCGAGTTGACGGCCGCCATGGTTGGAAACGACGATCGCCTGCGCGCCGCTTTTGGCCGCGATCTCGGCGTCCTCGCTGTCGAGGATGCCTTTCAGGATCAGCTTGCCCGGCCAGATCGAGCGGATCCAGTCGACGTCCTTCCAGTTCAGCGTGGTATCGAACTGCGAATTGATCCAGGTCGACAATGACGTGATGTCGTCGCTGATTTTCAAATGGCCCGCGAGATTGCCGAAGGTGCGGCGCTTGCCGCGCAGCACGCCCGAGACCCAGGCCGGCTTGGTGGCGAAATCGACCAGCTTCGACAGCGACCATTCCGGCGGCACGGTCATGCCGTTCTTGATGTCCTGGTGACGCTGACCGATCACCTGCAGATCGACGGTGAGCACCAGCGCCGAGCATTTCGCCGCGATGGCGCGCTCGATCAGCGCCTTGATGAAGCCGCGGTCCTTCATGACGTAGAGCTGGAACCAGAACGGTTTGTCGACGGCGGCCGCGATGTCCTCGATCGAGCAGATCGACATCGTGCTTTGCGTAAAGGGGATGCCGGCGGCCTGTGCCGCGCGGCAGGCGTGAATCTCGCCGTCGCCATGTTGCATGCCGAGCAGCCCGACCGGCGCGAGGATCAGCGGCATCGATGCGCTCTCGCCGAGAATTGTCGTCGACAGGTCGCGCTTTGAGACATCGACCAGGATGCGCTGGCGGAACTTGATCTCCTGCAGCTTCTCGCTGTTGGCGCGCAGCGTGTCCTCGGTGTAGGAGCCGCGGTCGGCATAGTCGAAAAATGCCTTCGGCACCCGCTGCTTGTGCAGCAGTCGCAGGTCCTCGATGCAGGTGACGTGCTTCATGAACGTGTCCGCCCCTTCTTGTTTTGGCAACCGTGATGGTCATCTACCATGGTTGAGCGCGCGGCCAAATCGTCGCCGATGCAGCCCGGAGTGCAAGCATGAGCGGACCTCGCAAGACGCCCGAAAAGCCCGACGGCGCTGAAAAGCGCGCGCTCGACGACGCCTTGGAGGAAGGGCTGGAGGAGACTTTCCCCGCCTCCGACCCCGTCAACGTGACTCAGCCGGCTCCGAGCAAGGGCGATCATCATGTCCGACGGAAGCCCTAGCACCGTCGCCACTGTGAGGTAATTCAAGCGTTAACAAGTAGTTACCGATGCCTTTCGGCGCGGTTCCGCGGTAATCGTTCATCATATTTTTTGAAGCCATTTTAGGCCGGGAGGCCTTATAAGACCGGGAGGCGCGACCGTGCGAACTGCACGGAAACAGGGGGCCCGGGTTGGGTGCTGGGGGGCATATGAGCCGCAATTATTTCGGTACGGACGGAATCCGTGGCCGTGCCAATGGTCTGATCACGCCTGAACTCGCGCTCAAGGTCGGGCAGGCCGCCGGCCTGGTGTTTCAGCGCGGCGAACATCGCCATCGTGTCGTGATCGGCAAGGACACGCGGCTGTCCGGCTACATGATCGAATATGCGATGGTGGCGGGCTTCACCTCGGTCGGCATGGACGTGCTGCTGGTCGGCCCGATGCCGACGCCGGCGGTCGCGATGCTGACCAAATCCATGCGCGCCGATCTCGGTGTGATGATCTCGGCCTCGCACAATTTGTTCGAGGACAACGGCATCAAGCTGTTCGGCCCGCAGGGCTTCAAGCTTTCCGACGACGTCGAGAAGCAGATCGAGCAGCTGCTCGACGAATCGCTCGATCGGCGCCTCGCACAGAGCGCGAGTCTCGGCCGCGCCCGCCGCATCGACGGCGTGCACGACCGCTACATCGAATTCGCCAAGCGCACGCTGCCGCGCGATCTCTCGCTCGATGGCCTTCGCGTCGTGGTCGATTGCGCCAATGGCGCGGCCTACAAGGTGGTGCCGGAAGCGCTGTGGGAATTGGGTGCCGACGTGATCTCGATCGGCGTCGATCCCGACGGTTTCAACATCAACAAGGAATGCGGCTCGACCGCGCCGGAGGCGCTGTGCCGCAAGGTGCGGGAAATGCGCGCCGACATCGGCATCGCGCTCGACGGCGACGCCGACCGCGTCATCCTGGTCGACGAGCGCGGCCATCTCGTCGACGGCGATCAGTTGCTCGCCGTGATCGCGCAGAGCTGGAAGGAAGACGGACGTCTTTCGAAACCCGGCATCGTTGCGACCGTGATGTCCAATCTCGGCCTCGAGCGCTTCCTGCAAGGCCTCGGCCTGGAGACGCTGCGCACGCCGGTCGGCGACCGCTACGTGCTCGAGAAGATGCTGAGCGGCGGCTACAATCTCGGCGGCGAGCCGTCCGGTCACATCATCCTGTCCGACTATGCAACGACGGGCGACGGCTTCGTCGCCGCGCTGCAGGTGCTGGCGGTGGTGCAGAAGCTGCGCCGCCCGGTGTCGGAAGTCTGCCATCGTTTCGATCCCTTGCCGCAAATCCTCAAGAACGTGCGCTACCGCAGCGGCAAGCCGCTCGACGACGCCGACGTGAAGTCGGCGATCGACGCCGGCGAGAAGCGTCTCAACGGCCACGGCCGTCTCCTTGTGCGGACCTCCGGCACCGAGCCGGTGATCCGCGTGATGGGCGAAGGCGATGACCGCATCCTGGTCGAGGATGTCGTCGACAACATCGTCGCCGCGCTCGGTCAGGCCGCGGCCTAACGCTTCCAGAATTTGAACTGCTCCGCTTTTCTCCGACACCTCTCCCTATGGGAGAGGTGAAGACGCTTTCACTCCCGCTTTGCATCGCAGCTATAAGGTAATGGCGGTAGCGGGCAGGGGCCCGCTGTCGTAGGTACAGCCTGTCGCAAATCGCTCGCTGGAAAAGTGCATTGAACAAGTCTGTCGTCGTCTCCGAAGAAATATTGACCGAGCCGGTCATTGTTGAAGACGTCACGCCAGGCCTGAAGGCGACGGCGGCTGCCGGGCCTGCCTATGTCGTGCTCGCCGGCATCAGCTTCTCGCACTTCCTCAACGACACCATGCAGTCGTTGATCGCCTCGGTCTATCCGATCCTGAAAGACGCCTATGCGCTGAACTTCGCGCAGATCGGCATGATCACGCTGGCCTTCCAGTTCACCGCCTCGCTGCTGCAGCCGGTGGTCGGCCATATGACCGACAAGAAGGCGCAGCCGTTCTCGCTCGCGATCGGCATGGGCTCGACCTTTGTCGGCCTGCTCCTGCTCAGCATCGCCAGCACCTATCCGTCCATCCTGGTCGCGGCGGCGCTGGTCGGACTGGGATCAGCGGTGTTTCATCCGGAGTCGGCGCGGATCGCGCGGCTCGCCTCCGGCGGACGCTACGGCTTTGCGCAATCGGTGTTCCAGCTCGGCGGCAGTTTCGGCACCTCGATGGGGCCGGTGCTGGCGGCGCTGATCGTGGTGCCGTTCGGTCAGCCCTCGATCGCCTGGTTCTCGTCGATCGCGTTCGTGGCGATCATCATCCTGTGGCGGATCGGGCTGTGGTATCGGCCGCAGATATCAGCGAAGAAGGCCGCAGTCGCAGCAGTGCATCCGGACGCGCCGAGCTCGCGCCGCGTCGTGATCGCGCTTGCCGTGCTGGTGGCGCTGCTGTTCTCCAAGCAGCTCTACGTCTCGAGCCTGTCGAGCTATTACATCTTCTACCTGATCGACAAATTCCACGTCTCGACCCAGACGGCGCAGCTCTATCTCTTCATCTTCCTTGCCGCCAATGCGGTCGGCGCCTTCCTCGGTGGTCCGCTCGGCGACCGCTTCGGCCGCAAGATCGTGATCTGGATTTCCGTGCTCGGCGCGCTGCCGTTCACGCTGGCGCTGCCCTATGTCGGCCTCCATGTCGGCGCGTTGCTGACAATCTGCATCGGCCTCGTGCTGTCCTCGACCACATCCTCGATCATCGTGTTTGCGCAGGAGCTGGTGCCGCATCGCTTCGGCATGATCTCCGGCATGTTCTTCGGCGTTGCCTTCGGCATCGGCGGTCTTGGCGCGGCGGCACTCGGCAGGCTCGCCGACGCCACCAGCATCGGCTTCATCTATCAGGTCTGCGCCTTCCTGCCGGCGATCGGATTGCTCGCGGCGTTCCTGCCGAACATGAAGGCGAACAGGGAATAGCGAGTAGCGGCCGCTGCCGCCTTCGCGTCTATTCGCCATTCGCCATTCGTCAACGCATCGTTAGGATTTGCGGCAAGCGCGCCACATTTGCGCGCTGTGTTTTTCGTGGTCAGAAAATATCAACCTTAAAAATTAGGGTTAAGTGCTGCTTAAGCTTTTGCTGGCATCGTCCGCACGTGGATTTTTGATGTGAGGCCTTTGAGGCGCCTCACCGGCCAAGAGGACGATGCCAATGCGTAGCGTTAAGTTTCTGATTGCCGCCGGAGCGGTGACCCTGTCGACGGCAGCGTTTGCTGCGGATCTCCCGATTGCAGCGCCCCCGATGTACGCGCCGCCGCCGCCGGCTGATTTCGGCGGCTGGTACCTGCGCGGCGACGTCGGCATGACCAACCAGCGCATGAAGTCGCTCGATAACCCCGATCCGAACGCCGGACTGTTCACGTCGGTCGGCATGGGCTTCGACTCTTCGATGCTGTGGGACATCGGCGCCGGCTATCAGTTCAACAACTGGTTCCGCGCTGACGTGACCGCGCAGTATCGCGGCCGCGCCAACTTCCATGGTTCGCAGTACACCACCGCGTTCCCCGGCTCGGCGCTGGTCGATAATTACTCTGGCTCCAAGTCCGAACTGGTCTTCATGGCCAACGGCTATGTCGATCTCGGCACCTGGTGGTGCATGACGCCGTTCATCGGCGCCGGCATCGGTACTTCGTACAACCAGATCTCGGGCTTCCGCGATGACGGCTTCGGCAGCGACTTCGGTGTCGCCCGTCCGCCGAGCGTCGTGTACGCCGCCGACAACGGCAAGTGGAACTTCGCCTGGGCGCTGCACGCCGGTGTCGCCTACAAGGTCACGCCGAACGTCACGGTCGAACTGGCCTACAGCTACATGAACCTCGGCGATGCCGTCACCGGTGCCAACTCCAACTTCGCCGGCACCGCGACCGCGCAGTATCCCTGGACCATGAAGAACATCACCTCGAACGACCTGAAGCTCGGCGTTCGCTGGAACTTCGACACGCCGCAGCCGGTGATGCCGCTGATCCGCAAGGGCTGATCGATCCTTCCTTGTTAAGCTTTGAAACGGCGCGGTTAACACCGCGCCGTTTTTGTTTGCGCTTTCGTCGCCGATCTCTCCCCGCGACAACGATTGGTTAAGGTTAACGAGCGATGATCGTGACGCGTTTGGAGTCCCCACTTGGAGCGTTGCGATGCGTAGGTTCTTGCTGACGGCGGTGATGTGCGTGGCGTCGATCTCCGGCTCGCGCGCGGCCGATCTGCCCGACCTTCCGATTCTCCGCGGTGCGGTGGGCTTTTCAAGCAGCCACACCAACTGGGCCGGCGTCTATTTCGGCGGACAGGTCGTTCGCGGCGTGGCCGATATGGACTTCACCAATTCCGCTCAGGATCTGCTCGCCAAGCTTCTCAACAACGTCGATCTCGAGCAGCAGTTCAACATCTCGCAATGGCCGCTGCTCGGCAAGAGCCACGCCTCGGGCACGGGTTATGGCGGCTTCGCCGGTTACAACTTTCAATGGACCGATGCCGTGCTCGGTATCGAGATGAACTACACGCACGGGAATCTCTTCGGCTCCAACAGCGGATCGCAAGCCCGCTCGTTCTTCTTTCCGACCGACTATTTCTCGGAGGCCGCTGCGGCGTCGAGCGCCTCGATGAAGATCACCGATTACGGTTCGCTGCGGGTTCGGGCCGGCTGGGCCTTTGGCAGCGTGCTGCCTTACGCTTTCGCCGGTGTCGCCCTGGGACAGGCCGATATCGACCGAACCGCGAGCGTCTTGACTCAGTACACCTATGTCGGATCCGCAATACCCCCGAAGCCGAACATCGGGCCAAACTTCAGCACCCTTTCCGACAACGCGAACGGCCATTTCATTTACGGTTGGGCGGGCGGAATCGGCATGGACTGGATGATCTATCAGTGCCTTTTCCTGCGTGCCGAATGGGAATTTCTCCACTTCGCATCGACGGTCGACACCACCGTCAACACGCTCCGCGTCGGCGTCGGTTACAAGTTCTGACCTGAGCTGAGGAACCGCGCGAACCGTTGACAGCCGCGATTGCGCCTGCTGCTCTGTGGTCATGAAAATTCATGGCGACAGCATTTCCGGCAATTGCCTGAAGGTGAAGTGGGTCTGCGACCATCTCGCGCTGCCCTATGCGTGGATTGACGTCGACGTGGTGAAGGGCGAGACCCGCACGCCGCGATTCCTGGCGCTCAACGGCGCGGGCCAGGTGCCCGTGGTCGAATTCGACGACGGGCGCACGCTGGCGCAATCCAATGCCATCATCCGTTATCTCGCGCGCGGCAGTGCGCTGATCCCTGCGGACGCCTTTGCCGCCGCAAAAATGGACGAGTGGCTGTTCTGGGAGCAGTACAGCCACGAGCCCTATATCGCCGTGTGCCGCTTCCACATGCGCTATCTCGGCAAGGCAGCTTCCGAGCTCGACCCCGTCAGGGTCCAGCGCGGCTATGCGGCGCTCGACCACATGGAGCAGCATCTTGCCGGCTCGCATTTCCTGGTCGGCGATCGCCTCTCGCTCGCCGATATTGCGTTGGTCGCCTATACAAGGCTCGCGCATGAAGGTGGCTTCGATCTGGCGCGTTACCCCGCCATCCGCCGCTGGATCAAGGACGGTGAGACGCAGCTCGGGCTGCCGCCGGCGACCGGTTAGGGTTTGCCCGCAGCCACGCCGGCAGGACGATCCGGTTCTCCTGCTTGATGTTCTCGTGCTTGGGTTTCTAGTGCTTGGGTTTCTAGTGCTTGACCTGGCTGAACTGGATGATCGTGCCGGTCATCTCGGGTTCATGCGGCATCAGGCTGGTCAGCGTCGGGTCCGACCAATCCGCAAGGCTCACGACTTCGCCGGCCGGGATTTCCGTCGAGACCGCGGTGGCCGCATCGGTCGGCTCGAGCACCTTGAGACCGCTCTGGTCGAGAAAGAAGGTGTGGTCTCCGAACACGTCGCTCAATTGCCCGGCCACCGGATGGCTGTCGGGCAAGACCTGCGCATCCATCTGGCTCAGCGTCTGCTTCACTTGCATGTCATTCAGTTTCATCGGCTGCTCCTTCCCTGTGCTTGAGCTGCCAGGTTGTTCCTGACCGAGCGGTTTCGTATCGACACGAACAAACGCCGCAGGCAGGCGTTCCCGCCGCCGCCAAACTCTCTCGCGGCGGCGCGCTGTTCCAACACATGTTATGAAGGGGAACTTAGGGGAACAGGGAGGCCCATGATGTCCGCCATCAATCCGTTGACCGCCGTTGCGGTGGTGCTCGCGACCGCTGCGACCGATGCCGTCTACGTCATGTTCACCTCGGCAGTGGTGGCGCGCAAACGCGTGCCGGCGGCGACCTGGAGCAGCATCTGGTATCTGCTCTCCTCGTTTGCGGTGATCAGCTACACCGACAACTGGGTCTATGTCGGCTTTGCCGCGATCGGCTCCTGGATCGGCGCCTATGCGTCGATCACGTATCTGCATCGCCCGCCGGGAGGTTCGCCCGTGGGCGCCTCGCCGGAGTAGAGTTGGCGCAAGTTTATTCCTTGCACGCGACGAATTCCGAAAGAACCTGCTCGCCCGTGGTCAACGGCTTGTGAACTGCACGAAGTTCCTTGACGGAAACGGGCGATTCCCATATTGGCAGCGGCGGGACACCTCCCCCCAACGGGAGGCTTGCTATCTGGAAGGGTAGATCATGACTGCAGCGAAGCCCGCTCAGCGGCCAACCGTGCCGCATTTTTCGTCCGGCCCCTGTGCCAAGCGCCCCGGCTGGACTCCCCAAAATCTCAAGGACGCAGCGCTCGGACGCTCGCATCGCGCCAAGCTCGGCAAGGCCAAGCTGAAGCAGGCGATCGAGTTGACGCGCGAGGTGCTGCAAGTGCCCGCCGACTACAAGATCGGCATCGTGCCGGCGTCCGACACCGGCGCGGTCGAGATGGCGCTGTGGTCGTTGCTCGGCGCGCGGCCGGTCACCACCATTGCCTGGGAATCCTTCGGCGAGGGCTGGGTCTCTGACATCCTCAAGGAGCTGAAGCTGAAGGACGTCACCCAGCTTCACGCCGGCTATGGCGAGATTCCCGATCTCTCCAAGGTCGATTGCGACACCGACATCATCTTCACCTGGAACGGCACCACCTCCGGGGTGCGCGTGCCCAATGCCGACTGGATCAAGGCCGACCGCAAAGGCCTGACCATTTGCGACGCGACCTCGGCCGCGTTCGCGCAGCCGCTCGATTGGGCCAAGCTCGATGTGGTGACCTTCTCGTGGCAGAAGGCGCTGGGCGGCGAGGCCGCGCACGGCATGCTGGTGCTCTCGCCGCGCGCCGTCGAGCGGCTCGAGACCTACAAGCCGGCCTGGCCGTTGCCGAAGATCTTCCGCATGACCAAGGGCGGCAAGCTCAACGCCGGTATCTTCGAGGGCGAGACCATCAACACACCGTCGATGCTCTGCGTCGAGGACTATCTGGACGCTTTGGCCTGGGGCAAGTCGCTCGGCGGGCTGACTGCGCTGATGGCGCGCGCCGACGCCAACACCAAGGTGCTGGCCGACTGGAAGGCGCGCACGCCCTGGATCGATTTCCTCGCGAAGGATCCCGCCACGCTGTCCAACACCTCGGTGTGCCTGAAGGTCACCGATCCCGCCATCACCTCGCTGTCGGCGGATGCGCAATCCGACTTCGCCAAGAAGCTGGTGGCGCTGGTCGAGAAGGAGAATGCCGGCTTCGACTTTGCGCATTACCGCGATGCGCCGGCGGGCTTGCGCATCTGGTGTGGCGCCACCGTCGAAGCCCGGGATGTCGAGCTGCTGACGCAGTGGATCGACTGGGCGTTCGCCGAGACCAAAGCCGCCTTGCCCAAGGCGGCATAAAGGCGGCGTGAGCTGATCCTGCGCGGAATCTTCCGCGCGGGAAATCATCGCAGGGCTATCCATGTTCGAACCTGAAAACGAAATCGAGCGCCTCCTGGTGCGCGCCGCTTCCGAGCCGTCTGCAAGGGCGGCCTTCACCCGCGCGCTGATGGATGCGCAAATCTTCCTGGTGCTGGTGCCGGACGGTCCGGTCGAGCAGCAAGCCGACGGCAGCGTCAAGGTTCCGGATGGTACCAAGCTGGCACTGCCGAGTGCTTCGCGCGGCGAGGTCAAGCTGTTGCCGTTCTTCTCTTCGCCAACGCGGGCGCACACTTGGTTCAAGGGCGAGTACATCGTGGTGCCCGACAAAACCCGCGACCTGTTCCTCCGTTACAGCAGCGCGCTGTTCGTGCTCAACCCCGCCTCGGACTACGGCAAGGAATTCACGCCCGAGGAGGTCGCTCGCCTGCTGTCCGGCCATTTCGATGACGGTCCGGCCACCGAGGTGATCCAGAAGGCGGAGCAGGTGCTGCTGTCGCATCCGGCGGACGTTCCGAAAAAGCTGATTGCGGCGCTCGGCCGCGAACTGGGCGCGCTGAAATCCGTACGCGGCGCCTGGCTGATGCAGGCGATGCGCGCCGGCCAGAGCGAGGCGGGCTGGATGCTCGGCGTCGACAACATCGGCAGCTGGCAGGACGTGCAGGCCGCGATCGGCCGTGCGCTCGCGGGCGGTCGGCTGCTCGACCGCGAGTTGGATGCAATGCCGCTCGATCACAGTCCGATCTCGATCAATCTGCGCACCGGAATCCCCGTCGTCGCCGCCAAGAGCGGCATCCTCAAATAGATTTTCAGGTCAACCGTCATGTCCAAACCCAAAGTTCTCATTTCCGACGCGCTGTCGCCGGCTGCCGTGCAGATCTTCAGGGATCGCGGCGTCGATGTCGACTTCCAGCCCAATCTCGGCAAGGACAAGGACAAGCTCGCCGAGATCATCGGCAATTACGACGGGCTTGCGATCCGCTCGGCGACCAAGGCGACCGCCAAGATCATCGAGAAAGCCACCAGGTTGAGGGTGATCGGACGCGCCGGCATCGGCGTCGACAATGTCGAAATCCCTGCCGCCACGGCCAAGGGCATCATCGTGATGAACACGCCGTTCGGCAATTCGATCACGACTGCCGAGCATGCCATCACGCTGATGCTGGCGCTCGCGCGCGAAATCCCGCAGGCCGACGCCTCGACCCAGGCCGGCAAATGGGAGAAGAACCGCTTCATGGGCGTGGAGATCACCGGCAAGGTGCTGGGCGTCGTCGGCTGCGGCAATATCGGCTCGATCGTCGCCGATCGTGCGTTGGGCCTGCGCATGCGCGTGATCGCGTTCGATCCGTTCCTGTCGCCGGAGCGCGCCAAGGACATCGGCGTGGAGAAGGTCGAGCTCGACGACCTCTTGAAGCGCGCGGACTTCATCACCCTGCATACGCCGCTGACGGAGAAAACAAAGAACATCATCGACGCCGCGGCGATCGCCAGGACGAAGAAGGGCGTGCGCATCATCAATTGCGCCCGCGGCGGCCTCGTCGACGAGCAGGCGCTGGTCGATGCGCTCAATTCCAAGCAGGTCGCGGGCGCGGCCTTCGACGTCTTCACCGAGGAGCCGGCGACCTCGAACGTGCTGTTCGGCCATCCCAACGTGATCTGCACTCCGCATCTCGGCGCGGCGACCACGGAAGCGCAGGAGAATGTGGCTCTGCAGGTCGCCGAGCAGATGTCGGACTATCTGCTCACGGGCGCGATCTCCAATGCCGTCAACTTCCCCTCGATCACCGCCGAAGAAGCGCCGAAGCTGCGGCCGTTCATCGAACTCGGCGAGAAGCTCGGCTCCTTCGCCGGCCAGCTCACCGAGACCGGCATCCTCAAGGTGCAGATCACCTATGAAGGCCACGTCGCCGAGATGAAGATCAAGGCGCTGACCTCGGCGGTGCTGTCGGGTCTGCTGCGGCCGATGCTCGGCGACGTCAATGTCGTCTCCGCGCCTGTTGTCGCCAAGGAGCGCGGCATGATCGTGGACGAAGTCGTGCGCGCCGCCCAAAGCGACTATGAAAGCCTGATCACGGTCACCGTCACGACCGAGCGCCAGGAGCGTTCGGTCTCCGGCACGGTCTATGCCGACGGCAAGCCGCGGCTGGTCGACATCAAGGGCATCCGGGTCGACGCCGAGTTCGGCAAGTCGATGATCTATGTGACCAACGAGGACAAGCCGGGTTTCATCGGGAGCTTCGCGGGCCTGCTGGGCGATGCCAAGATCAATATCGCCACCTTCCATCTCGGACGGGTCAAGCAGGGCGGCGACGCCATCGCGCTGGTCGAGATCGACGGCGCGGTATCGCCGGAGGTGATCGCCAAGGTGCAGGCGCTGCCGCAGGTCAAGCAGGCCAAGGCGCTGGTGTTCTAGAAACGGCTTCTTCATGACACCGAGCACCCGCATCGTCCTCTCTAGCGACCACGCCGCGATTCAGCTCCGACAGGCCATTGCCGCTCATATTGCGGTGCATGGCTGGGTGGTGGTCGACATCGGGCCGACGACGCCGGAGAGTACACATTATCCTGACCACGGCGCAGCGGCGGCACGGCTCGTCGCCTCCGGCGATTGCCGGTTTGGCATCATCCTATGCGGCACCGGCCAGGGGATCATGATGGCGGCGAACAAAGTAAAGGGTATCCGTTGCGGTGTCTGCGCCGACACATTTTCAGCCCGCATGATTCGCCAGCACAACGATGCCAACATGCTGTCGATTGGCGCGCGCGTGGTGGGCGAAGGGCTGGCGCTCGATATCGTGGATGCGTTCCTTTCCGCCCAGTTCGAGGGCGGCCGGCATGCGACGCGGGTCGAGATGATTGGGGCGTTGGAGAGGTAGCGCCGGCCGCAAATCACGTTAGCCTGCTGTGATGCGCATTTCGCCTGAGCTCGGCAATGATTTGGCCGGCGTCCGCAGACTCAAATATCTCCGTGCCAGCTACTATCGTATTGGCTTCTGCGGCAACGATCTGGGTGACGTTCGATCGTTTCACTCCACCGTCGACTTGCATACGAATGGCCGGTGCGACTTGATCAAGCTTCTCGCGCGCGGCGCGCAAACAAAAGCTCAATCTTTTGGTGAGATGACGTCCTCTCCCGCTATGGCGCGGTCCAGCGCGTCGATCAGTGTTTGAATTTCGGTGAACTTGCTGCGTGCGCGCTCGGCCTTGTCCCGGTCAAAGGGAGCGGCCAGTACCTTTGCGTGCGCGTCCCTGTCTTCGATCATGCGTTCGCGAGCCTTTTTCAAGGTTTCGAGTCGTTCATTCATTTCGGCACCCTGGCTCATGTAGCCGCTGCAACGGTCAAGACGGTCTCAGTCGAAGCCGGAAGGAACCTGGCCCTGGCGGAAGATGACCGTCGGCTCGTCGTCATAGTCACCCATTTCCGGATCGCCGGTGGAGGAGAAGGCAACGACGCCGAGCTTGTTCGGTGCCAGCCGCTCCGCCGTTCGAAGCGCGCTGGTCTGCGTCTTGCAGGCGATCGGAGCGTCGCCTTTCAGGTTTCCTCCGCGGCCGGCATTGAATGCCTGAACGAAGTAGATGGTTTCGCGAGCCATGGGGCTCTCCTTTGGACGGACAGGTCGCAAGCAGCAACGTCCGTTTCATGCCATCGCTTGCAGCAGCGCTGATATCTTGATGGTCGCAAAGTTGGAGAAGGTGTCCGATACGGCATATGGCAGGATGATCTGGTCATTGTGCCGCATGGCTCCGCAGGTATAGACCACGTTGGGAACGTATCCCTCGCGCTCGGACGGCTCGGGCCGCAGCAGCGGTTCGCGGGATCGCGCCAGCACCTTGGATGGGTCGCGCTTGTCGAGCAGTGCCGCGCCGATCGAATATTTTCGCACCGGGCCGACGCCATGCGTGAGCAGCAGCCAGCCTTCTTCCAGCTCGATCGGCGATCCGCAGTTGCCGATCTGGACGAATTCCCAGGGAAATTGCGGCTTCAGGATCGCCTGACCGCCTTCCCACCGGCGTAGGTCGCCTGAATAAACCAGATAGAGATTCTCGTTGTCCTGTCGCGCGATCATGGCGTACTTGCCGTCGAGCCTGCGCGGAAACAGCGCCATGCCCTTGTTGCGCGCGGCAGCGCCCTGCATCGGCGACATCCGAAACGACAGGAAATCGCTGGTCTCGATCAATTCCGATCGGATCGCCGTGCCGTTATAGGCGGTATAGGTTGCGTAGTAGGTCTTCCTGCCGCCATCGGTGAATTCGACGAAGCGGGCGTCCTCGATGCCGTGCGACTGCGAGGCCGTTATCGGAAAGATGACCCGTTCGCTGATGTCCTGGTCCGCTTCGAAGACCACTTCAACTTCATCGCCGATGGGTCCCGGTATCGAATACCCGATCCGCGGACTTGAAGCGAGCCGGGCCGTCGGATCGACCGCAATGCTGCCATCGGCGGCGATGCTGCCGGCGCGAAAGGTCAGCGACGATACGTGTCCCTCGCCGACGGCACGCAAGCTCAGAATGAAGCGCAGGCTGCCGGCCGCAATTCCCGACTGATCGGGATGCGGCACGATGCTGGGATTGAACAATGCCGACGCCTCGAACGAATACTCGTTCAGGAAATAGGCGCCGATGAGCTGGCGCTGGACTTCCGAAAAGCTGCAGTGCGTCGCGAGCGCCTGCTCCATTTCGTCGGCGCGGACCTCGAACGTTTCCAGCAGGTTGCGGTGACGACCCTTGAAGTTCTCCAGCACGTCCGCCAGCTGGCTGGCGGCGGCTTCCGAATCGAGATCGAGAACGCGCTCGACGATATGATTGGCGCGCGTCTTGTCGGTCGGATTGAGATCGCGGGGCTCCGTTGCCGGCTTGAACGGGCGTACGATAACGCGCGCCGGGTCGGGGCGCAGATGGAGTGCGCGCCGATTTAGAAAAGTGGCTTGCGACAACGTGCCCTCGGTTGGCCGGAGTGAGCGTCAGATCAAGCGCCGATGGCGTGAAGCACCACGGGATTTGTCGGATTGAGACTAACGCGGGCAAGCTGACGAATCTCAGCCAGTCCCAGAAGATAGCACACTACCGACTCGCCCCCGCGATTTTCGTTGGCACGATCAGGATGCAGTCCGTCCCTGCAACTGCCGGTCTCGGGATCGACGAGTGCGACCGACAGGTCGTTATTGCCGAGAAACCAGGAGAAGACCTTCGTTGCCATGGTTTTCCATTCGGCATCGTCGTCCGCGCGCCACGCCGTGAGACAGGCGGCGATCGTTGCCGTGGCTTCCAACGGCTGCTGGTCGAACGCGCGGGGAGGGGTTCGAAATTCGCCGAAACCGGCGGTGCCCACGGGGCGGAAATGACCCGTCGATGTCATTTGCAGCGTCATCAGCCAGCGTAGCGATCGCAGCCCGGCCTGGACATAGCCGGGCGTTCGCGTCGCCAGGCCTGTGGCGATCAAGGCCTGCGGCAGGCGCGCGTTGTCGTATGCGAGGCTCTCCTCGAACCAGGACCAGTCCGGCGTTTCCACCTGCGCCAGGCCGAGCATCAGCCTGTCGGCGAGGATAGGGCGGATGTTCCGGGCTTGGCGATCCTCGGCAACAACGGCGCAATAGGCGTCCAGACCCAGCAGCGTGAAGGCCAGGGCGCGGGGCGAACGAAAGGCCCTTGTGGTCGGGAGTGCCTGGGCGAACAAGGCGGCGGCCCATCGACGCCGGCTCGCACTGCCGTCTTTGCGCGCGCACTCACCGAGGGCCCAAAGGGTTCGTCCGTGACTGTCCTCGGACCCCTGGTCTTCGAGCCAGGTCCGGTTGAAGCCCATGAAGTTGCGAAATCGTCCGGTGTCGGGATTCCAGGCATGCTGCACAAAGGCGGCAAAGCGGGCCGTCAGCGCGTCCGCAAGGGGATGCTCGCCCGGCACATTGAGGGCACAGGCCAATATCAGCGCGCGCGCATTGTCATCGACGCAATAGCCGTGCGATCGATCCGGCACCGAATGCACGGCGTGCTGGAACAGGCCGGTATCGTCGCACATCGACAGAAGATGGCTCGTTTGCATGGCCGGCGCCGCGGGGCTGTGCAGCGCGGTCGCGTCCGGCTCCATGCGCGCAATCACCTTCAGCCCGTGGCCCTGTCGCGCATTCTCGAAGACCGTCATGTAGCGTTCGGCGGTCCGCTCCCATGTCATCGATCTGCTGGCCGCGTAGGCGCGTTCGCGCATGGCTCGGCGACGGGGGTCGTCGGTGAGCAGGTCCGCGACCGCGTCGCCGATCGCCGCGGCGTCGCCAAATGGAACCAGAAGGCCGCGGCCGTCGGCCAGCAATTCGCTCGCGTGCCAATAAGGCGTGGAGACGACCGGCTTTCCGAGGCCGAAACTGTAGGCCAGCGTACCCGACGTCATCTGTGCTTCGTTGAGATAGGGCGTGACGTAGACGTCGCACATCGAAATGAATTCGAGCAGGGTGGCCTGGTCAACGAACCGGTCGAGAAATACCACGTTATTCTCGATGCCGAGCTCGCGCACGCGCGCCATCAGGCTTTGGCGATAGGCTTCGCCCTGGTCCCGAACCAGATTGGGATGGGTCGCACCGAGCACGACATAGACCGCGTCCGGGCGTCGCCGCAAAATCAAGGGCATGGCGTCGATCATGACCTCGATGCCCTTGCTGGGCGACAGCAGGCCGAACGTGAGAATGACCGGGCGGCCGCCGAATCCGAGTTTGGCCTTTGCCGCTTCGGGCCCGACAAACGGAAAGTCGGGAATGCCGTGGGCGATGATTTCGATCTTTTCATCCGGCACGCGATAAACGCTGCGCAGCAGTTCGCGTCCCTTGTTGGCCATCACGATGATCTTTGCAGACGCCTCGACGATGCGATCCATCACCGCGCGTTGAGCCGCACTTGGCTTGGCCAGCACCGTGTGCAGCGTCGTCACGATCGGCATGGTGAGCCGAGACAGCAGCTCGATGATGTGAGCGCCGGCTTCGCCGCCGAAAATTCCGAACTCGTGCTGCAGACAGACGACGTCGAACCGGCCGGCGTTCAGAAACGCCGCGGCGCGCACATGCTCTTCGATGCTGTCGTCCTTGATCTGCAGGACGACCGAAACAGGATAGTCGTAGGTCTGATCGCGGTCGGTCATCGCCACGATCGAGCTCTGCAGGTTGTGCCGTGAACTTGAAATTGCGCGTTGCAGGTCAGTCGTGAATGTCGCGATGCCGCAGCGGCGCGGCAACGAATTGCCGATCACCGCGATCCTGCGGATTGGCGTCACGTCCGCGCCTCGGCCCGGTCCGTCAATTGCGGGACCGCACTGGCGGTCTGCGGCACCGGATCGGTCGAGGGTTCGCCAAGACGCCGCAACAACGAAGCCACTGGAGCGGCTGCCGGATAGGCGACCAGGGCGGTCAGCCCGTTGGCACCGACTTCGATGCTGCTGCGACCGCCGGCAGCGAAGATCGCTTCCCCGGCGGATAACGCGGTCAATCCGACCGCCGCATGGCCGTCGAGAACGAGGATCCATGTCTCCGGTTCGGCCAGCAGCGCCCAGCTTGAAGCCTGCGGCAGGTCAAGTCGCTCGAGAACGAAGTATCGGCCGGCGACAAGCAGCGTCCGTTCAGCCGAAAGGCGGGTCGGATCGGGGAAGGGTCGAAGCGGCCAGGCATTGGCGACTGCCACGGCGTCGTCTTCGTGCAATTCGCGCTGCCTGCCATAGTCGAACAACCGGAATGTCGTGTCGCTCCGCTGCTGAATTTCGGCAAGCACGATGCCGGCGCCGATGGCGTGGATGGTGCCAGCCGGGACGGAGATGACGTCGCCTTTCGCGACCGGGCGCCATTGCACCAGGTCGACGATCGAACCGTTCCCGATCGATGTCCGTAATTCCTGCGGCGTGATCCGGCGCTTCAGCCCGACGCCGATCTGTGCGTCAGGTTCTGCCGACATGATGTACCATGCCTCGCTCTTGCCGTTCGGCATTCCCATCGCGCGCGCGTAAGTATCGTCCGGATGGACCTGGATCGACAATGGCTCGCTGGTGAACAGCAGCTTGAGCAGCAGGGCAGGGATCGGGGCGTTGCTGTCGGCCCGCTCGAACCACAATTCGCCCACGGTGTCGTTGCTGCCGTCGATGCTGCTCCATGGCCGCAGATCGCTGACTCCCCACGGTTTGTGAATGACCCGCACGGAAGCTCGTTCGATGGGCATATGTTTCCTGACCCGAACGTACGCACGTCGAAGCGACGTGACGTTCGGTCGATTTACTCATGGGATTTGGGCATCTAAGGCGTCGCGTTCCGGGACACGCCTTATGCGAAGAGCCGATTTATGCTCATGGCACATATGGATGCTCCACCACCCGATATCAACGCTCGCGCGCCGTCCACGGTCGATATTTCCCGCTCCGGCGTGTCATGAGCGGTGACCTGCCGCCTTCCGGAGCGGCGTCGATGCAAACTTTGGGCTTGCCGGCGATTTCTGCGAGATTTCCCTCGACATCGTGACGGAAAGAGCCTCTGCTGCGCTCATCACCGTCCATATCTGGCCGCTATCGGTGACAGAGGGCCTTGAGCTCCCGCCACAAGATTGGGGCGGTCGCGATGTCCGGCATCCAGAAGTTCGATCTTCGTGAGTGGCTGGTACCTCCGATATTGGTGCCGCTGTTTCTGGGTCTGATCCTTGCCGGCGCGGTCATCGTGCGCTGGTAAGTGTCGCCTTCGATTTTCGGAACGCGCCGGTGCGACAATCGAAGCGCTTTTGCGAGGGATTGCGGCTACGCGCAGGCGCCGACGACAGGAGGACTCCCAATGTCGCTCACACAATTCAGCGTCGATGACGGACTCGCATTCCATGGACGGGCTGCGCCTGTTGGCTCGGGATGGCTCCGAACCGATCGAGGCGTTCATCGGCCGCAAGGTGATGGATGTCTGGGCCAACTCGACCGAGCAACGCGGGGCACGCCAAAGTCTGTTCCGCGGTCAATACAATGCGCTTGGCAAACTGAACCTCGCGGCGATCGAGCGGATTGTCAGCGCGAAATATCAGCGAGGCGCTGCGTCCAACCGCCAGCATCCGTTTGTCGAGGTCCTGTTCTCGGACATTACCGAAAGCGGCGAAGTTCTGGATTTGCGTGAACTCGTGCGCGAGACCTTGCCGCCGGCGTTTCACAGGGTGAGTTGAACCTGGGTAGCCGACGCGGCATCCTGGAAGGATCAAAAAAATGAAAAAACCCGTTCTCTCACTTGAAGAGCCGGAGCCGAAGAAAATAACACGAGCCGACCGGCCGCCAGCCGAAGGGTTCGCGATTGTCGTCGACGGTCATTTCAAGACGGAATTCGACACGGTCGATGCCGCTGAAGCATCGGGCCGAAAGCTGAAATCGGCTTATCCGATGCTTCAGGTCCAGGTCTATGACGCAGAGAAGAAGACCCGCACCTTGTTGAGCTGACAAACCCGGCGAATCGCCCGGTCGGGCAGGGCGCCGGTATTTTAGGAGACGGAAAATTTGGGGCCATGGCAGGCCCCGTTTCTGTTGCTTTCGGCGAAATATCTGTGCTGTAACGGTTTCACGAACCATAAAGCGGCTCTCAAACAGGGAGGCAGAAATGCGTGAGGCTGTCGTCGTTTCCTATGCGCGTACCGGGCTGGCCAAATCCGGCCGTGGCGGATTCAACATCACCCCGCCCATGAGCATGGCGGCGCACGCCATCAAGCATGCGGTCCAACGCGCCGGGGTTGATAAGGAATACGTTGAGGACTGTTATCTCGGCAATTGCGCCCACGGTTCTCGCAATATCGGTCGCGAGTCGGCATTGCTTGCCGGCATGCCGAAGACCACCGCCGGCGTCTCGGTCAACCGTTTCTGCTCGTCGGGGCTGCAGACCATCGCGATGGCCGCCAACTCGATCCGCTCCGACGGCGCCGATTGCATCGTGGCCGGCGGCGTCGAAAGCATTTCCGTTCCCTCTCTCGGCAATCCGAAAGAGGCCCTGGACCCCGATCTTCTCAAGAACGCACCCGACATCTACATGGCGATGATCGACACCGCCGACATCGTCGCCGAGCGCTACAAGCTGAGCCGGGAATACCAGGACGAGTATTCGCTGGAGTCGCAGCGCCGCATGGCCGCCGCCCAGCAGGCCCACAAGTTCAAGGACGAAATCGTCCCGATGAAGACCAAAATGAAAGTGGTCGACAAGGCGACCAAGGCCGAGAGCATCGTCGACTACGTCGTCGATCGCGACGAATGCAACCGTCCGGACACGACGATGGAGGGCCTCGCCAAGCTCGAGCCGGTCAAGGGGCCGGGCAAATACATCACGGCAGGAAACGCCAGCCAGTTGTCCGATGGCGCCGCGGCTGTGGTGCTGATGGAAGCCAAGGACGCCGAAAAGCGCGGTCTCAATCCGATGGGCCGCTTCGTGGCCTGGGCTTCGGCTGGTTGCGAGCCCGACGAGATGGGCATCGGTCCGGTATTCGCCGTGCCGAAGCTCTTGAAGCGCCACGGGCTGAAGATCGACGACATCGACATCTGGGAGCTGAACGAAGCCTTCGCCAGCCAGTGCCTTTATTCGCGCGACCGGCTCGGCATCGACCCGGAGAAGTACAACGTCAACGGCGGCTCGATCGCGATCGGCCATCCCTTCGGCATGACCGGCGCGCGGCTCACCGGCCACATCCTGCAGGAAGGCCATCGCCGCAAGGCCAAGTGGGGCGTGGTGACCATGTGCATCGGCGGCGGCCAGGGCGGCGCCGGCCTGTTCGAAATCTACTGAGCTCTCCGGCTCAGACCTGAGCTGATTGGCAGCGCGGCGACGACATCGCCGCGCTGTTTTTATCGAGCTTTGCGAACGGTTACACCGTTGCTGTTCTCTCCGAGAACTCCAGAGACGCAATCAAGTCCAGCGTTCTGCGCAAATCAGCTGCCTGCTTCGCTCCGAACGCAGCCTCAAACCTTTCCTGTGCCTGTTTCCAGGCGAGTTGAGATTCGGCCAGCTTCGCCTCGCCACGCTTGGTCAGTTGCACCAGCTTGCTGCGGCGGTCATTTCGATCGGGCACGATCGTGACGAGGCCATCGCGCTGCAACGGCTTCAGATTATGATTGAGCGCGGTGCGATCGAGGACCAACGCATCCGCGAGTTCGCCCATCGTCGGTGTGCCGGATCGCGCGATGTAGATCAGAACTGCCCGTTGTGTGGCGCGCAGGCCTGCGCCAGCGAGCAAGTTGTCATAAAGCTGCGAGACGTGCCGCGTCGCCTTGCGCAATGCGGTGACATTGCATCGGTTTTCGGTTTCCCTTTTTGCCATCGGCCATGCCTCCGTCGAACCTCTTGACATTTACATGCATATGCACCTATAAGCAATACGTGCATATGCATGTATTAGGGAGCTTCGAATGTCGGAGTTGAAGGTGCAGGCGGCGGGTGTGCTCGATGCAGCGCCCGGCTCGATCGGAGCGCGCAAATACGCGACACCAAATCAGGTGCTTGCGATCGTTTGCGTCGGCATTTGCCTGGCCAATCTCGATCTATTCATCGTCAATGTCGCTCTGCCCAACGTCGCCACCGATCTCCGCGGCGCCTCGCTGGAAGACCTGTCGTGGGTGCTGAATGCCTATGCGATCGCTTATGCGGCGCTGCTGGTGTTCTTCGGACGCCTTGCGGAGCGGCACAGCCGCAATTTGAGTTTCCTGCTCGGCGTCGGACTCTTCACCGTCGCTTCGGCTGCCTGTGCGCTGGCCGGCAGTGTCGGCGCACTCGTTGCGTTCCGCGTCGTCCAGGCGGCCGGCGCGGCGCTGATGACACCGACCTCGCTGGGGTTGCTGTTGGCGTCCTTTCCGCCCGACCGGCGGGCTCACGCGGTTCGGACCTGGACGGCGATCGGCGGCGTCGCGGCTGCACTCGGGCCTCTGGTGGGTGGCGTGCTTGTCACCTTCAGTTGGCGCTGGATCTTCATGGTCAACGTGCCCATCGGGCTGCTCGCGATTCTGATCGGCTGGTGGAAGCTGCCGGAAGTGCGTGGCCACGACGTGCCGCGGCCGAGCTTCCGGGCAGCGCTGCTGGTCACCTGCGGCATCGGCACGCTGACGCTCGCGATCGTGAAAGCAAATGATTGGGGCTGGACCTCCGCCGGAACGGCAGCCGCGTTCCTGGCCGCTGCCGTTTGCCTGGGCCTGTTCGTGCGACATTGTCTTCGTTCCGCAAATCCTTTCGTCGATCCCGCGCTCTTCAAGGTTCGTCCGTTCACCGGGGCGTCGCTGGTGATGGCGCCTTATTCCGCGGCTTTCGGTGCGATGCTGCTGTCCGTCGCCCTTTGGGAGCAGACGGCCTGGGGCTGGTCCGCTCTGAAAACCGGCCTCGCCATTGCGCCGGGACCGCTGATGGTGCCGATCACGTCGCTGCTATTCGCCGGACGGCTGATCGCGCGGTTCGGGGCGGGCGTCGTGATTACCGCCGGCATTTTCTTCTTTGTCGCGGGAATTTTGCTGTGGCTCACGATGATCGGTGCGGAGCCGAGCATGATCGCAGTCATCGGCGGGATGGTACCGACCGGAATTGGCGTCGGTCTGACGTTTCCGACCCTGATGGGCGTCAGCGCGGCATCGCTGCCACCGTCGTCGTTTGCGACCGGTTCGGGTGTAATCAACATGATCCGGCAGGCCTCGCTGGCCGTGGGCGTCGCGATCTTCGTCGCCGTCATCGGCACGCCAACGTCGTTGACTGAGCGGATTTCCGCGTTCCATCGGGGTTGGTGGATCATCGCCGGCATGACGCTGCTTGGCCTGATACCGACATATTTGTTCATTCGACGCCCTTCGAAATGACGAAAGGCGGCGATCAGATCGCCGCGCTGTTTCTTTCACCAGCGTCCGGCAACCATCCGCACGCTGCGGATCATTGCGCCATTCCGTGATGCTGCAGCCGAAGCGTCCGCGAAACCAGCGCGCCATCGCGCTCTGCGCGGAAAAGCCGATCATCTCCGCGATCTCGGCGAGCGGACGCGAGCGTTCATCGATCAGGCGAGTGACGATCTCGGCACGTTCGTCGTCGAGGAGTTTGGAAAACGTCGTGCCGCATTCGGCCAGATGGCGGTGAATGGTACGGCGGTCGCAACCGAGATGCTCGGCGACGCGCTCGATCGAACAGTCTCCGCCCGGCAGCAGCACGCGCACGAGCATGGCGACCCTGGCATCCCATCGGTCGAGTTGTTCCTCGAACACTTCGATGCGTCCTTCCAGGAAACGGGCCAGTTCGGGCGAGGCCGTCGGAATGCGCCTTTCGAGGTCGCCGGCCGCGCAGACGATGCCGTCAAAGTCGGAGTGAAACATCAGCTCGCAGCCGAAGAACTGCCGATGAAACCGCCGGCTGCGCGGCGATCCGTGCGAGAAATGAATTTGCAGCGGCTGCCAGTTGCGGGCGCAGAGAACACCGATCGTGCGGTTGATGGCCCCCACCGCCAGTTCGGTCGCCTGACGCAGCGCGCCGCCACGCAGCAGGAAAGTGATCGTGACGATATCGTCCTGTCGTCCAATCACCAGCCGCATGCCTTCGTTGTGGATGTGGATGAACCGCGACAAGGCCTCAACCGCCGTGCCGATCGTGGCCTGCTCGCGGATCAGCAGGGCCAGCGGCCCGAGAGTGGTGCCGTCGCTGTATTCGGCGAGCCGCAGGCCGAAGGTCTCGATCCCGGATTCTTCCGCCGATAATTCCAGCAGCCGGCGGACGTTGCGTACGGGAATGCGGAGATCGCGGCGCTCCAGGCAGGTGAGGGGAAGCCTGACCTTCCGCAGCATCGCCGCAGGTTCGAGGCCCACCGAGCGGGCGAGTCTTGCGTAGTGAGTCAGCGTGGCGCTGCGAATCAGCTGGGTCATGCAGGAGGTCCGTTGGATGTCCCGAGATGTAAAACAGATGTCCCAATCCGTCAAACACCGGCATGCTACCTCCCGTATAGATACCGCCGTTAACCGCCGGTGCGATTGCAACAAGGTGCCCGGCTCACATCGAAAGCACTGATATCGGCAGGGTTTTCAACTGCCGGCGCTCGCCGATTGCTGTCGGCGGCCGCCGGCTTTTTGTTGGCTTTATTTCGGGAGTTGTGATGCAGGCAAGGGCGGATTCCAGCGGCGAGATCTTCGTCATCGACGACGATGCGGACGCGCGCGCAACGTTGGCGGGCGCGCTGACTTTGGCGGGCTATGAGGTGATCTGCTTTGCCGACAGCGCCGGGCTATTGGTGCGCGCGAAGATTCGCATTCCGCTCTGCGTGTTCCTCGACGTCGGCATCCGCGACAAATGCCGGTTCGATCTGCTGGACCGCATCGGCGCGGAGCACTGGCGCGCGCCGGTGTTCGCAAGCTCGGCGGAGGCGAGCATTCCGCTCGCCGTCGATGCGGTGCGTCGCGGCGCCTTCGATTTCATCGCCAAGCCGTTCGACGGCCGCGATATCGTCGCGCGTGTCCATGCCGCGCTCTGCGAAACCTTGCGCAGGCCCGGCATTCGCGCCGATCTCGGGGATCAGATGCACCTCACCGGGCGCGAGTGGGAGGTGCTCGAGAAAATCGCGCTCGGCGAAAGCAACAAGGAGATCGCGCTGGCGCTCGGACTGAGCTCGCGCACCGTCGAAGGCTATCGCGCCAATATCCTGCGCAAGGCCGGTGTGCGGAGCACGACCGAGCTGGTGCGCCGCGTGTTCGGCCAGCGCGGCCGGCCATGAAGCCCATGACATCGCTGCCAATCTCGGGCATGAAAATGCCAACGCCGCAACAGGCTTTGGGAGGTACCGATGTCATACCAGCATATCCTCGTCGACGATCCCCGGCCGCGGGTGCGGCGGATCACGCTGAACCGGCCCGAGAAACGCAACGCGCTGAACAACCGCCTGCGGGCTGAAATCTTCGAGGTGCTGGAAGCCGCCGACCGCGACGCCGAAGTGTCGATCACGATCCTGCGCGGCGCCGGTCCCTGCTTCTCCGCGGGCTACGACCTCTCGGCCGACAACAAGATCGAGCAGCCCTATCACTCGGCGGCAGGGCCGGGGCAATGGTCGCGCCATGTGGTCGAGGGCTGGTTCTCGATCTGGGATCTCGCCAAGCCGGTGATCGCGCAGGTGCACGGCTATTGTCTTGCCGGCGGCACCGAGCTCGCCACCGCCTGCGACGTGGTCTACGTCGCCGATGACGCCCAGATCGGCTATCCGCCGGTGCGGCTGATGAGCCCGCCGGACATGCAATATCATCCTTGGATGGTCGGCATGCGTCGCGCCATGGAGCTGATGCTGACGGGCGATGCGATGTCGGGACGCGAGGCCGCCGAGTGGGGGTTTGCAACGCGCGCGTTCCCGCACGCCGAGCTCGAGCAGCGGACGCTCGACTTTGCCGAACGCGCGGCGAAAGTCCCGGTCGAGCTGCAGCAGCTCAACAAGCGCTCGGTGCATCGCGCCATGGAGATCATGGGCGCACGCGCCGCGATGCGCGCGGGGACGGAGATCCAGGCGTTGGCGTTCACCACGGAAGCGAGCCGCGCCTACATGTCGAGCTTCCGCCGCGACGGCGGCAGCGTGAAGGCGCAGCTCGACCAGCGCGACACCAGCTTTGGCGATTACCGCACGAAAAAGCCGTGAGGCGTTGTTTTTGTAGGTAAAATGAACCGGTGCGGCGCACCCTGCGACAACCGAATCCGCCAAAAGTCCCCCTTGTGTGATATGGTTCACGCTGTTCTCTCGCGGGTGGTACTAACCGTCTAACGAGACGCCGCGCTGCCCTCCGGCGCGAGGAAATCATCGAGGTCCGCCATGAAACGCCTGATTGCCGCAACCGCCTGCCTTGTTGCCTTGACTGCGATTGCTCGCGCCGAGCCGCCGGTGGCCGTGGTCGAGGACGTGCAGGGTAAGGTCACCGGCGCCGAATTCATGGATTACGTCGTGCCCGGCCAGGTCATCAAGCTCGGTCCAGGCGGCAAGATCGTAATCGGCTACATGAAGTCGTGCTGGCGCGAGACCATTTCCGGCATCGGCACCGTCATCGTCGGCAGCGAGCAGAGCGCCGTGCATCTGGCCGACTTCAAGACCGAAAAGGTCGCCTGCGATCCGACCCAGGCCCAGCGCATCGACAAGGAGCTCGGCGAGAGCGCAGCCACCGTCTTCCGCAGCGTGAAGGACGACAAAAAGAAGGGCCCGCCGCCGCTGGTGCTGCACGGCCAGTCGCCGATCGTCGCCACCTCCGAGCGCGGCAAGCTCGTCGTGGAGCGCCTTGACGTCAAGGGCGAACGTTATGAGGTCGATCTCGCCAGCGCGCAGCCCGCGCATGGACGATTCTACGACCTGGGCAAGAGCAACATCGTGCTTGCGCCCGGCGGCGCCTATTCGATCACGGTGAAATCGAAATTCGCGGCCTTCGTGGTCGACCCCAATGCGACCCCCGGCGCGGGCCCGGTGATCGGCCGGCTGGTCACGCTGCAGTAAGCGCGGCGGATGAGTTTCAGGCGGGACGCCGTCGCAATCCTGGTGATCGCCGCGATCAGCGGATTGCTGTCCGTGCTGCCGCCGATCAACCTCGCTCACGGCTGGTCGATCGACGCGCTCACCGTGCTGCGCTGGAAGTTGCTCGGCCCGCATCGCGATGCTGCCGCGGCACCGGTTGCCGTCATCGCGATCGACGAGGAGACCTATGAGGCGCCGCCGTTCAAGGGCTCGCCGACGCCGATCTGGACCACCGAGATCGGTCGCGTGCTGACGGCAGTGCTCGACGGCGGCGCCAGGGTTGCCGGCTTCGACATCGTCTTCGCCAATTCGATCGAGCAGTCGGAATTGCCGTTCGGCGACGACGCGGTCGGAACGAAGCTGCGCGGCTTCGATCGGCCTTTCCTTCGTGCGCTGGCGACGGGTGCGGCGGCCGGCAAGGTCGTGCTCGGCACGGCGTTGCGGACCGGTGGCGCGAACCAGCCTTCAGACGGGCAGCGTATTGCAGTCCGCGGCCCGCAGAATATCCGCCCGCTCAACATCTATTCCGATCCCGATGACGTGGTTCGCCGCATACCGCTGAGTGTTGCGGGCAAGGAGAAGCCGCTTCCCTCGATGGCGCTGGAACTGGCATCCCGCGGGCTCGCAGCGGAGCCCGTGATCGGCGCGGATGGCAGCGTGACGCTCGCGGGTTATCGCGTGCCTTCGGCGGTGAAGGGCACGCTCGCGCTGAATTTCGACGGCGGCGCGGCCGATGTGCGGACCTATTCGCTGGCGGACCTGCGCGCCTGCGTGGAGAAGGACGACACGGAGTTCTTCCGCCGCCAGTTCGCCGACAAGATCGTCATCTTCGGCACGCTGCTCGATGCCGAGGACCGCAAGTTCACCTCGAAGCGCTTCGCCACGGGCATCGAGGAAGCGGCCGCGCCACGCTGCGTCTTGCCGCCGGCCGGGACTGGCACGCGCTACAACCGCAGCACCATCGCCGGCGTCTACATCCATGCCACCGCGGTCAACAATCTGATCGCGCGCGACGGGCTGATCGAGTTCGACAGGAACCCGACGATTGCGCTCGCGATCGGCTTTGCGCTGCTGACGGCGCTCGCGGCATGGCTGCTGGCGCCGGCCGTGGCGGCGACGACTTATGTCGGATTGGTCGTACTGACCGCGCTCGGCGCCACCTATGCCTTCTCGAAAGCCTACGTGATCCCGCTCAGCGAACCCTTCATCGCAGGACTTCTCGCGTTGCTCCTGATGATTGCCTGGCGGCTGGTGGTCACCGATCGCGGTCAGCGGCTGCTACGCAGGAGTTTCGCGCTTTATCTGGCGCCGCAGGTGATCGATCGCATGCTTGCTTCCAACAAGCTGCCCGATCTCGGCGGCGAGACGCGGGACGTCACCGTGTTCTTTTCCGACCTCGAAGGCTTTTCCGCGATCTCCGAGAAGATGAGGCCGACCGAGCTCGTCACCTTCGTCAATGAGTACCTGTCGGCAATGACCGACATCATCGAGAGCAAGGGCGGCTACGTCGACAAATATATCGGCGACTCCATCGTCGCCATGTTCGGCGCGCCGGTCGACGATGCCGATCACGCGCGCCATGCCGCGGAGGCGGCCCTGCTCTGCCGCGCCAAGCTGGACGAGCTCAACACGACCTCGCCCGCATTCCGCGGCCTGACGGTCGCACATCGCATGGGGCTCAACTCCGGCGAGGCGCTGGTCGGCAATATCGGCTCGCGACGCCGCTTCAATTATTCCGTCATGAGCGATGCCGTGAATGTCGCTTCACGGCTCGAAGGCGCCAACAAATTCTACGGCACCACCATCATCGCCTCCGAGACCACGGTGACGCAAACAGGCGCGACGTTCACCTGGCGCGAGCTCGATGCGGTGCGGGTGCAGGGCCGCGAGACGCCGGTGAAAATCTACGAGCTGATGGCGCTGGCTGGCGAGGAAACGCCGCAGCAGCGCGCGGCGGCGGACGCCTATGCGGAAGGCCTCGTGCACTGGCGCAAGCGCGAATTCGCCGCCACCGTGGCATGCTTTGCCCGCACAGCCGGCACCGACAAGCCGTCGGCGCTGTTTTTGAAGCGCGCCAGCGAATTCGCCAAGCGTCCGCCGGGGCCCGGCTGGGAGCCGGTCAATTCGCTGGAAAGCAAGTAGTTATTCCAATTCTTCTCTCTTCAGCTCTCCCCGCGTGCGGGGAGAGGTCGCGCCGAAGGCGCGGGTGAGGGGGATTCTCCACGTACTGTGCTCGCGGATGTAGCCCCTCACCCATAGCCGATGCTTCGCATCGGCGTTCTTCAAATAAAGGGAGGACGGCGGCCGTAGGCCGCCTACGCCTCTCCCCGTAAGAACGGGGAGAGGGGGGATGAGCAGTGGTAGCTATTCCTTCACCGCGCCGGTCAGCGACGAGACGTAATAGTCGACGAACAGCGAGTAAAAGATCGCAACCGGCAGCGAGCCGAGCAGCGATCCCGCCATCAGCGCGCCCCATTGGTAGACGTCGCCGGAGACGAGCTCGGTCAGGATCGCGACCGGCACGGTCTTGTTGGCGCTGCTCTGGATGAAGGCGAGCGAATAGATGAACTCGTTCCAGGACAATGTGAACGAGAAAATGCCGGCCGAGATCAGGCCGGGCACCGCGAGCGGCAAGGTGATCCGCCACAGGATCTGCAGGCGGGTCGCGCCGTCGACCAGCGCGCATTCCTCCAGCTCATAAGGGATCGACTTGAAATAGCCGATCAGGAGCCAGGTGCAGAACGGCACCAGGAAGGTCGGAAACACCAGGATCAGCGCCAGCGGGCTGTCGAACAGGCCGAATTGCGCCACCACGGTTGCCAGAGGAATGAACAGGATCGACGGCGGCACGAGGTAGGCGAGATAGATGCCGAGCCCGACATAGGGACTGCCGCGGAAGCGCAGCCGCTCGATCGCGTAAGCCGCAAGCGTGCTCGATAGCAGCGACAGGAAGGTGGCGCCGATCGCGACCGACATGGTCGTCATCAGCCAGTGCGGATAAGCGGTCTCGAACAGCAAATGCCTGATGTGCTGCAGGGTCGGCGAAGTGATCCAGAATGGATTATGCGCCTTGTAGTTCAGCATCTCCGCGTTCGGTTTGAATGCGGTCACCGCCATCCAGTAGAACGGAAACAGCAGGATCAGCACGAAGCAGGCGAGCGGGATATAGATCATGACCGCGCGCCGCGCGCGCGAATCCCAGTCCATCGTCTCCGGCGGCGCCGCGTTGGTGTTGACCGGGCCTTGCGCGACCGCGTCAGTCATTGGCCTCTCCCTGCTGCCATTTGCGCCGCGCCAGGCCGAAATAGGAGAACAGCGTCGCAAACACCAGGAACGGGATCATCGACACCGCGATCGCAGCGCCCTCGCCAAGCTCGCCGCCGGCGATGCCGCGCTGGAACGCCAGGGTCGCGAGCAGGTGGGTCGAATTGATCGGCCCGCCGCGGGTGATGGCGTAGACCAGCTGGAAATCGGTGAAGGTGAAGATGATCGAGAAGGTCATCACGATCGCCAGGATCGGCATCATCATCGGGAAAGTAATGTAGCGGAAGCGCTGCCAGGAGGTGGCGCCGTCGAGCATCGCCGCCTCATAAAGCGAGGGCGAGATGGTCTGCAATCCCGCGAGCAGCGAGATCGCGACGAAGGGAATGCCGCGCCAGATATTGGCCACGATCAGCGAGAAGCGCGCCGGCCAGGGGCTGCCGAGGAAATCGATATTGGAGCTGCGGACGTGCAGCACGTCGACCAGCAGGTAGGAGATGATGGAGAATTGCGGATCGTAGATCCACCAGAACGCGATCGCCGACAGCACCGTCGGCACGATCCAGGGCAAGAGCACGATGGCGCGGATGATGCTCTTGAACGGGAAGTGGTTGTTGAGGAGGATCGCGAGCCAGAAGCCGAGCGCGAATTTTCCGAAGGTCGCCACCGCCGTGTAGAAGATGCTGTAGAACACCGCGTTCCACCACAGGGGATCGGTGAGCAGGTACTGGAAATTCTCGAATCCGACGAAGACGCCGCGGCGGCCGATGGTGGTGTCGGTGAAGGCGAGCCAGATGCCCAGCCCCAGCGGATAGGTGAGGAACACCGTGAGCAGGCCGATTGCGGGCGTGAGGCAAACGACGATCAGAAACGGCTTGTAGTCCAGCAATCGGACGAACCAGTTCGGTTGCCGCTGGACCAGGCCCCGTGCGTTCAGTGTCGTGACGGACATTGGTCCACTCTAGCCGTCATTGCGAGGTCCGCGCGAAGCGCGGCCCGATGACAGGCTCCGCGAAGCATCCAGGCTTCATCCGCGCTGTTCTGGATTGCTTCGTTGCTGACGCTCCTCGCAATGACGATTACCTCCTGAAATACCGCTTCGCCCGCCGCTCGGCTTCCGCGGCCGCGGCTTCCGGCGTCGCGGCGTCGGTCGCGACCGAAGCGCACATCTGCACCACCACGTAGTCGGCATTGATGGCGCCGGTTGCGGTCGAGATCGGCCCGGCATAGCCGTTCCAGTAGCGGTTCTTCATCGTATCCTTGAAGATCTTCACCTTGGGATCGCCGGACCACACTGCGCAGTCGGCATAGGCCTCGAGCGGATGCGCCCAGTAGCCGGAATTGGCATTGATCCAGGGCTCGTACTGCTCCCTTTCCATCATGAACTGCAGGAAGGCCTTGGCCGCGTTGGGGTAGGGGCTGTGCTTGAACACCATGGCGTTCAGGGTCAGCCCGCCCATCGGCGAGGTCTTGGCGAAGCCCTTCGGCAGGAATTGATGCTCGGTGTCGTCGGCGATCGCTTTCGTCGCCGGATCGTTCTTCAGCGAGAAATAGAGCGACACGCCGTTCGCCGTCAGCGAAATCTCCTGCGCCGAATAGGCCCGGTTGTTGCTGACGTCGTTCCAGGACGGCGTGCCCGCGATGAACGTCGGATAGAGCTCCTTCAGGTATTTCAGCGCGGCAATCGTCTCCTTGCTGTTGATGATGAGGTTGCCTTCCTCGTCGAGCAGTTGCGCGCCATGCGACCACAACAGCCAGCTTGCAAAGCCGTTGGCGTCGCCGACGGCGTTGCCCAGCGCAAAGCCCGGCGGCTTTCCGGCCGCCTTCAGCTTCTGGCAGAGCTTCAGATAATTCTCGTGGTCGTCCGGCACGCGCTCGAACCCCGCCGCCTGCACCAGCGATTTGCGGTAGACCAGCGGGCCGCTGGCCGAGCCGAACGGCAATCCGATCCAGCTGTTGCTCTTGTGGCGCTTGCCGTATTTCTCGGCGAGGAACATCCAGCCGCCGTAACGCTTGCCGAGATAGTCGGCGAGGTCGTTCAGCTCGATGATCTTCTCGACATAGATGTGCGGCGCATCGGTGAAGCCGATGATGATGTCGGGTCCGGCGCCCGAGTTCGCGGTCACTGCGGTCTGCTGGTTGATGTCCTCCCAGCCGACGAAATCGACCTTGACCTCGACGCCGGTCTTCTCGGTGAAGCGTTTGGCGTTGGCGCGGAAGACGTCCTCGTCCTGTTGCACGAAACGCACCGGCCGCAGCATGCGCAAGGACGCGCCCTTCTCGATCGGGAAAGCGGGCGCGGGAACATCGGCCGCCTTGATCAGCGAATCCTGGGCCTGCGCGCGCGCGCCAGTCGCGGCCAGGAGTCCGGCGGACAGCCCGAGCCCGAGCGTGTCGCGGCGGGTGAACTCATGAGTCATGACATTGTCCCTGTGATCCCCGCCGCGTTTGCGCTCGCCGCTAGCTGTTCGGTCCGCGATCCATGCCGACCGGCTGCCAGCGCCGCAGCTTGGTGGTCTGCAGCACCGACGGGTTGACGCAGCTTACCGGCCACATGCCCTGCAGCACCAGTGACAATTCGTAGCCTACGCGCCGCTTGCGGGCCTCGTCGAAACGTGCCGAGGCCGACGCAACATGCGCGGTCAGCGTCACGTTCTCCATCCGCAGCATCGGATTGTTGTGCGACGGCGGCTCCGTCTCCAGCACGTCGAGTGCGGCATGTGCGATCCAGCCTTCCTGCAGCGCCTTGATCAACGCTTCCTCATTTACGGTGGCGCCGCGCCCCGTGTTGACGAAGACCGCGCTCTTCTTCATCTGCTTGAAATGCGCCTCGCCGAGCATGTGATGCACCTCGGGCCGGGCCGGCGCGTGCATCGACACGAAGTCGGATTGCGACAGCACCTCCGACAGTGTCGCCGGTAACACGCCGTGATCGAACATCAGCGTTTCCTGGATGAAGGGATCGAACGCCATCATTCGCAGCCCGAACGGCGCGGCGCGCTTCGCCACCGCGCGCGCCACGCGGCCGAACGAGACGAAGCCGAGCGTCTGCCCCATCAGCCGCGGAATCTTCAGCAAGGCCGGGCGGCCCTCTCTCCAGCGCCCGTCGCGCACCAACTTGTCCTGTTCGATCAGGCGGCGGAAGCCCGCGAGCAGCAAGGTCATGGCGTGATCGGCGACTTCCTCGATGAAGGTGTCGGGAACATTGGTGACGGGAATGCCGCGCGCGGTCGCCGCCTTGACGTCGACCGAGTCGACGCCGACGCTGCCGAGCGTGATCACCTTGCAGTTCTCCAGGGCGTCGATGACCGCCTTGGTGATCGGCATGCCCTTGGCGTAGATCGCATCCGCCGTCTTCGCCGCGGCGATAAATTCGGCCTCGTTCGCCGGCGCCTCGACGATCTCGGCGCCGATAAGGTCGAGCGCCTCCTTTTCATAGTCATAGCCGCCGCCGGCCACCGTGAAACTCGCGCCCTTCGGCGTCAAAACCCTGAACTTTGACATCGGATCTCCCTGTATTCGGCCCCGCGGGCTCTTTTGCGGGCGGCATAAAAGCATGGGTGGACACGCCATTGCTAGGCCGTCGCGGGGCATGGCACTCAGGCAAAACGGCAGGCAAGACCGCGGTTCAGGCCAATCCCTGCCGCGAGGCGATGATCACGCCCGCCAGCACCAGCGCATGCAATGCTACAATGCGGGAAATCCTGCTGGACGAAAACGGAGACGGCGATGGGCGTGGAGCTGTTGAATATCAGGGGCCTGGAATCGCTGGCGCGCGACAAGCCTGTCGTGATGGTCAACCTGATGCGGTTTCGCGAGCGCTCGCTCGACGGCGATGGCTCGGGCTGGGATGCCTACTTACGTTACAGCGCGCTGACCGTGCCGATGATCAAGGCGCGCGGCGGCACGCTGCTCTGGACCGGCAATGCCACAGCGGTGGCGCTCGGCATCGAGGAAGGCAACCAGTGGGACTATGTGGCGCTGGTCTATTATCCCACGGTGGCGGCCTTCATCGAGATGATGACTTCGGCCGATTACGAAGACGAAGTCCGATCCGCACCGCCGCAACGGCTGCGCCGACCATGTCATCATCGCGACGTCGGAGAGCTACAGCAAGTTTGCGAGGGGATGAGGATTTCGTCATTGCCAGCCAACGGGTCGCGCGAATGCGCGCCCGATGACGGGCTCCGCGAAGCAATCCAGAGCTCTACATAGCTGATAAGATGGATTGCTTCGTCGCTTCGCTCCTCGCAATGACGAAGCTACTACCCCTGCCTGCGCGAGGCGATGTAGACGCCGGTCAGCACCAGCGCGAAGCCGATGAAATGGAAGGCCTGCGGCATTTCGCTCAAGAACACCATCGCCATCACCGCGCCGAACACCGGCACCACATGGAAGAACGGTGCGGCGCGGTTGGCGCCGATCAGCTGCACACCGCGATTGAAGCAGAGATAGGCGACGATCGAGGGAAACACCGCGACATAGAACAGCGTCAGCAGATTGTGCGCGTCGAACGTCATCCTCGGTCGCGTGAAAAACTCGTAGATCAGCAGCGGAATCAGCGCGGCCGCGCCGGCGCCGAAGGTGAAGGCGGCAAACGACAGGCCGTGGATGGCCGGCCGCTTCAAGGTCAGCACCGAATAGAGGCCGAAGCTCGTCAGCGCGACCAGGAAGATCAGGTCGCCCTTGTTGAACTGGATATTGGTCAGCGTGGTGACGTCGCCGCGGGTGAGGATGATCAGCACGCCGATCATCGACAGCAGGACGCCGATCGCCTGCGCCAAGGTCAGGCGCACGCCGAGCAGCGCCAGCGACCACACCGCGACGATCAGCGGCCCCGCCGATTGCAGCAGCAGCGTGTTGAGCGCCGTCGTGTACTCGAGCGCCCAGTATTGCAGCGTGTTGAAGACGCCGATCCCGGTGACCGAGACCAGGATCATCACGCCGAGCTTGCCGCGGATCGCGGCCCAGTCGCGCTTCAGATGTTTCCACGCAAACGGCAGGATGATCAGGAACGCGGCCGACCAGCGCAGAAACGACAGCGTCACCGGCGGGATGTGGCCGGCGGCAAGCCGGCCGACGATGGCGTTGCCGGCCCAGCAGGCGGCGGTGATGCAAAGCAGGAGAAAGGGCTGGTTGGCGATCCAGAGCCCTGACGATGTCGTCTGCGATGATGTGGTTTGGTCGGACGCGGCCATCAGCGGGTATCATTGACCTCGATGCGCCGCGACGCGGCCCGGTGCTGGTTCCGCACCCGGCGCTGCCCGGCTGCACCACAGACACGGATTCCCCGCCGGCAGCAACCGCGCGGTGCGCATCGCGACCATGCGCATGAAAGCGCGCATCAATCGTGGCCGCGTCTTCCGCGCCCGGTTTCGACAAGGAAACGGATTTTCCGGGGATATCAAGGGCTTGCTGCTGGATTCGCCGGCCCGAAAACCCCGTTCTTGCTTGCCTCTGTCGCCTGCTTCCTTTATCCGGATACACGCCTCGCATGCGAGCGGCCCCGGCCGTGATTTACGCTGGGCGCATGAGCCGGAAGTAGGGGACCATTTTCCGGACCAATCATGCTCGTAAGGATCAAGTTGCAGAGGGAAGTGTCCGCGAATGGCCAACGTCGTCGTCGTCGGCGCCCAGTGGGGCGACGAAGGGAAGGGCAAGATTGTCGACTGGTTGTCGGAGCAGGCCGACGTCGTCGTGCGCTTTCAGGGCGGCCACAATGCCGGCCACACCCTCGTCATCAACGGCCAGACCTACAAGCTCGCGCTGTTGCCGTCGGGCGTGCTGCGCCCCGGCAAGCTCGCGGTGATCGGCAACGGCGTGGTGTTCGATCCGCAGGCCTTCCTCGACGAAGTGACCAAGCTCAGGTCGCAGGGCGTTGCCGTCAGTCCCGAAAATCTGCGGATCGCCGAGAACGTCACGCTGATCCTGCCATTGCATCGCGAGCTCGACGCCTTGCGCGAGTCCGGCAACAAGTTGACCGCGATCGGCACCACGCAGCGTGGCATCGGGCCGGCTTACGAGGACAAGGTCGGCCGCCGCGCCATCCGCCTGATGGATCTTGCCGATCTCGACACGCTGCCGCACAAGATCGATCGGCTGCTGGCTCACCACAATGCATTGCGGCGCGGCTTCAATCTCGAGGAAATCAACGGCAAGGGCATCCTGCGCGACCTCACCGAGATGGCGCCGAAGCTTCTGCCCTATGCCGAGACGGTGTGGCGGCTGCTCGACATCAAGCGCCGCGAGGGCAAGCGTATCCTGTTCGAGGGCGCGCAGGGCGCGCTGCTCGATGTCGACCACGGCACCTACCCCTACGTCACCTCGTCCAACACCGTGGCGGCGCAGGCGGCAACCGGCACCGGCGTGGGGCCGGGCGTTGTCGGTTATGTCCTGGGCATCTGCAAGGCCTATACGACGCGGGTCGGGCTAGGGCCCTTTCCGACCGAGTTGAACAACGAGATCGGCGAGGAGATCGGCCGCAGGGGCAAGGAATTCGGCGTCAACACCGGCCGCAAGCGCCGCTGCGGCTGGTTCGACGCCATGCTGGTGCGGCAGACCGTGCGGACCTGCGGCATCAACGGCCTGGCGCTGACCAAGCTCGACATTCTCGACGGCTTCGACAGCATCGAGGTCTGCACAGGTTATGAGCTGGACGGCAAGGAGATCGACCATCTTCCGGCTGGCGAAGGCGCGCAGGCCCGGGTAGTGCCGATCTATGAGACCATCGAGGGCTGGAAGGAGCCGACCGCCAACGCCCGGTCCTGGGCGGACCTGCCGGCCCAGGCCATCAAATATGTCCGCCGGGTCGAGGAATTGGTGGGTTGTCCAATCGCCTTGCTTTCCACAAGCCCCGAACGCGAGGATACTATCCTGGTTCAGAACCCCTTCGAGGCTTAACGAGATATTACCGCAAAGTGCGCACAGTTGAGTTGATATGGCCGATTACTACCCGCTGATCGCTCGCGCCGTTGCCGGACTGGACCCCAGTGCCCCCGGCGAGGCCCGACGTGCGCTCTACGAGCGCGCGCGTGCCGCGCTGATCGCGCAGCTGCGCGGCGTGCAGCCGCCGCTGTCGGAATCCGAAATCACTCGCGAGCGGCTGTCGCTGGAAGAGGCCGTGCGCAAGGTGGAATCCGAAGCGGCCCAGCGCGCCCGTGAGGCGCGCAGTGGTTCGCGTGCCACCGCGGGCGATGCGCTCCGCCGCAACCGTCCCGGTGAGACGCCCGCGGCCGGTGGACCCGCAGGCCCGACCATTCGCCCGCGCCCGCCGGAGCCGTCTGCGCCGCCGCCCCCGCGCAACGACCGGCCGCCACTTCGGCCGGAAGGCCAGCCGCGTCCGCCTCGCGATTCGCGAGGCGAAGCGCCCCCGCCGCGTCCGCAGCCGCCGCCGATCGATATGCCCGATCCGCCGCTGCCGCCGGCCAATCGGGCCGGTGGTCCGCGCCGCGCCGACGACACCCAGGCGCCGGGCGTGCGTGGCTTCCGCGACATTGCCGCCGACACCGAAGATCTCGGCCGCGCCGCGGCGCAGGCCAACCGTGCCGCGCGGCGGACCTATGCCAACGTGCCGTCGCCGTCGCCGGAGTTCGACCGGGTCGAGCCGAGTCTGGAAGATCGCGGCGGCGATCAGGACATGCCCTATTCCTGGGACGACACGATCGAGGAGACCGAGCGCCAGACGCCGGCCTCGCCGCCACCGCCGGTGCCGCGCGCGCGCATCGGCGTCGACCGCGATCGCGAGCCGAAGCGCGCGCGAGCGGGCGCAGTGTTTCCGTTCAAGAGCGCGATCGCCGTCGGCATCGTGCTGATCCTGGTCGGCGCCGGCATCCTCTGGGGCAAGTCGATCGTCTCGGGCGTCGGCGGCCTGTTCAAGTCGCAGCCCGCGGTGGAAGCGCCCAAGGACAATTCCGCGCCGGCGACGCGGCCGAAGATTCCCGATCGCGTCGGCCAGCCGTCGGCGTCCGACCAGCCGGTCGCGCCGGTGGCGCAACGCGTCGTGCTCTATGACGAGGATCCGTCCGATCCCAAGGGCAAGCAATATGTCGGCTCCGTGGTGTGGCGCACCGAACCGATCAAGGCCACCGGCAACCAGAAGGCCGACATCGCCGTGCGCGCCGACATCGACATTCCCGATCGCAAATTCAAGATGACGATGTCGTTCCGCCGCAACACCAATTCATCGCTGCCGGCGAGCCACACCGCGGAATTGACCTTCATCCTGCCGCAGGACTTTGCCGGCGGCGGCGTCTCCAATGTGCCGGGCATCCTGATGAAGTCGAACGAGCAGGCGCGCGGCACGCCGCTTGCCGGTCTGGCCGTGAAAGTCACCGACGGCTTCTTCCTGGTCGGTCTCTCCAATGTCGAGGCCGACCGCGCGCGCAACATCCAGCTGCTCAAGGAGCGCACCTGGTTCGACGTGCCGCTGGTCTACACCAACCAGCGCCGCGCCATCATCGCGATCGAGAAGGGCGCGCCGGGCGAGCGCGCCTTCAACGACGCCTTCGCGGCCTGGGGCGAGTAGCGTTCGACCATCGTCGTCGTTGCGCTCCGGCAATATTTTTTCCCGCCTTCACACGCCGCTGCTATAAATCCTCTGTTGGACGAGAGGGGTGGGCATGAAGCGCTATCTGATCTATGTCGCGGTCGGTCCGCTGCTCGGCGGGTTCTGGCTGCTGCTGACCACAACGATCATGTCCGGCTATTGGAGCCAGCCGATGACGGCGGCGCTGGTCGGCAAGCTGTTGAAAGTGTTTTTCACGACGCTGCAATACTCCTACCTGTTCGGCTTCCTGCCGGCGCTGATGATCGGCGCGATCGACGACATCCTCTCCCATGTCAGGCGCATCGCGCCGGTCGTGCGCATGCTGCTGGTCGGCGCCATCGCCTTCTTTGCCGCCGAATTCCTCTATGGCGGGCGCGGGCCGGATACCGGTCCTTTCCAGTTCGTCATGTACGGCCTGGTCGGCTTCATCCCCGGCGCGATCAGTTCCTGGCTGGTGCACAAATTCGTCGGCGAATTGCCGGAGGCAGCGGCGCAGCCTCCCGCGGAGAAGGCGGCCGGCGCTTGAGGGCGCACGACGCTACCCACGCGCCACCGTCAAGGTGACGCAACTTGCAGCCCGCTCGCGCGTTCCCATCTGATGGCCATGCCCGACAGCAACACCAGATTCCGGCCCAGTCCCTCCCGCGCGAATTCCGGCGCCGCGGAGGCGCGTGGCCCCGTGATCGATCAGGAGGGACGGGAGATTCCGCCGGAATCGCTGGAGCAGGGGTTCCGCGAATTCCGCTTCGATTTCGGCTCCGCCAATCCGTTCGGCAACCTCACCCGCGATCAGCGCCTGAAACGGCTGGAGGCGATGGCAAAGCTGCTCGACGTCGCTTTCGTGCTGCCCGGCACCAACATCCGCTACGGCATCGACGGGATCATCGGCCTGATCCCCGTGGTCGGCGACGTCATCGCCACGGCATTGTCGCTGTGGCTGGTGCGCGAGGCGCGCGCGCTCGGTGCGCCCTGGTACGTCACCGCGCGGATGCTCGGCAATGTCGCCTTCCAGGGCGTGGTCGGCGTCGTGCCGGTCGCCGGCGATGCCATCGACGTGCTGTTCCGCGCCAACATGCGCAATGCGCGGCTGTTGCGGCGCTGGCTCGAGACGCAGCCGCGTTAACTCCACTGCAAAAAAAACGCCCCCGGACATGGTCCGAGGGCGCTTCACGCGAGCAGCGAAAAATCTATGCAGCGTCCTTGTTGCCGGTGTCGGCAACAGGCTCGGGCTTGCGCGGCCGGCGCGGCAGCGGGAACGCTTCGCTCTCATAGAGCGAGCGGATGCCGCTCTGGTCGAAGCGGGCTTCCTCGACCTGCAGATAGGCGCCGTTCAGCAAATCCGCCGGCAGTTCCTCGATCGCGAAGCGAACAGCTTCGGCCGCGGTGCCGAAGCGCCGATAAGCGAAACCGGCCCGCTTCTTCTTGCGGATCGCGGCAGGAAAAAGCTCGGCGGAGGTGTTGAAGTTGAACGGACGCATAAGACGCATGATCGCGGACCTCTTTATCTTATCGGCGCTGGCGTAAGCAGGCTGAGGGTTTTGGGTGACAGTCAAGCCGCAAGTGGCGGCATGCTGCACGTCATTTCGTCCCCTAATATAGGCCTGTTTGACAAAATTGCGAACCCCATCGGATCAAATCGTGAACCTCCATGCAGTCAGCGCATGCGTAGTTAACGCTGCCATATCAAGACCTTAGAAGGTCAGATTTTGTGCAGCAGAAGCAGGACGAGCAATACTACCAAAATCACTCCGCCGAGCCCCATGCCGGAATGGCCCATCCCGTAGCCGTAGCCGCCGAAACGGCCGGAGAAGCCGCCGAGCAGGTAAATAATGACGAGGATGATCAGAATCAGCCCAAGCGACATGATGCTCTCCCTTCAGCGCACGGCGCGTGAGGACACCGCTCCGCCGCGCCAGCAAAGCATATTCATGCCGCGCCTTCCAAGAACGGAAGCGCTATTTCTGAGCCTTCCTCGATCGGCAACACTTTGAGCGGCGTCGCATAGGGCTCGACGCGCAGCGACTCTGCGGCGATCAGGCCGATCTTGCGCAGCGGCGCCTGTTCGAGATCGCCGCTGGCGGCCTTGCGCACGGCATATTGCCAGACGCCGAGCGAGCCCTTGGCGACCAGCGTTTTCGCGATGCCGGCGGCATTGCCGTCCATCTTCGCAAGCTCGTCGTCGGAAAGGCCGATGACGATCTCGTCTTTGGCCGTGATCACCTTGAACAGGGAGACCTTGTCGGCGGCGAAGGCAGGATAAACCAGCAGGCTCTCCATGGTGAGACAGGCCAGCAGCAGGCGCTCTGTGTTCCGCATGATCGGAAAATTCCTTTCGTTCGCGCGCGAGCCCGATGAAAAAACCCGCGCCGAGCTGTTGGTCGCGCGGGGTTTGATACGCGTTCGAATGTGAGAGGCGATTATTTCGGCTTCAGCTTCAGCGCCGCCGAATTGATGCAGTAGCGCAGGCCGGTCGGCCCCGGCCCGTCGGGGAAGACGTGGCCGAGATGGCCGGAGCATTTCGAGCACAGCACCTCGGTGCGGAGCATGCCGTGGGTGGTGTCGTGCTCCTCGTCGACATGGCCGTCGGCGGCCGGTGCGGTGAAGCTCGGCCAGCCGCAGCCGGAATCGAACTTGGCATCGGATTCGAACAGGGTCTGGCCGCAGCCGGCGCAGACATAGGTGCCGGGCTTCGTCTCGTACTCGTACTCGCCGGTGAACGGCCGCTCGGTCGCCTTTTCGCGCAATACTGCATATTGCATCGGCGTCAGTTCCTTGCGCCACTCGGCTTCGCTTTTGGTGACTTTGTCTGATGTCCTGGTGTCAGCCATTATTCCTCCAATACTCCTCCAATCGATCCATCAACTCACTCGGTTCACCTCTCCCCAGTGGGGAGAGGTGTTCTTCGACACACTGTTCCAATCGAAACTAGTTCGTCACCGCGCGGACCAGCGTCGGCTTCTCGATATAGTTGTCCGCGAACAGTTTCTTCAGGTTCTCGACCTTCGGCAGGTCGTTATAGGCGATATAGGGCTGGTTCGGGTGCAGCGTCAGATAATCCTGGTGGTAGGCCTCGGCCGCAAAGAAGCCCTGCAGCGGGGAGACCTTGGTGACGATCGGCTTGCCGTAGATTTTGGCTGCGTTGAGCTGGGCGATATAGGCGTCCGCCACCTTCTTCTGCTCGTCGGAGGTCGTGAAAATCGCCGAGCGATATTGCGTGCCTGAGTCCGGGCCCTGGCGGTTGAGCTGGGTCGGATCGTGCACCACCGAGAAGAAAATCTGCAGGATCTTGCCGTAGGAAATCTGCTTCGGGTCGTATTTGATCTGCACGGATTCGGCGTGTCCCGTGCTGCCGCTCGAGACCTGGTCATAGGTCGCGGTCATCTGGCTGCCGCCGGCATAGCCGGAGACGGCGCTCTTGACGCCGGCGGTGTGCTGGAACACGCCCTGCACGCCCCAGAAGCAGCCGCCGGCGACGACGGCAGTCTGCAGGCCGTCGGCGCTCGAGGCGTCGGCCGCGGGCGGCGGGATTTTCACCGCGTCCTCGGCGGCGAGCGACGGCATAACGGCGAAGGCGGCGATCGCCAGCGCGCCGATGGCGGCGGCACCGAGGGCGAAGCGGAAGGGGTTGCGGCGCATGTTGTGTCCTCGTGTTGTCTGGAATTGGCGGCAGTTTACCGCATGATCCGGAAAAGTGTGCAGCGGTTTTCCGGGAAGATCATGCGCAAACAAAGGGGTAGGCGCGACGGCGGCTTCACGATCGCTTTTGCCCTCTCAACACCCGAAGATACGGCCGTCCTCCCCGATTGTTACAACGCTACGGACACGACTGCGTGAATAAATGACGCACCGCCAGGGCGTTAGCCCGCGATTGGCGAAACCGCCGAAACCGGCGATAAGTGAACCGGCGCGATCGTGAACCGACAAACCTTTGTCCGGCTGGAGCAGTTTTGCATGTGGCGCTCGCTTTGCCTTTCGCTCGTCGCGCTGGGGTGGCTTGCCGTTCCCGCTTTGGCGGATCCTGCTCCGGCTGACGACGTCGCGACCTGCCGCACCCGACAGGACGATCCGAAAACGCGCGAGGACGCCTGCGAGCGCCTGATTGCGGACGGCAAGGCGGCGCCGAAGGATCTCGCCGTTGCTTACGCCGTGCGGGGAGATGCGCTGTTCAAGAAGCGCAACCTCGACAAGGCGATCGAAGCCTACAGCAAGGGCATCGAGCTCGATCCGGACCACGCCGGCCTGCTCAACGGGCGCGGTTGGGCCCATGAAAGCAAGGGAGAGGATGATCTCGCGCTGGCCGATTACAATCTGGCCTTGCGCAAGCGGTCGAATTTCCCGATGGCCTACAACAATCGCGGGACGCTTCATCTTCGCCAGGGCGCATTGCAGAGCGCGCTGGACGATTTCGACGCCGCGCTGAAGATCAAGGGCGATCTGTATCATCCTCATCTCAATCGGGGCCGCGTCCTGTTGTTGAACAGGGATTATGAGGGCGCGCTGACCGAGTTCGCGGCGGCCGAGGCGGCCGATCCGAAGCCGGGCCAGCCGGGCGCTTTTCGTTGCAACGTCTACACCGAGCAAGGCAAATTCGACGCCGCGATCGATGAATGCGGCAAGGTGATCGCCAAATATCCGAAATACCAATATGCCATCACCAGCCGTGCCGAGGCTTATATCCGCAAGGGCAATCTCGACGCCGCGCTGAAAGACATCAGCGAGGTTCTCGCCGTCAATCCCAACAACATCTTCGCGCACCTCGAACGCGGCGAGATTTTCGAGAGGCGGCGCGATCTGCCGCAGGCGCGCACCGACTATCGTTCGGCCGCGGTTACGCTGACGACGTTTGACGATATCGACGTCGCGATCGCGCGCAAGAAGGCGCAGGAACGGCTTGCCGCGCTGACCGAGCAAGGACCGGCCGGCAGTGCGGGGCGTCGCATTGCGCTCGTGATCGGCAACGGGGCCTACAAGACCGTGCCTGCGCTGGACAATCCGCCGCGCGATGCCAAGCTGATCGCGGCCTCGCTGAAGGAATTGGGCTTCCAGACGGTGACCTTGGCCAACGATCTCACCCGCGACAAGTTCTTCGAGACGCTGAAGAGCTTTGCGGCCGAGGCCGAGAAGGCCGACTGGGCCGTGGTGTACTACGCCGGCCACGGCTTCGAGATCGGCGGCGTCAATTACCTCGTGCCCATCGATGCCAGGCTCAAGGTCGACAAGGACGCCGAAACCGAAGCAGTGGCGCTGGAGCAGGTGATCGCGGCTGCCAGCGGTGCGCGCGGCTTGCGGCTTCTGATGCTCGATGCCTGCCGCGATAATCCGTTCGCGCCGGCCATGCAGCACACCATCGCGCTGAAGCTCGTCGACAAGGGCTTTTCCAACATCGAGCCCTCCGCCGGCTTCATGGTGGTGTACGCCGCCAAACACGGCGAAACCGCGCTCGACGGCGAGAGCGGCGACAGCCCGTTCGCGACTGCGCTGGCGCGCGACATCAAGGAGCATGTCGAGGTGCGCAAGCTGTTCGACATCGTGCGCGACGACGTCTGGACCGCGACCAAGCATGTGCAGCAGCCGTTCACCTATGGCTCGCCGCCGGGCCGGGAGGATTTCTACTTCGCGACGACAGCTGCGAATGCAGCGCCCGCACCGGCGCCGGCGCCTGCCGCGCAGAGCCCGCCGGCGAAGAAGAAATAGCGTGAAAAGGCGGATGGCTGGGTGAGAGAGCCTATGCCCCCACGATCGCCCGATACGTTGTCTCGATCAGCTCATCCGCCAGCGGCGGCGGCGGTTCGCGGCGTTGGAGATAGCCCTTCACTGCGGCGATCGGCACTTCCGCGAGCACGAAGGTGGCGCGCTTGAGCTGCGAAGGCCCGGCACGTCCGAAGGCGTCGCGAGCGAAACGCGCCAGGCACGCCTCGACGCGCTCGGCCTGCTCGCGCACGCCGCGCCTGAGCGGCGCGGGAAAATCGCCCTGCACGAAGTCGTGGCGGCTGTAGAGCAGCAACAGCCGCGCGTCATCGAGATGCGCCCGCGACCAGCGAGGGATGTGCAGTGCCGCGGCAAGTCCGTCGTCGGCCTCGATCGCCGCGACGAATCCCTGCTGATAGGCCAGCACCGTCGTAAGCCAGAGTTCGCCGAGCAGCGCGTCGCGCGAGGCGAAGCGGTGATAGAACGAGCCCTTCGGCGCCTTCAGATATTGCGCGATGGAATCGACGGTTACCGCCGCCGGGCCGTGCGCGTTCGCCAGCGCGCGGGCAGCCTGGATAAAACCCGCGTGATCGAAAATCGGTTTGCCCATAGATGTAGACTATATGGTCTAGACCGATGGGTCAACATCTGCTAAATGCAAAGCCAGTGGTCCTGTTATGGGAGTAAGCCGATGCTCGACGTGATCAACGACGCCAATACCGGGGTGAACGCATTGCTGGCGGGCGCCGCGAAGACAATTCATTCGGTTCGCTATTGCTGGCTGGTGACGACAGCGACAAACGGTTTCAACGCACGGCCGATGGGGCGCATCTTCGCCGAGAAAGGCGAGGACGAGTGGACCATCCGCTTCGTCACCGATGGCCGTTCGCGCAAGGCGCATGAATTGTGCGGCGAGCGGGAAGTCGGGCTGATCTTCCAGTCCGACCCTGATGAGGCTTATGTCGCGTTGTTCGGGAAGGCGCGGCTGCTCGAGCGGGCCGACGACGTCGGCCGCTTCTGGAAGAAACACTACGAGGCGTATTTCCCGACGCCGGCCGACCGCGCCGCCGCCGCCTTCATCGAGGTCGAAATCAACAGGATGGAACTCTGGATCCGCGGCGTCACGCCGGAGCCGTTCGGATTGCACGCGACCAAGCTTGCGCGTGACGGCACAGGGTGGCGGGTGTCGTAACTGTCCCGCTTCGGCGAGCTCACGCGCCGCGAATGATCGCCTGCGCTGTGTCCCGGCCATTGGCGAGCGCCGCCTCGACCGTGCCCATGTCGCGCCCCCGATAGAGCGCTTCGCCGCAGAAGAAGATGGCGCCGCCGTCATCGCGCGTCAGCGCCGCCTGGGCGCGACGGGTTGCCGTCGTCGCCCAGGAATAGGCGCCTTGCGCAAACGGGTCTTGCGCCCAATCGATCGCCCGCGCGGCCTGCAGATGCGGCCTGAGCCGTTCCACCGGCCAGCCGAAGATGGCGGCGAGCGAGGAAAGTCCCGTTTCGATCAGCTCGTGCTCGCTGAGGTGCGCCAGCGCCTTGGTCTTGGGGCCGCCGTACCAGCCCGTGAGCAGCGGGAGTTCGTCGGGATGCTGCGTCCACCACACCGGAATTTTCTGCTCCGACAGCACAAAGGTCAGATCGGCAAGCTCGCGCCGCGCGGCGAGCCACCAGCGGCTGTCGAAACGCAACAGCAGCTTGATCACGTTTCCAAATCCGATGTCGGCTCCCGCGACCTTCTCCCGCGCGGCCGGCGGAAGCGCGATCTCTTTCAGCAGGGGAAGCGGCACGGTCAGGATCGCGGCGTCGCCCTCATGGGTGCTGCCGTCGGCACAGCGCGCCGCGATCTTGCCGCCGCCGTCTTCGAGAGCGGTGACGACCGCGCCGAAGCGGATCGTGACCCCGTGCCGGCGGCACTCGGCGGCGAGATGATCGACCAGCGCGCCATAGCCGCCGACGATGCGCGCCTGTTCGCCGCGATCGCCACCCATCCATTCTTCGCGCAACGCAAAAATGCTGGCGCGCTGCGGATCGGCCGCGTCATAGCCCTCGACCATGCGCTCGATCGATCGGCGCATCCCCTCGTATTTCGTATCGGCAAAATTCTTCCGGAGGAATTCGGCGACGCTCATGTCATGCGTCAGCGTTTGCAATGCCGCCTGAAGGTCGCCCTCGTGCTCGTTCGCGAAGTCGCGGCGCGACAATGTTCCGCCGCCTTCCGCCATCCACCGCGTGCCCTGGATCGTTTGCAGCGCAAGCCCCGCCTTGCGCAACACCTCGTGCGTGACCGGCGCCTCGCCATGGACGAACTCGGCCCCCAGCTCCACGGCGCAGCCGAACTCGTGCGCGCCCAGCGAATGGATCCGGCCGCCGCACCTGTTGCGCGCTTCCAATATCGTGATGCGCCTGCCCGCGCCGGCGAGCTCGCACGCCGCCATCAGTCCCGCGGCACCGGCGCCCACGACGATGATATGCTCCGCCATGAGATGCCTTATTGGCTCCCGGCAGGCGGAAGAGCGTTCTCGATGCGGTAGCGCAACAGCATCGCGCCGCCGTCGAGCGCCTTGCTGCTCTCCAGCGTCATCGCGGTGACCGGTGCGCGGTGATCGGTCTCGGCCTCGGTGGAGTCGAATACGCTGGGCGCGCCCTTTGCGCCGTCCACCGCCGGACAGATGACGAGATTGAGCTCGTCGACGAGGCCTGCGCGCAGGAACGCGCCGTTGGCGCCACCGCCGCCCTCCAGCAGCAGCCGCTTCACTCCCAGCTCGCGATTGAGGATGTCGAGTGCAAGCGCAAGGTCGAGCTTCGACTTGCCGGCGAAGACGTAGGATACGCCTTCGCTCCGCAAACCCGCCAGATGGGCGTCCGGCACGTCCTCCGAGAGAACGACGACGATCGGGTCGCCGCCGATATCCGAACGGCCCCAGCCGATCTTGCCATGGGCGTCGAGCACCACGCCGTAAGCCTTGGCGTCGCGGCGGGCAAACCAGGACTCGCGCGGGAAGCGCTCCGTCACGGAGGTCGGATAGGCGTTGCCTTTCGCGAACTCCTGGCCGGTGACACGGCCGATCAGCCAGGCATCGCCGGCGAGTTCGTCATGGATGCGTTCGAACAGTTCGCCGCCCGCGCGCTTCGGACGCCAGCGGCTGTTCAGCGTCCGGCCATCCACGCTGC
>CAWCHW010000015.1:0-61718 GCA_963795365.1 uncultured Alphaproteobacteria bacterium
TCCTGCTGCTTCTTGGTGAGGTTCTGCGGCGTCTCCACCACGACCTGAACGTACATGTCGCCCATCTGGCGCGAGCGCAGCACCGGCATGCCCTTTGATGCGATGCGGAAGCGCCGGGCCGACTGGGTGCCGGCCGGGATTTTCACCTTGGTCTTGCCCTTGTCGATGGTCGGCACCTCGAACTCGCCGCCGAGCGCCGCCGTCACCATCGAGATCGGCACGCGGCAATGCAGGTCGGCGCCGTCGCGCTGAAAGAACTGATGCGCCGCCAGCGACAGGAAGATGTAGAGGTCGCCGGGCGGGCCGCCGCGCACACCGGCTTCGCCTTCGCCGGCAAGCCTGATCCGGGTGCCGTCCTCGACGCCCTGCGGAATATTCACCGAGAGCGTCCGCTCACGCGCGACACGGCCTGAGCCCGCGCAGGACGGGCAGGCGTCCTCGATCATCTGGCCACGGCCCTGACAGCCCGGACAGGTCCGCTCCAGCGTGAAGAAGCCCTGCGCCTGGCGGATGCGGCCGGCGCCGCCGCAGGTCGAGCAGGTCTTCGGCTTGGTGCCGGCTTTGGCGCCGGTGCCCGAGCAGGATTCACAGGTGACGGAGACGGGAATTTCGATCTGCGCGGTCTTGCCCTGGAAAGCCTCTTCGAGGGTAATTTCCATGTTGTAGCGCAGGTCGGCGCCGCGCTCGCGGCCGCCGCGGGCGCGCTGTCCGCCCATGCCGAAAAGGTCTTCGAAAATGTCGGAGAAGGAAGAGGCGAAGCCGGCGCCGAAGCCGGGGTGGCCGCCGCCCATGCCGCCCTGCTCGAACGCCGCATGGCCGAAGCGGTCGTAGGCGGCGCGCTTCTGGCCGTCTCTCAGGACCTCGTAGGCCTCGTTGATTTCCTTGAAGCGGACTTCGCTGGCAGCATCTCCGGGATTCTTGTCCGGATGCCATTTCATTGCAAGCTTGCGGAACGCCGCCTTGAGCTTGCCGTCGTCGGCAGTGCGTTCGACTTCGAGGGTCTCGTAGTAGCAGCGCTTGGTCGACATCAGTTCAAACCCGCCCGAACTTCGTCTTCATTGCCGAACGTTGGAAGATGCAAGCTTCGGCTTAATGAAAAATGACCCCCAGACCATTGAGCGCTGCGTGCTCTCTGGAATGAGGGTCATGGTGGTGGTCCGCCTTTAAGCAGATTTCTTGTTGTTCTTGTCGTCGTCGACCTCGGTGAATTCCGCGTCGACGACGTCATCCTTTGCAGCATCCTTGGCGGCGTCGCTTTCGGCCTGCTGCTTGTACATGGCCTCGCCCAGCTTCATAGAAGCCTGCGCCAGCGTGTTGGTCTTGGCCTTGATCGCCTCGGCATCGTCGCCCTTCAGCGCTTCCTTCAGGTCGCTGACGGCATCCTCGATGGCGCGGCGCTCGGGTTCGCCGATCTTCGAGCCGTGCTCGGCCAACGCCTTCTCGGTCGAATGCACCAGCCCGTCGGCATGGTTCTTGGCATCGACCGCCTCGCGGCGCTTCTTGTCGGCTTCCGCATTGGCTTCCGCGTCCTTGACCATCTTGTCGATGTCGCCTTCCGACAGACCGCCGGACGCCTGGATGCGGATTTGCTGCTCCTTGCCGGTCGCCTTGTCCTTGGCCGAGACGTTGACGATGCCGTTGGCGTCGATGTCGAAGGTCACCTCGATCTGCGGCATGCCGCGCGGGGCCGGCGGAATGCCCATCAGGTCGAACTGGCCGAGCATCTTGTTGTCGGCCGCCATCTCACGCTCGCCCTGGAAGACGCGGATGGTGACCGCGTTCTGATTATCTTCGGCGGTCGAGAACACCTGGCTCTTCTTGGTCGGGATCGTCGTGTTGCGCTCGATGATGCGGGTGAACACGCCGCCGAGCGTCTCGATGCCCAGCGACAGCGGGGTCACGTCGAGCAGCAGCACGTCCTTGACGTCGCCCTGCAGCACGCCGGCCTGGATCGCAGCACCAATCGCCACGACTTCGTCAGGGTTGACGCCCTTGTGCGGCTCCTTGCCGAACAGCTGCTTCACGACTTCCTGCACCTTCGGCATGCGGGTCATGCCACCGACCAGCACCACCTCGCCGATTTCAGCCGCGGTCAGGCCCGCGTCCTTCAGCGCCTTGCGGCAGGGCTCGATGGTCTTCTGCACGAGGTCGTCGACCAGCGCCTCGAACTTGGCGCGGGTGAGCTTCATGGTCAGATGCTTCGGCCCGGTCTGGTCCGCGGTGATGAAGGGCAGGTTGATTTCGGTCTGCGTGGTCGAGGACAGCTCGATCTTGGCCTTTTCAGCGGCCTCCTTCAGGCGCTGCAGCGCGAGCTTGTCGTTGCGCAGATTGATGCCCTGCTCCTTCTGGAACTCGTCGGCGAGATAGCCGACCAGGCGCATGTCGAAATCCTCGCCGCCCAGGAAGGTGTCGCCATTGGTCGACTTCACCTCGAACACACCGTCGCCGATCTCGAGGATCGAGACGTCGAACGTGCCGCCGCCGAGGTCGTACACGGCAATCGTGCCGGTTTTCGACTTGTCGAGGCCATAGGCCAGTGCGGCCGCGGTCGGCTCGTTGATGATGCGCAGCACTTCAAGGCCCGCAATCTTGCCGGCATCCTTGGTGGCCTGGCGCTGGGCGTCGTTGAAGTAAGCGGGAACGGTGATGACGGCCTGGTCGACCTTCTGGCCGAGATGGGCCTCAGCGGTCTCCTTCATCTTCTGCAGGATGAAGGCGGAGATCTGCGAGGGCGAATAGGTCTTGCCGTCGGCCTCGACCCAGGCGTCGCCGTTGGAAGCCTTGACGATCTTGTAGGGGACGAGCTTCTTGTCCTTCTCGACCATCGGGTCGTCGTAGCGGCGGCCGATCAGGCGCTTCACTGCGAAGAACGTACGCTCGGGATTGGTGACGGCCTGGCGCTTGGCCGGCTGTCCGACGAGGCGCTCGCCGTCATCGCTGAACGCGACGATCGACGGAGTTGTGCGCATGCCTTCGGCGTTTTCGATGACTTTGGCGTTTTTGCCATCCATCACGGCAACGCACGAGTTCGTGGTGCCGAGATCGATCCCGATGACCTTTCCCATGGTCTCCATATCCTTCTTTTTTGCGGCAGGCTGGCTGGGCCCTGACGGCGCCCGATCCGAACCCCCTTTAGATCAAATGCTCGCGAGTTCGCGATTGTGAGCCTCATATAGGAGGGGGGGTGGTACCCGCAAGGACCGGGCCGCAATCCCGGACCATGAAAATGCCTGCCGCCGAAGGATATTATCGGTCTCGTCTGCGCTGTTGCCTGACCCCGTATGTTAACGGATGCGGACGTCCGGAAGATCGCCGCCTGCCCTGTTGCCGCCGCGGCAAACCCGCTAAAAGACGGCAGTTCGAAACACCTCCGCTCCTGGTAATCCAATTTCAGCATCATCGAGCGGCGCCAACAAGCCAGACAGGTTGATCATGAAGCCATCCCGAACTCCTCGCCGCTTTTGCGCTGCTCGTGGCAGTCATGCGGCCGTCGCTTGCGGCGGACGCGGTCTTCCCGCAGGGGGTCCGCGTCGGGCTGGCGCCGCTCGTCGGCCTCACCAAATCCACGGAGTTTCCCGGCTTCGAATCCGAAGACAAGAGCGTCAAGGTGCTGGTGACCGAATTGCCGTCCGACGCCTATGGCGAAATCAAGAAGGTGTTCACGGAAAATCCCCAGGGCGCCGGCGGCATCAAGCCGCGCAGCTTGGAGACGCCGGCAGGAACGGCCTATTACACCTCCGAGAGCGGCAAGGAAGGCGCCAACATCGTGCGGCGCTATTCGATGATCGTCTCCGGCGGCACGTTCTCCGGCTATGTCGCCGTGCAGATCCCGGAGAACGCGATCAAGATCTACAGCGACGACGCCATCCAGCAGATGTTTTCCACGGTCGCGCTGCGCAAGGAGGTGCCCGTCGACGAGCAACTCGGGCTGATGCCGTTCAACCTCACCGACCTCGGCAATTTCAAGAATGTCCGAACGCTGGCGCCGGGCGCCGCATTGATCCTCGCCGATGCCGATGAAGCGGGCGGCTTCGAGCCTGCGCCCTTCATGATCATCGGCCTGATCGGCCAAACCCCGCCCGAGCCTGACGATCGTGCGCGCTTCGCCCAGCAGGCCGCCACCCAGATTCCCGGCGTGCGCGAGGCACGCCTCACCATGTCGGAACCGATCAGGATCGACGGCATGCCCGGCTATGAGACGCGGATCGACGCCATCAGCGGCAAGGACAATACGGCCGTCACCGTGGTGCAGTGGCTGCGGTTCGGAGGATCCCAGATGCTGCGCATCGTCGGCAGCGCGCCGCGCGACCAGTGGCCGGCGGCATTCCCGCGCTTCCGCAGCGTTCGCGACGGCATCAAGCCGAAGGGCTGACGACGGAATAAGCGGGGTGGCCCGCCGATTCGGACTTTCGCCGAAAGGCCGCCGTCATTAGGCTCCCTTGTGTCTCCATCGAGGGCCAAGGGAGGGCACCATGTTCGATCGACGGCAGGTTTTGACGGGGCTTGGCGCCTGCGCCATGGCCGCATCCTACTCGAACAAGCTCCGCGCTGCTCAAACGATCAAGCCGGATGACGCGTCGGCGCTGCTCGTCATCGACGTCCAGAACTGTTTCCTCCCGGGCGGAAGTCTCGCCGTGAAGGAAGGCGAGCAGGTCGTGCCGGTCATCAACAAGATGGCCAAGGGATTTGCCAACGTCGTCGTGACGCAGGATTGGCACACGCCGGGGCATGTCTCTTTCGCTTCGACGCATTCGGGCAAGAAGCCGTTTGAGACGGTCGATCTCGCCTACGGCAAACAGGTGTTGTGGCCCGACCATTGCGTTCAGGGCACGGACGGCGCCTCGCTTTCAAAGGATCTCTCGATCCCGCAAGCGGAGCTCATTATCCGAAAGGGATTTCACAAGGACGTCGACAGCTACTCGGCGTTCACCGAGGCCGACGGCAAGACGACGACCGGACTTGCCGCCTATCTCAAGGCCCGCAACATCGAGCGCGTCTTCGTCGCGGGTCTCGCGACTGATTTCTGCGTGGCCTGGACCGCGCTGGATGCCCGCAAGGCCGGATTCGAAACCTACGTCGTGGAAGACGCCTGTCGCGGGATCGATACGCAGGGTTCGCTTGCCAAGGCCTGGGACGACATGGCCAAGGCCGGCGTCAAACGTATCCAGTCGGCCGATATCGCCGTATGACGTTTTGGGCATGATCTTTTTCGGAAAACCGCTTCACACTTTTCCGGATCATGCCCGTACTCAAGCCGCGCTGTTCGGCTCGTTGCCGTTGGCAGCGGAGGCGGGCGCGGGCCTCGCGCCGCCCTTGGAGACGCCGACCAGCGCCGGGCGCAATATGCGCTCGCCGATCATGTAGCCGGCCTGCACGACCTGTACGACCGTGCCCGCGGGCACGGACGGGTCAGGCACCTCGTACATGGCCTGCTGGAAATTCGGGTCGAACCTCTCGCCGGACGGATCGAACTTCCTGACGCCGTTCTTCTCGAGCGTGTTGAGCAGCGAGCGCTCGGTCAGCTCCACGCCTTCCATCAGCGCCTTCATCCCGGGATCGGCGGTGGCCTTCGCTTCCGCTGGAACCGCGTCGAGCGCGCGCTGCAGGTTGTCCGCGATGTCCAGAATGTCGCGGGCGAAACCGGTGATGCCGTAAGTCTTGGCGTCCGCGACCTCGCGGCGGGTCCGCTGCCGCAGGTTCTCCATCTCGGCCAGCGTGCGCAGCATCTTGTCGCGCGAGTCGGCGGCTTCCTTCACCAGCAGCTCGACCGATCCTTCCTCGGGATCGTCGGGCATGATGTAGGGTTTCGAGACGACGGGCTCGCCGGCCTCAGCCGGGTTCGCCGGATCGTTCTTGCGGTCGGAATCGGTCATCAGGGCCTTCTCGGACAATCGGACTGGACTGAGCAATGCTGTCGGCCGCCATATCGTGCTTTGGGGCCGGAAAATCAAGCGCCCGTGATCAACCGCCCAACAGGCGGCTCACGATACGCGCGGCATAGTCCACCGTCGGGATCACGCGGGCATAGTTGAGCCGCGTCGGCCCGATCACCCCGAGCACGCCAACGATATGGCCGGCGGCGTCGCGATAGGGCGAGATGATGGTCGACGAGCCGGATAGCGAGAACAGCTTGTTTTCCGAGCCGATGAAGATGCGCATGCCCTCGGCGCTTTCGGCGCGGCCGAGCAGGTCGATCACCCCACGCTTGGTTTCGAGATCGTCGAACAGGAGCCGCACACGCTCGAGGTCCTCCAGCGCGTGCAGGTCTTCCAGCAAATTGGCATGACCGCGCACGATCAATTGCCGGTCCTCGTTGTCGCCGCCCGACCAGTTCGCGAGCCCGGCGGCGATCACCTTCTGGGTCAGCTGATCGAGTTCGGCGCGACCTTCGGCCAGAGCCGTTTCGAGCTCGAGGCGCGCTTCGGCCAGCGTGCGGCCGCGGATACGCGAATTGAGGAAGTTGGTCGCTTCGGTCAGGGCGGACGGCGGAACGCCCGGCGGCAAGGTCAGCACGCGGTTCTCGACCTGGCCATCCTCGCCGACCAGCACGACCAGCGCCCGTTCGGGTTCCAGCCGCACGAACTCGATATGCTTGAGTCTCGTGTTGGATTTCGCAGTCAGCACCACGGCCGCGGCGCGGGTCAGGCCGGACAGCCGCGTCAGCGCTTCGCCAAGCGCCGCTTCGACCGATTGCGCACGGCCGACGGAGGCGAGCTGGCTCTGGATCGACTGCCGCTCGGCCTCGGTGAGGTCGCCGACCTGCATCAAAGCGTCGACGAAGAAGCGCAGGCCGCGTTCGGTCGGCAGCCGACCGGCAGAGGTGTGCGGCGCATAGATCAGGCCGAGCTGTTCGAGATCGGCCATCACATTGCGCACGGAGGCGGGCGACAGCGGAACGGCAATCAGGCGCGAGATGTTCCGCGAGCCGACGGGCTCGCCGGTCGCCAGATAACTCTCGACGATTTGCCGAAAAATATCGCGCGAACGCTCGTTGAGCTGGGCCAGCCCGGATTGCGGCGCGATCAGGGGAATCGGATCGTGTTGGGCCACCAGTGACTCCGTTGGTCCTCACCTTCCAATGTGTCCATCCTTTGCGTCCCTGACAAGGCGCGTGAGGCGGCGCCAAAAGCATGGTTAAGGGCCTTGCCGCGCATCGCCCACGCTCCTACAAGCTGCCGCGAACACCATTTGCCCGATTTTTGCGGAGAATCCCCATGCGGCCAAGCCGCCGTGCTCCCGACGAACTGCGCGCCGTCTCGCTGGAGCGTGGCGTCGTCAAATATGCGGAAGGCTCGTGCCTGGTGAAATTCGGCGACACCCATGTGCTGGTCACCGCCACCCTGGAAGAGCGGCTGCCGCCCTGGCTGAAGGGGCAGGGCCGCGGCTGGGTGACGGCCGAATACGGCATGCTGCCGCGCGCAACCCTGGAACGCACGCGCCGCGAAGCCTCCGCCGGCAAGCAGGGCGGACGCACCGTCGAGATCCAGCGGCTGATCGGCCGTTCGCTGCGCGCCATCGTCGACCTCCAGGCGCTGGGCGAGCGGCAGATCACCGTCGATTGCGACGTGCTGCAGGCCGATGGCGGCACGCGCACCGCCGCGATCACCGGCGGCTGGGTCGCGCTCGCCGACTGCCTGAACTGGATGAAGGCGCGCAACATGATCAAGACCAATGTGTTGCGCGACAACGTCGCCGCGATCTCCTGCGGCATCTATGGCGGCACGCCGGTGCTCGATCTCGACTATGCCGAGGATTCCGAAGCCGACACCGACGCTAATTTCGTCATGACCGGCGACGGCCGCATTGTCGAGGTGCAGGGGACTGCGGAGAAGACGCCGTTCTCGCAGGACGAGCTGCTGGCGCTGATCGCACTGGCCAAGAAAGGCGTGGCGCGGCTGGTCGACCTGCAGAAGATCGCAGTTGCATAACACCATGCATCGGAAAATCTCCGGCAAGCTCGTGATCGCGACCCACAATCCCGGCAAGCTTGCCGAGATGCGCGAGCTGCTGGGGCCGCATGGCGTCGAGGCCGTCTCCGCTGGCGAACTCGGGCTCGGCGAACCCGAGGAAACCGGCAAGACTTTTCTCGCCAATGCGCGGATCAAGGCGGTCGCCGCCGCGCAGGCCGCAAAGCTGCCGGCCTTTGCCGACGATTCCGGCCTCGTGGTCGATGCGCTCGACGGCGCGCCCGGCATTTACAGCGCGCGCTGGGCCGGGCCGAACAAGGATTTCAACGAGGCGATGGCGCGGATCGAGCGGCTGTTGCGCGAGCGCGGCGCGACCGCGCCAAACCAGCGCTCCGCGCATTTCGTCTCCGCGCTTTGTGTCGCCTGGCCCGACGATCATCTGGAGGAGGTCGAGGCGCGCGCCGACGGCACGCTGGTCTGGCCGCCGCGCGGCACCGCAGGCTTCGGCTATGACCCGATGTTCCAGCCGGACGGCTACGTCAGGACTTTCGGCGAGATGACCAGCATCGAGAAGCACGGCATGCCGCCGCTCGGGCTCGGCCTGTCGCATCGCGCCCGCGCCTTCGTCAAGCTCGCGGAGATCTGCCTTTGACTGACGTCGAACAAAAAGCCTTCGGCGTCTATGTGCACTGGCCGTTCTGCCTGTCGAAATGTCCGTATTGCGACTTCAACAGCCACGTCCGGCATACCGCGATCGACGAGGAGCGCTTTGCCCGCGCCTTCGCGCGCGAGATCGAAACCACGGCCGCGCGTGTGCCCGGTCGTGACGTCGCGTCGATCTTCCTCGGCGGCGGCACACCCTCACTGATGCAGCCGCAAACCGTCGGCGCGATCCTGGATGCGATCGGCAAGCACTGGCATGTTGCGCCCGGTGCCGAAGTCACGCTCGAAGCCAATCCGACCAGTGTCGAGGCCACGCGCTTTGCCGGCTATCGTGCCGCCGGCGTCAACCGCGTCTCGCTCGGCGTGCAGGCGCTCGACGATATCTCGCTGAAGGAGTTGGGACGGCTGCACAGCGCGCGCGAGGCGCTCGATGCCGTGGCGATCGCGCGCAAATCCTTCGAGCGTTATTCCTTCGACCTGATCTATGCACGGCCTGAGCAAACGCCCGCGATGTGGGCGGATGAGCTGAAGCTCGCGATATCCGAAGCCGCCGAACACCTCTCGCTCTATCAACTCACCATCGAAGAAGGCACACCGTTCTTCGGCCTGCATGCCGCCGGCAAGCTGAAAACGCCGGATGAGTCGCGCGCACGCGCGCTCTACGACGTGACGCAAGAGGTTTGCGCCAGGCACGATCTACCGGCCTACGAGATTTCCAACCACGCACGCGCTGGCGCGGAGTGCCGGCACAATCTCGTCTATTGGCGCGGACAGGAATATGCCGGCATCGGACCCGGCGCGCATGGCCGGCTCGACATCGGCGGCGCCCGACACGCGACCGCGACCGAAAAACGCCCCGAGGCGTGGCTGATGCGGGTCGAGGCCAACGGCCATGGCGTCGTCACCGACGACGTGCTCAATCGCGAGGAACGCGCCGACGAATTCCTGCTGATGGGCCTGCGGCTCAAGGAAGGCATCGATCCCGAACGCTATACCGCTCTATCAGGCCGCGCGATCGATCCGCGGCGGATCGCCGTCTTGCGCGAAGAGGGCGCGATTGCTGTCGACGCCGACGGCCGGCTGCGCGTGACGCCGACTGGATTTCCGGTGCTCGATGCGGTGGTGGCTGATCTAGCCGCCTGATATTCAGCTGTCGTCCTCGCGAAAGCGAGCGCATGCGCTCGCTTGGCCGGGACGACGAGGTGTTAAGCGCCAAAACTCTTCGGCGAGCCTGCAACGGCCACGCCACCGGTCGAGCCGACGCGCATCACCGCCAGTCCCCGCTCATTCGTGCCGTCGGGGCGGAAGCGGAACAGCCCGTCGATACCGGCAAAGCCGGATGGATTGGTCAGCACGTCCTGCGAGAAACGCTGCCCGCCTTGCCGCGCCAGCGCTGCAACCAGCGCCACCGCATCATAGGCGAGCGTTGCGGTTCGTACCGGCTCGTTGCCATAGCGCGTGCGATAGCGGCCGGAGAACGCGCGGAAGCCGGCGGGATCCGGCGCCGCATACAGGCCCCCCTGCAGATTTGGATTGGAGAACACACGCGGATTGTCCCACAGCCCGGTGCCGAGCAGCTGGATGTTGCGAAGGTTGGCGCCGGCGGTGGTCAATGCTTCCGCGGTGGCGACGACGGACTCGCCGTCATCGGCAATCATCAGCGCATCGGCGCTTCCCAATGCCTGCGCCACGGTGCGAGCCGGCCCAGCGCGATCGCTGCCATATTTTTCAAAGGCGGCGATGCGGCCGCCGCGGCGGCTCACCGCGGTCTTGAAGGCGGCTTCCACCACATTGCCATAGGCGTTCTCGGGCAACAGCGCCGCATAAGACTTTTTGCCGATGCTCGCCGAATATTCGACGATGCGACTGACGTCGGACTCCGGCAGGAAGCTCAGCAGATAGACGCCGCGGCCGGCGATGCTGGAATCGGTCGAGAACGCGATGACGGAAATGCCGCGCGTGCGCGCCACCTGCGCCACCGCCGGCACCGAGGCCGCAAACAATGGTCCAAGCAGGATCTCGGCGCCCTCATCGACCGCCTGCTGCGCGCCGGCCTGCGCGCCCGAGGGCGAGCCGCCATCGTCCTTGATCAGGATCTGGATGTTCGGATTCTGGAACTCCGCGAGCGCCATTTCCGCGGCATTCTTCATCGATTGCGCGGCGACCCCGGCATTGCCGGACGCCGAGAGCGGCAGGATCAGCCCGACCTTGACCTGGCCGTTGCCGGCGACGAGGGGCTGTTGCGCCGGTCCGGCCGGCGCGGACGGCGAACTGCCAAACTGGCTGAGACTCTGCTGAACGCCGGCACAGGCCGACAGCAGCGGTGCGCCGAGCACAAGGCCGATCGCTGTCCGCCGGGTCGTGGTTTGCGGCTTCGGGGAGTTGGGACCGGAAGCATTTCCGGGTTTGAGCGGGCCCACCATCGTATCTCTTCATTCGACCAACCGTCAGGTCAGCCAAAATGCGCCTCCAAAAACAGCAGGAGGGGCGGATTCAGCATATTGTCGGCGAATAGTTAACCAAAACAAAAGGTTTATGGGCCCCCGCCGATCGGCCTTGCTTGTACCATCCTCGATCTTCGCCGGTGTACGCCGCATGAACGGCTTGATGTGGCGCCGGGATCAAGTGCCCCTTAAGGTGGCACTATGCGCGCAAAAGCCGCCTCGATAAATACCGAAGGCCGGAGGGAACCCGGGGATCGCACCTATACGTTCGGGGGTCACGTGTTCCCCGCATCGAGGGCGGTGGCCGGCTTGCATGTCGTGGCGACCCCGATCGGCAATCTCGGCGATATCACCTTGCGTGCGCTCGAGACGCTGGCCGGCGTCGACGTCATCGCCTGCGAGGACACCCGCATCACGCGCCGCCTGACCGAGCGCTACGGCATTGCGGCGGAACTCACCCCCTACCACGAGCACAATGCCGCGACCGCGCGACCGAGAATCCTTGCGCGTCTGAGCCAAGGCGCATCCGTCGCCTTGGTCTCCGACGCCGGCACGCCGCTGATATCGGACCCCGGCTTCAAGCTGGTGCGCGAAGCCTGTGCCGCGGGCCATGTGGTGACGGCGCTGCCGGGACCATCGTCGGTCCTGACCGCGCTTTCGGTTGCGGCGCTGCCGACCGACAGGTTTTTCTTCGAAGGTTTCCTGCCGGCCAGGGAAACCGCGCGGCGTTCGCGCTTGTCAGAACTCGCCCGCATCGATGCGACGCTGGTGCTGTTCGAATCCGGCAATCGCGTGCAGTCCGCGCTTTCCGACCTCGCCGAGATCATGGGTGCGCGCGAGGCTGCGATCTGCCGCGAGCTCACCAAGCTGCACGAAGAGGTGACGCGCGGCTCGCTTGCCGAACTCGCGAGCCAGGCTGAGACGCTGGAGACGCGCGGCGAGTTCGTGCTGGTGATCGGCCCACCCGCGGCCGGCGCGCAAGCGCTGTCGGACGATGCGCTCGACAATCTGCTGCGGGAGCAGCTCGCGCAGCACAGCGTCAAGGACGCGGTTGCCCATGCCGTCGCATTGTCGGGCCGGCCGCGGCGCGAGGTCTATGCCCGTGCGCTCGAGCTTGCCAAGGATAGACGCGGCGATGGCGAAGACTGACCGCGACCCGCCGAAGGAAGCGTCACCCGAACGGGTCGCCGCGTTTCAGACCGGCATCTCCGCGGAAAGCCGCGCTGCCGCCTTTCTGTTTGCCAAGGGCTACCGCATCCTCGCCAAGCGCTTCCGCTCGCCCCATGGCGAGATCGACCTGATCGTGAGGCGCCGCAATCTGCTCGCCTTTGTCGAGGTCAAGGCGCGCGCCACGCTCGATGATGCCGCCTTCGCCGTGACACCGCGGCAGCAGGCGCGGATCATCGACGCCGCGCAGGCCTGGCTCGCCGCGCATCCCGAATATGCCGAATTCGAGCTGCGTTTCGACGCGATCCTGATTGCGCCGCGGCGCCTGCCGCGCCATTTGTTAGCGGCATTCGACGCCTCGCCTTGAGCCTCCCCTTAGACCGGACCTTTCCATGACATTGAACGTCGCCGTCCAGATGGACCCCATCGCGCGCATCAATATCCGCGGCGATTCCACCTTTGCGCTGCTGCTGGAGGCGCAAAAGCGTGGCCACGGCCTGTCCTATTACACGCCCGACAGGCTGTCGCAGGTCGGCGACGATATCGTCGCGCCGGTGCAACACCTCACCGTGCGCGACGAGGCCGGCAATCACTTCACCCTCGGCGAGCCCAAGCGCACCTCGCTGCGCGCGTTCGATGTGGTGCTGTTGCGGCAGGACCCGCCGTTCGATCTCGCCTACATCACCTCGACGCATATGCTCGAACGCATCCACCCGAAGACGCTGGTGGTGAACGATCCGGCCAGCGTGCGCAACGCGCCGGAGAAGCTGTTCGTAATGGATTTTCCGCAGCTGATGCCGCCAACCTTGATCTCGCGTGACCTCGACGAGATCAACGCCTTCCGCGATGCCCACGGCGCCGTCGTCATGAAGCCGCTGCACGGCCATGGCGGCGCGGCCGTGTTTCGCATCATGCCGCAGGACATGAATTTCGGCTCGCTGTTCGACATGTTCTCGGTGACCTTTAGGGAGCCCTGGGTGATCCAGCGCTTCCTCCCCAACGTCAAGCATGGCGACAAGCGCATCATCCTGGTCGACGGCGAGTTCGCGGGCGCCGTCAATCGCGTGCCGGCGGCGGACGATCTGCGCTCCAACATGGTGCGTGGCGGTGCGGCACACGCCACCGAACTGACACCGCGCGAGCGCGAAATCTGCACGACACTCGGGCCCGAATTGAGAAAACGCGGGCTTTTGTTTGTCGGCATCGACGTGATCGACAACAATCTCACTGAAATCAATGTGACGTCGCCGACCGGCATTCGGGCGATCGCGCGACTCGGCGGACCCGATGTCGCCGCAAAGATCTGGGACGCTATCGAGAAGAAACGGAGTTAGGGGATGCGTGATGAGGTGGCAGCGTTTTCTGATGTCCGCAGGCCTGCTGCTGCTCTCGCATTCGCCCGTTCAGGCCGCCTGTGTCACGCCAATCCATTTCCATCTCACCAGTGAAGGCCCCTGGAAGGGTCGCGGCGACATCAAGCAGGGCCGCACCTGCAACGGTGACTACCGCACCGGCCGGATCGCGACCTTCCGGCGATTGTACCTGACCGAACCGCCCGCCCACGGCACGCTGCTTCTGCATGAAGGCGGCACCTACTCCTACACCGCGCCGACTGGCTTTACCGGCAGCGACCCCTTCATGCTTCGTGTCTGCGGGAGGGAGGGCTTCATCACCGGCTGCAGCAAGATCGTCTACACCATGGTCGTGGAATGAGCCGACGACCGGCTTTCCCGTTGAGGTCGTGGGTATCCCTCTATGTTCCCCTAATGTTCTTGCTTCTTTCGTTGGGTTCCGCTAGCTTCAATTGAGGACAATAAGGGCCGGGTATGGTCGCGCGGGTTTCCACCGTTGCCTTTGAGGGGATCGAGGCTCGCGCGGTCGACGTGCAGGTCCAGGTCTCACCAGGACTGCCCGCCTTCCATGTCGTTGGCCTCGCCGACAAAGCGGTCTCTGAGGCGCGCGAGCGCGTCCGCTCCGCGCTGATCGCCTCCGGCCTCGCGCTCCCCGCACGCCGCATCACCGTCAACCTCGCGCCGGCCGACCTGCCAAAGGAAGGCAGCCATTACGACCTGCCGATCGCGCTCGGGCTGATGGCGGCGATCGGAGCCATTCCATCGGACGCGCTGACCGGCTTCACCGTGCTTGGCGAGCTCGGTCTCGACGGCTCGATCGCGCCTGTCGCAGGCGTGTTGCCCGCCGCGATCGGCGCCAATTCGCGCGACGAGGGCCTGATCTGTCCGGCCGCCTGCGGCGCGGAAGCCGCCTGGGCCAGCCCCGACATCCAGATCATTGCGGCCAATTCGCTGATCCAGATCGCCAATCATTTCCGCGGCACGCAGGTATTGTCGCGGCCGCAGCCGAAGGTGCGGCAGGCACCCGCCGCGCTGCTCGATCTGCGCGACATCAAGGGCCAGGAGAGCGCCAAGCGCGCACTCGAGATCGCGGCCGCCGGCGGACATCATTTGTTGATGATCGGCGCGCCCGGCGCGGGCAAGTCGATGCTCGCGGCCAGGCTGCCGTCGATCCTGCCGCCGCTGTCGCCATCCGAACTGCTGGAAGTATCGATGATCGCCTCCGTTGCCGGCGAGATCGAAGGCGGCGCGCTGACCTCGCAACGGCCGTTCCGCAGCCCGCATCATTCCGCCAGCATGGCGGCGCTGACCGGCGGCGGCATTCGCGCAAAACCCGGGGAAATCTCGCTGGCCCATCACGGGGTGCTGTTCCTCGACGAATTGCCGGAGTTCGATCCGCGGGTGCTGGATTCGCTGCGGCAGCCGCTGGAGAACGGCGAGGTCGCGGTGTCCCGCGCCAATCATCGCGTCACCTATCCGGCGCGCTTCATGTTCGTCGCGGCGATGAACCCGTGCCGTTGCGGTCACGCCTTCGAGCCCGGCTATTCCTGCAAGCGCGGGCCCATCGATCGCTGCACCTCCGATTACCAGATGCGCATCTCGGGTCCGCTGATGGACCGCATCGATTTGCGCATCGAGGTGCCCGCGGTCACGGCCGCCGACCTGATCCTGCCGCCGCCCGCGGAAGGCTCGGCCGACGTCGCGGCCCGTGTCGCGGCGGCGCGCGACATTCAACTGGCGCGCTACGCGGCCGCCGGCCTGACGGGCGTCCGCACCAATGCGGAAGCGCCGGCGGCGCTGCTGGAAGAGATCGCAAAGCCTGACGCGCAAGGCCAGAAGCTGTTGCGCGATGCCGCCGACACCATGCGGCTGTCGGCGCGCGGCTATCACCGCGTGCTCCGCGTCGCGCGCACGCTCGCCGACCTCGACGGCGCCGAGACAATCGGCCGGCTGCATCTCGCCGAAGCGCTGTCCTACCGCGCGCTCGCGGAAGACGTCCGCCACGCCGCCTGACGCGCCTTCGTCAACGCGCCGGTAACGAGTTTTCTTTACACTCCGCCAACCATAAGGCCCGCGTGTTGCGGGTTCTTTGCCGCATGATCCCGGAAAAAGCCTGCCCCGCACGCGATGCGGGGTGGGAACCGGTTTTCCGTAAGGATCATGCGCAAACTAAAGTGTTGGGTGCGTATCATGCTGCGTTTCAAGGTCCTGGTTTCGGTCGTCCCGCTGATTGCCGCCGCGATCCTTGCCCGCATCGAGTTCTTCCCCGCCGACCGTCCCTGCATCGCCGTTGCGTCCGGGACCGTCCAGCTCGCCACGGCGCCCTGGCATGCCGACCTCCATGTGAGCTTTACCGACGATCCCAAACTGGCGACGGTGCGGGTTGCGGTCTCCGACAATGTCGCGGCCGCCGACTTCGCGGTGATCGATGGACCGGACGCGGCGGAGGAAAACGCCTGCACGGCGACGGCGGACACGCAGTTCGTCGCGATTTCCAGCCGCCCCAGCGGCTCGTCGCCGGTCATCTTCCTGTCGCATGATGACGGTCCGGCCGATTACCACATCTTCGTGCAGTCGAAGCGCTTCACCGAGCGCGACGCCGCCGCGCTGATCGTCGGCGCTCACGGCGACCACCGCCATCTCGCCTTCCTGAACAGGCCGTTAACCGTTCGCTAACCCTGTTCGCAGGGCGCGGCAACAAGCGGCATCGCCTCAAACACTTCGCAAGATCGACAACGCATCGTCGGGCACGCGCGGCACCTCCTGTGAGAGTCATCTGAATGGGACGGACCTTCCGGATCAAACTACGCCTACGCCGCTTCGGTCGCCGCCATCCCTGGCTGGTCGCCGCCGTCCGCTCCTTCATGATCTTCTCGGCCGCTTTCGGCGGGGCCTATGGTTTCATCGCCGGCAGCCGCTCGGAGAACTCCGGCTATAACGCACATGCCTTTGCGATCGGCGCGAGCTTCCTGTTTGCGATCGCCTGCGTCGCGCTGGCGACGTTGAGCATCCGCCTGCGCCTGCAGCGCAAGAAGCTGCACAAGATCGTGCTGCACAACGAGGCGCTCGCCGACCGCAATTGGGAGCTGCAGGAAGCCGCCGAGCGCGCTCGCAGCCTGTTTGAACAACAGGGCGACCTGATCGTGATGCGCGAGGCGAACCGCTGCATCACTTTCGCCAACGACGCCTATTGCCAGATGGCGGAACGGCCGCGCGAGGCGCTGCTCGGCACGCGTTTCAATTTCGAGGTGCTGGAGCAGGGCGACAGCGCGATCGAGAGCAACGGCACGCGCATCCATGACCAGAAGATCGCAACGCGGCTGGGACCGAAATGGATCGCCTGGCGCGAGGGCCTGGTGCGCTCCGACGCCGGCCAGCCCGCCGAGCTGCAATGCGTCGGCCGCGACGTCACCGACCGCACCGAGACCGAGCGCGCCTTGTCCGAGGCGCGCGACCAGGCCGACGCCGCCAACCGCGCCAAGTCGCGCTTTCTCGCTATGGCGAGCCACGAAATCCGCACGCCGCTCAACGGCATCATCGGCATGAGCGCGCTGCTGCTCGACACGCCGCTGACACCGGAGCAGAACACCTACGCCAAGGCGGTGAAGACGTCCGGCGACGCACTGCTCTCGCTGATCGAAGAACTTCTCGACTATTCCAAGATCGAGGCCGGCAAGATCGACCTGGAACAGCGATCGTTCAATCTGGTCGCGCTGATCGAAGACATCACCGAATTGCTGGCGCCGCGCGCGCAGGCAAAGAAGCTCGAAATCGCGGCCTATGTCGACGAGCGCCTGCCGCTGGAAGTGATTGGCGACGCGGCGCGGTTGCGCCAGGTGCTGCTCAATCTCGCCGGCAACGCGATCAAGTTTACGTCGCAAGGCGGCGTCGCGCTGATCGTCGAACCCGGCATCTGGCCGAATGAAATCAGCTTCCTGGTCCGCGACACCGGCATGGGCATTGCGCCCGAGGCGCGCGAGCGAATCTTCCGCGAGTTCGAACAGGCCGACGAACGCATCGCGCGCAACTACGGCGGCACCGGCCTGGGGCTGAGCATCTCCGAGCGCATCGTCAAGCGCATGGGCGGCCGCATCGCGCTGGAGAGCACGCCAGGTGCCGGCTCGACCTTCGAGGCTGCGATCCCGTTGGTCCCCGCGGCCGAAGGCGAGCCGCGCAAATTCGCGACCCCCGATCTGAGCAGCCAATCGGTTCTGCTGGTGTCGCCGCAAGGCATCGAGGCGTCGCTGGTGGCGCTCCGATTGCGGCGCTGGGGCGCGCAAACCTGCGAGGTCGCGGACGTCGACGTCGCCCTGGCCCTGCTGCCTGAGCGCGCCTGGCACGCCGTGCTGATCGATCATGCGCTCGGCGCCGATACCGCCGAAGCGCTGGGTCACGCCGCACGCGAACACGCGACGCGGCGGATCGTGATGTTCACGCCGGCGGCGCGGCAGGACATCAAGCCGTCATCCGCTTTCACCGGCTATCTGGTCAAGCCGCTGCGCTCGGCGTCGCTGGCGACGCGCCTGACGGCCGCGCCGGAGGTGACTTCGCCGAGCCTTGCCGCCGATCCAGCGATCGACGATCCCGCCGAGACCGTTGCGGAGAAACCCGCGCGCGGCCTGTCGGTGCTGGTCGCCGAGGACAATGAGATCAACGCGCTCCTGATGCGTTCGCTGCTGACGCGGCTTGGCCATCACGCCGTCATCGCGACCAATGGCGCGGCCGCGCTGGAATCCTGGTTCGCCGCGAAATCGGCCGGCGCGCTCTACGATCTCGTGCTGATGGACATCCAGATGCCCGAGCTCGACGGCATCGAAACCGCAAAACGCATTCGCGCCAGCGAGGCCGGCGAGCCCGGCCGGCGTACGCCGATCCTGGCGCTCACCGCCAACACGCTGGTGGAAGACCGCTATGCCTGCTTCGAGGCGGGCATGGATGGATTCCTGATCAAGCCGCTCGATCGCGAGAAGCTCGCCGAGGCGCTGGCGGGCCTTGCCGCCGCACGGCATCTGGCGGCGTAGCAGTCCGCCTCACTATCGTCATTGCGAGGAGCCAGAGCGACGAAGCAATCCAGACTGCTTCCACGCAAAGTTTTCTGGATTGCTTCGCTTCGCTCGCAATGACGGTTACAGCCGCCGCAGCGCTACCGTCTGGACCTGATGGTCCGCGCCCTTCTTCAGGATCAGGGTCGCGCGCGGCCGGGTCGGCAGGATGTTGTCCTCGAGATTGGCGAGGTTGGTGCGCTCCCAGATCGCGGTGGCGGTGGCGACCGCCTCGTCATCGGACAGCAGCGCATAGCGGTGGAAATAGGATTTCGGATCGGCGAATGCGGTATCGCGCAGCGCGAGGAACCGTTTCACATACCACTGCCGCAACAGCGCCTCTTCGGCGTCGAGATAAACCGAGAAATCGAAGAAGTCGGAGACGACGGGCACCGCCCTGCCGTCACGCGGCAGCCGTCCGGTCTGCAACACGTTGACGCCTTCGACGATCAGGATATCCGGCTGGTCGATCTCGACCCACTGGCTCGGCACGATGTCGTAGGTCAGATGCGAATAGACCGGCGCCCGCACATGCCGCCGGCCGGCCTTGATGTCGCTGAGGAAGGAAAGCAGCGTCGGGGTGTCGTAGCTTTCCGGAAAGCCCTTCTTCTGCATCAGGCCCTGCCGCTCCAGCACCGCGTTCGGGAACAGGAATCCGTCGGTCGTGATGAGGTCGACCTTCGGCCGCGGCGACCAGCGTGCCAGCAGCGCCTGCAGCACGCGCGCCGTGGTCGACTTGCCGCCCGCAACCGAGCCCGCGATGCCGATCGTATAAGGCATCTTGCGGTCGCGGATGCCGAGGAACTGCCGTTGCGCGTAATAGAGCCGCTGCATGGCGTCGACATAAATAGACAGCATTCGCGAGAGCGGCAGATAGATGTCTTCGACCTCCTTGAGGTCCAGACGATCATGCATCGAACGCAGGCGGTCGAACTCACCGGGCTCCAGCGTCATCGGCGTATCGTCGCGCAAATGCGCCCATTGCTCGCGCGTGAAGACCCGATAAGGATTATATTGCTGGTCTGGGGCCCGGATATCCATGACGACGTTCCCGGTTATGCGTCGCGCTTGCGCGCGGCCTTTTCTTCAAGCCCGGACATCGCGGTGCGTTGCGCCAACGCCGCCTCGACATCCGTGAGACTGACTCCGCGCGCCTTCAAGAGCACGAGCAGATGAAACAGAAGATCGGCGCTCTCGGCGATCAGATGCGCGCGATCGTTCTCGACCGCCGCGATCACGGTTTCCACCGCCTCTTCGCCGAATTTCTTGGCGCAATGCTCGGCGCCCTTGTCGAGCAGCTTCTTCGTGTACGACGTCTCGCCGCCCGCCGCAGCGCGGGCATCGATAGTGGCGGCGAGATCATGGACGGTAAAACGCGACATCAAGGGTACTCGGAACAGGCGTGCCGACGGCTGGCGGCAGATGTAGCACTTTTGTGACGGAGAGTCAGGGATCGATCCGCATCGGCAGGCCGGCGCGGACCATATGGTCCTTGGCCTGACGGATGGTGAATTCGCCAAAGTGGAAGATCGAGGCAGCCAGCACCGCGGTGGCGTGTCCCTTGCTGATCCCTTCGACCAGATGATCGAGATTGCCGACCCCGCCGGACGCGATTACCGGCACCGGAACGCTGTCGGCGATGGCCTGGGTCAGCGGGATATCAAAACCCTGCCTGGTGCCGTCCCGATCCATCGAGGTCAGCAGGATCTCGCCGGCGCCGAGCGACACCACCTCCTGGGCATATTCGATGGCATCGATGCCGGTGGATTTCCGTCCGCCATGGGTGAAGATCTCCCAGCGGTCCGAGCCGCCGGCACGCTTGACCCGCTTGGCGTCGATCGCCACCACGATGCACTGCTCGCCGAACTTTTCCGCGGCCTCCTTGACGAACTCGCGGCGCGCCACCGCGGCCGAATTGATCGAGACCTTGTCGGCGCCCGAGCGCAGCAGCGTCCTGATGTCGTCGATGGTGCGGACACCGCCACCAACGGTGAGCGGCATGAAACAGGCTTCCGCGGTGCGCCGGACCACGTCCAGCATGATGCCGCGGTTCTCATGGGTCGCGGTGATGTCGAGGAAGCAGAGTTCGTCGGCGCCGGCGGCGTCATAGGCGATCGCGGCTTCCACGGGATCGCCGGCGTCGCGCAGATTGACGAAATTGACGCCCTTGACCACGCGGCCGTCTTTCACGTCGAGACAGGGAATGACGCGCACCTTGAACATTCCGGGTTCCTAAGCTGCGGCGCGCGCGTTGCGGATCAGCGCGAGCGCCGCTGCCGGATCGAGCCTGCCGTCGTAGAGCGCACGGCCGGCAATGGCGCCCGCGAGCTTGCTGGCGCGCGGCGTCAGCATCGCCTTGATGTCGTCGATCGAGGCAAGCCCGCCCGAGGCGATCACGGGAATCGAGATGCGATCAGCCAGCGCGATGGTGGCGTCCAGGTTGAGGCCTTTCAGCAGGCCGTCGCGGGCGATGTCGGTGAAGATGATGGCGGCAACACCCGCATCCTCGAAACGCTGCGCGATTTCCAGCGCCGTCACTTGCGAGGTCTCGGCCCAGCCTTCGACCGCGACCTTGCCGTCGCGCGCATCGAGGCCGACGGCAACGCGGCCGGGAAAGGCCTTCGCCGCGTTCTTCACCAGCGCGGGATCGCGCACCGCCGCGGTGCCGATGATGACGCGACTGATGCCCTTTTCGAGCCACGCCTCGACAGTCCGGAGATCGCGGATGCCGCCGCCAAGCTGCACCGGCATGGTGATGGCCTTCAGCATCGCCTCGACGGCCTGTGCATTGACAGGCTTGCCGGCAAAGGCGCCGTCGAGATCGACCACGTGCAGATACTCGAAGCCCTGCGCGGCAAAGCTCCTGGCTTGGGCGGCGGGATCGAGATTGAACACGGTCGCGCGCGCCATGTCGCCCTGTTCGAGCCGCACGCATTGGCCGTTCTTCAGGTCGATTGCAGGAAAGAGGATCACGGCTTCCACTTCAGGAAGTTCGAGATCAGCGCCAGGCCGAAGCGCTGGCTCTTCTCGGGGTGGAACTGGGTGCCGACAGCGGTGTCCCGGCCGACGATGGCGGTGACCGGCCCGCCATAATCAGCGCGCGCCAGCACGTCCGCGTCGTTTGCGGGCGCGAGGTGATAGGAGTGTACGAAATAGGCGTGACGGCCCTTCGGACCCAGCTCGAGCCGCTCCAGCACGGGGTGCTCGCGCAGCACCTCCAGCGTGTTCCAGCCCATGTGCGGAATCTTCAAATTCTCCTCGCGCGGCGTGATCTTGACCACGTCGCCCTCGATCCAGTTGAAGCCGTCGGTCGTGACATGCTCCTTGCCGCGCGTGGCCATCAGCTGCATGCCGACGCAGATGCCGAAGAACGGCCGCGCTTTCTTGCGCACGGCTTCCGTCATCGCCTCGAGCATGCCGTCGAGGGCGTCGAGTCCCCTGCGGCAATCGGCAAAGGCGCCGACGCCGGGCAGCACGATGCGGTCGGCGCGGTAGACCGCCTCGGGATCGCTTGTGACCATGATCTTCTGCGGGTCCGCGGAGGCGCGGGTGGCGCGCTCGAACGCCTTCGCCGCCGAATGCAGATTGCCCGAACCGTAATCGATGATGGCAACGCTCATCGCTGACCTCCCGGTTCCGGAAACAGACCAATGATGCCGCCCTGCGGCAGCGGCGGCGGCTTGGAGAACGGCTGGCCGGGAACGTCGCGGGTCGGCGGCGGCCCGCCGCGCTCGACGGTGAGCGGATCGAACATGCTGCCGCGCTTGCCGGCGGTCCAGCGATCGAAGAAGCGCCGTTCGGCGGTTTCCTCGTCATCGCCAACGACGGTGTCGAGCTGGCGCCACTTGCCCCGCGAGAGGCTCCAGCGCTGCAGGCTCGCGGCTTCCAATCCCATCAGGATTGCAGCGAGCACGTTGGCGGCAAAAATCCCCATGCGCCCGACGCCGAGCTTCGCCAGCACGATATCGAGCGCGACGATGGCGATGATCCAGCCGATGGTCGCGAGCCACAGCCTGTTCCAGACCAGCCAGAGCGGGCCGAAGATCATCGCCCAGAAATGGAAGCCGTCGCGCACGAAGACGAACTTGTCCGTGGCGCCGGGATCAGCGCCATTGGCCGTGGGAGCGTGAACCGTATAGACCGGCATTGTCGTTCTCCGCCGCGAGCGTGATCCGGAAAAGTGGGCACCGGTTTTCCGAAAAGATCACGCTCAAAAACCAATTCAGCCGCCGAGCGAACCTTTGGTCGACGGCACCTCGCCCGCGGCGCGCGGATCGATTGCGACCGCCGTGCGCAGCGCCCGCGCCAGACCCTTGAAGCAGGATTCGGCGATGTGGTGGCTGTTCTCGCCATATAGGGTCTCGACGTGCAAAGTCACGCCGGCATTCATGGCAAAGGCATTGAACCATTCGCGCACCAGCTCGGTATCGAACTGCCCGACCTTGTCGCGCGGAAACTCCACCTTGAACACCAGCACCGGCCTCCCGGAAATGTCGATCACGACGCGCGACAGCGTCTCGTCCATCGGCATGTGGATCGAGGCATAACGGGTGATGCCCGCCATGGTGCCGAGCGCCTGCTTCACAGCTTGTCCCAGCGCAATGCCGACGTCTTCGGTGGTGTGGTGGTGGTCGACATGCAGGTCGCCATTCGCCTTCACCGTGATGTCGATGCGGGAATGCCGGGCCAGGAGATCGAGCATATGGTCGAAGAAGCCGATGCCGGTTGCGACATTGGCCACGCCCGACCCGTCGAGGTTGACCGCAACCTCGATGTCGGTCTCCTTGGTCTTGCGCTTGATCGTCGCGCTGCGCATGAAAACTGCCTTTTCCAAGCCGAAAGCGGGCGTCTTTTAACAGGCGGATGACGCCTTCGCTACTGCGGTATGGCCCGATCAGGCCTGAACTTCTGCCTATGGTGAGCGGATCCTCGCGATTGTAACGGCGCATCCAACCCCCTAAATGGGGCGGACACGAGGGTCCCCCATGCAAGCTTCTCCGAATGAGCCGACGGTCTGGCACGGCACCACCATTTTGACCGTCCGCAAGGGCGGCAAGGTCGTGATCGGCGGCGACGGCCAGGTCTCGATCGGCCAGACCGTGATCAAGTCCAACGCCAAGAAGGTCCGCAAGCTCGGCAAGGGTGACGTGATCGGCGGCTTTGCCGGCGCGACCGCCGACGCCTTCACCCTGTTCGAGCGGCTGGAGAGCAAGCTCGAGCAATATCCGGGGCAATTGACCCGCGCCGCGGTCGAGCTCGCCAAGGACTGGCGCACCGACCGCTACCTTCGACGGTTGGAAGCGATGATGATCGTGGCCGACAAGGACGTTTCGCTGGTGCTGACCGGCACCGGCGACGTGCTGGAGCCGGAGGCGGGCGTGATGGCGATCGGATCCGGCGGCAACTACGCGCTGGCAGCCGCGCGCGCGCTTGTTGATTCCGACAAGGATGCCGAGACGATCGTGCGTCGCGCGCTCGACATCGCCGCCGACATCTGCGTTTACACCAACCGCAATGTCACCATCGAGACCCTCAACGGCTGAGCGATGCCACGATATGTCTTCCGGGCCATGACAGCGGACGATCTGCCCATGATCAAGCGCTGGCTCGCCGAGCCCCATGTCAGCCAATGGTGGGGCGATCCTGCCGAACAATATGAGCTGGTCAGCGGCGACCTCGATGAGCCGGCGATGGATCAGTATATCGTGGCCGCCGACGGCCGGGACTTCGGCTATCTGCAGTGTTACGACCTGACCGCCTGGAATTCGGGGTTCGGCGAGCAACCGAAGGGAACGCGTGGCATCGATCTTTTCATCGGTGAAACCGACATGATCGAACGCGGTCATGGCTCTGCGATGATCCGCGCCTTTGTCGATGAACGGCTGAAGCGCGGTGCGCCGCGCGTGGTCACCGATCCCGATCCGGAGAATCTGCGTGCACTGCGCGCTTATGAGACGGCCGGATTTGCGCGCGTTGGCATGGTCGAGACGCCGGACGGCCCGTCGCTGTTGATGGTGCGCGACGCATGACCAAGGCTGAGGACCGATCGCTGTCGACGCCGCAATGGCTTGCGACCGGCGCTTGCCTGCTGGCGTTGCAGGCCGCAATCCTGTTTGCGATGGGCCGCGTGCCGATCTGCACCTGTGGTTATGTCAAATTCTGGCACGGCGTGGTGCAGAGCTCGGAGAACTCGCAGCACATCACCGACTGGTACACCTTCTCCCACATCATCCACGGCTTCATCTTCTATGGGGCCACCCGGTTGATCCTGCCGCGCGCACCCTGGGCCGGCCGGCTCGTGCTTGCGATGATGATCGAGGGTTGCTGGGAACTGCTCGAGAACTCCAGCTTCATCATCGACCGCTATCGCGCCGCGACGATCTCGCTCGATTATTACGGCGACAGCATCGTCAATTCGGTCTCGGACACACTTGCGATGGTCACGGGCTTCCTGCTGGCGAAGACGCTGCCGGTATGGGCGACGGTCGCCTTGGCGATCGCCTTCGAGGTGCTGGTCGGGCTACACATCCGCGACAATCTGACCCTCAACATCATCATGCTGCTGTATCCGCTCGATGCCATCAAACAGTGGCAGGCCGGTCCGCCGATCATCTAGTGCCGCTTTCGATCTGAAGTCCCTGGGAAGCAGATCGGCGGCACCAGAGATTTGACTTGTCCTCGCCGCGCTCCGACCCTAGCTAGTGCCCATGACAGACTTCTCCCCCCGCGAAATCGTTTCCGAACTCGACCGCTTCATTGTCGGCCAGTCCGACGCCAAGCGCGCGGTTTCCATCGCCTTGCGCAACCGCTGGCGCCGATTGCAGCTTGACGGCGGCCTGCGCGAGGAGGTGCTGCCCAAGAACATCCTGATGATCGGGCCGACCGGCGTCGGCAAGACCGAGATCGCGCGGCGGCTCGCCAAACTCGCCGGCGCGCCCTTCATCAAGGTGGAGGCGACCAAGTTCACCGAGGTCGGCTATGTCGGCCGCGATGTCGAGCAGATCGTCCGTGACCTCGTCGAAGTCGCGATCGCGCAGACCCGCGAGCGCAAGCGCAAGGACGTGCAGGCGCGGGCCCAGCTCGCCGCGGAAGAGCGCGTGCTCGACGCGCTGGTCGGGCCCAACTCAAGTGCTGCGACGCGTGATTCCTTCCGCAAGAAACTCCGCGCCGGCGAGCTCAACGACAAGGAAATCGAGGTCGAAACGCAGTCCTCCGGCGGCATGCCGATGTTCGAGATTCCAGGCATGCCGGGCGCCCAGATGGGGGCGGTCTCGATCGGCGACATCTTCGGCAAGCTCGGCGGCCGCACCAAGACGCGGCGGCTCACCGTGGAAGGTTCGCACGAGATCCTCATCAACGAGGAATCGGACAAGCTGCTCGACGACGACCAGCTGACACAGGAAGCCATCAGCGCGGTCGAGAACAACGGCATCGTGTTCCTCGACGAGATCGACAAGATCTGCGTGCGCGAGAACCGCCATGGCGGCGACGTCTCGCGCGAGGGCGTGCAGCGCGACCTGCTGCCGCTGATCGAGGGCACCACGGTCTCGACCAAGCACGGCACGGTCAAGACCGACCACATCCTGTTCATCGCCTCCGGTGCGTTCCATATCGCCAAGCCGTCCGACCTGCTGCCGGAGCTGCAGGGCCGGTTGCCGATCCGGGTCGAGTTGCAGGCGCTGAGCCGCGACGACATGCGGCGGATCCTCACCGAGCCCGAGGCGTCGCTGATCAAGCAATATATCGCGCTGATGAAGACCGAGGGCGTGACCCTCGATATCACCGACGAAGCCATCGACGCGCTCGCCGACGTCGCGGTCGCCGTCAACTCCACGGTCGAGAATATCGGCGCGCGCCGGCTGCAGACCGTGATGGAGCGCGTGCTCGACGAGATCTCCTTCACCGCGCCCGACCGCAACGGCGAGACCATCCAGGTCGACGCCGACTATGTGAAGAAGCATGTCGGCGACCTCGCCAAGAACGCCGACTTGAGCCGGTTCATTTTGTAATTCTCTGGCGGCGCGCTATTTTCCGCTGTCGTCCCCGCGAAGGCGGGGACCCATAACCACCGACTTCCCTGATTTCACGAGATGGCGGCCCCAGCGTTGATACATTTCCAGCAGCGGTGGTTATGGGTCCCGGCTCTGCGCTCACTTCGTTCGCTTGGCCGGGACGACATATGAAGCTCTGGCAAAACCCCTGGCGGTGGATGCTCGTCGTCAACGTCGCCGTCGTGATCGGGGTTTTCCTGCACAAGATCACGCTGCCGCCTTACGTCCCCTACATCCATCTCCTGGTCGACTATCATTTCGGCTTCATCAAGCGCGCGCTGATCGGCGCCGTGGTCTCGCTGTTCACCGCGAAGGTGCCGGTATGGCTGGTGTTCGCGCTGGCCGGCGTCACCTGGCTCATCACGCTCGGCTTGTTCATCCAGTTGTTCCGGCGGACCTTCGGCTTCGGAGAGAAACACCTGCCGCTGTTCGTCTTCATCGCCGGCTCGCCGTTCTTCCTGAAGAATTTCATGCATACGCTCGGCCATTTCGACATCTATGGCTGCCTGTTTGCGATCATCCTGCTGCTGGTGCCGGCGCGCTCGATTTTGTTCGTGCTGCTTGCGGCACTCTTCGCGATCATCCTGATCCTGATCCACCACATCCATCTCTTGATGTATGTGCCGACCATCGTCGTGATCGTGGTAATCAGGCATTATCTCGTCGCGGGATTTTCTCGACAAAACCTCGCCGTCGGCGCCGCAACCGTGCTCGCACTCGGCGCGCTGTTCCTTGCCGCGCAATTCTGGGGAACGATGCCGATCCCGGAGGCGGAGTTCGTCAAATATCTGCAAGGCCGGATGGCCGATCCTTCGCAGACGAAGCTGCTCAGCTTCAGCTACATCTGGTACCAGCCGCTCTCGAAGGAGATCAGCGATACCTGGGCATGGCTGCCCCACAACATCCTCGGGCTTCCCGTGTTCGCGCTGCTGATCTGGCTGCATATGCCGGTGTGGCGTTATTTTTCCGGATCGATCCGCGCGCTGGACGACGATTGGCATCGACGCATCGTCGTTGCCGCGTTGATCGGCGTCAGCCTCGGCTACCTCATCATGTTCGCCATCGTGTTCGATTATTCCCGATGGATGTCGAACTGGGCGGTGTGCATGTTCCTGCTGCTGCACGCCGTGAAGACGTTACCGAGCCGCGGAGGTGCCGCCGCTCGCCGCGGACGATCGCAAGACCCAAGCGTTCGGCTGGATCGTCACCCTGATCCCGCGCGTCGGAATCGTGCGGCCTTTCTAGTGAGCATGATCCTTGCGGAAAACCGGTTCCCACCCCGCATCAAGTGCGGGGCAGGCTTTTTCCGGGATCATGCTCTAATTATCGCGCCCGCCGGATCCGCACATAGAGCGCGCCTTCGCCGCCGTGGCCGATATGGGCTTCCTCGAAGCCGACAACCAGCGTGCGAAACTCCGGCAAGGCGAGCCATTGCGGGACCTGGCGACGCAGCACGCCGCGCTCGGCACCGCCGGCGACGCCTTTGCCGGTGATCACAAGCACGAAGGTGAGCCCGTCATGATGGGCGCGCTGCAGGAAGGCGAGCAGCCTGCGGTGTGCGCGGGTTTGCGTCATGCCGTGCAGGTCAAGGCGTGCATCGATCTCGCTGCGCCCTTTTGAGAGCCGCGTGCGCTCGCGCCGTCCGAGCGGTGCCAACGGCGGCACCGCGGGCTTGCTCGGCTTCGGCACAGCAATCGGTGCAATCGGCCGCGGCGAGGCCATGTGCTTCGCCGCCGCCGCGCGGCTCCGGCACGGCAGCAGCAGGCGCTTTTGGCACGCGCGGCCTTTTCCTGAGCGGCTTGACCTGCCGCGCCACGCTGTCCCACAGCGTACGTTCCTCCTCGCTGAGATGACGACGGCCGCGCGAGGGCGCCGACAAATCCGGCAGGACCGGCGGCCGCTTCATCGGACGCCGCGATCGCGCCTGATGTGGCGCGGCGGACGCATCGGGGCGGTCGCAGGACGAGCTTCCGGCAACGGCACGTGGGGAGCGATCGCTGCGGCAGGCGCCGAAGCCTGCGCCACGGTCGAGGTTGGGGGCGTTGCCGCCTGATCTTTCGCCGCATCCTTTGCAGGAAGCGTCTGTGGAAACAGCTTTGCGATCTCGGCCGACGGCCGCGGGTCCGGCAGCGGCAGCTTGCGCGCCCGCATCGAGGGGTCGAGGCTGCTTCGGCACCAGCATGACAAAGCGCATGTTGTGCTTCAGGCGGCCGGACACTTTGCCGGCCTCAGCGCCGGCGCCGAAGTAGAGATCGGCGCGCGCGGGTCCTGATGATCGCCGAGCCGGTGTCCTGCGCGATCATCAGCCGGTGGAACGGCGTCTTGGCGGTGGCCGAATCGATCGGCAACTCGCCCTGGATGAAGAACGGCGTGCCATAGACATGAAGCGACCTGTCGACCGCAATCGAGCGGCCCGGCGTCAGCGGTACGCCCTGCGCGCCGACCGCCTCGTCCTTGTCGGAGAGCGGCACCTCGCGGAAGAAGATGTATGAGCGGTTTTGGCGCCGCACCTCGTCGGCTTCGTACGGGTTCGCCTCCATCCACGCCCTGATCTTCTGCATCGACATCTGCTCTTTCGGAATGATGCCGCGGTCGATCAGGATGCGTCCGACCGCCGTATAGGGGTAACCGTTGTAGGAATCGTAGCTGATGCGCACGGTCGAGCCGTCCTCGAGCTGCACCCGCGCCGAGCCCTGGATTTGCGAGAACAGCAGGTCGGTCTGGCTCTTGAGCCAGACGATTTCCAGTCCGCGCTGTTCGATCGCGCCGTCCTCGATCTGGGCGCGATCGTAATAGGGCACGAGCTTGCGGCGGCCGATCTTGCGATAGACCGGCCCCTTGTTCGGCAAATCCGGCGAGGCCTGGTTGAAACCCTTCACGAACAGGTTCGACGGACGACGATAGATCGGTATGTTGTAAACCTCGTTCGCCTCCCGCGAACCCTCGATGACCGGCTCGTAATAGCCGGTGACGAAGCCGTCACCCTCGCCGAGCCGCGAAATCCTCAACGGCGTGAAATTTTCTTCGAAGAAGGCGCGTGCTTTTGCGCCATCGGAAATCTCGGTCGACCGCGCCACGCGGCACGGGTCGCGCAAGGACGCGCCGAGCGCCCGCGAATCCGGCGGCATCGCCGCCGCGTCTTGTGCGGCGATGGGTTTACAGCTGGCACGGAACGCCTGAAGCGCGGCGAGATGATCGTCCTCGCTCCAGCCGGGAATGTCGGACCAGGCGAGCGGAACGTACTGACCGCCGTTGATCGCGAGCGGCAGCTCGAGCTGAGGATAGGGGATCGCCCGCTGCTGAACGACGGGAGTCAGAGGCAAAGGAGCGTGGCGGGAGCGGTAGGTGCGCGCCGCCAGATCGGCAAGCGGGACCAACGACAGCACGCCTACGGTGACACATAACCCCGCGACGAACCGCCTGCGAAATCTCAAATCAGTGGGCGCTTCCGGTGCCAACCAACTTCCAGTTCGGATCGCGTGAGGAGCTGTCGCGGGCGAACGTCCAGACATCGGTGATGTCGGCGACCTTGTCCGGGTTGCCATCGACGATCGTGCCGGTCTTGTCGCGGGTGACGGAGATCATCTGCGACACGAATTTTACGGTGAGCTGCGCCGTGCGATCACGCACCTCGGCGCCGACGAGCTCCGCCTTGTCGATCGAGACGAAGCGCGTTTCGGTCTTCTGCTCGTGCTTCTCGCGGTCCTTGATGACCGTCTCGAAACTGTCGAACACTTCGGAGGAGAGCAGGTCGCGCAGCGCGCGGCGATCGCCATTGGCAAAGGCGAGCACGATCATCTCGTAGGCGCTGCGCGCGCCCGAGAGGAAATGCTTGGGATCGAACGAGGAGTCGCGGGCGACGATGGCGTCGAGCCCCTGCGCCAGCGAAGAGCCAGGCTCGGCGAGGTCTTTCCAGCGGTCGGTCGGCGGTGCGACCTCGGCAGCCGGCGCCAGCGGCGCCTGGTCGATCACCTTCCCCGGGATCGGAACGACGTTGTTGTCGTTTCCGCCCGGAACCGCGTTGCGGGCGGCGCGATCGAATGGCGGCCGCTCGCTGCCGGTGCGCTGGCCCAGCACGTTGCGCAGGCGCAGGAAAATGAAGACCGCCAACGCAAGGAAAATGATGGTGTAGATGTCCACGTGTCTGCTTTCTGGTCTCAACCGGCAACGGGTCCGGTGGTCGAGCGTTCCCCGTCCAGGGAACGGCTGAATACTACATCATCGAATAGGTCCGCAGGATGTAGGCACGAAATCTTGCCCGGCCAATGGCATCTTTTCGGCTGAGACCAAGTGTAGCGCCTTTTTGGGTTAAGGGGAAACCCGGCCCGGGTCGGAAATGACCCATAATCAATCATTTACGATGCTGGGGTGGGTGGAGGCGCCAATTTCACCCTTCGGCACGGTCACTCCCCTCAGCCATTGGCCGATGCCTTGTAGAACGAGGCGGGGCTATGTTAGCCACTCGCCCCGACACGAGCATTTTTGGCGAGGAGACATTTCATGACCAATGGCAACGGCAGCCCGCCCGAAGGCGCTCCTCCCCAGCTCAACGTGCTGGCGCAATATACCAAGGACCTGTCGTTCGAGAATCCGAACGCACCGGGCTCGCTGGCGCCGCAGGCCCAGCCGCCGCAAATCAACATCCAGATCAATGTCGGCGCCAACAAGGTCGGCGACAATGATTACGAGGTGACCATCACCATCGAGGGCAAGGCCGAGAACGCCGGCAAGAAGATGTTCCAGTTCGAGCTGGTCTATGGCGGCGTGTTCCGCCTGCTCAACATCCCGCAGGAGCAGCTGTCACCGATGCTGCTGATTGAATGCCCGCGGCTGCTGTTCCCGTTCGCCCGCGAAATCATCGCAACCGCAGTACGCGATGGTGGTTTCCCGCCGCTGATGCTCGACCCCGTCGATTTCGTCGGGCTGTACCGGCAGAACATGGCGCGGCAGGCGGCTGCCAATCAGCCCGCCCCGGCCAAGCCGAGCTAATCCTAGAATCCCTGACTGGCGGCCAGGTATTCGTTCCAGATCGGCTTGTCGCCCAGAGTGGCGATGAAGGCGCGATGCGCCTCGCGGTCGACGTCGGTCACCCGTGGGGACGAGCGGCAACGGCCGCTGCCGGCGCGGCATTTCGCCTGACACCCCGACGCGGATCTCCGTGGTCTCGGTCGCCAGCACCAGCACCGACTGCCGCGCACCGATCAGGTCGACATAAACCTCGGCCAGCAGCTCGGCGTCGAGCAGCGCACCGTGCTTGGTGCGGTGGGAATTGTCGATCGCATAGCGCGAGCAGAGATCATCGAGCCGGTTCGATACGCCGGGATGTTTGCGTCGCGCCAATAGCAGGGTGTCGACCAGCCGGTCGCGCGGGATTGCCGGCCGCTTGATACGGTCGAGTTCGGCATTGATGAAGCTGATGTCGAACGAGGCATTGTGGATCACAAGCGGCGCGTCGCCGATGAACGCCAGGAAATCGTCGACCACCTCGTGGAAGAACGGCTTGTCGGCGAGGAACTGGGTCGAGAGCCCGTGCACGGCAAAGGCCTCCGCTGACATCTCCCGCTCGGGGTTCACGTAGCGGTGAAAGCTTTGCCCGGTCGGCATGCGGTTGAGCAGCTCGACGCAGCCGACCTCCACCAGGCGATCGCCACGGAGGGGATCGAGGCCGGTGGTTTCGGTGTCGAGAACGATTTCGCGCATGGTTCCTTGGCCGGCGGTTGCGGCGAATCAGGCTCGCCGCCGCGGCATCTTAACGACTGCGGCGAGAATGTCCTTGATCTGCGCACGCACGGGGTCGAGACCGTGTGAGGTATCCACGATGAAATCGGCGCGCTGGCGCTTTTCGGCGTCGGGCATCTGCCGCGCCAGGATGGAATTGAACTTGTCCTCGTCCATCGTGCCGCGCGCCAACACGCGTTCCCGCTGAAGTTCCGGCGACGTCGTCACCACCACCACCGCATCGACCCGCGCTTCGCCGCCGGTCTCGAACAACAGCGGCACATCCACCACGACGACCGGCGCGCCGGCAGCCTCCGCGTCGGCAAAGAATTTCTGACGGGACGCGCCAAGCATCGGATGCACGATCTGCTCGAGCTGCTTCATCGCGGCGGGATCATGCACCACGCGTTCCGACAATTTGGCGCGGTCGACCTTGCCGTTAGCGGTGGTGCCGGGGAAGGCGGCTTCAATCGCCGGCGCCGCCTCGCCCTCATAGAGCTGATGCACGGTGGCATCGGCGTCATAGACAGGTACGCCCGCCTCCGCAAACAGCTTTGCGGTGGTGGATTTTCCCATTCCGATGGAGCCGGTCAAACCAAGGATCAGCATTTGCGGCGGTCCGAGCTCACAGCGCGAGCAAATGCTGGCTACGCAGAAAGCCGAGCAAGGGCAAGAGCGGCAGGCCGAGGATGGTGGAATGATCGCCCTCGATCCGCTCGAACAGATGCACGCCCAAGCCTTCGAGCTGATAGGCGCCGACGCTTTGGGTCACGGCCTCTCCGGCTGCGTCCAGATAGGCCGCGATGTCGGCATCGCTCAGGGATCGCATCGTCATCCCTGCGATTGCGACCGTCTCGAACACGACGCTGCCGTCAAGCGCAACCGCAATAGCCGAATGCAGAGCGTGGGTCTGTCCCGACAGCGCGCGGATTTGCTCGGCAGCCGCTCCCGGTCCGTCGGGCTTGTTGAAGAGACGATCGCCAAGCGCCAGGGTCTGGTCGGCGCCGATGACGTAATGGCCGGCCCTTCGCTTTGAGACCCACAGCGCCTTCTCCCGTGCGAGCAGGCCTGCGATCTCGCCCGGTGTCGCGACTCCCGATTGCTGTTGAATCGCCCGCTCGTCGATGTCTGCCGGTACAGTCTCGAATTCGAGTCCGGCACTGGCCAGCAGCATTTTCCGCGCGCCGCTTTGCGACGCCAGAATCAACGACTTCGATCCGCGCCAGAGCGTCATGCTATTCCGCGAACCGATTCCGCTGCCGGTCGGCGTAGAGTTTCAGGATCGCGGCAGCGGTTTCCTCGATCGAACGCCGTGTCACGTCGAGCTGCGGCCAGTCGAACTTCGCGGCAAGCCGTTTGGCATAGGAGACCTCGTCGGTCACCGCCTGGCGATCGATGTACTCTTCATTGCTGGGTCCGGCGCCGATGCTGAGCAGCCTGTTCTGCCGGACCTGGATCAGCCGCTCCGGCGTCGCATGGAGGCTCACCACAAGCGGCTTGGTCAAATGCTCGAGCTGGTGCGGCGGGGGAATGCCCGGCACCAGCGGAACATTGGCGGTGCGGACGCCGCGATTGGCGAGGTAGATCGACGTCGGTGTCTTGGAGGTACGGGACACGCCGACCAGCACGACGTCGGCATCCTCCAGCCCTTCGACATGCTGACCGTCATCATGCAACATCGTGTAGTTCAGCGCGTCGATACGCTTGAAATATTCCGCGTTGAGCACGTGTTGTGCGCCCACGCGCCCCGTGGTCGACGCACCGAGATAGGCCTCGAACAGATGCATGACCGGCCCGATGATCGACAGGCTCGGAACATTGATGTCCTTGCACTTGGTCTCGAGCTTCTGGACCAGATCTTTTTCCAGCAGAGTGAACAGCACGATCCCGGGCAATTCCTCGATCTCGTCGAGCACCCGATCGAGCTGCTTCTGACTCCGCACCAGCGGATAGACGTGTTCCACCGGCGTGATATTGGCGTATTGGGCCGCAACGGCGCGCGCGACCGTGATCAGAGTTTCGCCGGTCGAGTCGGAAACCAGATGAAGGTGAAAGTAATTACCTGACGTCGGCACCGTGTATGTCCTGTAAATCCCTGTGTAAGTCGGTGATGGAAATGGCGGACGATTTGTCCGATCCGGGATAACCCGTCATTTCTTCACATCGCCTCACAAAAGGAAAACTCCGGCTCCCGTTTTCAATGATACTGGGGTTATGTGGACTTGTCTCTGCATAAGCTGCCGGCGCCTTTGCCCAAGCATCTGAATCTGACGGCATTATCGGGTTCGACCACGACCGCTCCCACAATGTTGAGAGATGTGAACAAGGGCCGTCTTCAATCGGTCTGTCTTGCGCGAGCACAATCCACCGACAAGAAAGACTCAAACCTTAAGAATCTAAGATTCTTTTATAGAAGGCTTGCTCTACGGATGGGTCTCGGCCCAGATCGATCCAACGAGTCTCAAGAAAGTTGATGGACCGCCGCCAATGTATGAATGGATCAAGGCGCTGCACGTCATTGCGGTCATCTCCTGGATGGCGGGCATGCTCTATCTGCCACGGCTGTTCGTCTACCATTGCGAGGCGGAACGCGGCTCGAAGCAATCCGAAACCTTCAAGGTGATGGAGCGGCGGCTGCTCCGGGCCATCATCAACCCCGCGATGATCGTGACCTGGCTTGCCGGACTGTATTTGGTCTGGGCCGGCCACTGGTATTCGGCGCCGTGGTTTCACGCCAAATTTTTGCTGGTGCTGATATTGTCAGGCGTCCACGGCTTTTTTGCCCGTTGCGTTAAGGATTTCGCCGCTGACCGGAATTCCCGCAGCCAGAAATTCTATCGCATTATCAATGAACTACCGACGGTTCTGATGATTCTGATCGTCATCCTCGCGATCGTCAAACCGTTTTCATGAGAAGAGTGTGACTTTTACGCTGCTTGCGGAAAGCGGCGCGTTTTTCTATATTGAGCTTATCCCACCCCACGCAGGCGGATGTCGTTGCGTTCCGGTTTGAGCCGGCCGCCGCATCAGGTTTGAAGCCTACCCAGGCGCTTTCCTTGCTTTGAGCTTGCGGACCTCTTTTTTCGCGTCCGCTTTTCCTGAAGCCACCTCGCACCCCTCCTCGAAGATACTCCACAGGACCACCCCCAATGCGGGAAATCAAACTCCAAGACCTCAAATCCAAGACGCCGGCGGAACTCGTTTCGTTTGCGGAGGAGAACGGGGTCGAAAACGCCAGCACCATGCGCAAGCAGGAGCTGATGTTCGCCATTCTCAAGCAACTCGCGGCCGCCGAGACCGACATCGTCGGCGAAGGCGTCGTCGAAGTGCTCTCCGACGGCTTCGGCTTTCTGCGTTCGCCCGATGCAAACTATCTGGCGGGACCGGACGACATCTACGTTTCGCCCTCGCAGATCCGGCGCTTCGGCCTGCGCACCGGCGATACCATCGAAGGTCACATCCGCAGCCCGAAAGAAGGCGAACGCTATTTCGCGCTGCTCAAAGTCAACACGCTGAATTTTGAGGATCCGGAAAAGGCCAAGCACAAGGTCAATTTCGACAATCTCACGCCGCTGTTTCCCAATCAGCGGTTCCGGATGGAAATCGACGATCCCACCAGAAAAGACTTGTCTGCAAGGGTGATCGACATCGTCGCGCCGATCGGCAAGGGCCAGCGCGCATTGATCGTGGCGCCGCCACGCACCGGCAAAACGGTGCTGATGCAGAACATCGCGCACTCCATCACCGCCAATCATCCCGACTGCTATCTGATCGTGCTGCTCATCGATGAGCGGCCGGAGGAAGTCACCGACATGCAACGCTCGGTGAAGGGCGAGGTGGTGTCCTCGACCTTCGATGAGCCGGCGGTGCGTCACGTCCAGGTCGCCGAGATGGTGATCGAGAAAGCCAAGCGCCTGGTCGAGCACGGCCGCGACGTCGTGATCCTGCTCAATTCGATCACGCGTCTGGGCCGCGCCTACAACACGGTCGTGCCGTCATCCGGCAAGGTGCTGACTGGCGGTGTCGATGCCAACGCACTCCAGCGGCCGAAGCGTTTCTTCGGCGCCGCGCGCAACATCGAGGAGGGCGGTTCGCTCACCATCATCGCGACCGCGCTGGTCGATACCGGCAGCCGAATGGACGAAGTCATCTTCGAAGAGTTCAAGGGCACCGGTAACTCGGAACTGATCCTCGACCGCAAGGTCTCGGACAAGCGCACCTTCCCGGCGATCGACATCTCGCGCTCCGGCACCCGCAAGGAAGAGCTGATTACCGATCCGCAGGTGCTGAAGAAGATGTACGTGCTCCGACGCATCCTCAATCCGATGGGCACCATGGACGCGATCGACTTCCTGCTCGACAAGCTGCGCAGCACCAAGAGCAACGCCGAGTTCTTCGAGTTCGATGAACACTTAAAGCCAATGCGGCTTCGAGACGGGGCGCCCCAGCGGGCGCCCTTTCTTTTTGCGGGCTTTGCTGCGGCGCGGACTGCAGCATTTATGCAAATTGCTGCATCGCAGCAATACTTGGTGCTGCAAATAACATTGCCGTTTCAACGCTGGCCGCACTATTAGGCCGATGCATCCGCGCGACCAGACCATCTTCGCCCTCTCATCGGGACGGCCGCCGAGCGCGATCGCTGTTGTGCGGGTGTCCGGGCCCGCGGCCGGCGGAGCGTTGGACCTGTTGGCCGGGAAAATTCCGGCGCCGCGGATCGCGACCCGCACTTTGCTTCGCGATGCCAACCGCCAACCGATCGACGATGCCGTGGTGCTCTGGTTTCCAGGACCCGCAAGCGCGACCGGCGAGGACGTCGCCGAGTTTCACGTTCACGGCGGACGCGCGGTGCTCACCTCATTGTTCGCATCGCTGTCGGGAATCGCGGATGTCCGCGCCGCCGAGCCCGGCGAGTTCACGCGCCGCGCGTTCGAGAACGGCAAGCTCGATCTGACCGAAGCCGAAGGCCTCGACGATCTCATTCACGCCGACACCGATCGCCAACGCCGCCAGGCGTTGCGACAGCTGAAGGGTCTGCTCGGTGACAAGGCGCGGAACTGGCGTGCGCAGATCATCGAAGCCTCCGCGCTGATCGAAGCCGGCATCGACTTCTCCGATGAAGGCGACGTGCCATCGGAATTGATCGCGCCGGCGCTCGCGAAAATGAGAACGCTGCTCGGCGAAATCACGGAAGTGCTTGCGGCACAGGGGCGAACTGAACGTTTGCGCGATGGGCTCGTCGTCGCAATCGCGGGTCCGCCGAATGTCGGCAAGTCGACGCTGATGAATCAACTCGCACGGCGCGAGGTCGCGATCGTCTCGCCGCATGCCGGCACCACGCGCGACATCATCGAGGTGCAACTCGATCTCGATGGTTATCCGTTGACGGTGATCGACACCGCCGGCATTCGCGAGACCGACGATCCGGTCGAGCAGGAGGGCGTACGGCGCGCGCGGGCGCGTGCTGCCGAAGCGGATCTTGTGTTGTGGTTGACGGATGTCGATGGTGCGAAGCCGCCGACGGCGAACGATGTGCCGACCTGGATCGTGCGCAACAAGATCGATCTCGATTCGATGGGCACGCCGAAGCCGGGCGAATCGATGTTTGCAATCTCGGCCAGTCGCGGCGATGGCCTGGCTGAGTTGCTCGCAGCCTTGATCGGTTACGCCCAGGAGTTTTTCGGGTCGGCCGAGGCGGGGGTGATCGGCCGGCAGCGTCAGCGCGACCTGCTCGAACAGGCGGCAGCTTCGCTGCATCGCAGCATCGAGGTGATCGGAGAAGGTGAGGAGCTCGCCGCCGAAGATTTGCGCTCCGCCGCCCATGCGCTGGGTCGGCTGCTCGGCCAAGTCGACGTCGAGGACATTCTCGACGTGATCTTCCGTGAGTTCTGTATTGGAAAGTAGCGCTATTCCTTCGTTCAACCGATTACTCGGATGTTAACGAATATGGTTAACGGTCCGTTTCGCGTGAAACGCCGGGTTCCGTTCTTGCAGTTCCATTGTTTCACGTGAAACAGCGTCCCCTCGGCCGGATTTGGTTCGTTTCACGTGAAACATCTTTCGGGCTGCGCCATCCCGCGATAGAAGTCCCCGCCATGACCGGCACCCCAAACTCATTCGACGTCATCGTCATCGGCGGCGGCCATGCCGGCTGCGAGGCCGCGAGCGCTGCCGCGCGGATGGGCGCCAGGACTGCGTTGGTCACCCACCGCTTCGCCACCGTCGGCGCAATGTCCTGCAACCCTGCCATTGGCGGGCTTGGCAAGGGCCATCTGGTCCGCGAGGTCGACGCCTTGGACGGCCTGATGGGCCGGGTGGCGGATGCCGCCGGAATCCAGTTTCGGGTTCTGAACCGCCGCAAGGGTCCGGCCGTCCGGGGACCCCGCGCCCAGGCCGATCGCAAGCTCTACGCCGCCGCCATGCAGGCCGCGATCCGCGAGACCACCAACCTGACGGTCATTGAGGGCGAGGCGGATGAGCTGATCGTTTCTGACGGCCGGGTCACCGGCATCCGGCTGGCCGATAGCCGGGAGTTTGCGACCGGCGCCATCGTGGTTACGACCGGGACTTTCCTCCGTGGCCTGATCCATCTCGGAGAGAAGAACTGGCCGGCCGGGCGCGTTGGCGAAGCCCCGGCGATGGGCCTCTCGAAGTCCTTTGAGCGGGCCGGATTCGCGCTCGGGCGGCTCAAGACCGGTACGCCGCCGCGGCTCGACGGCACCACGATCGACTGGGCCGCGGTCGAAATGCAGCCCGGCGACGATCCGCCGGAGCCGTTTTCGGTCCTGACGGACCGGATCACGACGCCGCAAATCCAGTGCGGCATCACCCGGACCACGCCCGCGACCCATGAGGTGATCCGGGCCAATGTGCATCGCTCGCCGATGTATTCCGGGCAGATCCAGAGCACCGGCCCGCGCTATTGCCCGTCGATCGAGGACAAGATCGTCAAGTTCGGCGACCGCGACGGCCACCAGATCTTCCTGGAGCCCGAAGGCCTCGACGACACCACGGTCTATCCGAACGGCATCTCGACCTCGCTGCCGGAGGAGGTTCAGCTCGCGATCCTGGCCACGATCCCCGGACTGGAGCGGGTGAGGATGGTCCGGCCGGGCTATGCCATTGAGTACGATCACGTCGATCCGCGCGAACTCGACCCGACCTTGGAGACCAAGCGGCTGCGTGGGCTCTTCCTGGCCGGCCAGATCAACGGCACCACCGGCTATGAGGAGGCCGCAGCTCAAGGGCTGGTGGCAGGGTTGAACGCGGCGCTCGCCGCCAGCGGCGCCACGCCGATCGTGTTCGACCGCGCCGACGGCTATCTCGGGGTGATGATCGACGATCTCGTGACGCGGGGCATTACCGAGCCGTATCGGATGTTCACCTCGCGCGCCGAGTACCGTCTAACCCTTCGCGCCGACAATGCCGACCAGCGCCTGACCGACAAGGGGATCGCACTCGGCTGCGTCGGCGAGACCCGCCGTATCAGCCACGCCGGCAAAATGGCCGCGCTGGAGAGTGCGAAACGGCTGGCGAAGTCGCTGACGCTGACCCCGAACGAGGCCGCGAAGCATGGGCTTGCCTTGAATCGCGACGGCCAGCGCCGTTCGGCCTTCGAGTTGATGGCGTACCCGGAGGTCGGCTGGACTGAGGTCCGCGCCATCTGGCCGGAGTTGTCGGCCATTGACCCCGCGATCGCGGTCCATCTCGAGATCGACGCCAAGTACGACGTCTACCTCAAGCGCCAGAGCGCCGATGTCGATGCCTTCCGGCGCGACGAGGGCCTCGTGCTTGGCGATATCGACTATGCCGACGTGCCCGGTCTTTCCAACGAGGTGCGTGGCAAGCTTGCGCGGGCCCGGCCTTGGACGGTAGGGCAGGCGGGCCGGATCGACGGCATGACGCCAGCGGCGCTGGGTATCCTGGCGGCCTACCTTCGCCGTGAGGCGCGCCGCAAGACCAAGGCGACCGCCTGATTTGTTTCACGTGAAACGAGCTCCGCTTGCGGCATTCGGCTTCAGACAATTCCGACAAGGCCACCGCGCTGGCGCTGATCCCTGTTTCACGTGAAACAGAGGCGCGGCTCGATCGGTACCTCGCGCTCCTGCGCGAATGGCAGGCCAAGACCAATCTCATCGCGCCCTCGACCCTTCCGCAGCTCTGGACCCGGCATGTCGCCGACTCGCTGCAGCTTCTCCAGCTCGCGCCATCGGCAAAAATCTGGGCCGACCTGGGCAGCGGCGGCGGCTTTCCCGGCATCGTGCTGGCCTGCGCGCTGGTTGAGACGCCGGGCGCGATGGTCCACCTGATCGAGCGCAACGGAAAAAAGGCCGCCTTCTTGCGTGAGGCGTTGCGCGTGACGGGGGCACCGGGACTCGTCCATGCCGCGGGAATCGAGGATACTGTGGAAACCCTCATCGCGCCGATCGATTGCGTGACTGCGCGCGCGCTGGCTCCGCTACATCAACTGATCGGCTTTGCGGAGCCGTTGGTGCGAAGGGGTGCAAGAGCGCTGTTCCTCAAGGGTCAAGATGTTGAGGTAGAATTGACCGAGGCTACTAAATATTGGAATATCCAACCAAATCTTCATTCCAGCCTGACGGGCGGACAGGGCTGGATCGTCGAACTCGACCGCATCGAGCGGCGCCAGGCTTCCGCAACAGGTGGCAATCGCCATGAGCGTAATTGATAAACCATATCAAGAGGATAGGGCGCCACATCCGCCCGGCCATCCGCGCATCCTTTCGCTTGCCAACCAAAAGGGCGGCGTCGGCAAGACCACGACTGCGATCAACTTGGGTACCGCGTTGGCAGCGATCGGCGAGCGTGTGCTGATCGTCGACCTCGATCCCCAAGGCAACGCCTCGACCGGTCTCGGCATCGATCGCCGCAGCCGCAACACCTCGACCTACGATGTGCTGGTCGGCGAAGCGCCGCTGCGCGACTCCGTGGTGCCGACCGCGGTGCCGCGGCTGCACATCGCGACCTCGACCATGGACCTGTCGGGCCTCGAGCTCGAGCTCGGCACCACGCCCGGCCGCGCCTTCCGGCTGCGCGATGCGATCGCGGCACTGAACACCAACGCGACGCCGGAGAACGACTACACCTACGTGCTGATCGACTGTCCGCCCTCGCTCAACCTGCTCACGGTGAATGCGATGGCCGCATCGGATGCGATCCTGGTGCCGCTGCAATGCGAGTTCTTCGCACTCGAAGGCCTGTCGCAACTTCTGCAGACCGTCGAGCAGGTCCGCGCCACGCTCAATCCGAACCTGTCGATCCACGGCATCGTGCTGACCATGTTCGACTCCCGCAACAATCTGTCGAACCAGGTCGTCGCCGATGTCCGTCAGTTCATGGGAGCCAAGGTCTACAAGACCATGATCCCGCGCAACGTGCGCATCTCGGAGGCGCCGTCCTACGGCAAGCCGGTGCTGGTCTACGATCTCAAATGCGTCGGCAGCGAAGCCTATTTGAAGCTCGCCACCGAGGTGATCCAGCGCGAGCGCGAGATGAAGGCGCATTGAAATTTCGGCGCCACGCCGGTCTCGAAGAACAAAAATCATCTGGAGTGGTGCGAGTGAATCCAAGGGAGCTGGCGATGGCCGACGAAGCGCGTTCGCGACTGGGCCGCGGTCTTGCAAGTCTGATCGGCGATGTCGGCGGCGAGGCGGCGCATGTCGACCGGCCGCGCGCGCAGCGCAAGGTGCCGATCGAATTTTTGAAACCCAACCCGCGCAATCCGCGCCGCGCATTTTCTGAAACCGAGCTCGCCGAGCTCGCCGATTCCATCAAGCAGCATGGCGTGATCCAGCCGATCGTGGTCCGCCCGGTGAAGGGCACGAACGACCGTTTCGAGATCATCGCCGGCGAGCGGCGCTGGCGCGCGTCGCAGGCTGCGGGCCTGCACGAAGTGCCGATCGTCCCCATCGACGTCAACGACAGCGACGCGCTGCAGCTTGCGATCATCGAGAACGTGCAACGCGAGGATCTCAATCCGCTGGAAGAGGCGCAGGGCTATCACGCGCTCGCCGACGAGTTCAAACGCAGCCAGGACGACATTGCAAAAATCGTCGGCAAGAGCCGCAGCCATGTCGCCAACATGATGCGGCTGACGAAGCTGCCGGCCGAGGTGCAGGCGCTGATCGCGTCGGGCAAATTGTCCGCCGGCCACGCCCGCGCGCTGATCGGCGTGCCCGATCCGGTCGCGGCGGCGAAGAAGATCGTCGCGGAAGGATTGACCGTGCGCCAGGCCGAGGACCTTGCGCATGAGGAAGGCGTGCCCGAGCGCAAGCCGCAGAAGGCGCGGGCCGGCAGCAAGGTGAAGGATGCCGACACCATCGCGCTGGAGAAGCGCGTCAGCGACGCGCTCGGTTTGGCAGTTACAATTCATCACCGCGATCCCGGCGGCTCCGTCCAGATCAGCTATCGCAGCCTCGAGCAGCTCGACGAGGTGATGAAGCGACTGGCGAAGGGCGGCTGAGTATCGAATCGCCACGTCGTCATTGCGAGCGAAGCGAAGCAATCCAGCTTCGCGCCACGGAAATAGTCTGGATTGCTTCGTCGCTACGCTCCTCGCAATGACGGCTACTTCTAGCCTCTTCGCTTCGCATTGACCGCGATCGACAGCAGCGTGCGTTGCGCGATCACAGATGCCAGCGCGGTCTGTTTGCGCATGTCAAAGGCGGCGGTGGCGAGCTGCTCGATGACAGCGGCGAGGCGATCGACCGAAAAACTGCGCAGCGCGATCTCGGCCATTGGCTTCCGCGAAAAATGCAGTCGTGGAAATCCGCTCTCGAGCACGCTCGAGGCCGGCGTGCCGTCGGCGACCGTGAGCGCCGACTTGTGCAACCAGGCGGCATGGCGCTGCGCGGCCATGATGATGACGCCGGGATAGGTGCCGGCGATCATGGCCTTGGCAAACTCGCTCTCGACCAGCTCCGGCCTGCCGGCAAAGGCGCCGTCGACGATCGGGTCGATCTTCAGGTCGGAGGCGTCGGAGACGACGGTCATCACATGGTCGAGCGTCACCTCACCCTCGCCATGCGCGAACAGCGTCAGCTTCTTCAGCTCATTGCGCGAGGCCTGGCGGTCGCCGCCGAGCAGCGACATCAGCGCCGCGCGCGCATCCGGCGCCATCCGCAAATTCGCGATTCGCAACTCGTCGTCGATCAGCTTGGCCAGATCGCGCTCGCCATCGGGATAGCAGCCGATCGCCACCGCCGTCTTCGCGCGCTCGCAGGCCTTGCGCAGCGCATTTTCGGCGCGCAACTCACCGGCCTCGATCACGATGCGGCAATCCTTCACGCCCATCTCGGCGAGCGTGTCGATGCCGCTGGCGAAGCTGCGCGACCCCGCGCGCACCCGGATGGCGCGGCGGCCGCCGAACAGCGGCACGGTCAGGGCTTCGTCGACCAGACGCGACGGCTCGGCCGACAGCTCGTCGCCGTCGAGCTTGACCATCGAAAAGGGATCGTTGGGGTCGTCGACCGCGCTCTTCAGCAGCGCGTCGGCGCGCTCGCGGACCAGGCCGGCATCGGGACCGTAGAGCAGGATGATCGGCCGCGCCGGATCGGGCCGGGCCAGAAACGCGTCGATGTCTTTTCCGCGCAGCGCGACCATTTATTTTTGGCGCTTACGTTCCGGCCGAAAAATACGAGGCGATCCGGGTCTGGATGTTGTCGGCGATCTCCTGCGCGGCGCGGTCCTCGGCATCGCGGAAGGCACGGGAGCGGGCGAAGCGCTGATAGGAGCCCGGCATGTCGTAGGTCACGCGCGAGAAGGTGGTCCCGGTCATGACCGATTTGTTGGTCGCGATCTCGACGAGGTTGAACTGCGCGTCGATGCCGTAGTTTTCGCTGGACGGCAGCTGGGTGCTGGGATCGACGATCAGCGAGGCGCGGGTGGTCGAGAACTTCAGCACCAGCTTGTGGGTCGGCGGCATGCCGGTGGCGTTGCCGTAAAGCTTGAAGGCGAGCGCGTTGCGGATCTCGACGCCGATGCGGGCCTCGCGCGAGCCGTTCGGCTTGTCGGTCGGCGGAAGGTCCACGCCCATCAGCTTTTCGCGCAGGCCGGGCGAGCCGTCGGCATGCTCGGCATACATCGGGTGGAAGCAGCCGGCCGCCGGCGCCGCGAGCAGGGCGACCGCGACGAGCCGGGCAACGATGCGGGCCTTAGCCGACAACATTCACGATCCTCATGGGAACCACGATCACCTTACGCACCACCTTGCCCCCGAGCGCCGATTTTACCGCATCCAGCGCCAGAACGGCAGTCTCGATCTCCGGATTTTGCGCCGTCCGTGGCACGGTGACATCACCCCGCTTCTTGCCATTAACCTGCACCACCAGCGTTACATTATCCTCAACCAGCAAATCGCGTTCGATTTGCGGCCAATCCGCCTCCGAAATCAGGCCCGGCTGGCCCAGCACCTGCCAGCATTCTTCCGCCAGATGCGGCATCATCGGGGCAACCAGGTGCACCAGGATGATTCCGGCCTCCCGGACCGCCCAGGCCAAATCCGGGGCAAAGTCGGCCGTTGGCCGACCCTCGCGGGACAAGACCTCGGACAGCGCATTGGCGAATTCACGGATATGGGCGAGGCAGACATTGAAATGCAGCCGCTCGATGCCGCCGGAGACCTTGTCGAGCGCGCCATGGGCGGCCTTGCGCAGGGCGATAGCCTCCGCGCCAAAAATTGCCGGCCGCGCTGACGGCGCGGACTTCGCGATCTCGGCGGAATCATTCACCAGCCGCCACAGCCGCTGCACGAAGCGCGAGGCGCCCTGCACCCGCTCGTCGCTCCAGATCACGTCGCGATCCGGCGGCGAGTCCGACAGCATGAACCAGCGCGCGACGTCGGCGCCGTAGGTCGCGATGATGTCGTCGGGGTCGACCGTGTTCTTCTTCGACTTCGACATCTTCTCGATCGGGCCGATCGCGACTTCCTCGCTTGTCCCGGTCAGCACCGCGCGGCGGCCGTTGCCGCCGGTCTCGACCGTGACCTCGGCCGGCGTGACATAGGAGCCGTCCTTCTTCTGGTAGGTCTCGTGCACCACCATGCCCTGGGTGAACATGCCGGCGAACGGCTCCTTCATGTCGATGTGGCCGGTCGCCTTCATCGCGCGGGTGAAGAAGCGGCTGTAGAGCAGATGCAGGATCGCGTGCTCGACGCCGCCGATATATTGATCGACCGGCATCATGCGGTTGGCGACCGCGGGCGTGGTCGGCGCGGTCTCGTTCCAGGGATCGGTGAAGCGCGCGAAATACCAGGACGAGTCGACGAAGGTGTCCATGGTGTCGGTTTCGCGCAACGCCTTGCCGCCGCACTTCGGGCAGCTGACGTGCTTCCAGGTCGGATGGTGGTCGAGCGCGTTGCCCGGTCTGTCGAAGGTCGCGTCCTCCGGCAGGGTGACCGGCAGATCCTTGTCCGGCACCGGCACCACGTCGCATTTGGGGCAATGGATCACCGGGATCGGGCAGCCCCAGTAGCGCTGGCGCGAGATGCCCCAGTCACGCAGGCGGAAATTCACCTGGCGCTCGCCGACGGCGGTGTTGCCACGCAGCTCAGTCTCCAGCCGTTTCGCGACCTCCTCCTTGGCTTGCGCGATGGTCATGCCGTCGAGGAAGCGCGAATTGATCATGCGGCCGTCGCCGTCATAGGCGACGTCCGTGATCACAAACGTCTTGGGGTCCTGGCCCTCGGGGCAGACCACCGGAATGTTGCCGAGCGCGTATTTGTTGACGAAATCGAGGTCGCGCTGGTCGTGCGCCGGGCAGCCGAAGATCGCGCCGGTGCCGTATTCCATCAGCACGAAGTTGGCGACATAGACCGGCAGCTTCCAGCTCGGGTCGAACGGATGGATGGCGCGGATGCCGGTGTCGAACCCCTGCTTCTCGGCGGTGTCGATCACCTCCTGCGCGGTGCCGATGCGTTTGATCTCGGCGATGAACGCGGCGAGCTCAGGGTTCTTCGCCGCGGCCGCGGTCGCCAGCGGATGATCGGCCGAGATCGCCATGAACTTGGCGCCGAACAGCGTGTCGGGCCGCGTGGTGAAGATCTTCAGCTCGGTCTCGCCGGCGGGCGTGGTCGCCCCATCCAGCGCGAAGCGGATCAGCAGGCCTTCGCTGCGGCCGATCCAGTTGCGCTGCATCAGCCGCACCTTGTCCGGCCAGCGGTCGAGACCGTCCAGCGCGTCCAGCAGCTCCTGCGAGTACTTCGTGATCTTGAAGACCCACTGGTTCATTTCCTTCTGCTCGACCACCGCGCCGGAGCGCCAGCCGCGGCCGTCGATCACCTGCTCGTTGGCGAGCACGGTCATGTCGACGGGGTCCCAGTTCACCTTGCGCTTCTCGCGCTCGGCCAGCCCCTCGCGCAGGAAGTCGAGGAACATCTTCTGCTGATGCTTGTAATAGGAGGGGTCGCAGGTCGCGAACTCGCGTGACCAGTCGAGCGACAGCCCGATCGAGCGCAGCTGCTTCTTCATCGCCGCGATGTTGTCGTAGGTCCAGGCCTTCGGCGCCACCTTGCGCTCGATCGCGGCGTTCTCCGCCGGCAGGCCGAACGCGTCCCAGCCCATCGGATGCAGCACGTTGTAGCCGCGCGCGCGCATGTAGCGCGCCAGCACGTCGCCGAGCGTGTAGTTGCGGACATGGCCGATATGGATGCGCCCGGACGGGTAGGGGAACATCTCGAGCACGTAATATTTCGGCCGCGGATCGTCGTTTTTGGAGGAAAAGATCGCCTTCTCGTCCCAACTGGCGTTGCCATCGCGGCTCGGAATCACGGGCGTTGTAACGTTCGGAGGTCATGGAATCGCTGGGGTTTTTGGGACTCGCGCCGGTTTTCGGGGACGGCGGACTAGGCCATAAAAGGGCCTGCGGGGTCAACGGTTTGGGGGCGATCTCAGCTCTGTCATTCCGGGATGCGACTCAGCCATCCTCGTCATGGTGAGGAGCGCGAAGCGCGTCTCGAACCATGAGGCCCCGAACGTGGCCTCACCCTTCGAGACGGCCGCTTTGCGGCCTCCTCAGCGGTGAGGGAATAGGACACAACTCCTCATTCCCGCGGCGCAGAATCGTCCGGGCTTTGCCAACATCCACCCTCGGAAAACGGAGGGTGCAGGGAATGCCGGGCGCTGGCCGCACCCGCAAGCCTCGTGGGCTGAAAAGGAAAGTGCCCACAAGTCAGTACAGGTACGCCGACACGACCGGCATTCCCTGCGCAATGGCTTTACGGCTTACTCCGCGCTCTCCTCGGGGTACCGGGCTTGATAGCCCCCGTCGTCGAATGGACCATCTCGATTCGGCTTGATCCCAGCGTCGGGGGATCAGGACCACACGGCTTGACCGTACGCGATCAGCGCATTCGCCTGCGCGCCGCTCGCGTCCACCACAGCCCGCACCACGTGTCGTGACGATCGCGATACGCCCTCGGTAGCGGGCGCGGGATGGCTTCGTTAAATCATAAGTTCGGTGTTTCGGAAATAGAAATATTTTTGCGAGAGGGGCTGGACAGAGAATTTACTGTTTTGCCCGTCGTGTCGCAGCGGCAACACCCCGGTGCATCTCAGCCAATTGACGCCGAGCACCCCCGTGGAAAGCGCGGTGATCGGCAACCCCAGGGCTCATCGCTCGCCAATAGCGAGCGCTAAGGCCAGTGCCCACTTTCCGAAGTCCGCACTGGTTCCAGATGGCGTCGCGGGTCAGGAAAGGGTGGCTAATTCGGTCAAAAGGGCGCATGCTTCCCGTGCAACGGCCAAGCGCCGCTTGCGAAAGGCAGTCATGACACTCCGCTCGCGACGGGAGACTGTCACCTTCAAACATCCGTTCCGGCTCAGAGGCGTCGATCGCCTTCTCCCCGCAGGATCCTACGAGGTGATCACGGACGAAGAGATGATCGAAGGACTTTCGTTTGCCGCGTTCCGACGCGTTGCGACCATGATCGAGGTTCGCGCGGAAACCGGGATGGCGACCGAGATGCTATCGATCGGATCGGTCGATCTGGCGGATGCGCAGCGGACCGATGCAAGCGCGCCAAAATGACCGATGAACCCCCTCTCGATCTCGACAAGCATCGCGGCATGGCCGCGCAGAAGGCGACCGACCTCCGTCGTGCGCTGGCGGAGGTCGAGAACAATGCGAAAACCCTGCGCGATCGGCAGGCCCTTTTCGAACGCCAGCTTCTGGCGGTGCCCGCCGTCTCGTGGCCGGAAGCGGCCGCCAAGGCGCGTTACGTCCTCAATCTCTATGCCGCGGGATTGTCCCCCGAGGACAGTCATCATCGCGATCTCGTCGCCACGATACTGGAAGACTTTGCGCGCCTCGCCCGCGAGGGTTGACCGAACCAAACGCGCGTACATCCGCGCCCCGGCAAAACTTACTGGCCGGCGCTTTCGAAGGAGCACTCAAGTGACGCTCACACGCGGACGCCTCATCGGCTACGAATTCGACAGGATGATCGTGCAATTCTCGATGCTGGACGGCCAACGGGAAATCCCCTGCGCCATCTCGACCTCAGCCCTGGACGATCTGGAAGGCCTGGCGCGGTCCAGGCCGAACGAACGCGAGGCCCAGTTCGAGCGGCTGCGCGATCGCATCGAAGCGCGCGCCGCCCGGAAATTCCTGGCCATGGAGTTCGAAGGAAGTCCGTCGGGAATCATCCTGCGCGGCATCGACTTCCAGGATTAGTAGCCCGAGCGAAGCAACCCGACCCCGCTATCGGGAGACATGGGCCGCGTTCGCGCGAGTTGCTCATCGCTACCCAGGGTGCGAGCCGATCAGCTCGCCATCGCCACGCCGCCGACCACGTCGGTGATGCGCACGAAGCCATGCTCGACCACGGTGTTGCGGCCGCGGTGCTTGGCGGCATAGAGCGCGGCGTCCGCCGCCTCGATCAGGTCGCCCGGCCGCTGCGTGTCGTTCGGGCGCGTGCAGGCGACGCCGACGCTAACGGTGACCAGCCTGTGGCTCGAGGTCCGGTGCGGCATCTCCAGGGCTTCCACGGCTTTGCGCACCTGCTCGCCGATCTCGCTGGCGCGGTCGACGCCGACATTGGGCAACAGCAGGCAGAACTCCTCGCCGCCATAGCGGCCGGCAAAACCCATGGTCTCCGCGGCGATGCCGGACAGCGTTTCACCGAGCCGCGTCAGGCAGGCGTCGCCTTCGGGATGACCATAGGTGTCGTTGTAGGATTTGAAGTGATCGACATCGATCATCAAGAGCGACAGCGCGCTGTCATATTGCTGCGCCTTCATCCATTCGAAGTCGAGCCGGCTCTGGAAGCCGCGGCGGTTGGCAAGGCCGGAGAGCATGTCGATCGAGGCGATCACGGTGAGGCGGTCGTTGGTCGCGACCAGCTCGCGCTCGCGTTGCGCCAGCTGCGCGGCCATCGCGTTGAAGGCGCGCGCCAGCGGCACGAATTCGGCGGGGAGGCGGGTCCGGGCGGCGCGCGCGGTTCGGTCGCCCTGGCCGAAGCGCGTCGCCATATCGGCCAGCATCTCGATCGGCTTGATGATCAGCTTTTCGGCGGCGATGAGAGCACCAAGAAGAACAAAGAGGCAGACGAAGGCGAGCTGCAGATAGGCGGTGCGGATCTCGCTCTTGATCGCCGCGGTGACCTTGTCCTCGTCGATGCTGACGAGAAGGCGCGTGCCGGTGTCGGCAATGCGATGGAAGCTGACGGTGCGCCTGGAGCCGTCGACGGCGCCGAAGGTGAGCGACCCCTCGTCCCTGTCCGAGTTCAGCGCGCGGTCGGCCATCGCCGACAAGAGCGGGACCTCGTCGATGGATTTGCCGATCTGGCTCTTCTGGTCGGGCGGCGTCGCGAGCACCGTGCCGGCGCTGTCGATCAGGACAGCCGAAATGCCGGGCCGGCCGCCGAGATTGCTCATCAGTTTCGACATCCAGTCGAGACTCATGCTGGCGAGCATGACGGCATCCGAGTCCGGATTGATCGCCGAGACCGGATAGGCGGCCATCACGACCGCATTGTTGCCGCCCCGCGCCATCAGGAAGTCGCTGACGACGAACTCGCGCGTTTCCTGCGCCTTCTTCAAATAGGGCCGGTCGCCGAGATAGAGGCCGACATAGCTGTTGCCGGTCGAGCACTGCACGCGGCCGTCGCCGCCGACCAGCAGAAGGTTGCGGATCCAGGGCATGTTCGCCGGCACGCTGGCGCGCATGATATCGCAGGTGCGCATCAAGCCGCCGGCCGAGGCGCGGATATAGGCGGCGGATTTCAGCACGGTCTGCACGGAGGAGATGACCTCGCGCTGGGTGTCGGCGCTGTGCCCCGCGAGATTGGCAAAATCCTGGCTCGCCTGGGCGAGCTGGCGGGCGCGGTTGTCTTCCAGCGAGCGGGCGCGCTCCAGCATCAAGGGCGCCACCAGGATCACGGCGAGCAGCGCCAGCCGCGCGCGGATGCCGAGAAGCTGCTTGAGTTTGACCCTCTTGCGGTTGAAGCTGACCGAAGACATCTTTTTCCCCTACCCCGCAGAGGAGGGTAGCGGGAATGGTTGAACAGCCGTTTCCCGAACTCGGTAAAATTAGAACTACCACCTTCAAACCACGGATCATCGACCTCATGACACCGACGACATCGAGCGCCGTAACCGCGCATTCACCAAACGCGCTGGCGTCGGTGGAACAGGAGATCGCCCGCGCCTGCAAGGATGCCAACCGCGATCGCGCGTCGGTGACATTGATCGCGGTGTCCAAGACTTTCGAGGCAGGCGCGATTACGCCGGTGATCGAAAGCGGACAGCGCGTATTCGGCGAAAACCGCGTGCAGGAAGCCAAAGGCAAGTGGCCGGCGCTCGTGCAGGCTTACACGGGGCTGACACTGCATCTGATCGGGCCGCTGCAATCCAACAAGGCAAAGGAAGCCGTGGCGCTGTTCGACGCGATCCATTCGGTCGACCGGCCGAGCATTTGCCAAGCGTTAGCCAAGGAAATCGAATCCCAGAACCGGCGCCCGGAATTGTTCGTGCAGATCAACACCGGCGAGGAAACGCAGAAGGCCGGTGTCGCGCCCGGCGAGGCCGATGCCTTCATCGCGGCCTGCCGCGAGACATATGGACTGACGATCTCCGGCCTGATGTGCATCCCGCCGGTCGACGAGGCGCCGGCGCCGCATTTCGCGCTGACCGCCAGGATCGCCGCGCGCAACGGCCTGACGAACTTGTCGATGGGCATGAGCGCGGATTTCGCGGTGGCAATCGCGATGGGCGCCACGCATGTGCGGGTGGGGTCCGCGATTTTCGGGCATCGCGGATAGCTGTCGTCCCGGACAAGCGAGCGACAACTCTCTCACTCGTCATTCCGGGGCGCGCCACTTGGCGCGAGCCCGGAATCCATACCGCGTGATTCCTCCATGGAGCGAGGTCGTCGTCGCAACAGTCTTCGCTAAACAGACGGCTGGGGTTATGGATTCCGGGCTCGCCGCTGCGCGGCGCCCCGGAATGACGAGATTATTCAAACCCCACGCTTACTTTCCCAAGCACACCGAAATCCGCCTCCATCCGGTCGCCCGACTGGATCGGCAGCGGCGGATGGCAGGTGCCGGTCGTGACCACCTCGCCGGCACGAAGCGTGATGCCGAGGCCGCTGAGTTCGTTGACGAGCCAGGCCAGCGCTGCGCGGGGATCGCCGAGCACGTTCTTGCCGTGCCCGACATAGCGTTGCCCGCGCATGGTGATGACAGGCTTCTCCTCCACGAGGTCACGCGCCCGCCAGTCGGCGCCAGTCGCGGCACCCAGCACGAACAGATGCGCGCAGGCATTGTCGGCGATCAGCTGCGCCTCGCCGGCGCTGACGAAATCGGCAAAACGCGAATCCGGAATCTCGATCGCCGGGTGCAAGGTGCCGACCGCATCCAGCACTTCCGCGACCGAATAGGGCGACGATCGCGGCGGCAGGTCGCGCGCCATGCGGAAGCAGAATTCCGGTTCGGCCACCCGCATCTCGTTGCCGTGCATCGAGGCGGTGCCGCCGTCTGCAATCACGGTGTCGGCCATGATGCGTCCGGCCTGGGGACCGGGCACATTGATATGCTTCTGGCCGGCCTCGCTGGTCGCCGCGATCTTCCAGCCGAATAATTTGCCGCTCTTCTCGAGCTCGGCCTGGATCGCGTAGCCGTCCTTGCGCGCGTGCGGCCGTTGCGACGCCTCGAGCGCCGCAAGCTTGGTGCCGGCGCGCCAATGGCCGCTGATGGTCCGCGAGGCCGCCGCGATCTGGTCCCTGTCCATGACTCTTCCCTACCTATTTTTGGGCATGATCGTTTACGGAAAACCGCTTCACACCCCGCATCAAGTGCGGGGCAGGCTTTTCCGGGATCATGCCTACCCAATCACGATTCTCGTTCGCGGCCCGAGCCGCCGCAACAGATGCAGCATCGCAGACCGCGTCATGGAGACACAGCCCGCGGTCGGACCGAAATTGTCGCGCGCCAGATGCAAAAACACCGCACTGCCGCGGCCGGCCACGCGCGGCTTCGTGTTGTGGTCGATCTCGACGATGAAATCGTAGAGATGATCCTTGCGCTGCAGCCGGTCGCCCTCGTGGCCGCGCGCGACTCTGATCGGCCTGTTGTAGTGCCGATCGTCCGGGTCCTCGCACCAGGCATCGTCGGCAGTGATGGCGCGGGACGAGAGAAATGTGCGCGGGCGCGACAGGCGGTCGGCGCGCCACCACAGCTTCCGGGGATGAAAGGTGCCGCGCGGCGTGCCGCCGTCGCCCTCGCGCTTGTTGGCCAGGATGCCGCCGCGGCCAAGCGCCACAGGAATGACGAGACCTGGCGCGGTCAGCCAGCCCTGCCGGGAATTTCCGGCGCGCGCGCGAATCCTGATCATGGACAGTGGCCGGTTGCCCGCACTGAGCGGATAATGCCTTGATATGGCTTGCCTTTTCATGCGCGATGCAACCGTCCTTGCGTGTCGAGGGTTGGAGGTTCATTACAGGACATTCATCGAAATGCCCGGAAGGACTGGAGTAAGGTGCCGATCACCTTGTAAATCGGTAACGGTTCCCTACTTCAAGACGAAAATACACTGCGTTCGACCAACTGCCGATGCGAGGCGCCTCTTGGGCCTCCGTTGCCACCACCAGGATGACCCCATGGCCAATGCTCGCAAGATCCTCATCGTGGATGACGATACCGATCTGCGGGACACATTGGTGGAGCAGCTGTCGCTGCACGACGAATTCGAGGCCTCCGCCGTCGATACCGGCGCCAAGGGCGCCAGCGCCGCCAAGGCCAATTCGCCCGACCTGGTGCTGATGGATGTCGGCCTGCCCGATACCGACGGCCGCGAGGTGGTGCGCAGCTTGCGCAAGGGCGGCTTCAAGGCGCCGATCATCATGCTGACCGGCCACGACACCGATTCCGACACCATCCTGGGCCTGGAGTCCGGGGCCAACGATTATGTCGCAAAGCCCTTCCGTTTTGCGGTGCTGCTGGCGCGGATCCGCGCGCAGCTGCGCCAGCATGAGGCCAGCGAAGACGCGGTTTTCTCGGTCGGGCCTTACAGCTTCCGGCCGGGCTCCAAGATGCTGACCGGCGCCAATGCCAAGAAGGTGCGGCTGACCGAGAAGGAGACCGCGATCCTGCGCTTCCTCTATCGTGCCGGCCAATTGCCGGTGTCGCGCGAGACGCTGCTGCAGGAAGTGTGGGGTTACAATTCCGGCGTCACCACCCACACGCTGGAAACCCATATTTACCGTCTTCGGCAAAAGATCGAGAAAGACGCCGCCAATCCCGAGATCCTGGTCACCGAAGCCGGTGGCTACAAGCTGGTGCCGTGATACGATTTGGGATGCCGAATCGTTAATTAGGCCGTCCCGCTTAACCCATGTCGATCGATGATGATGTCGCTTTGCTGGAGCGCGTCCCGACGCTGAGATTGTTGGGGCGGGACTCGCTGCGCATGCTGGCGATCGGCTCCGAGCAGCGCAGCATTCATAGCGGCGAATATCTGTTCAGGCAGGGCGAGCAAGCCGATTCCGGTTTTGTGGTCCAGCGTGGCGCCCTTCGCATCGACGATGGCGCCGGCGCGGAGACCGTCGCGGGGCCGGGCTCGCTGATCGGCGAGCTGGCGCTTGTGGTGGCGATGCAGCGGCCGTCGAACGCGACCGCGCTGGAAAATTCTGTCGTCATCCGCATCGCGCGCAGCCTGTTTCAGCGTGTGCTGGAAAGCGATCCCGCCGCGGCGCGGCGTCTGCGCGACGAGTTCGCCGTCCGCACCAGCCAGCTGGCCAGCGACATCCTGATGGCCGGCGCGAAGCTGAGCACTTAGATCCTAGAACCCTCCGCTCGTCATTGCGAGGAGCGCAGCGACGAAGCAATCCATTCCTCCGCTTGCGGCGCGATGGATTGCTTCGCTTCGCTCGCAATGACGAAGGGACGACAGCGGAGATTACACCTCCAGCGTCACCGTGACCGGCACGTGGTCCGACGGCCGCGTCCAGGCGCGCGCGTCGCGCAAAATCCGGAAATCGCTGACCGTATCCTTGAGCGCGCGCGACACCCAGATGTGGTCGAGCCGGCGACCGCGGTCGCCGACCGTCCAGTCGGCGGCGCGATAGCTCCACCAGGTATAAACCTTCTCCGACAGCGGAATGCGCTCGCGCGCGACGTCGTGCCATTCGCCGGCCGAGAGAGCGGCCTGCAGCTTCTCGACCTCAACAGGCGTGTGCGACACCACCTTCAGAAGCTGCTTGTGCGACCAGACGTCGTTCTCGTGCGGCGCGACGTTGAGATCGCCGACCAGGATGTGGCGATCGTCCCCGCGCGGATGCAGCGGCTCGCAGGCCTTCATCTCGTCGAGAAATCTGAGCTTGTGATCGAATTTCGGATTGAGCGCGGGATCGGGGATGTCGCCGCCGGCCGGCACATAGAAATTATGCAGCACCAGCGGTTTTGCCAGCTGCGCTTTCTCGCCGAAGGACACCGAGATGTGGCGGGAATCGACGATGTCGCAGAAGGTGCGGATGTCGGTGGCCTCGAACGGCAGCCGGGAGATCACGGCGACGCCGTGATAGCCCTTCTGTCCGTTCAGCGCGATGTGCTCATAGCCGAGCCGCTTGAAGCGTTTGCGCGGGAACGCGTCGTCGATGCATTTGGTCTCCTGCAGGCACAGCACGTCCGGCCGGTGCGCCTTCAGGAATTTCGCGACGAGATCGATGCGCAGCCGCACCGAATTGATGTTCCAGGTGGTCAGGGAAAACCGCATGCGGACCGCGTCATATCACGGTTCGCACGCGTGTCCGCGGGATTGTCCACAGATGGAATGTCGGGAATGCCGGATCAGCCCGGCGGCAGCGCGTAATTGGTGAAGTCGATCTTGAACATGCCGGGATCGACCTTCTTGCTGGTGTCGAGATTGTAGACAGCGACCGTGGTGTCATAGCCTTGCGGATCGGTCACGGTCCATTGCTTGAGCTGGCCGTCCTTGGCGCCGAGCATCAGCATCAAGCGGCTGGTGCCGATCAGCGCCTGTTTTTCCTCGATGGTGACGGTCACGAACATGTCGTCCGCGGTGACCCCGACGACATTGGTGTCCTTCATCAGGTCGATGCGGTCCGACAGCAGAAAGCGCAACGGCGTCTGCGACAGCGGATAGATGTCCTGCGTGGCGAGCTTGCGGTCGCGCACCACCAGCGAGGAGCCGTCGGCGACGATGTCGATCGGGTTCGGCGGTTCGTATTCGAAGCGCACCTTGCCGGGCTTCTGGATGTAGAAGTCGCCCTTGGTCTTGGTGCCGTCCGGCCCGACCTGCACGAAATTGCCGACCAGGGTGTTCAGCGAGGAGAGATAGCTGGAGACCTTGGCGGCCTGCGCCTTCTGATTGGCGTCGAAGCTCGCGAAAATGCTGGCGGGAACGTTGCGATGCGGATCGGGAATGACCGGATCCGGCACGGCCGCCGACGTCGCACCTGTCGTCGCCGGCCCCTTCTGCTCGGACGCGCTCATCTGCACGCTGCCGCGCGCCTTCGGTGCGGGCTTGGGAATCGGAACACCCTGCGCAAAGGAAGCCGACGCCGGCGCGGCAATCGCAAGCGCCAGCGCGCCCACGATCACACAGCATTGCGATGGTCGGCTGATTCGAGAATTTCGATGGATTTTCAACGCGCAGTCCTGATCAGGTTTCGGTCCTTTTACCGCGCTTTGGGTGCGACGCGGTATCGTTTTTCCGTGAAATAACATGGCTTGCCGCGAAATTATCGCGCGCAAATTTTCGTGCGTTAGAAGCCTTCTTCCTCTTCGACCAGAATCTCGCGTTTTCCGGCGTGGTTCGCCTGGCCGACGATGCCTTCAAGTTCCATCCGCTCCATCAGCGAGGCGGCGCGGTTGTAACCGATCTGCAGGCGGCGCTGGATGTAGCTGGTCGAGGCCTTGCGGTCGCGTTTGACGATCGCAACCGCTTGCGTGAACAGATCGCCGCCGCCGCCGTCCGCGCCCATGCCGGTCGCATCGAACACCGCGCCGTCCTCGTCGGTCGGCTCTTCCGCGGTGACCGCTTCGAGATATTCCGGCGAGCCTTGCGTCTTGAGATGACGCACGACCTTCTCGACTTCCTCATCCGACGCGAACGGGCCGTGCACGCGGCTGATGCGTCCGCCGCCCGCCATGTACAGCATGTCGCCCTGGCCGAGCAGCTGCTCGGCGCCCATCTCGCCCAGGATGGTGCGGCTGTCGATCTTCGAAGTGACCTGGAATGCGATGCGGGTCGGGAAGTTCGCCTTGATGGTGCCGGTGATGACGTCGACCGACGGACGTTGCGTGGCGAGGATCACGTGCAGGCCGGCGGCGCGCGCCATCTGCGCCAGACGCTGCACCGCGCCTTCGATGTCCTTGCCGGCGACCATCATCAGGTCGGCCATCTCGTCGACGATGATGACGATGAAGGGCAGCGGCTCGAGATCGAGCTTTTCTTCCTCGTAGATCGCCTTGCCGGTCTCCTTGTCGAAGCCGGTGTGCACCGTGCGCGTCAGCTCCTCGCCCTTGCCTTTGGCCTCGAGGAGGCGCGCGTTGTAGCCGTCGATGTTGCGCACGCCGAGCTTGGCCATCCTCTTGTAGCGCTCTTCCATTTCGCGCACGGCCCATTTCAGCGCGACCACCGCCTTCTTCGGATCGGTGACGACAGGCGTCAGCAGATGCGGGATGCCGTCATAGACGGAGAGTTCGAGCATCTTGGGATCGACCATGATCAGCCGGCATTGGTCCGGCGTGAGCCGGTAGACCAGGCTGAGAATCATGGTGTTGATCGCGACCGATTTGCCGGAGCCGGTGGTGCCGGCGATCAGCATATGCGGCGTGCGCGCGAGATCGATGATGACGGGATCGCCGCCGATCGTCTTGCCGAGGCAGAGCGGCAATTTCGCAACCGATTCACCCGATTCCTTTGCGGTGAGCAGTTCGCGCAGATAAACCTTCTCGCGATGGGCGTTTGGCAGCTCGATGCCGATGGCGTTGCGGCCGGGCACGACGGCGACGCGCGCCGACAGCGCGCTCATCGAGCGCGCAATGTCGTCGGCGAGACCGATCACGCGCGAGGACTTGATGCCGGGCGCGGGCTCGAGCTCGTACAGCGTGACCACCGGTCCGGGGTGGGCCTTGACGATCTCGCCGCGCACGCCGAAATCGCCGAGCACGCTTTCGAGCCGGCGCGAATTGACCTCGAGCTCGGCCTTGCTGAGCGGCTGGCGGTCGGACGCTTTCGGCGCCCCCAGCATCGACAGCGCCGGGAAATCCCATTTGTCGGAGGATTTTCGCGACGGCGCCCGAGGTGCGGGCTTCTTGCGCGGCGCGCGCGCAACCGGTGCCTCGTCGTCTTCCTCTTCATCCTCGTCGTCGTCATCCGCTTCCGGCGCGATCGAGGGCGCGGCGCGGCTGCCGAGATTGGGTTCCTGGCGGTCGAAGGAAATGGTACGCGGCGCCGGGCTCGACGACACCAGCGAACGATAGGCGGTGCCGAACAGCCAGACCAGCCGTGCCTTGGCGCTCATCATCGCGTGGAAAATCCAGCCGAGCGAGATCGAGGCGCGCTCTTCGTCTTCCTCGACGAACGGCGCGTCGTCATCCTCGATCGCGGCCAGTTCGTCCTCTTCGCGCGGCTTGGCGCCGAGGCCGCAGGCAATCAGGAAAGTTGCGCTCATGGCCGCCAACAGGATGATGCCGAGCACCAGCCGGTAGAGAAATCCGGGCGGGCCGAACACCACCGCGGGCGCGCGCAGCAGTGCGTCTCCGACGACGCCGCCGAGCCCGGTCGGCAGCGGCCAGCTGCCCGTGTGCGGCCAGCAGCTGGCAAAGCCCGCCGCGGTCACCATGCACAGGACCCATGAGGCGAGCCGCAGCGCTTCGCGATCGAAATTGCGATGCGTCATCATGCGCCAGCCCCACACCGCGATCGGCAACACCAGCATGATGGCGCCGAGGCCGAGGATCTGCATCAGCATGTCGGCGCTGATCGCGCCGCCATAGCCCATGATATTGCGCGTCGCGCGCGAGGTGGCGTGACTGAGGCTCGGATCGTGCACGGACCATGTCGTCAGCGCCGCCGTGGCGAGGCCCGCGAAGACGATCAGGCCAAGCCCCATCAATTCGCGCAGGCGCCGCACCACGGCGTCGCGGATTGACGCCGGCAGATGGCCGACCAGGGGAATGACGCGTTCGATCGACGGCATGTGCCCTCGTTGATTAACCCAAAACCTCGACCAGCCGATGCAATGCCTCGCCGGTCGATTGACTGTCGGAAACCAGCGCAAGGCGGATGTAGCCTGCGCCCGGATTGCTGCCGTCCGGTTGCTGCCGCGCCAGATAGCTGCCGGGAATCACGCGCACGCCGGCGTCGCGATAAAGCTTCACCGCTGTCGCTTCGTCGCCGCCATGCCCGGACACATCGAGCCAGACGCAGAAGCCGCCGGCCGGGCGCTTGTAGCCGTAGCGAGGCCCAAGGATCTGATCGGCAAGATCGAACTTGATGCGATAGAGCTTGCGGTTCTCCTCGACATGCGCCTCGTCGCCATAAGCAGCGGTCGCGACCTGCTGCAACGGCACCGGTACCTGGGGCGCGGCGACATTGCGCAGCTCGTGGAAGGCGGCGAGGAATGTCTTGTCGCCGGCGGCAAAGCCGACGCGCATGCCCGGCAGGTTGGAGCGCTTCGACAGCGACTGAAACGCAACCACGCGGGTGAAGTCGGGGCCGGCGCATTCCAGCATGCTGCCCGGCGCGTCCCTGGTATAGATCTCCGAGTAGCACTCGTCGCTGAGGATCATGAAGCCGAAGCGATCGGACAGTTTCTTCAGGCGCGCAAAATAGTCTGATGAGGCGACCGCGCCTTGCGGATTGGCGGGCGAGGCGATGTAGATCGCGACCGTGCGCGCCAGCGTGGCATCATCGAGCGAATCCAGATCGGGCAGAAATCCGTTGGCGACCGTGGTCGGCAGATAGATTTGTTCGCAATTCGCCGCGCGCGCGCCGGCGCCATAGGCCGGATAGAACGGGTTCGGCATCAGGATCGCAGGCCGGCCCTTGCGATCGCCGACATAACTGGCCGCCGTCAGCGCCGCGAAAAACAGGCCCTCGCGGCTGCCGTTCAGCACCAGGATTTCGCTCTCGGGATCGACCGCACGCGGCAGCTTGAACCGCCTCGACAGCCAGGCTGCGGCAGCTTTCCGGAACGGCTCAATGCCGCGGGCGAGGGGGTAGCGGCCGAAATCGGCGATGTGCTGCGCCAGCACCGGCCCGACAAAGCCGGGTACCGGGTGCTGCGGCTCGCCCAAGGACAGCGTTATCAAGGGCTTGCCGGGCTTGTAGGGCGCCAGCAGCTCGGTGGTCCGGGCAAACGGCGAGCGTTCGCTTTCGTTGCTGGCGGCACCTGATGGCGCGCGGGATGTAGCGGTCATTGCCATCAATCTGGACGCCAGCACTTGGGGGTCGCCGGTCGCCCCATGAGACCGGCTCGAAATTGATCAAACCACCATAGATACGGCGAGGTTAAGACGCGATTAACCATCGGTGCCAGCCTCCATTTTGGCGTGGTTCCGGCTGGCGCGAAGGCTCCGCCCGGCAACCCCCGGTCAACCATCGAAACCGTTAAGCACACGCGCTAACGAAGCCAAAATCGTCCCGTCGCACCCTGCACCGGGAAAAGAAGGCAGGGAGCCTCGAACGATGAGTGGGATGGCCGTGTTGGAAAATGTGCGCCGGTGCCGTGCGATCGCGTCGCTGTACCGGCAGACCGCAGCATTCAAGCCGGTGCAGAAGGCTTCGCTTCTGGACCGGGCAGACGAATGGGATCAGGTCGCGCTGGCGCAGCTCGAGAGCTATTTCTGGCGCGCGGAGCGGCAGCAGCCGGCGTGGTAGCGCTCTCTCAAACCGTAAAGCTTGAACCGCTCTACCGCTGCGGCAACCGCTCGAACGCCGGCATGCCCTCCGGCACGTGGTGGAACGGCTGCTTGTCGACGGTGTAGATCGCGATCTGCGGCATGATCTGCGTGGGATCGTCGAGCGTGCCGACCTTGACCACGACCAGCGGCCGCTGCGGACGCGTCACCACATGCGTGCCGCACTCGGCGCAGAACTCGCGCGTGACCGGTTTCTCCAGGTCCTTGCGGGTGAACTGCTTCGGCGCGCCCTTGGTGTATTTGAAGCCGTCCGGTGGCATCGCCACGAACATGTTGGGCGAACCGCCGGTGATGTACTGGCATTCGCGGCAATGGCATTGCGCCTTCAGCATCGGCTCGCCTTCGGCCACATAGCGCACCGCGCCGCAATAGCATCCGCCTTCGAGCTTCATGACGTCCTCCCGGGATTGTCTGCGCGGCAATTTCGGCATCGCAGCGGGTTTTGGCAATGCTTTTTGTCGCAGCTCGCTCGGTTCAAAGCGGGGCTAGCTACTGGAACGGAACAGCGTGTCCTTGGGTTGCCTTTCAACCGGAGGACATCGGCGGCAAGCGCGGCCGATCCTGCGATGACAGGAGGAAATCCCATGCGTGCAGTCAGGAAAATTCTGCTTGTTTCAGGCGCGATTCTCGCGCTCACCACCAGCGCTTCTTACGCAGGTCCCTGCAATACGGCGCAACGCGACGCCGGTTCCGGCAACGTTCCCGGCTTCACCGGAGAGACCACGGGTTCGGCGACTTCCGGGCAGCAGCATCCGCCGACAGCGGCAATGAACAAGGCGACCGAGAATACCGCGAGTTCCTCTCAGGACACCCAACGCCAGATGCAGGGTCAGCCAACGGCCGCCCAGCAGGCTGAAAGCGGCAAGAAGACAGGTGCCGATAACGGCTGTTGATCGCTGATCGCGTCGAACGGGTGCGGCCGACGCGATGAAGCCAGCGGCGTGCCGCTGATATCTCCGGTCCGCGAAAAGA
>CAWCHW010000016.1:0-77551 GCA_963795365.1 uncultured Alphaproteobacteria bacterium
CACGTCGCGCGACCAGCCTTCAGCGGTGTTGAAGGGGACGACCCGGACCGGGTTTGAGAACTGCCCGTCCATCAGGTCGGTGATGACGTTCTCGCGATCGGTGCGCTCTTCGTCCATCTCACGCCAGCCGCGGCCGTGCTTGCCGAAGTCGTCGAACACCATATAGACGTCCCGGTCATCGGGCAGGGTGGCGGCGATCGAAGGGGCGGCACGCATACACAAAACTCCACGGACTGACGCCCTCAAGATAGGCAGTCGTGAGAGGATTACGAATCAGTGCGGCCCCGGTTCCTGCAGGTCGTCAGCGACCAGATCGCCGTCTCTGGCGCTCGACAATGCGCGTTGCGTCTCTAATCGACCTAATGGGGAAGCAATATCCGTCATATGAAAACTCAAGGATGCCGCCATCGTCGTGAGCTGTACCTTGATCGATCATGCAGGCGACAATTGCCGGGGAAAGCTTTTCCAATTTGCGACGCAGATCGACGTTACTCAAGGCCTAGGGCTCCTGCTTCGAAAGATTTTGATTAAGCAACGATCCAGATCGATCTACTGGCGCTGGCCTGGGTAAAATAGGCCGCCAAGCGCGGAATCGCGAATCGCTTCAGGCGAATAGCTCAGCGCCGGCTTGCGTGAATTTCACATAGGTTCCGCTCTCGTGCAGGAACAGAAAGCCGCGAGCGATCGCGAGGTTTAGCCCCGCTTTGTATTCGGCCGCGGTCGCCTTCTCCTGAAAGATCATCGGGCCATTGATAGCCTCGATATAGACCCGGCCGTCCTGAACGGGCGTGGAGGCGTTCGCCAGTTCCAGAATCTTGCGCATCGCGGCTTCCGGATCGGCGTAGGGGCGGGATGCGACGAACTTCATCCGGCGCCTTTTCGTTTGGCGCTCGCTGGCGCGCTCGGTCCCGGCTTGTCGCGCATCCGCAATCCGACCAGCGCCGGCCTGCGCTTTGTGCCGTATTCGGCCTGACAGCGCCGGCAGTAACAGCACCCGCTGCAGCGTGTGGATCGGCCGTTCCCGCGGCCAGATCACTTCAGCAAGGTCGACCACGTCCCCATGACTACAGTGCCGGCACTGCACCTCGAGCAGCGGCACATCGCCATGAAGCGCGTCCGCGATCGACGGCGACGGTTGGTCGGGTCCGCCAATGAACAGCCGGGCCGACCAAGCAAGGCAATCGAACCGGTGCGCGTCCGCTAGCTGCCGATCGGCCGCGGCATAGGCGGCCTCGGCTTCGCGCACCAGGCGAGCATGCTCCTGCTCGCCCTTGTGCAGCTCGCGGGAGAAGTGCCGGCGATCACGGCCGGACATGGGCGGGTAAATGATGCGGGCGGCGGACACGGTGCAAATTTACGCTCCGCTTACGTTCGCGCCGGCCGGGAAATTTGAGGATTTCACAGCTCATGCTGCATCCCCGTCAAAGCCGTAGAACGCCGCTGTGTCGCCTTCCCGATCGTCCCGCACCCCTTGGGCCCAACGCTCTTGGCTGATTTCGTCGATGGTCGCGGTCGCGCCAAGGTTTGGCTCGGCGTCGGCAGTATCGAGCTCGGCGTCGACCTCTATCTCGGAATAGGTCAAACGCGTCGACCACGCCTTGATCTGGTCGGACATGCGGTCGAACGAGCCGAGGCTAGGCTCGAGGTCCGGGTCACCGTCGCAGGGCTCGTCGTCAACCGCGGAGTCCTGGTCGGTGTCGATCGTGGCGTCGAGCCAATCGATCAGCCGCTCAATTTCGTCCCGGGCGGCCCTGCGGACTCGTCCCAGCGTCTGAAAGAACTGCTCGGGGCAAATATCGGTTCGGCGGTAAAGCTCACCAGCGGAGTCCCGCACGGGGCGGAAACATCGGTCTTTGGAGTGTCATGGGGCGGTCTCGCGATTTACCGGCTTGTCTAGGGCCGGGGCGCCGGCGACGGGCTGGCACCGGGAGTCTAGACAACAGGTCCGCGAGAACCTGCGCCATCGGCCTTTACCCCGAAGGGCTGTTGCATAGCCGTGGCACTCCCGGCATAGTGAGCCGGTCGCAGCCCACGGCAAATGGGCGCGGCAGTTATTTCGGCGGGTGATAGGGCCGGCAAGCCCACACGGCCCGCCTATCGCGGATGCAGCGTATTCCCCGGCAAGGGACCGCTGCGGGAGTTGTCTAGGCTCCGCGGTCATCCCATCACTGAACCTGTGATTTGGCAATGCCGGTAATTCCCCGCTCGGGGAAATTGTGGTCGGCTGGGAAAATGGCCGACAACGAACCCGGTGCCGTCTCGCCTCAGGCAGAGCCCCGTCTCCTCTCCATGAGAATGGTTGCTGCCGAGCTGCGGGTTTCTCAGCAGTGGTTGAAATACTGGCTTGTTGCGAATCCGGTCGACGAAGCCGGCTTGTCCTTTTACGTGCCGATCGGCCGTCGTTGGAAATTCGAACGGCGCGACATCGAGCGCATTTTAAATCATATGCGCCTGCTTGAAGGCGCCCGCCTCGGCATGAGCACAAAGAGCAAAGTCAAGCTCGCAGGTCTGCTATCGCAACTCGGCAATGTCACTTACGAAAGCCGTCTAAAGGCCCGCGAAGAAGAAAGGCGACAAGGGCTAACCGAGAGAGCCGGACTATTAGGGGCCGGTGTGCAACCCCCGGTCACAAGCGAGGCAATCTTAAGGAAGTTGCGAGAGCCGCGGCCGTTTAGACCCAGACATCAAAGACCAGAAACAGCCGAAGAGAATAGAGCCCGCCTCGGATACACCGACGAGAACGGCAATGTCCGGAAAATCGTCGCCGGACTTGGCGCCGGCAAGGTCCGAGTAATAGCACCAGATGGGCGCAGATGGACCGAGGACGCAAAACCGAGCGATCCCGCTCCTTGGCAACGAAAGCGAAAGCTGAAGCTTACGCCGCCAACCGACACGTGATCGAGCGTCGGCGCGGCTTCACCCGCAGCCGGGCAGCGTCGCGCGCTAGACGCGCATCGCGAAGCGAGACCTGCTCGAATGAGCCGAGCCCGTACCATCGCTCTTTTCCCTTGAACCAGTAGCGATAGGACCAGCTGCGCGCGGTGGCGCCGGCCACGACAAAATACAAACCGTCGCCATCGGCATACTTGCCGGGCGCGACGAGACGTTCGACTTGCAGCGGTTGAAGCTTTCCAGCCATGAGTGTTCCCCTTTGAAAACCGTCCGCCGAACTCACGGTGCAAAGCTACGGTCAGCGCGTTGATTAGGGAGAACACCGGAGAACATCTAAGTACAGAGTTTCCGGGCAAGCCGCTGAGATAACTGTGCGTTCCGAACGATGGCGAACAAAGGAGAACTAGCAGCTGGCGGAAGGGGTGGGATTCGAACCCACGGTACCCTTGCAGGCACGCCGGTTTTCAAGACCGGTGCCTTAAACCACTCGGCCACCCTTCCGTTGCAGGCGACTTCAACCACCTGCGGAAGGGAATATCAAGAAACTTGGATGGCAGTGCATAACGCCACGACGACGATCGGCCGTTTGCGCGCTCAGCGAGGAAGGCAATCTCTCAAGCGTGGGACCGCGGCCACCGCACACTGTTTGTCGTGAGTGTGGCCGCCGCGGCACAGCCTGGACCTGCTGGTGGTGCTAGCCTGTCTGAGGACCAAGGGCGCATCATCTCGGAAGCTCGATCTTGAACCAAGCTGTCAAACACCACTGGTACGGCGACACGTCGCCTTGGACCGAACAGCGAAGCGAGGATCGCTACGGCTTCAAGGGCTCGCTATGGCAGCCGACTGCGTCGAAGACGGTGATCCTGGACAGGGAAAACCCACCGCAGCTCCGATCCGGCCGCGTCGCTGAGGATTGAGAGCGGACGCCTGGCTTTGGTCCCGCAAGCTCTCCGATAGCGTTGTGTCGATGCAATACCTGATCTTGGCTGAAGGCCAGTCGCTATTGGGGTCGGGGCCCTGTCTACTTCGCAGCCGGCAGCTTGAGCGGCACATGCGGTGACGAGCTGATCACGCGCGGGCTGCCGTCGGAATGGGTGTGCTGCGCCTTGATCAGCGCTTCCAGGTACAGAAAGAATTTTTCGGCCAGCATGGTGAGGCCCTTTCTCAAAATAAATCAGGCAATGCCGAGGTGACGCTGCTTGCGCATCTCAACCACACGAGCCCAGCAATAATACCGGTAAGCCAGACTGAGGATCGTCCACATGATCAACTCCATCGTTGATCAGTGAGGTGAGGCTGCGCCGGCTTTGTTTCCTCCTGTCTTCGCCGCCAAACAAAAATGGCTTCGTCGGAGAACTGAAAAACTTCGTTGAGACGGTGACCCGCGAAACCGCTTCACGGACGCGCGAGCGCAGTCAAATGGGTCAGAGCTGCAGGCACTTGGTCGGCGATCAACGCCGTCGGTCGATCTGAACAAGGCGCGGAAGGACCGGGGCTGGACCGCCTTCCGCGGGAACTCAGACGAAAGCAAAAGCCAGAAGGCTGGAGCAGAGCAGGGCGACCCCACCGGCAGTCAGGGCCAGGAAGCCGTCGGAAACGAGATCTCGATTTCGCATGACACACCCTCCGAACTCTCATGCTCGTCCGAATTGATTAAAGTTTTCGGAACGAACCCCTTTGAACGAAGCGATTACACGCACCACCCGCGGTCAGGCCCGCGAGCGGATACCCTCGAACGCATGGGCGAGGAAGATTCCGGCACCGACCAGTCCCATCATCGCAGTCATTGTCTCGAACATTGCAAACTTCCCTTGCGCCCCGAGCGCACGTGCAGAAAACGGCGGCGGGCTTGCACAGTCAAAAACATTTCGGGACGCATCCGCACAAAGCGGGAAGACCGAGGCTTCTCGGCAACAGGTGTTTCAAAAGGATGCAGCGAAACCGCTGCTTTCGCCCGTAAATCGACGGGAACGGCGCGTAACCATTGGTTCACCACGCAAACCCTCTCCCCATTTCCGCCGCGTTCCGGATGCGATATCTTCACAAGGTGATGCGGAGGTGGGCCGTATCGCATGTGAGATGCCGGTGCATGCCCGGATTGGGCGGCCATCGGTGCAATGGTATTTGGGGCGTATGGGGATTCGGCGCGGAGATTCGGCGGCTCGGGCAGCGCGTTGTGCCGCGGCCGTGGGTCTGTGCCTCGCCCTCGCCAATTGCGCCTCCTCAAGCAAGTTCGCCGGCCGCGTCGATCCCAAATACGGGGTGTCATCGAGCCCCCGCGTGGTCGCCTATGGCGAGCCCGTGCCCAAGGGCGGCGGCACCTACCGGGTCGGCAAGCCCTACACCGTGGGCGGGCGGGTCTATGTTCCCGAAGAGGACACCGACTATCGCGCCGAGGGGTTGGCCTCCTGGTACGGCGACGATTTCCACGGCCGGCTGACCGCCAATGGCGAAGTGTTCGACATGGGCTCGTTGACGGCGGCCCATCCGACCCTGCCGATGCCGTGCTACGCGCGGGTCACCAATCTCAGCAACGGCAAGTCGCTGATCGTCCGGGTCAATGACCGCGGGCCGTACCACGGCAACCGCCTCATCGATGTCTCGAACAAAGCCGCCGAACTGCTTGAATTCAAAGGCAACGGCGTTGCCAGGGTCCGCGTCGAATATGTCGGCCGGGCGCCGCTGGAAGGTTCCGACGACCGCCAGCTGGTCGCGACCCTGCGCACGGGCACGCCGGCGCCGGCGCCCTCGCTGGTGCGGATCGCCTCGGCCCATCCGTTCGTGCCGCAGGGCGGCCGGCCGATCCGGGGCGACATCCCGATGCCGGAAGGGCGGCCCTATAGTCTCGGCAACACCTCGGCCGATTACGCCTCGCTCAATGCCACCTCGGAAATGTCGGCCTCCAGCCGCTCACGCTCCGCCGGCCGCACGCCCGACAATCCCCGCGAGGTCTCCTACGAGAACGACGACCGCTACGTGACGGCTTACCGGCCCGCACCGAGCTATGCGCCGGTCGACCCGCGCGGGCCGAGCGAGATCCTCAGCGGCCGCGGGCTGTACTAGCTTCTTGTCTGCGCATGATCTCCGCGCAAACGCGTTCCGCGTTTATCGCGAGGGATTTTCGATGCGCCGTTTGCCTTCAGGAAATCGATCAGCGCCGCATTGACCTCGTCGGGACGCTCCTGCTGCACCCAGTGGCCGGCGCCCTCGATGATCAATCTCCCTTTCAAATTCGGCAGCACGACTTCGAGTTCGTTGACGCGCTTGGCGCCGATCAGCCCGCGTATGACTGCATCCTGCGAACCGGCAATGAACAGCGACGGCTGATGGATTTGGGCGCCATGCCACGGCGCGGTCAGCTCCCAATTGCGATCGATATTGCGATACCAGTTCAGCCCACCGCGGAAGCCCGATTTCCTGTAGGCCTCGACGAACACGGCGATGTCGGCTTCGGTCAGCCAGGACGGCAGCGTGCGATCGCCGGTGGCGTCGCCAAGAAATCCCTTGCCCGGCTTGATGAAGGTCGCTTCCGCCGGGTCGGAGAAGCCGCGCGGGCCCAGCAACGTGCGGAAGGTTCTGACGAGATCGTTCTCGAACTCCGCCTCGGCGACGCCGGGCGTCTGAAAGTACTGCCAGTAGAAATTGGTGATGCCGTTGGCCTTCAACATCTCGAGCGGACGCCCGCGGCCGCGAAATGGCGGCGGCACGCTCAAGCCGGCAACGGCCGTGAACATATCAGGGCGAAACAGCGCCGCATGCCAGGCAACCGGCGCGCCCCAATCATGGCCGATGATGGCGGCCTTCGTTTCTCCCAGCGCCTGCACGAGGCCGACCATGTCGCCGACCGTGTCGAAGATGCTGTAGGCGGAAATCTCGGCCGGCGCGCTGGTGCCGCCATAACCGCGCATGTCGGGCGCCACGACATGGAAGCCGGCGGCTGCGAGTGCTGGAATCTGGTGGCGCCAGGAGTAGGACAGTTCGGGCCAGCCGTGACAGAGCACGACCAGGGGGCCTTTGCCTTCCTCCCGGACGAAAATGTCGATGCCGTTGGCCGCAATCGTACGCGTGGATGACATCGTCTTTCCGCCCTGTTCTTCGCATTTGCTCGTAACAAGACTAGGGCCCTTCACAAGACCCTGCAATGTGGCGGTATGCGCGCAAAACCTGTGTTGTTTGGGCCACTTGCAGCTGTTAGAACGCGCTTCTCTTCAAGGCATTCGAATGGCCAGCAACACCTCGCATTCCCGTTGGAAATTGACCCTCCGTGCGCTGATCGCCGCTGCGGTCGTGACGGCGGTCGGATGGAGCGGCGTGCTCTACGCCGCCAACCAGAGCGTCCAGGGCGCCAAGAAGCCGGACGAGCTCGCCTTTGACGGCGATGCGCCGACCGCGATCCTGGTCGAAGCCACCAGCGGCAGCGTGCTGTTCGAGAAGAACGCGGACGAGCTGCGCGCGCCCTCCAGCATGATGAAACTGATGACCGCCGAGGTCGTCTTCAACGCGCTGAAGGAAGGCAAGATCAAGCTGACGGACGAGTTCCGGATCAGCGAGAATGCGTGGCGGCGCGGCGGCGCGCCGTCCGGCACCTCGACCATGTTTGCAGCCATCAACAGCAAGGTCTCGGTCGACGACCTCCTGCATGGCGCCATCATCCCGAGCGGCAACGATGCCTGCATCGCGCTCGCCGAAGGCATGGCCGGCAACGAGCGCATCTTTGCGAATGACTACATGACCAAGCGGGCGCGCGAGCTCGGCTTGACCAAATCGACCTTCGGCAACTCCAATGGCTTGCCCGATCCCGCCAACAAGATGACGGTGCGCGAGCTGTCGATGCTCGCGCGTCACATCATTCTGGACTTTCCGGAGTACTACAAACTGTTCGGGGAAAAGGATTTCACCTGGAACAAGATCCACCAGCAGAACCGCAATCCGCTGCTCAATTCCATGGAAGGCGCCGACGGGCTGAAGACCGGCTACACCAAGGAAGGCGGCTACGGCATGGTCGGCTCGGTTGTGCGCAACGGCACGCGGCTGATCGTCGTCGTCAACGGCCTCGAGGACCCCGAGGATCGCGCCACCGAAGCCAAGAAGATGCTGGAGTGGGGCTATCGCAATTTCGAGACCAAGACACTGTTCGCGGCCGATCAGCCGCTCGGCTATGTCCGCGTGTTCGGCGGCGAGAGCCGTTCCGTCAAGGTGACGAGCCCCGAGCCGGTCAAGGTGATGGTGTCCAAGCAGGGCAACGACAAGCTGATCGCGCGACTCGTCTATAACGGCCCGATCCGTGCGCCCGTTGCGGCAGGCCAGAAGGTCGGCGTGGTGAGGGTCTGGCGCGGCGGCAATGTCGCGATGGAAAGCCCGGTCTACGCTGCCGATAACGTCGGCACGGGTTCGACCATGCGGCGCGCGATCGATGGCGTGGGCGAGCTTGCGATCGGCATGTTCCGCGCCGGCGCCGAGAAGCTCTGACCATGGACGAGACGGTGGCCAAACGAGCCCCCGGACGCGGGCGGTTCATTTCCTTCGAGGGCGGTGAAGGAAGTGGAAAATCGACGCAAATCAAGAAGTTGGCGGAACGTCTTGAAGCGGCGAAGCTGCGCGCGATCCTGACCCGCGAGCCCGGTGGCTCGCCCGGCGCCGAGGTGATCCGGCATCTTCTGCTGTCGGGCATGGGCAAGCTGCTCGGCGCGGAGGCCGAGACTTTGCTGTTTGCCGCCGCGCGCGACGACCATGTCCACACGGTGATCCAGCCGGCGCTGGCGCAGGGCACCTGGGTGCTCTGCGACCGCTTCTCGGATTCGACGCGCGCCTATCAGGGCAAGGTCGGCCAGGTGCAGCCGGGCATCCTCAACGCCATGGAGCGCGTCACCATCGGCGATCTCAAGCCCGATCTCACCATCATCCTCGACGTGCCCGTCGACGTCGGGTTGAAGCGCGCGGCCGCACGCCGCGGAACTGCCGCGCCTGATCGTTTCGAGTCCGAAGACCTGAAATTCCATCAGGACCTGCGCGACGCCTTTCGCGAGATTGCAGGCGCCGAACCTGCGCGCTGCGTGCTGATCGACGCCAGCGGCGATGCCAACACGGTGGCCGCCAGCGTCTGGACCACGCTGCGCGATCGCTTCTTTTCCACGGCAGCAACCAGCCCGGCATGAGCGCGCGCAAGGCTGACACCGAGATCAGCGTCCCGCATCCGCGGGAGACGTCGGTCCTGTTCGGACATCGCGAGGCCGAGACGGCCTTGCTCAATGCCTACAAGAGCGGCCGGATTCCCCATGCCTGGCTGATCGGGGGCGGGCAGGGCATCGGCAAGGCGACGCTCGCCTATCGTATGGCGCGCTTCGTGCTCACCCATCGCGACCCGCTGTCAGCCACGGTGCAGCGCGCCGACACGCTCGCAGTCGATCCTGGCGGAGCGGTGGCGCGGCATGTCGCATCCTCCTCGCATGGCGGCCTGCTGACCCTGGAGCGCACGCTCAACGACAAGGGCGTGATGCGCACGGTGATCGCGGTCGATCAGACCCGCGAGACCATCTCGTTCTTCGGTTCGACCGCGGCGGTCGAGGGCTGGCGGGTCTGCATCGTCGACACCGTCGACGAGCTCAATCCGAACGCGGCGAACGCGCTGTTGAAGGTGCTCGAGGAGCCACCGCAGCAATCGCTGTTCCTTCTGATGAGTCACGCGCCGGCGCGCCTGCTGCCGACCATCCTGTCACGCTGCCGCAAGCTCATGCTGCGGCCGCTTGCGACCGAAGATGTCATTCGCGCAGCATCGCAGGCCGCGGGCCTCGCCGCCGACGATCCCGCGCTGGCGGAAGCGGCCGCTGCGTCCGAAGGCAGCGTAGCGCGCGCGCTGACGCTCTTGGGCGGCGATACACTCAAATTGCAGCAGCGCACCGCCGCGCTGCTGGCTAGCCTGCCGCGCGTCGACCCGCGTGAGCTGCATGCACTGGGCGATGCGCTCGGCACCAGCGACCGGGTGGCGCTGTCGGCCTTTGTCGACAGTGTCGACCGCTGGATGGCGGAACGGCTGCGCGGGGCCAATGCCAATGCGAACCTGCCCCGCCTTGCACGGCTGGCGGAGGTATGGGAAAAGATCGCCCGCGCCGCGCGCGACACCCAGGATTACAATCTGGAACGAAAACCGCTGGTTTTCTCGGTGTTCTCGATGCTTGCGGACGCGACGCGGTAGAGCATGATCCGAAAAAATGGGCACCGGTTTTCGGACAAGATCATGCTCAAATAAGATCAGTCCAGGAATCATTGATTCCCGAAAACCTCGTTCACGCTGACTTGAAGGATTCCGTCGTGGCCAAGAAATCCAAAAAGAAAAAGGCCGCAAAGCGCGCTCCGAAGGCGGCAGCGAAGACGCGCGTCAAGAAGGCCCGGAAGGTCGCGAAGACATCAGCCAGGAAGCCTGCAAAGAAGGTCACAAAAAAGGTCGCTAAAAAGGCTGCGAAGAAAGCACCGAAGAAAGCTGCCAAGACACCGGCGAAAATCTCGGCAAAGTCGAAGGCGCCGACAGCGAAGTCAGCGCCGAAGCCCGCTGCAGTCGCCAAGCCCGTCAAGAAGCCAGTCGTCGCACCAACAAGGCCCGCGGCTTCGCGCGAAAACATCTTCTACATCACGACCGCCATCGCCTATCCGAACGGACAGCCGCATATCGGCCACGCCTATGAGGCGATTGCGACCGACGCATTGGCGCGTTTTGCGCGCCTCGACGGCAAGGACGTGTTCTTCCTGACCGGCACCGACGAGCACGGCCTGAAGATGATCCAGACCGCGGCACGCGAAGGGCATGACGGTCGAGCGAACTTGCGGCGCGCAACGCCGGCCGTTTCAAGGCCATGGACGAGCGTCCTCAACATCTCATTTCGACCGTTTCATCCGTACGACCGAACCGCAGCATCACCGCTCCAGCCAGGAGATCTGGAAGTCGGATGCAGGCGAATGGCGACATCTACATCGACATCTATTCCGGCTGGTATTCGGTGCGCGACGAGGCCTATTACGCCGAGGACGAGACCATCGTCGGCGAGGACAATGTCCGCCGCGGCGGGCAGGGCACGCCGGTCGAGTGGGTCGAGGAGAAGACCTATTTCTTCAAGCTGTCGGCCTATCAGGACCGGCTGCTCGCGCTCTACGACAGTCCAGCCCGACTTCATCGGGCCGGACTCGCGCCGCAACGAGGTCACAAGCTTCGTCAAGCGCGGCCTGAAGGACCTCTCGATCTCGCGCACCACCTTCGACTGGGGCGTGAAGGTGCCCAACGACCCCGAACATGTGATGTATGTCTGGGTCGACGCGCTCACCAACTACATCACCGGCGTCGGCTTCCCCGACGAGACCGACAGGAACTGGCGCTACTGGCCGGCCGACCTGCACATCATCGGCAAGGACATCATCCGCTTCCACGCAGTGTACTGGCCGGCATTCCTGATGTCGGCGGGCATTCCCGTGCAGAAGCGCGTCTACGCCCACGGCTTCCTGTTCAACCGCGGTGAGAAGATGTCGAAGTCGGTCGGCAACGTCGTCGATCCCTTCAATCTCGCCGACCAATACGGCGTCGACCAGATCCGATACTTCTTCCTGCGCGAGGTCGCCGTTCGGACAGGACGGCAACTACAACCACGAAGCCATCGTGGCGCGCATCAATGCCGATCTCGCCAACGATCTCGGCAACCTCGCGCAACGCTCGCTGTCGATGATCGCGAAACAATTGGGCGGTGTGCTGCCGACGCCCGGTGCTCTCAGCGATAACGACCAGGCGATCCTGGGGCAGGCCGACGGCATGCTCGCGCTCGCGCGCGAGGCGATGGCGACGCAGCAGATCCACCAATGGCTCAACGCGGTCTGGGCGGTGGTCGCGGAAGCCAACCGCTATTTCGCGGGCGAGGCGCCATGGGCGCTGGCCAAGACCGACCCGGCGCGGCAGGGCACGGTGCTCTATGTCACCGCGGAAGTGGTGCGGCAGATCGCGATCCTGACCCAGCCGGTGATGCCGGCGGCTTCAAGCAAGCTGCTCGACAGCCTGGGCATCGGCGAGGGAGAGGCGCGCATGTTTGCGGCGCTCGGCGGCAAGACGCGGATCGTGCCGGGCACTGCGCTGCCGCCGCCGGTCGGCGTGTTCCCGCGTTACGTCGAGCCCGTGGCAGAGTAGAGCTCGATGCTGGTCGACAGCCATTGCCATCTGGATTTTCCGGATTTTGCCGACGATCTCGACGGCATTGTCGCGCGCGCATCCAGTGCCGGCATCGGCCGCATGGTGACGATCTCGACGCGGGTGAGGCGGCTTGGCGGGCTGCTCGCCATCGCCGAGCGTTTCCCCAACGTCTATTGCTCCGTCGGCACCCATCCGCATCACGCCGATGAAGAGGATGGCATCCCGCCGGACGAGCTGATCGGGCTGACCAGGCATCCCAAGGTCGTGGCGCTCGGCGAGGCCGGGCTCGACTATTTCTATGACAATGGCTCGCCGGAGGCGCAGGCACGCGGCTTCCGCGCCCACATCGCCGCGGCCCGCGCCACCGGCCTGCCGCTGGTCATTCATACCCGCGACGCCGACGATGACTGCCAGCGCATCCTGGAGGAGGAAATTGGACGCGGACCTTTCCGCGCCGTGCTGCATTGCTACACGGGCGGACGGGAGCTTGCGATGCGCGCGATCGAATTGGGACTGTCCATCTCCTTTACCGGCATCCTGACCTTCAAGAAGTCGGAAGCGCTGCGCGCGCTGGCTGCCGAGCTGCCGGCCGACCGCATCATGGTCGAGACCGACGCGCCGTATCTCGCGCCCGGCAAGTTCCGGGGCAAGCGCAACGAGCCGGCTTACGTCGTCGAGGTCGCCAGGGTGCTGGCGGAATCGCGCGGCGTCTCGCTCGAGGAGATTTCGCGCCAGACCACGGAAAACTTCTTCCGCCTGTTCTCCAAAGTGCCGCAGCCCGTCGCCGCATGAGTTTGACACTGACCATTCTCGGCTGCGGCTCCTCCGCCGGCGTTCCGCGTCCGGCGCTCGGCTGGGGCAAATGCGACCCGAACAATCCGAAAAACCGCCGCCGCCGCTGCTCCATGATGGTCGAGCGGCGATCGGAGAAGGGGGTAACGCGGATCGTGATCGATACTTCGCCGGACCTGCGCGAACAGCTGATCGATGCCGGGGTCGACCGCATCGACGCGGTCTTCCTGACCCATGAGCACGCCGACCAGACCCATGGCATCGACGATCTGCGCTCGGTCGTGCTGCATATGCGCCGGCGCATTCCCGTCTACTTCAATCAATCGACCGCCAAGGACATCATCCAGCGCTTCGGCTATTGCTTCGAGACGCCACCCGGCAGCGACTATCCGCCGATCCTGGATCGCCATTCGATCGAAGCCGGCGAGAGCAAGACGATCGAGGGACCGGGCGGCCCGGTGACGCTGCAGGCCTTCATCATGCAACATGGCAACATCCCGGCGCTTGGTTATCGCATCGCGGGCGCCGCTTACGCGCCCGACGTCAGCGACATTCCGCAAGCGAGCTGGGGCGCGATCGAAAACCTCGATCTCTGGATCATCGACGGGCTGCGCTACGCGCCGCATCCGAGCCACTTCAGCGTCAGCGACGCACTTCGCTGGATCGAACGCTTCAAGCCGAAGCGATCGGTGATCACCAACATGCATTCCGACCTCGACTACGAGGAGGTGCAGCAACACCTGCCCAAGGGCGTGATCCCCGCCTATGATGGCATGCGCCTGACGCTGGAAGGCTGGTAACACCGGAGGACTTCCGATGATCGCCCAATTCTTTGAAGTTGAGACCAAACCGGGCCATCGCGATCAATATCTGGAGCTTGCCGCTTCGCTGCGGCCCGCGCTCGATGCGATGGGCGGTTGCCTCTTCATCGACCGCTTCCAGAGTCTTTCGCGCGACAATCTGTTGCTGTCCTACCAGATCTGGCAGGACGAGGGCGCGATGACGGCATGGCGGGTCCATGCCAGGCATCACCGCATTCAGGAGATCGGGCGGGAAGCGGTATTCTCAGACTATCGCATCCGCATCGCCCAGGTGATCCATGAGGCAAGGCCGAACCAGCCGGTCTGGCAGCCCGCAGCGCCGCACGCCCTACAACGATCCCGCGCGGCGCGCACCGACCTATGTGCTGGCCGCGGAGTCGAAGAATGCCAGGCTTTCCGTGAAGCCCGAGTGGCAGCATGATGCGTTCGCGAGTGTCTATCGTGATGGCCAGTTTGCGCATCTGATCGATGTGCCGGACCCTCAGGCCGGCATCGCGTTCGCTGACAAACTGTTTGCGGATTCGACGACCGAATATGTCCGCCTCTTCGAGGTGATGCGGGACTACGGCATGTACGAACGATCGGAGGCGCCGCAATATTATCCGCCGGTTGAACGTCAGCCGGTGTAGCGCGGGCCCCTTGTCCCCCGGCATGATTGGGGACAGGCTGCGGCTCGGGTCTTTGCCGTGAGCCTTCGCATGTCGCATCTCCGTTTGACGCTGTCCATTGCCACTGCCCTTACGCTTCTGTGCGCTGCCGCCCGCGCCGAGGATCGCGTCCCGGCGCCGACCCGCGCGACCCATCCGATGGATGCCTTGACGGCTGACGAGATCACGGCCGCGACGAAGATCCTCCGCGACGCCGGCAAGCTCAGTGACAAGGCACTGATCGTATCCATGACGCTGGAAGAGCCGCCCAAGACCGAGGTGCGCGGCTGGCTCAAGGGCGAAGCGTTCTCCCGCCACGCGTTCGCCGTCGTGCTGAGCGACGGCAAGATCGGCGAGGCCGCAATCAACCTCGATGCAAGGACGCTCGCCGCCTGGAATGTCATCGAAAACCGTCAGGCCGCGATCACGATCGACGAAATCCTGGCGGTCGGCGACATCCTGAAATCGGACGAACGCTGGCGCGCCGCGATGGCCAGGCGCGGCATCACCCAGTTCGAGAACATCCTGTGCTTTCCGTTCTCGACCGGCCCGTCGCTCGATCCTGCGCTCGCCGGGCGGCGTTTGCTCAATTCGTCCTGCGTCGATCGCACGGGCGCGAGCAACAATGTTTGGGGCAGGCCGATCGAGAACCTGATGGCGACTGTCGATCTCGTCACAAGAAAGGTGCTGTCCATCACCGACCTCGGCGTCCTGCCGCTGCCGCCGGATACGCCAAGCCATGCCTGGACGGATTCCGGGCAAGCCCGTCCCGTGACCAAACCCGTCGAGATCGCTTCGCCGCAGGGCTCGAACGTCGCGATCACGGGCGGCGAGGTGCGCTGGGACAATTGGTCGTTCCATGTCCGCCTCGATCCGAGGTCAGGCGCGGTGCTGTCGCTGATCCGTTACGACGACCATGGCACGATGCGCGAGATCGCCTATCAGCTCTCGGCCAGCGAGATGTTCGTGCCCTACATGGACCCGGCACCAACCTGGTCGTTCCGCGGTTACATGGACATCGGCGAATACGGCTTCGGCGTGCTCGCGACCCGGCTTCGGCCGGGCCAGGACTGTCCGGCCGGCGCGTCCTTTCTCGACGTGACCATCGCCGACACAAAGGGCACGCCGGTGGGCCTGCAGGGCGTGGTCTGCATCTTCGAGCGCGCGACCGGCGATCCCTTGTGGCGGCATGACGAGGCGGTCAATCAGAGCTACGAAGCGCGCGCCAATACCGAGCTCGTCGTGCGCATGGCGCCGGTCGTCGGCAACTACGACTATCTCGTCGACTACGTCTTTGACCGCGCCGGCGACATCGACGTGCGGCTCGGCGCCTACGGCATCGATGAAACCAAGGGCGTTGCGTCCTCGACCCTGTCGGATCCGACGGCCGCTGAAGACACCGCCTATGGCACGCTGGTCGGCAAGCGCCTCGTCGCCGTCAACCACGACCACTACATGGCGTTCCGCATCGACATGGACGTCGACGGCACCATCAACCGCTTTGTCGAGGATCGCATCGTGCCGAAGCGGATATCCGAGAGCGGGCCGCGGCGGAGCCTGTGGCAGGTCGAAAGCCACGCGATGGCGGTCGAGGGCCCCGTCACGACGCCGGTCAACGCCGCGCAATTCCGGGTCGAAAGCACGACAAGGAAGAATGCGCAGGGCTATCCGACCGGCTACCAGCTGATGCCCGGCCATACCGACAGCTCGATTCTCGCGCCCGACGACCCCAGCCAGATCCGAGCGGGATTCTCGGCCTACACGATGTGGTCGAGCGCCTATGCGCCGCATGAATTGTACGCGGCCGGCGCTTATCCCAATGAGAACCCCGATGTCGACGGCTTGCCGAAATGGGTGGCTGCGAAGCGCGCGATCGACGGCAACGACCTCGTGCTCTGGTACACGATCGGGTTCCGCCACGTGCCTCGCGCCGAGGACTGGCCGGCGATGCCCGGCCTTTGGCATGGCTTCCGCTTGCGGCCGTTCAACTTCTTCGACCGCAGCCCGGCGCTTGACGTGCCGCCTGCGCAGGCAGCGGCACAATGAAGACGATCACGATCACTCTTGCTGTCGCCGCCCTCGCAATCGCCGCGCCGTGCACGCGCGCGCTCGCCGATCACGATGGCGCGCACGTCCCGCCCGCGGCCACGCTGCTCTATCTCGACCAGGCCGGATGGGAACAGGCGAGCGGGGAGGCGAAGGTCGCGCTTGCCGCCGACTTCATGCGCGTGTTCTGCGGAAATCCGGCCATGCCGCCCGCCGATCTGGTCGGCTGCCTCGATCATGCCGACAATACCGGCTCGATTTTCGCGCGTGCAATGGCCTGTGTTGCAACTGTGCCGATCCGTCGATGACAGTTCCGGTAAATCGCCTCCGCGCCATCCTTTAGTTTTAATCGCAGCGCAGCATCGCACGTTGTTCGGTGACAGCGCAGCAACTGCGGCGTAGGCTCTCCGCAAAAATAACAAGAACACATCATCCGGGGAGGGAACGATGGACGCGACGCTCGAGCGCTCGACCATGCGCAAGGTCTACCTGCGCCTGCTGCCTTTTGCGATGCTCTGTTACATTCTGGCCTATATCGACCGCATCAATGTCAGCTTCGCCGGGCTCACCATGCGCGACGACATCGGGATGTCGGCCGGCGACGTTCGGCTTTGCCGTCGGCATGTTCTATTGGGGCTACTTCATCTTCGAAGTGCCGAGCAACGTGATCCTGGAAAAGATCGGCGCGCGAATTTGGATCGCCCGTATCATGATCACCTGGGGGATCCTCGCGGCGGCGACTGCCTTCGTGAAGAATCCGACAGCCTTCGGGATCGTAAGGTTCCTGCTCGGCGTCGCCGAAGCCGGGTTCTTCCCCGGCATCATCCTCTATTTCACTTACTGGTTTCCAGCCAACCATCACGCACGCATCGTCTCCGGCTTCCTCGTCGGCCTGCCGGTTGCGGTCGCGCTCGGCTCGCCAATCTCCACCGGACTGCTCGGCCTCGACGGCCTGTTCGGGTTGCGCGGCTGGCAGGTGATGTACATCGCCGAAGCGCTGCCCACCGTCGTGCTCGGCGTCATCACCTATTTCGTGCTGACCGACCGTCCGCACCAGGCGAAATTCCTCACCGCGGAGGAACGCAACTGGCTGGGCAACACCATCGCCAGCGAACGCCGCGCCACCGAGGCGGTGCGCCGCTACACGATGTGGGAGGCGCTGTACAATCCGAAGGTCCTGCTGCTGGCGCTGAATTATTTCGGCATCGTCACGGCCAGCCTCGGCATGCTGTTCTTCATTCCGCAGATCATCAAGTCGCTCGGCAATTACAGCAACATGACGGTGGGTTGGCTCACCATGATTCCCTACATCTGCGGCGCCATCGCCATGGTGATATGGGGACGCGTCTCCGATCGCATGGATGAGCGACGTTGGAATTTGTTTTTCGGCTGCGTGTTCTCCACCGTGGGCCTCGATCATCGCCGGCATGACCATGGGCACGTGGTGGGCGCTGGTCGGAATGTCGATCGCCGCGATGGGCTTCTACGGCTCCAAGGGCCCGTTCTTCGCCATGCCGCCGATGTTCCTCTCCGGTGCCGGCGCTTGCCGCCGGCATTGCCTGGATCAACTCGATCGGCAATCTCGGCGGCTTCTTCGGGCCCTGGTATGTCGGCATCATGAAGGACCTGACCGGCAGCTACGCCGGCGGCCTTTACGGGCTCGCCTTGCTCGGCCTAATCGCGGCTATCGTGTGCGCACTGTTCCTGCACATCCCGAAACCGGTGATGCCCGAAGCGGAGGCGGTTGCGGCACCGGCGGAGTAGGGCAGTAGCGTTAGCCCCGGGTGAGCGAAGCGACACCCGGGTAACCCGCATATCGTTACGCTCATGCGGGCTACTGGATTGCTTCGCTTCGCTCGCAATGACGATTACGCCGAAATCGCCTTCGCCGAATTCACCTCGTTGCGCAGCAGGAATTTCTGGATCTTGCCGGTCGAGGTCTTCGGGATCACGCCGAACACCACCGCCTTCGGCGTCTTGAAGCCGGACATATGCTGGCGGCAATAGGCGATGATCTCGGCTTCCGTCGCCTTCGCGCCGTCCTTCAATTCGAGGAAGGCGCAGGGCACCTCGCCCCATTTCGGATCGGGCTTGGCGACCACGGCCGCGAACAGCACCGCCGGGTGCTTGTAGAGGACGTCCTCGACCTCGACCGAGGAGATGTTCTCGCCGCCGGAGATGATGATGTCCTTGGAGCGGTCCTTGATGATGACATAGCCGTGCTCGTCGAGCACGCCGAGGTCGCCGGTGTGGAACCAGCCGCCCGCGAACGACTCCTTCGTCGCCTTGTCGTTCTTCAGATAGCCCTTCATCACGATATTGCCGCGGAACATCACCTCGCCGATGGTCTCGCCGTCGCGCGGCACCTCTTTCATGGTCTGGGGGTCAAGCACGGTGACGGCTTCCTCGAGCGGGTAGGGCACGCCCTGCCGCCGCTTGAAATGCGCGCGCTCGGCCGACGGCAGATCGTCCCAGCCCGGCTGCTCGGCGCAGACCGAGGCGGGGCCGTAGACTTCGGTCAGGCCATAGACATGCGTCAGCTTGATGCCGATGCTTTCGCCGCCTTCCAGCACCGCGACGGGAGGCGCTGCGCCCGCGATCAGCCCGATCACGGGCTTTGCGCTCTTGCCCTTGTTGGTTTCCTTGGGAGCATTGGGCGCGTTGATCAGCGTGTTGTAGACGATCGGCGCCCCGCACATGTGGGTGACGCCGTGCTTGGGGATCAGCTCGAAGATTTTCGCCGGATCGACCTTGCGCAGGCAGACATTGACGCCGGCGGCCGCCGCGACCGTCCACGGGAAGCACCAGCCGTTGCAGTGGAACATCGGCAAGGTCCAGAGATAGACCGGATGCTGACCGAGATTGCCGGCGAGAATATTGGAGACCGCGTTGAGATAGGCGCCGCGGTGATGGGTGACGACGCCCTTGGGATTGCCCGTGGTGCCCGAGGTGTAGCTCAGCGCGATCGCGTCCCACTCGTCGGCGGGGCGCTTGCCGACAAAGGTCCGGATCGCCCTGCGCGACCGCGGCTTCGTATTCGATGGAGCCGATGCGCTTGCCGCCTGAGAACGAGGCGTCGTCGACGTCGATCACGGCAGGCTTCGGCCCGCTCATCTGCTTGATCGCATCCGTGATTACGCCGGCAAATTCGGGATCGACCAGGATGATCTTGGCGCCGCCATGGTCGAGCTGGAAGGCGATCGAGGCCGCATCGAGCCGGATGTTGAGCGCGTTCAGCACCGCGCCGGCCATGCCCACCGCGAAATGCAGCTCATTCATCGCCGGCACGTTCGGCAGCATCGCCGCCACCGTGTCGCCTTCGCCGATGCCTTGTTTGGCGAGATACGACGCGAAGCGCCGGCAGCGTTCATAGGTCTGCGCCCAGGTGAAGCTGCGGCCCTCATAGACCGTGCTGACATGGTTCGGATACACGGCCGCGCTGCGCGCGAGGAAGCTCAGCGGCGTCAGCGGCACGTAATTGGCCGCGTTCTTGTCCAGACCGATATCGTATTGGCTTGCCTTGCTGCCCATCGGTCACCTCCAACTTTAACAATTCATAGGAACCCGATCGAAATCCACGGGAATATCGCGACGATCGCAAGCCCGACCAGCAGCGCCAGCATATAGCCCCAGATCGGGCGGATGCCCTGCGCCGGATCGACGCGTCCGATCGCGCAGGCCGCATAATAGCCGACCCCGAAGGGCGGCGCGAACAATCCCATGCCCATGGCAAGGATAATGATCATGGCATAGTGCACCTCGTGCACGCCGACCTGTTTGGCGATCGGAAACAGCAGCGGCCCGAACAGCACGATGGCCGGGATGCCCTCCAGCACGCTGCCGAGGATGACGAAGGCCAGGATCGACACCGCGATGAAACTCGCGGAGCCGCCGGGCAGGCCGGTCATGGCCTGTGCAAGGGCGCGCGAGAACCCGGATTGGGTCAGGCCCCAGGCCATGCCGGTGGCAGTGCCGATGATCAGCAGGATCGCGCCGGAGAGGCACGCGGTCTCGATCAGCATCGGCATCAGCCGCCGCCAGTCGAACCGGCGATAGACGATCAGCCCGGCGAGAACGCCATAGACAATGCCGATGGTGGAGACTTCGGTGGCGGTCGCAATGCCCTCGACCACGGCGTAGCGGATCACGAAGGGCAGCGCGAGCGCGGGCAGGGCGACGACGAACGCGCGGCCGATCTCGTTGGCGCTCGCCCGCTTCACATGGCTCAGATCTTCCTTGCGGTAACGCCACCACACCAGCGCCGACAGCGTGATCGCCAGCACCACGCCCGGCAGCAGGCCACCGGTGAACAGCGCCGAGATCGACACGCCCGTCACCGAGCCGATGGTGATCAGCACGAGACTCGGCGGAATGGTCTCGGTCTGCGCGCCGGTGGCCGCGAGCAGCGCGACGAGATCGCCAGGGCGGGCGCCGCGTGCCCGCATTTCCGGGAACAGCACCGGTGCGACCGCCGCCATGTCGGCGGCCTTCGAGCCAGATATGCCCGACACCAGATACATCGCGCCGACCAGCACGTAATGCAGTCCGCCCCTGATATGGCCCAGCAAACTCGCCAGAAACGCCACCATGGCGCGCGCCATGCCGGTCATCTCGATCAGCAGTCCGAGGAAGACGAACAGGGGCACCGCGAGCAGGATCAGGTGGCTCATGCCCTCGTCCATGCGCCCGATCAGCACCAGCAGCGGCGTGCGCGTGGTCAGCGCCAGATAGCCGAAGACGGCGAGGCCAAAGCCAAAGGCGATCGGCACGCCCGCGAACACGCAAAAGCCGGCGACGCCGACAAAGAAGATCAGCAGATTGATGTTGCCAAGCGGCCGCAGAAAGGGCTGCGCCAGCCAGAACAATCCGCAGATCACCGCGACGGTCACGACCGCAGCGGTCACCATCTTGACATCGCCGAACCGCGCCAATCGCAACAGCGCAAACACCGCCATCAGGCAGGTGCCGACCACGAGCGCGGCCGCGCGCCAGGTGTTGGAAATCTGCAGCGCCGGCGTGGTGATGAAGCTTTCCTCATAGGCGTATTCGTAGGCCGGATGCACGATCAGCAGCAGGAACGCCAGCGCAGCACACGTCGCCACCAGATCGAGATAAGCCCACATCCGCGGGCCGGCCGTTGCAACCAGCGCCGTCATGCGCATGTGCTCGGAGCGGCGGAACGCTACCACCGCGCCCAGCATTGCGAGCCACAGGAACAGGATCGAGGCGAGCTCGTCCGACCAGATCAGCGGCGTGTGCAGCACATAGCGCGACACCACGCCTGCAAACAGGATGACGATCTCGGCGACGACGAGCAGCGCCGCCGGGATTTCGACGATCGTGCCGAGCCAGGATTCGAGGGACGCGACAAACGAGCGGCGGCGAGGGGAGTCCGCCTCGCCGCCTGTTTCCTCTGCTTCGATGTGAGCCATAGCGGCCCTCTGGCTCAAGAGAGTTTGCCGACGGCCTTCTCGAGCAGCGCCCAGGCCTGCTCGCCGTATTTACCTTTCCACTCATTATAGAAACCGGCGCTGCGCAGCTTCTCGCGGAACGGCGCAACATCGGGCTGGTTGAACACCAGGCCCTTGCCGGCGAGTTCCTCCTTCACCGTCACGTTAAGCTTTTCGGTGTCGGCGCGCTCCTTGACCGCGGCCGCGTTCACGTTCTTGGCCACGATCGTCTTGATATCGTCCGGCAACGCCGCCCACGCGCGGCGGTTCATCAGGAACCAGAAGCCGTCCCACATGTGGTTGGTCATCGAGCAGTATTTCTGCACTTCATAGAGCTTCGCGGTCGAGATCAGCGCCAGCGGGTTCTCCTGGCCCTCGACGACCTTGGTCTGCAGCGCAGAATAGACTTCGCTGAAATTGATCGAGGCGGGCGAAGCATCGAACGCCTTGAACATCGACGTCCACAGCGGCGATACCGGCACGCGGATCTTGAAGCCCTTGTAGTCGTCGGGCCCGTTGATCGGATGGCTCGACGACGTGGTCTGGCGGAAGCCGTTGTCCCAGATCTTTTCCATCACTTCGAGACCGGCCTTGTTGATCTCGCCGCGCACCCATGCGCCGAGCTCGCCGTCCATGGTCTTCCAGACCGTCGGATAATCCGGGAATGCGAAGCCGATGCCGTTGATCGAGGCCGCCGGCACCAGCGTGGACAGGATCAGGCCGGACAGCGTGAAAAACTCGATGCCGCCGGAGCGCACCTGGCTCAGCATGTCCGTGTCCGAGCCAAGCTGGCTGTTCGGGAAGACCTGCATGTCGAACCGGCCGTTGGTTTCGGCCTTGATCGCCGCCGCCATTTCGCGCGCGCGCGTCATGAACGGATGCTGCTCAGGCAGGTTGTTGGCGAACTTGTAGGTCCATTCGGGCGCTTGGGCGCGCGCCACAAACGGCGCGCCGACGCTGCCCAGCACCGCCGAGGCGGCTGAGGCCTTCAACAAATTGCGTCGGGAAAAGCTCATGGGATCAAACTCCTTGGGTTCTTGTTCATTCTTGCGAGGCGCTGCGGCCGAGAACCGCGGGCGCTCATCGGTGACGCGCTTATTGCAGAGTTTGCGAACGCGCCGCAACAGCGGCCTGCGGACAGCCGCAACGCCGCAGATGCATCGCTCGCGCCAATGGCAAAGACTGGCCTGCGCTGGGAAGAAATCCGGCTAAATATCTGATCTAATTACAATTGAAAGTCCAGGAAGGTCGTTCCGGACGCTGGGCGGCTTCAATCGCGGCCTGACACGCCTTCACAGCTATTTCGAGGGCCGCAGACCGGGCGAGTCGACCCAATCATTCAAATGCAATGCGGTATCGGCAAGACGGGCTCTCCGGAGCAGGTCGTCTTGCTCTTTGCCGGGCGGAAGCAGAGACGCTCTGTCCCTGATATTCTTCGCGAAAACTTCGATACGATCTCGGAGTGGTTCGCTCTGGATGAAATCGCGATGCGGCATTGGAATCTCCTTGGGTGATTTCAGATCAGCCAACCGACCGACTTCGAATTGAAGGAATCGGAAGCGATCATCCTTATTTCAACGTGATCGCACTTGGGGCACTCCAACAACTGGCGTTCGAAACCCGTCGGCCCCGCCGAAACGCGCTCCAGCATCATCCCCGCCTTGCAGCGGGAACAGCATGGACGCTCGATGATGGTCAGGAATTGAAGGTCGGACGTCATAGCGCTCCCTGTTCAGCACTCGTGCACCGGGCAACGTCGCCCGATCCTAATTCAGCCTGGCACCATCGAATGTGCCCAGGTGTTCCTGGTCTCCGTCGCGGACGACGACTGTCCGCCCGGTTCGTTCTGCAAGCCGCTTCGCGAGGTCGAGCGCCGCCCTGGGGTGCACCAACTCGAGCGAAACCACTGCGTACTCACGTACGCCGCTTGTCCGGAGTATGATTTTAGGGGGGCGAGTCACGGGTGGCTCCTGCAACGGGCGGGAGCGCAAAACTCTCAGTCACCGAATGCCGGGGCCGGGCGGTGATAGACCTGAGATGGTGATCGGGAGGCAATCCAAACAGGCCACTCCAAAAGTTAAATCCCGCCACTCAACGCTGAAGACGCAAGCCGAACCTTGATGCCATCGGGAAACAGTTTGAACGGCGCGGGCATCATCATTGGCATCGCCCGGAGACAGGCTGGCGATGCCGGGATGAACAGTCCGGACTGCAAACGAACGGCCGGTTTGTTAGAAGCCTCTGCCAAGTTACTGACTCAGCGGCATTTTACGGATTGGCACATGAGCCGAAATGGTCGCTATAAATATTCCATAATATACCTTATGCGAATCATGGATAGGCGCGCACGGGAGCGCAAGCGCAGCTACCGGCTCACGGTTCAGGCCAGATCTTCTTCAGGATTTCGGCCAGATGCGCCCCACCCTTGGCGAGCTGCCGTCGCTTGATGAGGTCGGCCATCAGGAGATACGCGGTGCGGTCCTCGAAGGCGACGTTCCATTTTCCGTTCTCGGAGGCGTCGGTGCGCTGGAAGTGCAATCCATCGAACGCCTGGCGCGCGACATGGATGGAGTCGGTCGCCCAGCTCGCCGGCCACTCGTCGATGGTCCCCTCGCTTGCTGGCACGCCGCCGGCCGCCGTCACCAGCTCCCGCGTCCACTTGTCACCGAGGTCAAACGGGATGTCATCCCATTCGGCATGCAGGTTGACGTTCTGATCCTGAATGGAGTTGCCGCCTCTGGTCTGGGTGGCCGGATCGATCTTGTGGCCTGCGTCCGGATCGACCAGCTTGCCGTCGGCGTCGAGATAGACCGAGCCGACATGCAGCGGCTGATGCAGGTCACCGACGAAGTGCACCAGCAGCATCAGCGCCTCCTTCTTGTCCTTGATCGAGAACGGCGGCGGCACGGTCTTGCCCTGGAGCATGGCAATGGCTGCGCCGATTGCCGCCACGACGTCGTGGTCGTTGGTGCCCTGCTCATTGCGATTGAAGCTGTCGCGCTGGATGGCGACGTCGTTGAAATGATAGCTGGCGTGGCATTCGCCCGGCTGCGGAGCCGCGTCGGTGGCGCAGTTGGTCCAGTTGCGCTTGGCGTAATCGACCAGGCGATCCCTGTCAGCCCTGAAGGGTACGCAAGGCGTTTCGTATTCAGGGTGGTCCTCGTTCACTTCATATCGAAAAGTGCCGTCCTTCAGTTGCACGCTCCTCACGCAATCCGCCCACGGCCCCACCAGTCGCAGGGTCAACTCGCCGTTGGAATCGCCGTTATTGAGGATGGTCTGGACCTGCCTGGCCGCATTGGTGTTTTGCAGCAATTTGTCGGCGATCGAGCCCACCATCCGGTGGCCTTCATAGCCCCAGGCCAGCACTGGGGTTGGAGACAGCGCAATCGACAGCAGCAAAAGGAACAATGCAATGCGGACCGGGCTTGAAAATGGCATGATCGCCTCCGTGCGTCGGAGCGGAACAATGGGCGTCTCTTTTTAGTTGCGCGTGGCCCTTGCCGCAATTGGATGTGCCACCATTTCCGTGAAAATCGTTCGGGGCTCAAGCAAAGCGGGAGTATGCCATGCAGGACAGCGTCAGCCATCCGGCCCAATCGCGCGCCATCCCCTTCGATGCCGGCAAGCTCGACGCCCTGATGGACGCGGCCGGGATCGACATCCTGGTCGCGACATCGAAGCACAACGTGCAGTATCTGCTGGATGCCGAGCGCGCGATCTTCTTCGACTACATGGATGCGCTCGGCATCAGCCGCTATCTCCCTGTCCTGATCTATCCCAAGGGCGCACCCGACAAGGCCGGCTATGTCGGACATCCCCTGGAGGCGCATCAGCGCGCGGTCGCCCCGCTCTGGGTGCCTGACGTTCAGACCAAGGGCAGCGGCTCGGTCGATGCGATCATGCGTGCGGTCGAACTGATCCGCAAATCGGGCGTGCCGCGGAAGCGGATCGGGGTCGAGATGGCGTTCCTGCCGATGGATGCCGGCAGGGCGCTGGCCAACGCCCTCCCCGACGCCGAGATCAAGGATGCGCTGCTGGTGCTGGAGCGCCTGCGCGCCGTCAAATCTCCGACCGAGCTTGCGAAGTTGAAGATCGCATCGGAACGCGTGACCAACTCCATGCTCCATGTCATTGCCAATCACGGGCCGGGCACCACCAAACGGCAGCTGACCGAAGCGCTGCGCGTGGCCGAAGTCGCGCGCGGCCTCACCTTCGAATATTGCCTGCTCGCCTGCGGCGAGAGTCACAATCGCGCGCCATCCGAGCAGCGCTGGGAAAATGGCGACGTGCTGTCGCTGGATTCCGGCGGCAACTATCAGGGCTATATCGGCGACCTCGCCCGCATGGCGGTGCTGGGCGAACCGGACCGCGAATTGAAGGATTTGCTGGCCGAGATCGAAGCTGTCCAGCAGGCGGCCTTTGCGGCCGTGCGCGGCGGCGCCATGGGCGGCGACATCTATGCCGCGGCCGAGAAACAATTGGCGCAGTCGAGCCAGCGCGAATGCACCGAATTCCTGGCGCACGGCATGGGCCTGGTCAGCCACGAGGCCCCTCGCCTGACCGATCACGGACCGGTGCCCTACGACGCTGCGGACGCGCGGCGGCCGCTGGAGGCCGGCATGGTGGTGTCGATCGAGACCACGATGAAGCATCCGAAACGCGGCTTCATCAAGCTGGAGGACACCGTTGCGGTCACGCCGGCCGGCTACGAGATCTTCGGTGAGGCCGGCCGCGGCTGGAATCGCGGCGGCACGGCGGGTTTGATCAGCGTCCCCTGAACTTCGGCTTGCGCCGCTCCATGAAGGCGGCGACACCCTCCTTGTGATCCTCGCTCTGGCTGGCCAGCGCGAACTGGTCGAGGTCCATGTGCGCGGCGAGGTCGTCGAGCGCGTGCGCGAGACGGTTGACCGTCAGCTTGGTCATGGCGACCGACATCGGCGGCTGCCGCGCGATTTTCTCGGCGAGCGCCATCGCGGCGTCGAACGCCTTGCCTGCTGCTGCCACCTCCTCCACCAATCCCCATTGCTGCGCCTGTTCGGCGGAGATGCGCTCGTCGGCCACGATCACCGCCTGCTTGGTGCGGGCCGGGCCCATCAGATGCAGCATGCGCGGCACGCTCTGCCAGCTCATGTTCATGCCGAGCCCGATCTCGGGCACGCGCATATGCGCATTGGCAGCCATGACCCGGAAGTCCAGCGCCACAGCCAGCGCGACGCCGCCGCCGATGCAGAAGCCTTCGATGGCGCCGATCGTGACCTGCTCCATCTCCTGCCAGGCCCGGGTCAGCCGCGGCCCGACCTTGAGCGAACGCCTGAGCGCGCCGAGGTCCATGGTTTTGCGCGCGCGCCCCTCCGGGTCTTTCAGATCGAACCCTGCAGAAAACGTCTTGGCGCTGCCCGTGAGCACCACGACCGAGGTGTCGCCGTCATCCTCGAAGCTGCGCGCCACCGATGTCAGCTGGCGCATCACCTCCGGCGACAGCGCATTGATGCCGTCGCCGCGATCGAACCGCACCACCGCGATGCGGCCGTCCGGCCCCAGCCCTTTTTCGATCTTTATGTAATCCGGCACGCGCGCGCCTCCCTTTTTCAAATTATTTTGCAGCACGATAGCGAAGCACAACGCCTCGACATAGCCTGATTTTTTCCGGTATCCTCAAGGCATGAGCGATCACGATCATGACCACGACCACTCGGAGCTATCCGAGATCGAGCTGCGCGTCCGCGCGCTGGAGACCGTGCTGACCGAGAAGGGCTATGTCGATCCGGCCGCGCTCGATGCCATCGTGCAGGCCTACGAGACCCGGATCGGCCCGCACAATGGCGCGCGCGTCGTCGCCAAGGCCTGGACCGATCCTGAGTTCAAACGCGCGTTGCTTGATGACGCGACCAAGGCGGTCGGCACGCTCGGCCATGTCAGCCGCGTCGGCGATCATCTCGTCGCGGTCGAGAACACGCCCGAGCGTCACAACATGGTCGTGTGCACGCTGTGCTCCTGTTACCCCTGGGAAATGCTGGGGCTGCCGCCGGTCTGGTACAAGGCCGCGCCCTACCGCTCGCGCGCGGTGAAGGATCCCCGCGGTGTGCTCGCCGATTTCGGCGTGAGCGTCCCGAAGGACACCGAAATCCGGGTCTGGGATTCCACCGCGGAAACGCGCTTCCTGGTGTTGCCGATGCGCCCGGAGGGCACCGAAGGCTGGAGCGAGGAACAGCTTGTTGACCTCGTGACGCGCGATTCCATGATCGGCACAGGCTTCCCCAAAGCGCCAGGTGCTCCCTCATGAACGGCGTGCACGACATGGGCGGCATGGACGGTTTCGGCAAGGTCGAGGCGGAGCCGAACGAGCCGATGTTTCATACGCGCTGGGAAAGCCGCGTGCTGGCGATGGTGCGCGCCATGGGCGCCGCCGGCGCCTTCAACATCGACACCTCGCGCTTCTATCGGGAGTCGCTGCCGCCGGATGTCTATCTCGCGAGTTCTTACTACAAGAAGTGGTTTCTCGGCCTCCAGGACATGCTGATCGCTCGCGGTTTCATCGGCAAGGCGGAAGTCGCAGAGGGCCACGCGCTGGAGCCGGCCAAGCCGCTCAGGCGCGGCAAGTTCACCACTGGCGACGTCGAGCGCGTGATGGCGCGCGGCAAGTTCGGACGCGACGCGCAGGCGCCGGCGAAGTTCAAGGCCGGTGACAAGGTGCGCGCGAAAAACATCCATCCCCTCACCCACACGCGGCTGCCGCGTTATGTGCGCGGCCATGTCGGCGTGGTCGAGCGCGATCACGGCGTCCAGGTGTTTCCGGATTCGGCGGCGACCGATGCCGGCGAAAATCCGCAATGGCTGTACACTGTGGTGTTCGACGGCACCGAGCTGTGGGGCCCCGACAGCGACGCCAGCGTCAAAATCTCGGTCGACGCGTTCGAGCCTTATCTGGAGAAGGCGTGATGGATGCGGCAGCGGCGCAGGCGACCAGTGCCCTGCCCGATATCCCCTGCGACGCCGAGGGGCCGGTGTTCCGCGAACCCTGGGAAGCACAGGCCTTCGCCATGGCGCTGGCACTGCATGAGCGCGGCGTCTTCACCTGGTCGGAATGGGCGGAGACGCTGGGCGCGCAGATCAAGCGCGCGCAGGCCGAAGGCGATCCCGATACGGGCGAGACCTACTACCGGCACTGGCTCGCCACACTGGAGACGCTGGTCGCGGCCAAGGGCGTCGCCACCTCCGAGCTTCTGCATCGCTATCGCGATGCCTGGGACCGGGCCTCCGACCGCACGCCGCACGGCAAGCCGATCGAGTTGCGGGACGAGGATTTCCGCTAGTTCCATCGTCATTGCGAGCGAAGCGAAGCAATCCAGACTGTATCCATGGCAATAGTCTGGATTGCTTCGTCGCTTCGCTCCTCGCAATGACGACGGTGGTGGAAAAAGGGCCGCCTTGTGCTGTGATCGATCCCGGTATTGCGGCATAAAAGCCCTCCTGCCGAGGTGCCTCATGACCCCTTCCCGCGATATTTCACGCCTGATCGAGATCATGGCCCAGCTGCGCACGCCCGTGACCGGCTGCCCCTGGGATCTCGAACAGAATTTTGCGACCATCGCGCCCTACACCATCGAGGAAGCGTACGAAGTCGCGGACGCGATCGCGCGCGGCGATTTCGACGATCTCAGGGACGAGCTCGGCGATCTCCTGCTGCAGGTGGTCTATCATGCACGGATGGCGGAAGAGCAGGACGCCTTCGCCTTCGGTGATGTCGTCGAAGCGATCACGACCAAGATGATCCGGCGCCATCCGCATGTGTTCGCCGACAGGGACGGCAACATCCAGCCCGCCGGCGTCGTCAGCGCCTGGGAGCGCATCAAGGCGGAAGAGAAAGCCGAGCGTGCCGCACGCCGCGGCGGCGAGCCGCACAAATCGCTGCTTGCAGGCGTCAAGGCCGGCCTGCCCGCGCTGACCCGCGCGATGGAATTGCAGCGCAAGGCGTCCACCGTCGGTTTCGACTGGAACGATCCGCGCGCGGTGTTGAACAAGATCAGGGAAGAAGCCGACGAGATCGAGTCTGCCCTTGATTCCGCCGACAAGGACGAGCTTGCGGCCGAGACCGGCGATCTCCTGTTCGCGCTGGTCAACCTCGCCCGCCACATCGATGCCGACCCCGAAATGGCGCTGCGCGGCGCCAATGCCAAATTCGAGCGCCGCTTTGCCTATATCGAGCGCACGCTGGCGGCGAAGGGCCGCACGCTCGACAGCGCTTCGCTGGAAGAAATGGATGCGCTGTGGGATGAGGCAAAGGACAAGGAGACGTCCGTGCCTGGCAAGGCGAGCGGAGCGCGCTGATGAACTGGCACGACATTCTCGGCGGCCTTGTCACGGGCACGCTCGGCGGCCTGTTCTCCGGCTTTCTCGGCGTCACCTCCGGCGGCGTCCTGGTTCCGCTGCTGATCCTGATCCTCGGCAAGGAGCAGCACGTCGCACAGGGCATCTCGCTGGTCGCGCAGGTCGTGCCGACCAGCCTGTCGGGCGTGCGCAATTACAGCAGAAGCGGCCATCGCATCTCGATACGCTGGCTGATCTGGCTGTCGGCCGGCTTCTGCGTCGGCGGCATCGTCGGCGCGCTGCTTGCGACCAACGTCCCCGACCGCGCGCTGCAATGGACCTTCGCCGGCTATCTCACGATCCTCATCGCGATCGTGGTGCTGCGCGGATCGCGCGCGAAACCGGAGACGACGGGCGACGCCGTACCGGAAGATGTGCCGGTGCACTGGGCGTTGCTGGCCGCGATCGGCGCTGTCGCCGGCTGGTCGTCGGGCTTCCTCGGCATCGGCGGTGGACTTGCCATCACCGCGCTGATGGCGGGCCTTGCCGGGATCTCCCAGCATCGCGCGCAAGCGATGAGCCTCGCCGTCACCGCGCTGCCGGTCACCCTACCCGCGGCGCTGTTCTATGTGCAGCAGGGCACCGAGTTGCCATGGCTCACAATCGTGGCGCTGGTGGTCGGCCTCTGGGTCGGCACCGATATCGGCGCCCGCTTTGCCAACCGCGTCAGCCCCGAGCGGCTGCGGATCATGATGATCGTCCTGATCGGCGCGATGGCGCTGTTCATGGCCTTCAAGGCGGCGCATTAGCTACCGCTTTCCCGGCAAAGAGCGTATGATCCCGGCGACGGAGTGAGCGACCACGCTGGGGACTTGCGATGAAGCTTCCTCGCCGGCAATTCCTGTCCCTGGCCACGGCCGCAATCGGCCTCCCCGCGCTATCGCGCGTGGCATTTGCGCAAACTTATCCGGCGCGCCCGGTGCGCATGCTGGTCGGCTTCGCGGCAGGGGGCGCGCCCGACATCGCCGCGCGCCTCGTCGCGCAATGGCTGTCCGACCGGCTCGGCCAGCAATTCGTCATCGAGAACCGCCCCGGTGCCGGCGGAAACATCGCCACCGAGGCCGTGGTGGACGCGCCTGCGGATGGCTACACGCTGTTGATGGCGGGCCTGCAAAACGCCGTCAACACCACGCTCTATCGCAATCTCAAATATGATTTTGCCCGCGACATGGCGCCGGTCGCAGGCGTCAGCCACGAGAACTACGGCATGGAAGTTCATCCGTCCTTCTCGGCAAAGACGGTCCCCGAATTCATCGCCTACGCCAAGGCCAATCCCGGCAAACTCAACATGGCGTCGGCCGGCAACGGCACGGGGCCTCACATGGCCGGCGAGCTGTTCAAGATCATGGCCGGCGTCGACATGCTGCACGTGCCTTATCGCGGTTCGCCGCCGGCATTGACGGATCTGCTCGGCGGACAGGTGCAGGTGATGTTCAGCCCGCTGTCGTCGTCGATGCAATATGTGAAGACCGGGAAGCTTCGTGCGCTTGCTGTGACGAGCGCCGCACGTTCGGACGTGCTGCCGGATACTCCAACCGTGGGAGAGTTCGTCCCCGGTTACGTGACGACCGGATGGTTCGGCGTCTGCGCGCCACTGAAGACGCCGGCGGAGATCATCGACAGGCTCAACCAGGAGATCAATGCGGGGCTTGCGGATTCGACAATGAAAGCCCGCTTTGCCGAACTCAGCGCCACGCCGTTCGGTGGTTCGCCGTCCGATTTCGCAAGGCACATCGCCAGTGAGACCGAGAAATGGGGCAAGGTGGTGCGCACCGCGAACCTGAGGGCAGACTAAAGCGGGTTGCTCGACGGCGCGGAAATCTCTCCGTTGTCCCGGCCAAGCGAGCGAAGCGAGCGCTGAGCCGGGACCCATAACCACAAATCGCGGTTGTCGAAGGGCGCCGGAGTCCCAGCATCACGCAAACAATCTGGTCCGGTGGTTATGGGTCCCTGCTTTCGCAGGGACGACAGCGGCCCTCACATCACATGCGGCACGGCAGCGTAGCGATTGACCACGATGTCACGCTTGGTCTCGTCGACCCGCACGGTCATATCGAAACGGCCGTCGTGCAGTTGCTTGTTCAAGACCTCGGCATTGCGATGCAGCCATGAAATGCCGGCGCCGTCGGCGGCGTCGATCGACAGATCGAGCGTAGTCCGCGTGGCCGCGAGATGCGTCTCGATCGCCGCGAGCAATTCGTCGATCCCCTCCCCGGTCACGGCCGACACCAGGAAACAGGGATGATCGGATGAGCGGCGCGACGCGATGTTGCGCAGGTTCGCCAGTTCGTCCGGCACAAAGCGATCGATCTTGTTCCAGACCTCGATGATGCGGCCGCCGGCGGATGGATCGATGCCGAGCTGGCGCAGCACCGCATCGACGTCTTTCTCCTGCGCCTCGGCGTCCTCATGCGAGATGTCGCGGACATGCAGGATCACGTCGGCCTCCAGCACCTCCTCCAGCGTGGCGCGGAACGCGGCGACCAGCTGCGTCGGCAGGTTGGAGATGAAGCCAACGGTGTCAGACAGCATCGCCTTGCCGCCATGCGGCAGACGCAGCGCGCGCAATGTCGGATCGAGCGTCGCAAACAGCATGTCGGCGGCCTGCACGTCTGATCGCGTCAGGCGATTGAACAGCGTCGACTTGCCGGCATTGGTGTAGCCGACCAGTGCGACCACGCGATACGGCACACGCTTGCGCCCCTCGCGATGCAGCCGCCGCGTCGCCTGCACCTTCTTCAGGTCGTTCTCCAGCCGCAGGATGCGCTCGCCGATCTGGCGCCGGTCGGCCTCGATCTGGGTTTCGCCGGGACCGCCCATGAAGCCGAAGCCGCCGCGCTGGCGTTCGAGATGGGTCCATGACCGCACCAGCCTCGATCGCTGGTAGTTCAGATGCGCGAGGTCGACCTGGAGCGCGCCCTCCTTGGTCTTGGCGCGGCGGCCGAAGATTTCCAGGATCAACCCGGTGCGGTCGACAACTTTTGTGTTCCAGGCCTTCTCGAGATTGCGCTGCTGGATCGGCGACAGCGCGCAGTCGACCACCACGAGCTCGATGTCGTGGCCGGCGATCAGCCCGGTGATCTCCTCGACCTTGCCCTTGCCGAGATAAGTCGCGGGCCGGATTTGCGCGATCGGCGCGATCAGCGCATCCGCGACCACAAGATCGATCGCGGCTGCAAGCCCTTTGGCCTCGTCCAGCCGCGCCTCGAAATCGCGCAACGCATGTGCATCCGTTTGCGCGTCGGCCTCGCCGCGGCGCAGCCGCAAGTATGGGCCGATCACAACCGCTCGGCCGCTCGCCTTGCCCCCTGCCGACCGCGGACGGTCAGCTCCCCCTTCCCAATTCCGGGGTTCCAATCAAATCACTCTCAAGCAGGAGCATCCTCGCCGCCCTCGAACAACTGGATGGGAGCGCCGGGCATGATGGTCGAGATCGCATGCTTGTAGACGAGCTGCGAGTGACCGTCGCGCCGCAGCAGCAGGCAGAAATTGTCGAACCAGGTGACAATCCCCTGCAGCTTCACCCCATTGACCAGAAAGATCGTCAGTGGCGTCTTGGTTTTACGAACGTGGTTGAGGAAGGTGTCTTGTAGGTTTTGTGCGCGGTCTGCCGCCATTGTTGTTATCCCGCCATTTCTTTTCTCGTTGAACGGTTCTGCTCTCTCTCGGAGCCTTCCCGTTTGCCGCGACCCATGAGATCCCCCTCCGGGTCGCGAGCGGTGCAATTAGAAGGCAGGCGCGGTTATTAGGCAAGCCGGTTCCGGCGCCAACGCGCCCGGCTTTCCCGCCAAAAGCAGGTCATGCGGCGGAATTTTCCCAAGCAAATGCATGGATGCAGGGGTAGTGGACCACTACCCTACCCCCAGCGCCTTCAGCTTGCGATGGAGCGCCGATCGCTCCATGCCGACAAATTCCGCGGTGCGAGAGATGTTGCCCGAGAAACGGCTGATCTGGGCGATCAGATAGTCGCGCTCGAACACCTCGCGCGCCTCGCGCAGCGGCAGGCCCATGATGTGCTCGCCATTGTTGCTGTTGGGCATGGCCGGCACCATGGAGCCGACGTCCTGCGGCAACATGTCCGCGGTGATGATGACCTCCGGACCGCCGCCGGCGAGAATCATCACGCGTTCGACATTGTTGCGGAGCTGGCGGACATTGCCGGGCCAGACATGCGACTGCAGCACCGCCATGGCATCCTGTCCGATCTGGCGCTTGGGCAGGCCGGTGGTCCCCGAAATCTGGTCCATGAAATAGTCGATCAATTCCGGGATGTCCTCGCGCCGCTCCGACAGCGGCGGCACGCGGATCGGCACCACCGACAGGCGATGATAGAGGTCCTCGCGGAACCGGCCCGCGGCGATCTCCTCCTCCAGGTTGCGCGCGGTCGAGGAGATGATGCGCACGTCGACCTGCACCTTGTTGGTGCCGCCGACGCGCTGGAAAGTCTGGTCGACCAGCACGCGCAGGATCTTGTTCTGGGTCTCGCGCGGCATGTCGCCGATCTCGTCGACGAACAGCGTCCCGCCATGCGCCTCTTCCAGCGCGCCCACCTTGCGCTGGTCGCCATTGGCGTGCTCGACGCCGAACAGTTCCTCCTCCATCCGCTCCGGCGTGATGGCGGCGGCGTTGATGACGACGAACGGCCCCTCGGAGCGCGTCGAGTGCTGATGCAGCGTGCGCGCCGCCAGCTCCTTGCCTGCGCCGGACGGGCCCACGATCAGGATGCGGCTGTTGGCCTTGGCCGCGCGATCGATGGTCTGGCGCAGCTGGTTCATGCAGGGCGAATGTCCGGTCAGGTTGCTCGCGGTCGGCGCCAGCTGCTTCAGCTCCTTGACCTCGCGTTTCAGCCGCGAGGTTTCCAGCGCCCGCGTCGCGACCAGGATCAGCCGGTCGGCCTTGAACGGCTTCTCGATGAAGTCGTAGGCGCCACGCTTGATCGCGGCGACCGCGGTCTCGATGTTGCCGTGGCCCGAGATCATCACGACCGGCAGCTCGGGATTGTCCTTCTTGATCTGCTCCAGGAGCTGCAAGCCGTCGAGCTTGGAGCCTTGCAGCCAGATGTCGAGGAACACCAGATTGGGCCGGCGGTTGGCGACCTCCGCCAGCGCGGTGTCGCTGTCGCGCGCGGTGCGCGTCGAGAATCCCTCGTCGTCCAGGATGCCCGCGACCAGTTCGCGAATGTCGGCCTCGTCATCGACGATCAGAATGTCACTTGCCATGGATCGCGCCCCGCCTGTCAGTTGCCTGTTGCGGCTTCGATTTTTGTTTCATTGTTAGTCGTCTCTGCTCCGCCTTTGGTTTCGCCCTCGGGCGGCTTTGTTTCGGTTGTCGGCGCCGTCGCGGCGACGGCCGCTTGCTGGCCTTCGATGGTCGATTTGCCGTGACCGGTGACGGAAAAGCGCAGCCGCATCCAGGCGCCGCGCTGGCCGGGCCTGAAATCGGACGCATCCTTCAGTTCGATCTTGCCGCCATGGTCTTCCAGCACGCGGCCGACGATGGCAAGCCCGAGCCCCGTGCCCTTGGCGCGAGTCGTCACATAGGGCTCAAGCAGGCGCTGCCGCGCCACCTTGGGCAATCCGATGCCGTTGTCGATCACGTCGATCAGGATGTCTTCGTTCTCGCGCTGGGCGACGACATCGATCCGGCCCTTGCCGAGTTCGGCCGCTGGCACCTGCTCGATCGCTTCTGTGGCGTTCTTGATGATATTGGTCAGCGCCTGCGAGATCAGGCGGCGGTCGAACTGCGCCTTCAGCGGGTCTTGCTTGATGTCGGCCTCGATCTCGATCTCGGGATGGGCGACCTTCATCAGGAACACAGCCTGGCGCACGGCGTCGGCGACGTCCTCGCCCTCGATCACGGGCTTGGGCATCCGCGCAAAGCGCGAGAACTCGTCGACCATCCGCCTGATGTCGTCGACCTGGCGGATGATGGTATCGGTGCATTGATCGAACACCGATTTGTCTTCGGTGATGGTTTTGCCGAATTTGCGGCGGATACGCTCGGCGGACAATTGAATCGGCGTCAGCGGATTCTTGATCTCGTGGGCGATACGGCGGGCGACGTCGCCCCAGGCGGAGGTGCGCTGCGCCGACACCAGATCGGTGATGTCGTCGAGCGTGATGATGTAGCTGTCGCGCGACTGGCTGGTCTGCTCGGCGCTGACGCGCACCGACAGGTTCCGCTCGTTGCCGTCGCGCAGGATCGTGACATTGCCCTGCACCAGCCGTTGCGTGCCCTCCCGCGCGGCCTTCATCATCTCGTCGAGTTCCGGCAGCACGTCGGAGAGCGGATGATCCAGCGTCTCCAATTCGGCGTGCCCGATCAGCTTTTCCGCGGAACGGTTCAGGATGCCGACGCTGCCGGAGGCGTCGACGCCGATGATGCCTGCGCTCGCCGAGGACAGCACCGCTTCGATGAAGCGGCGGCGGCTGTCGATCAGTTCGCTGGCGCTGACCAGTTCGTCGCGCTGGGTGCGCAGCTCCTGAATCATCTTGTTGAAGGTCTCGCCGAGCTGGGCGAGGTCGCCGCCGGACTTCACCACCGGAACCTGGACGTTCAGGTTGCCGGTCGAGACGTCGCTCGCCGCCGTCATCAGCCGGCGGATCGGCGACACCAGCCAGTTGGCGAAGTTCAACCCGATCAGCACCGACGCCATCAGGATGGTCAGCGCGATCACCGCAAACATCAGCGCAAAGGCAACCTGGATGCCGAGCCGTCGCGACTCGATCTGGGCATATTCGGCGACGCTGGTCTCGGTCTGCTTGAGTTGCGCCATCACGCGGGGATCGAGCAGGCGGGCGACATAGAGGAACATGTCGTCGTAGTTGCGCAGCCGGATCACCGCCGCGACATAATTGGCCTCGGGGAATACCGCGATCTGCGGATCGCTATCGTTGACGTTGCCGAGGAAGTCCGGCGGCGGAGCAGTGAAATCCTGCTTGATGCCGGTTTGCGCCGTCACCAGTACCTTGGCGTTCTTGTCGATCAGCATGGCGCCCGGCAGATTGCGCTGTCCGGCATCGCCCGTCAGAAACTCCTGGAACGATTTTGGATCCTGGTCGTAGAGCGGCCGCGCCCGCCTGAGATCGCTGGCCATGCCGAGAATGTCGCCCCGGATCAGTTCCGCATGCTCATAGGTGTAAGCGCGCGCGACGATCAGCGAATTTTCGATCACCGTTTTCGTCGGTCCGGAGAACAGCCGGTCGAGGCCGCGCTGGATGGTGACGTTGGCGACGATCGCGACCAGCACCGCCGGCAGCACCGCGATGATCGAGAACAGGCTGACGATCTGCACATGCAGCCGCGCGGCCGCCCGGCCGCGCCGCCTCGCCTGCACCATCTGCCAGACTTCACGGACGATGATCCCGACCAGCAGCAGGATGGACGCTGCGTTGACCGCCAGAAAAGCGCGGACCACGGCGCGCGTCGGCTCGAGCGGGGTCAGTCCGGTCAGCACCACGAAGGTGAGCAAGGCCGAGAGCAGCGCGATCACCACTGCAAACGGCGCCAGCCAGCGCCGCAGCGAGAAACTGCTGCGCTCCGCAAGCAACGGATCGAACGGAGCGGCCGATGTGTCTGCGCTGGTCATTTGCGGAAAAGGTGATGCTCGAATGGCTTAGGGCCCGCCGAAGCGGACTGATGCATTCATATCACAATGTTGCCGAATTGCGACAATTCCGCGGCGCAATTTGTCGAGGAAACGCGTTGTTCACCCGCGACGCTTCGACCCAGGCCGTCTCGCAGATGGTCCTTAGCCCCCGCTGCGATAGACCTGAATATCGAGGTCCCTGATCTTCTTGCGCAGCGTGTTGCGGTTGAGGCCAAGCAGATCGGCAGCGCGAATTTGGTTGCCGCGGGTCGCCGCCAGCGCCGCGGTGAGCAGCGGCACCTCGATTTCCTTGAGGATGCGGTGATAGAGGCCGGGCGGCGGCACGCCGTTGGGGAAGCCGGAGAAGTGCGAGGACAGGTAGGCTTCGACCGCGCCACCGAGATTGTCGACGCCGAGCGGAACGCTGCCGCCCGATGTCACCGCGGGCGGCGCCAATTCGCCGTCGATGACGGGACCGGTGATGACGTCCTGCGGATAGAGCGCGGCCAGCCGCCGCGCGAGATTCTCCAGCTCGCGCACATTGCCGGGCCAGCGATGCTGCTTCAGCCGCTCCAGCGCCGGCACATCGAGCTTCTTCGGCGGCAAGCCGTCCTTCTCGGCAAGCGCAAAGAAATGGCGGATCAGGTCGGGCAGATCCTCGATGCGCTCGCGCAAGGGCGGCAGCCGCAGCGGCACGACATTGAGGCGGAAGAACAGGTCCTCGCGGAACAGGCCCTGCTGGATCAGGATGCGCAAATCCTTGTTCGAGGCAGCGACGATGCGCACGTCGGTCTTGATCGGCGTGCGGCCGCCCACGGTGGTGTATTCGCCCTGCTGCAGCACGCGAAGCAACCGCGTCTGCGCTTCCATCGGCATGTCGCCGATCTCGTCGAGGAACAAGGTGCCGCCCTCGGCCTGCTCGAAACGGCCGGAGGCGCGGGTGTTGGCGCCGGTGAACGCACCGCGCTCATGGCCGAACAATTCGGACTCGATGAGGTCACGCGGGATCGCGGCCATGTTGACTGCGACGAAGGGACCGTTGCGGCGCTTGCCGTAATCGTGCAGCGCGCGGGCCACCAGCTCCTTGCCGGTGCCGGACTCGCCGGAGATCATCACCGTGAGGTCGGTCTGCATCAGCCGCGCCAGCACGCGATAGATTTCCTGCATCGCCGGCGAACGGCCGACCAGCGGGAATCGCGTCGAACTCGGTCTCCTCGGCAGGGCTCGCCACGCGCTCCTTCGGCTCGGCCAGGGCGCGGCCGACGATCGCGATCAGCTCCTTGAGGTCGAACGGTTTCGGCAGATATTCGTAAGCGCCGCGTTCGGAAGCGCGGATCGCGGTCATGAAGGTGTTTTGGGCGCTCATGACGATGACGGGCAGATTGGGGCGCATCTTCTTGATGCGCGGCAGCAGGTCGAACGCATTCTCGTCCGGCATCACCACGTCGGTGATGACCAGATCGCCCTCGCCCTGGCTGACCCAGCGCCACAGCGTTGCGGCATTGCCGGTGAGCCGCACTTCGTAACCGGCGCGGGACAGCGCCTGATTCAAGACTGTTCGAATGGCCGTGTCGTCGTCGGCAACCAGGATGCTACCAGCAGGCATTGTCGTCCCTCATTTGGCTCCTTCCGGAGCGTGCGACGGCGTCCCGGCAACGTCGTCGCGATTGGTTTGATCGAAGTGTTTGGCAGCGTTGTACATGGGCATCAGCACGCGGAAGGTGGTCTTGCGCGGCTGCGACTCGCATTCGATGATCCCGCCGTGATCGCCGACGATCTTGGCGACCAGGGCGAGGCCCAGCCCGCTGCCGGTCTGTTTGGTCGTGACGAAGGGATCGAACAGGTTCGGCAACAGGTCCTCCGGCACGCCGGAGCCGTTGTCCTTCACGCAAAATTCCAGCGGCAGCGACACCCGCGTCTTCTTGCCGGGCACCGAGAGCCGCACGCCCGGACGGAACGCCGTCGTCAGCTGGATTTCCGCATCGGTGCCGAGATCGACGACGGCTTCGGCAGCGTTCTTCACGAGATTGAGGAACACCTGGATCAGCTGATCCTGATTGGCAAGCACCGACGGCAGCGAGGGATCGTAGTCCTCGATGAAACGGACGTTGCGGGCGAAGCCGGATTGCGCCAGCCGTTTGACGTGATCGAGCACCGAATGAATGTTGACGGGGCCGCGCGCCACCGGACGGTCGTCGCCGAACACTTCCATGCGGTCGACCAGGGTGACGATGCGATCGGCCTCGTCGCAGATCAGCCGTGTCAGCATGCGATCTTCGGAGGAAGCCTGCTGCTCCAAAAGTTGCGCGGCGCCGCGAATGCCCGACAGCGGGTTCTTGATCTCATGCGCCAGCATCGCGGCGAGCGCGATCACGCTGCGCGCGGCGCTGCGATGGGTGAGTTGCCGGTCCATCTTGTCGGCGATGGTGCGCTCCTGCAGCATCACGACGATGTGGCCGGGACGCTCCGTGAGCGGCGCGACATGCAGGTCGACCTGACGGTCGCCGCCCATGCGCGGCGTGCCGAGGTCGACCTTGTATTCGTTGACCGCGGAATGATGCGACCGAACCTGGTCGATCAGCGCCAGCAACGGACTGCCGAACGGCACCAGCTCCTTCAGCGACTGCCGCTTGAGGAACTGGGTCGAAATCTCGAAGAAGGATTCGGCGGCGATGTTGGCGTCGACGATCTTGCCGTCAGGACCAATCAGGATCACCGGATTGGGCAGCGCGTTGAGGATCGCCTCCCCATCCGATGGCATGGCCTTGCGATTTTCGAAGGCCGAGTTCATGCCGCCGCACTCCATGCGAAATCGTCGAAGGCCTCGTTCAGCGAGCGATGAACGCTCGCGGGATCTTCCGAGGTGAGGATCTGCTGCCGCCATGTCTTCAGCTTTTCAGCGGGCACACGACCGAGCCTGGCTGCGACATCGAGCGCCCAGCCAAGATGCTTGCGCGCATGACGCAGACCGATCCGCATGCCGTAATGCGCACAGGTTTCGTCATAGAGGTCGCGGACAAAGGACAGCTGCTGCGGCAGCGACGGCGCCTGCTCGGCAACGCCACCCTGCAATTGCCGGCCGATCTGGCCGGGCAGCCAGGGCTGCCCTTGCGCACCGCGGCCGACCATGACGGCGTCGGCGCCGGACTCCTTGAGCGCATCGATCGCAGTCTCGTAAGAGGTGATGTCGCCATTGACGACCAGCGGAATCGAGATCGCCTGCTTCACCGCGCGCACCGCGGCCCAATCCGCCTCGCCCTTGTAGAACTGGCAGCGCGTGCGGCCGTGCACCGTGATCATCTGCACGCCGGCAGCTTCGGCGCGGCGCGCCAGCTCCGGCGCATTGCGTGTGCGATCGTCCCAGCCGAGCCGCATTTTCAGCGTCACCGGCACCTTCACCGCCGCGATCGTCGCCTCGATCAGGCTCACCGCATGATCGAGATCGCGCATCAGCGCCGAGCCGGACTGGCCACCGGTCACATGCCGCGCGGGGCAGCCCATGTTGATGTCGATGATGTCGGCGCCGGCCTGTTCCGCGATCCGCGCGCCCTCACCCATCCAGCGCGCCTCGCAGCCGGCCAACTGCACGACATGCGCCCCGATGCCGGCAGCTTCGCAGCGGAGCCGCGAAATCGGCCGTCCCCGGACCAGATCGTCGCTCGCGGTCATCTCGGAGACCACGAGTCCCGCGCCGAGCGCAGCCGCCAGCCGTCGAAACGGCGCATCGGTAATCCCCGACATCGGTGCAAGGAGGACCGGATTGGCGAGGCGAATATCGCCCACTTTCAACGGCTTAGAGCTGGAATTTGCCGAGCCGATCACTGAGGTCTCATGGTCTGCGCCGATGCCTCATCGCATCGGCCGAGATTCATTTTGCGCACAAATCTTGTGCAGTCAAGTTGCATGCCTACACTTTAGACAGTTCTTGTCATGAAGGCAAGTGCACTGCAACAAAAAGGGCCTTTCCCACAGCCATTCGGGTTTTTCAACGCTGATGCCGTGATAAGGGCAATGCGTTATTTCAGGCGCTCGTCGCGCGATCACTCCTAATTGAGTCCCATGGCAAAATCCGAACGTACCGCCGCCATCGTTGTTGCCGCCGGCCGGGGGCTTCGCGCCGGCGCAGGCGGCCCGAAGCAGTATCGCTCGATCGGCGGCCAGACCGTGATCTATCGCGCGATGGAGCCGTTCTGCCGGCACCCCGATGTGTTCGCCGTGCAGCCGGTGCTGCATCCCGACGACACGGCGATGTTCAATGCCGCCTGCGACGGCCTCGCCCATGCGGCGCCGACGCCGGGCGGCGCGACACGGCAGCAATCGGTGCATGCGGGGCTCGAGGCGATCGCGCCGGAGAAGCCCGACATTGTCTTGATCCACGACGCCGCGCGACCCTTTGTCTCGCAGGCGCTGATCTCGCGCGCGATCGATGGGGTCAAGCGCACCGGCGCGGCGATCCCTGCGATTGCGGTTGCCGACACGATCAAGCTCGTGAATGGCGGCGGCGATGTCGAAGCGACGCCAGAGCGCGCCCGGCTGCGCATTGCGCAAACGCCGCAGGTGTTCCGCTTCGAAGCGATTCTCGACGCGCACCGCCGCGCCGCGCACGACAAGCGCAATGATTTCACGGATGATGCGGCGCTCGCCGAGTGGGCGGGATTGACGGTCGCGACCTTTGAGGGCGATGTTGCCAACATGAAGCTCACGACTCCCGAAGACTTCGTCCGCGAAGAGGCGCGGCTGGCGAGCCTGCTCGGCGATATCAGGACCGGCACCGGCTATGACGTGCATGCCTTCGGCCCGGGCGATCACGTCATGATCTGCGGCGTGCGCGTGCCGCACAGCAAAGGCTTCCTCGCCCATTCCGACGGCGACGTCGGCCTGCATGCGCTGGTCGACGCGATCCTCGGCGCGCTCGCCGACGGCGACATCGGTTCGCACTTTCCCCCCAGCGACATGAAGTGGAAGGGCGCCTCCTCCGACCAGTTCCTGAAATACGCGGTCGAGCGCGTCACCGCGCGTGGCGGCCGCATCGCCAATCTCGAGGTGACCCTGATCTGCGAACGGCCGAAGATCGGCCCGCTGCGCGACCAGATGCGCGCGCGCATCGCGGAAGTTTCGGGTGTCAACGTCTCGCGCATCGCGGTGAAGGCCACCACCAGCGAGAGGCTCGGCTTCACCGGCCGCGAGGAAGGCATCGCGGCCACCGCGAGCGCCACCATCCGCCTGCCCTGGAGCGAGTAACATGGCGACGAGCAGCGCACGCGCCCTCGCCCGCTCGCTGCTCGATTTGTGCCGCAGCCGCCGGCTGACCATTGCCACTGCGGAATCCTGCACCGGCGGCCTCGTCGCCGGCGCGCTCACGGATATTCCCGGCTCATCGGATGTCATCGACCGCGGCTTCGTCACCTATTCCAATGACGCCAAGCGCACGATGCTCGGCGTCGACGCCCAGACGCTGCTGACGTTCGGCGCGGTCAGCAAGGAAACGGCAACGCAAATGGCGGTCGGCGCGCTGGAGCGCGCGGGCGTCGATCTCGCAGTGTCGATCACCGGCATCGCCGGCCCTGGCGGCGCTACCCCGGGCAAACCGGTGGGACTGGTGCATTTCGCCGTTGCCGCGCGCGACGGACGGATCATCCATCGCGAGTGCCGCTTCGGCGCGATCGGCCGCAGCGTCGTGCGCGAGCGCTCGGTGGTCGAGGCCTTGCGGATGCTGATGGAATTAGCGCGCGGCCCGCAGGCCGCGAAGAAGCCGCGGCGCGAGGCCGCAACCCATCTGCGTCATCGCGTGGCGCGCAGCCCACGACGGCATGCGGCGAAGCGACGAAGGACGCCGAGGGGGTGAGCGGCAGGCGCTTCCATCGAAGCGCCGTCCTTCAATGCAGGCGATCGCTTCGCCGGCTCATGCCCTGAGGACTTCTGCGCGTTCCGGACGAAATCCGGACCGGCGACATGACGGAGAATTCCGGCCTCGGTGCGACGGCGGCTGAAGCGCTTCGCAGCCATGTCAGCGCACGCGCCATCGATGCCGTATGCCGCCTGACGATTGATTCTTTTGACCTCGAAACGCTCATGCGAACGATCCCGTGATGTTGCTTCGTCGGCATGGACAACCGTTCCGTTCGCGTGCGAAGCGCGACCGAATGAAGCAACCTGGCTTTTCGAATTGAAAACAGCGGGGACGGAATGGCCGTCTCGCTCCCGAACCTGCACGACAACTTTCCGCCTGCCGCTTGGTTCCCCGTCAGGCGGCAATCACGGCGATGTGCTTTGACGGATGCGGACAAAGCGCCACAGCGGCGCGTGGCGAACGGCGGTATGTCGTCTGCGTGACGATGTGGTCCGGAGCGGCGCCTGTTCGGAGAGGCGTCAATTATGTCGATGGAGTCGCGCGCGGACCGCTATAGCCGCGTGCTACCCGCATCAATGGGACTTGAGCGCCGGCGCAAATCGTTCGGAGAACGTCGCAGGCCTCGCATCGCGCGCTTTGGCGATTGAAGCGGAAAGCAGCGGGTAAATCCCCGCAAAAGAGACTGCCACCAAAACGACGCCGAAAATCAGAGTGCGCATTTCACCCTCCTGGGTGCTTGACACTCTGGACGCTAGCCCGGGCTCTGTTTCAGGACGACTTCGTGGGGTGTGCCAAGCGGCTTCATTCACGCGACGGTGTTAAGCCGTGATGCTGCGCAGCCGCTTTGATGTCGGGGAGCCTGCCCCGCTTTGGCACCTCGGGCGAGCACGGCTCCGCTTGTCATTCGCGTTGTACGTAGCGCAACCGATCGTCACGCAAGGTCGATGCGATCGACACGTTGAGATTGTGCTTTTGACGTTAACCGTCAAAAATTGACCAAGGCTGCCGCCCTGGTGGCTGAATTGCTTCTTAACCGCCAAGTTGGCCTCTATACTCGCCTGCCGAGGCGGTCCAGAGGACAGCGGGTTGACGATGCGATGCGGGGCGTGCGCTTACGAGAACGAGGCCGGGAGCAGGTTCTGCGCGGCCTGCGGCGTCTCCCTCGCTTCCGTATGCGCGCACTGCGGGCATGATCTCCCGGAAACAGCCCGGTTCTGCACATCGTGCGGCAAGCCGCGACAACCGGACGCACGCGTGGCCGAGGCGGCGGGCGAGCGCAAGCAGGCGACCGTTTTGTTCGCCGATATCGCCGGCTCAACCGCGCGGATCGCCACCCTCGATGCCGAAGCGGCGATGAATTTCCTGCACCCGATCGTCATGGTCATGGCGCGCGCCGTCCACCGCTACGACGGTACGGTGCTTCGCACATTGGGCGACGGCCTCAAGGCCGCATTCGGAGTGCCACATGCGCGCGAAGGGCATGCGGTGCTCGCCTGCCATGCCGCGCTCGCCATGCGTACTGCCGTCGCCGAAATGCCGGATGCTCCCCCGATCCGGATCGGCCTGCATTCGGGCGAGGTGGTTTCGGGCATAATCCATTCCGGCTCTTCGATCGAGCAGGACGTGACGGGCATTACCGTGCATCTGGCCAGCCGGATCGAGCAGGAAGCCCCACCCGGCGAGATCTGCCTGAGCCGGGACTGCCAGACCCTGCTGCGCGCTTATTGCGACACCGAGACGCTGGGTCCGCGCGCGTTGAAGGGTATCCCCGATCCGGTGGAGATCTTCCGGTTGGTCGGCCTGAAACCGGCGGTCAACAGCGAGCATTTCCGCGGCACGTCGCTGATGCCCTTGCGTGGGCGGACATCGGAGCTGGAGACCTTGCAGCGTGCGCTCACGGACACTGCGCCAGGCTCGCCACGGGTCATCGGCCTGTCCGGGCCGCCGGGCGTCGGCAAAAGCCGGCTTTGTTTCGAGTTCAGCGAGTGGTGCCGCGAGCGTCAGGTCAGGGTTCTGGAAGCGCGTGCGCAGGTTCACAGCCGGGCGACGCCCCTGTTGCCGGTGCTGGAAGCGTTGCGCGCCTTCTTCCGCATCGAGCCCGATATGAACGCGGAACTGGCGCGCACGCGGATCGAGCAGACCCTTACGATGCTCGCGCTGCCGGTGGCCGACCATCTCGCCCCTCTGACGGATTTTCTTGGATGCGCTGAGCCGACATCGAAGGCTGTCGACCCCTCGACACGACGCATGCGGTTGCGCGAAAGCATCAGCCGGATCGCGAAGGCGGCGTGGTCGCAGACCTCGGTGATCATCATCGAAGATCTGCACTGGCTGGACGAAGCCAGTCAGGACTTCCTGGAAACCTGGATCGCGGCCGTGGAAGGCACCCGCGTCCTGATGGTGCTGACCTTTCGGCCCGATTGGTCGCTGCCGTCGCGGCCCCCCTGGTATCGCGAACTGGCTTTGCCGGAGCTTGGCCTGGGCGAGGTCGGCGAGGTCATCCGCGATCTGATCGGAGACGGCGCCGGGACTGGACCAGGTGGTGGCGCACGTCGCGGAACGCTCCGATGGCAACCCGTTCTTCGCGGAAGAGCTCATCCTGTCGCTGGCACAAAGCGGCGTCTTGGTGGGCGAGCGGGGCCACTATCGGCTGGCGCCCTCCGGCTGGCAAAATCCGACGCTGCCAACGACCGTCGAGGCGGTGATCGGCGCGCGCATCGATCTTCTGCCGGACGCCGAAAAGACGTTGCTGCAGACCGCTGCGATCATAGGGAAGGAGTTTCCCTTCGAGGTGGTTCGCACAGTTGCCGGCCTGTCGGACGCGGCCGCGCAGCCGCTGCTGCGGCGGCTGCGCGCGGCCGAACTGATCCAGCCGCGGCAAACGGCGATGGGAGAAAGCTTCGCGTTCCGCCATCCTCTGATTCAGGAGGTGGCCTACGCGATGCAACTGCGCTCCACCCGCACCAGCCTGCATGCCGCCGTGGCAAAGGCGATCGAGAGCCAGGAGTGGGGCAAGCGCGACGAGTTCGCCGGCCTGGTGGCGCATCATTACGAGTCCGCGGGCAACATGGTTGCCGCGGCGATGCATTTGCAGCGTTCAGCGCGTTGGGTCGGTCGGACAAACTCCGGACGAGCGTTGGCGGACTGGAAGAAAATTCGCGGCATGATGCGCGATCAGCCGCGTTCCAAGGAAAACGACGAGTTGCGGGCGTTGGCCGGTGGACAGTTGCTGACCTTTGGCTGGCGCGAGGGGATGCCGATCGAAGAAGCCAAAATCTATGTCGACGAGGCGTTGGGATACGCGCGCGAAGCCGGCAACCGGCGCCACGAAGCGATGCTGATCGCGGGTTACGGACGGATCATCGTCGCAAACGGCTCGGCGGACGAATACATTCGACTGGTTCGCGAAGCACTGGCAGTGCTGGATGCGGAGGCAAATCCGGAGGAGGCCCTGCTGCTGAACGGTTTGCTGTGCCAGGCCAACATGCTCGCTGGCTTCACCCGCAGAATCCCTGCAGGCGAACAGCGCGGCCCTGCATCTGATGGAAGACGAGCGGCGGACCAGTGCCGGCGTGGTCCTTGGCCTGACGGCCGGCCAGATGGTTGGCTTCGATGTTCGGTCCTGGATCAAGATCATTCAGGTCAGGCCGTTGATCATGCAGGGACGGTTTTCCGACGCGGATGAGCGGCTTGCCAGGCTGTTCCAGGTTGATCCGGCCGACGCCGAACCGCTTCATGTCGGCATCCCGCACTGGTATGCCGTTGAACTTGCCTGGTTTCGCGAGGACACGCTCGCAGCAACGCGGCACGCCAACCAGATCGCCCGCTTCGCCACACAGGCGGCGATCCCGTATTGGTTTGTGGGCGCGAGTTACTGCCAGGGTCTGGCAGCCTCGATCGCGGGAGAATTCGCGGAGGCCGATGGCTTCTTCCAGCAGGCACTGGACGCGTCCCGCCGCGGCAGGGCAGGGCTTGAGTTGGAGGCCAGAATACTCGGCATTCCAGGCCGACAATCTCATGCGAATGGGCGATTCCAGGCGCGCTGGAGAGGTTGCCGCCGAGGCGATTGGCGTCGCGCGCCGGAAGGCGGATCGCCTGGCCGAATGCCATGCCAGCCTTGTCGCGGCCACTCGAGCATGTGGTCCTCGGGACGCCGAGGAAGCAGGTCGCTTGCTGAACCGCGCCAGTGTCCTGATCGATGAAACGGGCGCGACGGTCTATGAGCCCATGTTGTTGCGGGCGCGAGGCTAGATAGCGAACGTCTAATCCGCTCCACCAGGTAGGCGGCCAAAAAGGCCTTGCGTCCCTCTGCCGCTCATGATGAGTTTGCACGGGAAATGGAATAGCCGGGCAACGTGAGGGCGAGGCGATGGGTGGGTCCTTTGATGAACACGGAGCGATGGCCAGCTGCGATGGACAGGACGTCATCGACGAGTTGAACAAGGTCTTCGGGGATAGTAGTTCTTCCGGATACCTGAAAGCGCAGGCCAAAAAAGACTTGTTCAAGAACATCCCGAACGGCGCTGGCAATTATCAAGCGCTTATCGATGCTTATAATACCGTGGGCGTTCCAGTCCGGGGCGGGTGGCTTAAATACCTGACGCTGCTGGGCTCCGTGCAGCCGCAAGGACCGGACAACATCTACGCTATCGCCCAATTTCGTTACGAGAACCTAGACGCTGGCTTGCCGATGGAAACGGTCGTGCACGTGCCAAAGCACGGTGGGCACGTTCACACGAGGCGAGGATCAAAGGCCGGATTGGGCAGCCAGGTTGATTCACCTTGCCCGATGCCGGGAAAGATCGCGAAATAGCGACAAGAAACGGCGGTAGCGAATGAACGCGCGGTCCGCTGTGGTCATAAACTCCGGGCTCGCGAGTTTGCGCTCCGCGTCGGAAGCGCGACCGCCACCCTCAGCAACGACCCGCTCTCGATTGTACGAAGCCGCCCGCTTCGTCATCTCCCCTGATGGCCACGCCGACGACGCAAGACTTCAGGCCGCGTTCACGCTGTTGCGCGCCGAGGCTCCAGTGCTTTGGGTCGACACTCCGGGCATGCGGCCGTTCTGGCTGCTCAGCCGCTACCGCGACATCTCGGCGGTGGAGCGCAGGGGCGCTCCTTTCGTCGCCGCGACGCGCACCTTCCTCACCAGCAAGATGACCGAGGATCGCCTCGAGCGGATGCTCGGCAAGCCCTATGTGCTGCGCGGCCTGCTGCAGATGGACGACCCCGAGCATGCCGCCTATCGCGCAGTGGCGCAGCCGTCGCTCTCGCCGGCCGCGCTGGCCGCAATGGAGCCCTGGCTGGAAGAATGGGCGGACCACATCGTCAGCGGGATCGCCGGCCGCAGCGAGGCATTCGACTTCACCAAGGACATCGCGGTGCCGTTTTCGATCCGCGGCATCATGCGCCTGCTCGGCCTGCCCGAAGCCGACGACGACCTGATCCTGAAACTGTCCTGGGGGCTGGTCGGACCGGAAGATCCGGTGCGGCGCCTCGCCGATCACCCGACCACGGCGATCTGCCGCGCCGGCCTCGGCTTCCAGGACTATTTCGATCCCGTCGCCGCCGACCGCCGCGCCTGTCCGCGGCATGATCTCAGCAGCGTGATCGCCACCGCCGAGGTGCAGGGCGAGCCGATGCCCGACTACGAACGGTTCTCCTACTACACGATGATCGCCACCGGCGGCCACGACACGATCGCCTTCTGCCTGAGCGGCGGCATGCATGCGCTGGTCGAGCACCCCGAGCAGTTGGCGCGGCTGCGCGACGACCCATCGCTGATCGATACCGCGATCGAGGAAATGCTGCGCTGGACGACGCCGGGCCGCCACATCGTGCGCACCGCGACCGAGGACGTCGAACTCGGCGGCCAAACCATCCGCGAAGGCGAGGCGGTGGCACTGTTTTTCAATTCCGCCAATCGCGACGAGGCTGTCTTCGCGAACGCAGACCAGTTCCGGATCGACCGCCGCCCCAATCCGCATCTCGCCTTCGGGCTCGGCCGGCATCACTGCATCGGCGCGCACATGGCGCGAATTGAAATGCGCGCACTGCTGAAGGCCTTGCTGCCGCGGCTGGAGTCAGTCGAACTCGCCGCCCCTCCCCGCCGCACCGCTTCCACCATGGTGAGCGGCATCGCGTCACTTCCGATCCGCTGCGCCTGGCGCGCGTAATCAGGTTACCCGCCGAACACGGGCAGACGCATCGCCGACAGGTCGACGTCGTAGAACATCTGGTCGCCGCGCCGGCCGACGTAGCTCAAGGGCAGGACGCACACCTTCCAGACCGCATCCGCCGCGATCTCGATGGTCATCAAACCTTCATCGGGATCGCGATGGCGCACGATGCCGCCATTGCGTTCGACGATGCTGCGGGCGCGCTGCTCGCCCTCGTTGAGATCGGTCATGCGGGCATGCTCGCACCGTCGGTCGAGATCGGCAATCCGTAGTGACCCGGATGATCTTCCGCGGCCCCCCTCGCCTCACGCCTTCGGAAACTGCCTCTCGGGCAACGCGGCGCAATGGTCATAGATCGCAGACGGCCGGGTGAACCACACCTTGTCCTTCTGGGGATGGTTCACGATGTGCTGCAAAGCTTCACGCAGCATGCGCAGCCGGTAGGGCTGGCCAACGATCATCGTATGCAGCGCAATGCCGCAGACCAGCGGCTGCTTCGCCGATTGCCGCAGCAGCTCCTCGAACTGGCCGATGATGAAGTCGCGGAATTGTTCGGGCGAATGATGCCTGACCAGGATTTGCGGGCTGTCGTTGATCTCGATCGGATACGGCACGCTCATCAGCGGGCCGGAGCGCGTCTTCATCCACAGCGGCTGGTCGTCGGCCGGCCAGTCCATCAGGAAATCGAAGCCGACCTCCTTCAAAAGGTCGGGCGTGTGGTGGGTCGACGCCATCCACGGCGCCATCCAGCCGCGCGGCGGCTTTCCCGAGGCGCGCGCGATCGCGTCGCGGACCTCCTCGAGGAAACGCTTCTCGTCGGCTTCCCACATGTGGCCGTGACGCTCCGCATTGGTGCGGCCATGGCCGATGAACTCGTCGCCGCGCGCCTTCAGCGCATCGACGATACGGGGCGCATAGTCGAACACCGCGGTGTTGATGAGATGCGCCGCCGGCAAATTGAGCTCATCGAACAGTTCGAGACAGCGCCAGACGCCGACGCGGTTGCCGTAGTCGCGCCAGGCGAAGGTGCGCGGGTCGGGCGGCGCTCCCGCCACGGTGAGCAGGTGCCCCTCGCCCGCGCCGAACGCGAAATGCTCGATGTTGAGGCCGAGATAGACCGCGAGCCGCTTGCCGTCCGGCCAGGAGTAATCCGGGCGATCGACAATCGGCGAGTAGGCGTAGCGGCCGTGATAGGGAAGCTGCATGTCGACACTCCCGAGAAGGTGGGCGTTTCAGAACGACGCCAGGAAATGATCGGCGATCTTGCCTCGCGTCGTCACCCAGATATCGCCGCGATTGGCGCATTTCTTGGCGATCTCGTCATAGGCCCACGCGCCGGCCGGGCGGCCGTAGCAATGGGTGTGGCAGAGGACATCGAGGATGACGACGTCATGCTCCGCTGCGAGCAAATGCGTGAGCGCATCGTCGAACATCTCGACGAACTGCCGCGGCGTGCGCCCCCATCGCATCGCATGCGACAGATCGTTGATCTCGATCGTCAGGGGAACGGCGACGAGATCGCCCTCCGGATAGGTCTGCAGGTAAGGCAGGTCATCGTCGAGCGCATCGCCCTGCCATTTGTAGCCGTGGCGGACGAGCCGGCGGAAGGTGTCGTCGCCCGCGGTGGCACGCGGGCTGATCCAGCCGGTCGGTTGCGCGCCGATGACCGTGGTGAGGCCGTCGGTCGCGCGGCGGACATAGTCTTCGTCCTCCTCCGGCGTCAGCGAGGCGGGAACGAGATCCTGGGCGTATCCGTGCGTGACGATCTCATGGCCGGCGTGGGCGACGGCGCGAACCTGATCCGGATCGCGTTCGGCCAACACGCCCGAGACGTAGACGTTGGCCGAAATGCCCGCGCCGTCCAAAATCCCCATCAGGCGGCGAATGCCGGCATTCGCGCCATAGCGGCCGTAGGAATCGGCATTGAGGTCGAACACCCCCGGCCGCAACGGATTGCCCATCGGCCCGATCGCCGAGGCCCCCTGCTCCGTCCAGGCCTCAAAGGCGACATTGAAGACGACAGCGAGATGGCGGTCGCCCGGCCAGCGCATGCCGCGCGGCGCACGACGGATTTTCGGCTTCGCATCGCCAGACATGGTCGCTCCTCCTTCGTTGATCAGAGGATGACCGAGGCCGCGAGGCAGGGTCAAGTCGCGACATCGCTCAATTCAGGCAAGTGTCGCAGAAATGGATCACGACGCCGAGCCAACGGGCCGCTTGCCGTACACCACATCGGCGCGCTTCTCGAACGCGGCCGAAAACCTCGCGAACGCCGCGTCGAACATGGTGCCCATCAGCATCGCCAGCATCCGGCTCTTGAACTCGTAGGCGATGAAGAAGCCGACGTCGCAGTCCTGCTCGCCCCTTGGGCTCGAAGGTCCAGCAATTCTCCAGGCTGGAGAACGGCCCGCGCAGATAGCGCACGTTGATCTTGCGGCCGGCACGATCGAGCGTCACCTCACTGGCGAAGGTCTCCCTGACCAGCTTGAACGAGACCGTCATGTCGGCAACGATGGTCTCGGTGCCGTCAGGGTTTTGCCTGCGTTGGCGAACTTTCAGCGCCTTGCAAAGCGGCACGAATTCGGGATAGCGCTCGACGTCGGCGACGAGGTCGAACATCTGATCCGCGCGGTGTGCGACCCGCCGCTTGCTGGAGAAGCGCGGCACGGCTCAACGCGCGGCCGCTGCGCGCGCCGCCTTCAATCTTGCGAAGTCCTCACCGGCATGATGCGACGAACGCGTGAGCGGGCTCGCCGACACCATCAGGAAACCCTTGGTGTAGGCAACCTTCTCCAGCCCGGCAAACTCGTCCGGCGGCATGTAGCGCACCACCGCATGATGCTTGCGCGTCGGCTGCAGATATTGACCGACAGTGAGGAAGTCGACATCGGCCGAACGCAGGTCGTCCATCACCTGCAGCACTTCATGGCGCTCCTCGCCGAGGCCGACCATGATGCCGGACTTGGTGAAGATGGTGGGATCGATCTCCTTGACCCGCTGCAGCAGCCGGATCGAATGGAAATAGCGCGCGCCCGGTCGCACCGTGAGGTAGCGCGACGGCACGGTCTCGAGATTGTGGTTGAAGACGTCGGGCCTGGCTGCGGCCACAACTTCGAGCGCGCCGTCCTTGCGCAGGAAATCGGGGGTGAGGATTTCGATCGTGGTCGACGGACAACGCGTCCGGATGGCGCGGATGGTTTGCGCGAAATGCTCGGCGCCGCCGTCGGCGAGATCGTCGCGATCGACGGAGGTGATGACGACATGGGCAAGCCCGAGCTTGAACGTCGCTTCCGCGACATAGTCGGGCTCGGAGGCGTCGAGCGCGCCGGGCATGCCGGTCTTGACGTTGCAGAAGGCGCAGGCCCGCGTGCAGGTGTCGCCCATGATCATGAAGGTGGCGTGCTTCTTGTCCCAGCACTCGCCGATGTTCGGGCAGCCGGCTTCCTCGCACACGGTGTGCAGGCCGTTTTCCTTCACGATGTTGCGGGTATCGGCATAGCCGCGCGTGTTCGGCGCGCGCACGCGGATCCAGTCCGGCTTCGGCGGCGAGACGGCGTCGGGCCGGTTCACCTTTTCGGGGTGGCGCGGCCGCAATTTCTGCTCGGAGATGGTATCGATGATGACGGCCATGGACGGTCCGCTTGATCCTGACAGCCTTAGCTAATCCGTATTGGAAGAAGCCGCAAGGACACTCGCAAAAGCCGGGGAAAACATGCAAAAGTCTGGCGGCAATTCAACCGTTCCCCGCGATTCCCGTGGTCAAAGCCCCACAACCCAAAAAGACCGACAAGCTGCCGCCGCTGGGCAGGCCGTTGAAACGGTCCTTCTTCGATCGCAGCGTCCACAAGGTAGCGCCCGACCTGATCGGCGCGACGCTGCTGTTCAACGGCGTCGGCGGCGTCATCGTCGAGGTCGAAGCCTATCACCACACCGAACCGGCCGCGCATTCCTATAACGGGCCGACGCCGCGCAACCTCGTGATGTTCGGTCCGCCGGGCTTCACCTATGTCTACCGCTCCTATGGCATTCATTGGTGCGTGAACTTCGTTTGCGAGAAGGAGGGCTCGGCGGCTGCGGTGCTGATCCGCGCGCTGGCGCCGACGCATGGGCTCGCCGCGATGCGCCGACGCCGCGGATTACAGGACGAACGCGCGCTGTGCTCCGGTCCGGGCAAACTGTGCGAGGCGCTCGGCATCACCGTCGCGCACAGCGGCCTGCCGCTGGATAAGGCGCCGTTCGCACTGCATGCGCGCCTCGGCGAGGCCGACGTGGTGTCGGGCGTTCCGGATCGGCATCACCAAGGCGGTGGATTTGCCGTGGCGTTACGGGTTGAAGGGCTCGCGTTATCTGAGCAAGCCGTTCCCACCCTAACGAGACGCACGGATGACGTGGCCGCCGCCGGATTGAAGACCCTGTCCCAGTTCAGCCGAGTAGTGCCTGATGACATCGCCAAAGCCGAGGTCTTCGATCTCGCCAAATCCTTTGCCGCGCAGGATGTCCGCGATCTCGGGCGGATCGAAGAACGACAGCCACGGCTCGCCGCGCGCCGCCGCGCCCTCAGCCAGCGCCGTCAGCCTGGCGCGGCGTTCGGGAGACTGGCTCTCGAATGGCTCGGTGTAGTCGAAGGCGACAGCCGATGCCGGAACGCTTGCGATGTAATCGAGCGTCGAAGAGATCGCTTCGCGGGTCAGATACGGCGTGACGCCAAGCCACTGGAAGAAGGCCGGTTGGTCGCGCCGAAAGCCGGCACGCGCCAAGCCCTCGGCCAGGCTTTCGCGTTCGAAATCGACGGGCGCAAAGGTCAGCGTGTCGGGCACGGCAAGGCCGGCTTCACGCAGCCGTTCGCGCTTCCACGCCTGCGTTGCCGGAAAGTCGACTTCGAACACGCGAACATCGGGCAATGGATTGCGCAAGCGAAAACGTATCGAGGCCAGCGCCGAGCACCACGACTTGCTTTGCACCTCGTGCGACACTCGCGGCCAGCGCCTCCTCGGAGAAGCGGCTGCGCGAGACGATGAACAGCCGCATCCCACGCAGCGACGGATCGGCGGCGATCCCGTGCAGTGCAGCGCGCGTCTCATCGTCGAGGACCTTCTCCGCAAAGGGATCGCGGAAGATGGCGGCCGCCTCATGCGTCTGGTGGACCGCGCGAAAGGCCGCCGCTCCCCTCGCCGTCATGCTTGGTTGACCATCGCGCATCAAGACGCCTTCTTCAGGCGCTCTAGCGCCTCGAGGAGCTTGGCCTTGCGCGCCAGCGCCGCCTCGCGCTTTTCCTTCTCTTCCTCGACGATCTCGTCCGGCGCGTTGGCAACGAACTTCTCATTTCCGAGCTTGGCGTCGACCCGCTTGATGTCGGCATCGGCCTTGGCGATTTCCTTGTCGAGCCGCGCGCGCTCGGCGGCGAGATCGATGACGCCCTTGAGCGGAAGCGCGGCGACCTCGCCGCGCACCAGGAGTTGCACCGCTCCTTCAGGCGCGCGGTCTGCAAAGGAGATGTTGGAGAGGCGCGCCATCGCTTGACGACATCGCCCCAGCGCGGAATCCGCGCCCTTGGTTTCCGGCGAGACACCGGCCAGCACCAGCGGCAGTCACCGGCCCAATGTTCATCTCCGCGCGCACCGAGCGGACCGAGGTGACGAGATCGATCACCCAGCCGATTTCGGCTTCTGCGGCAACGTCCGTGAAATCGGGAGCTATCTCCGGCAGCATCGCGGCGGGAATCGCTGGTTCGTTCGGTGTCGCGGCTGCCATCAGCGCCAGTTCCTCAGGCGTCATCGTGACCGCCTCGCGCGCCCACGGCGACAGCGTCAGCAGCGTGTCGCGGCGGCCCGTCACCTCCCACAGCTCTTCGGTGATGAAGGGCATGAAGGGGTGCAGCAGCTTCAGGATTTCGTCGCGCGCCCAGGCGACCGTGGCGCGGGTCTCGGCCTTGGCCGCGCCCTCCTCGCCGAGCAGCATCGGCTTGCAGAGCTCGAGATACCAGTCGCAATAGACGTTCCAGACGAAACGATAGATTTCGTTGGACGCGTCGTTGAAGCGATAGGCTTCCAGCGCCTCCGTCACCTCGCGCGTGGCGCGCACCGTCTCGTGCACGATCCAGCGGTTCAGCGTGTCCTTTGTCTGCGCCGGATCGAAGCCGTCCGGCTTCACGCAATCGTTCATCTCGGCGAACCGGCAGGCATTCCACAGCTTGGTCGCGAAGTTGCGGTTGGTCTCGACCAGCTGCGGCGACAGCTTGATGTCGTGGCCCTGCGCCGCGGCCGCGCGCCAGCGCAAAGCGCAACGCGTCGGCGCCGTAATCGTCGATCACGCCGAGCGGATCGATGACGTTGCCCTTCGACTTCGACATCTTGGCGCCCTTCTCGTCGCGGACGAGACGGTGGATGTAGACCGTCGAGAACGGCGCCTCCTTCATGAAGTGAAGGCCCATCATCATCATGCGCGCGACCCAGAAGAAGATGATGTCGAAGCCGGTGACCAGCGCGTCGGTCGGATAATAGCGCTTCACCTCCGGCGTATCGTCGGGCCAGCCCAAGGTCGAGAACGGCCACAGCGCGGATGAAAACCAGGTGTCGAGCACGTCCTCGTCGCGCTTGATGAAGTCGGCGCGCTTGTTGCGATCGAGCGCCATCTCACGGCCCTGCTGTTCCGTAATGGCGCCTTGCTCGACGTAATAACCGAGCGCGTGACTGACCGCTTCCTCCTCGGTCTCGGCGACGAACACCTTGCCGTCCGGTCCGTACCACGCCGGAATCTGATGGCCCCACCACAACTGACGCGAGATGCACCAGGGCTGGATGTTCTCCATCCACTCGAAATAGGTCCGCTCCCAATTCTGCGGCACGAATTTCGTACGCCCCGAGCGCACTGCCGCGATCGCCGGCTGCGCCATCGTGTGGGCGTCGACATACCACTGGTCGGTCAGGTACGGCTCGATCACGACGCCGGAGCGGTCGCCATGCGGCACCATATGCGTGTTCGGCTCGATCCTCTCGAGGAAGCCGAAATCCTCCAGCCGCGACACGATGGTTTTGCGCGCGGCGAAGCGATCGGCCTTGTGCAGCTCCTGCGCAAATTCCAGCGCGCCTTCGGGCAGGTCGCGCAGATAGTCCTCGTTGCCGACCAGCGCCATCGCGCCTTCCTGGTCGAGCACGCTGATCTGCGGCAGGTTGTGGCGCTTGCCGATTTCGAAGTCGTTGAAGTCGTGCGCCGGCGTGACCTTGACCGCGCCCGAGCCCTTCTCGGGATCGGAATAGTCGTCGGCGACGATCGGAATCCTGCGGCCGACCAGCGGCAGGATCACGTGCTTGCCGACCAGATGGCGGTAGCGATCATCGTCGGGATGCACCGCGACTGCGGTGTCGCCGAGCATGGTCTCCGGCCGCGTGGTCGCGACCACGATGAAGCTTGAGGGATCGTCGGGGCTGAAGGTCTTGCCCTCGATCGGATAGCGCAGATACCAGAGCGAGCCCTTGACCTCGATCTGCTGCACTTCGAGATCGCTGATCGCGGTGAGCAGCTTCGGGTCCCAGTTGACCAGCCGCTTGTCCTTGTAGATCAGCCCCTCGCGATGGAGCTGGACGAACACTTTCACGACGGCACGCGACAGACCCTCGTCCATCGTGAAACGTTCGCGCGACCAGTCGCAGGAGGCGCCGAGGCGCTTCAACTGGTTGACGATGGTGCCGCCGCTCTCCTCTTTCCATTGCCAGACGCGTTCGAGGAACTTTTCGCGGCCCATCTCGCGGCGACCGGGCTGCTGGCGCTCCATCAATTGCCGCTCGACCACCATCTGGGTGGCGATGCCGGCATGATCGGTGCCGGGCTGCCACAGCACGTCGCGGCCGCGCATGCGCTCGAAACGGCACAGCACGTCCTGCAGCGTGTTGTTGAGCGCGTGGCCCATATGCAGCGAGCCCGTCACGTTCGGCGGCGGGATCACGATGGTGAAGGGCTTTGCGTCGCGCCGCTCGGGACGGCCGGCCTTGAAAGCGCGAGCGTCCTCCCAGATCAGGGACATGCGGCCTTCGATGTCGGCGGGCTGGTAGTTCTTCTCGATCATGGCCTGCAAATCTGCGATGTTTCGCGGCCTAGAAAGCCGCCGCGACGCGTCAAGTCAACACGGGTGGCAGGCCGAAAGCGGCATAAAGTCCGCCGGAAATGGCCAATTCGGGGCTGATATGGTGCCTCGGCGTAGTGAGCGCTAGCGGCCGCGCGAGACCCGCTCGATTTCGGCCTTGACGATGCGTTCCACCAGCCCCGGCAGGTTGTCGTCGAGCCAGGATTTCAGCATCGGCCGCAGCATTTCCTTGACCAGGTCCTCCAGCGTCCGCGCGTTGTTGCTGAGCACCGTATGCGCGAGCGTGTTGAAAGCCGAATCGACTGCGGCCATGGTCGTCGTCGACAGGATCGGCGTCGGCCGCGGCGGAGCGGACGCTTCGAAGGCCGGCGGTGGATCATAGGCCGGCGGCCGCTGCATCGTTTTCGACGCCGCCGCCTCCGCAAACTCCAGATCGTCCTCGGGGTCGACCTTCTGGAACGAAGACTGCGGCGGCGCGGCCTCCACCGCCATGTCGTCGGTCAGCTCCAGCACCTCGCCGTCGGGCTGTGGCGGGCGCACTTCTTCCTCGGTCGTCGTCTCGTCCAGGCCATTGAGCAGGGCATCGATGTCGTCCTGGCTGTTGCTCGGGGCCGGGGTGCCGCAGGCGGCGGCGCCGGGGCTGCCGGCTTGGCCGAAGACGCGATCTTCGACGGCGGAATGTCGTTCATGACCGGCGGCCTGGCGGGCGGAGCATTCGCGACGGCAGCTGCGGGTTTCTCGGGCTTCACCGGTGCCGGTGGCGGCGCAGCTGCAGCAGGCTTGTCGGCACCTGGCGGAGGCTTGGCTTCGTCATCGGCGATGATGCGCCGGATCGACGCCAGAATCTCCTCCATCGAGGGCTCCTGGACCTTCGCAGGCTGCGTCATCTCCGACTCCAAATCATCAACGCCCTCGCATGCGTAAGTCTTACACCAAGCGCGACGCGATTTGCCGGTTCCGGTTGTGCGAGGCTCATGATTTTCGTCGCACGAGCCTGACTTGTCCCCAGATCATGCTCACGGGAATCGCCACGCGGTTCCGTCGCTGCTCAAGGACATCGAAACGTCGCGGAGACTGCGAAGGCCGCCACAAATCACTCAGCTGCCTCATTGAGGCTATGTCATTGGAATTAACGATTGCAAGCAAGCCGGGACGGCAAGGTGATTCGCGTCCCTGATTCGCAGGGCAGCGATGCGGCGAACGATCAGTGTCCGTCGGGCGTGCGCACGCCGAACCAGCTATCGCGCACCTGCTGGTAATGCACGCTGGAATCGTAGGTGATGGTCGGCAGGTTCAGGACCTGCGGCGACAGGCGGCCGATAAAGTTGAGCACGGAATAGGAAGCCACCACGCGATCGTGCTGCGCGGTCACCAGCGCGACGCGCGCGTTGACCAGCGCCTGCTGGGCGTTGAGCACGTCGAGCGTGGTGCGCTGGCCGGCCTTGGCCTCTTCGCGCACGCCGTTGAGCGCGATCTCGGAGGCCTGCACCTGGGCTTGCGCCGATGACACCTGCGCCTTGCCGGCCACGAGCTGGCCCCACGCGGTCACGGTGTTGGCGCGGGTCTGGTCACGGGTCGTTTCGAGGTTGAGGCGCTGCTGCGCCAGCGATTCCTTGGACTGGCGGATCAGCGAATATTCCGCGCCGCCGTTGTAGATCGGGACGTTCGACCTGCGCGACCGCCGATGCGCCGAACGAGCGCTGCGAGATCAGGGTCTGCTCGTAGGCTTGCTGCACCGAGCCCTGCAAGCTCACCGTTGGCAGCAACGCGCCCTCGTTGACCTTGACCTGGAGGAAATTGACGTCGACCCCGTACATGCCGGCGGTGACGTTCGGATTCTCGATCAGGCTGAGCTCGACGGCCTGCGGCAAGCTTGACGGCAGGAAACGGTCGACCGGCGAACCCGGCGCGAGATTGTCGGGCTCGTTGCCGATGATGCGGCGATAGTTCGAGCGCGTCGTCACCAGGTTGGATTCGGCCGTCAGCTCCTGGGTCTTGCCGGCGGCGAGCTGCGCTTCGGACTGGGCGACGTCGGTGCGCGTCACCTCGCCGACATTGAAGCGATCGCGGGTCTGCTTCAGCGTCTGCTCCAGCACCCGCACGTTGCTCTTCTGCACCTCCACGATGGCGGAGTCGCGCAAATAGTCCATGTAGATGCTGGCGGCTGAAAACAGCACGGTCTGCTCGAGCACGCGCAAGGCCTCGCGCGCACCGGACACCTGGCTTTCGGCGACGCGGGTCTTGTTTGCGGTTTGATTCCCGTTGAACAGCGTCTGATTGATGGTGAGACCGACGCTGCGCGGCGGGTTGGCGCCGTGGGTCTCGGTCCTGACGAGGGTGTTGGCCGTACCGCCGGAGGTCGCGAGCGTGTCCTGATATTGGTAGCCGGCGCTGGCGGTCAGCGCGACCTTGGGACGGTAACCGGACAGCGCCTGGGGAACGTTTTCGTCGGTGGAGCGCACCAGCGCGCGCTGGGCATTGAGCTGGGGATTGTTCTGATAGGCGCGCACCAGCGCAGCCTCAATGGTTTCGGCCAAGGCTGGTGCCGGGCCGGCAAAGGCCATCAACAACACCGCGGCCGCAGCCGAAGTGACGACCCTCACGCCATACATCCCTGTTATTCCATTCATTTATTAAACCGGCTCGCACGCGTGAACCGGGTCACCGCTACGCACTCAGTCAGTATCCCAACGGGCAACATATTCCCCGTGACCGCCCTACGGAACACCTCGGCGGGGGTGCGCGGTCGAAACTCCCGACGTGCAGCTTCTTGGCCACACTTATGTTTTGAAACGGAATTTTATCAGGCCGGCGGCGGCCGGCAGGATCCGGGGCGCGCCCTAGAAGACGAAGGCCGGAACGCGCTCCAGGCCCGGCAAAACCGGCGCTGAGGCATCAAAAAGCGTCCGGTAGCCGAAGTCGCCGTGTGATCGCGTCACGATGGTCGCCCGCGGCGGCTGGCTGGCGGCAAACACCCCAAGCAGCCGTCCGCCATCCCTGAGTTGTCCACAGAGGGTGTCGGGAATGATCTCGGTCGCACCGTTGAGGAGGATCACGTCATAGGGCCCACCCGCGGAATCCCCGACCGGGGCTTCGGCGACCTTGATTGTCACATTGGGCAGACCCACTCGGGACAGCGCGTCCCTCGCCTTGGCTGCGAGCGACTCATCGCGCTCGGTTGCGGTGACCTTGCCGGCGAGCCGCGCCGCCACGGCGGCCGCATAGCCGCTCGCGCAGCCGACGATCAGCACATTGTCACCGGCGCGGATCTCAGCGGCCTGCAGCAGCTTTCCCAGCAGCATCGGCTTGATCAGGCAACGCGGAACCGAGCCGCCCTCGGCGACGTCGAGATCGAGATCGAGATAGGCCAGCGCCCGCTTGCTCGCGGGCACGAATTCCTCCCGCGGCAGCGCAAGCATCGCATCCAGAATCCTGTGATCGGTGACGTCTGCGGTGCGCACCTGACCATCGACCATTTTTTGGCGCGCGGTCGCGAAATCGGACATGGGCAGGCCCGTTGAAAGCGGAGACGAAGATCTCAAGAGGGCCATCTTTGGAACAAGGTCCGAGCAAAACGCAACATGCGGCGTGCGGTTCAAGCCCGTCGTTTCCGATCGAATCGTCTGATGTCCCCGGCACCTGGAAAGAGGCCGCCAAACCGCTGCAAAACCAGTGGCTTCCGCACGACGCCGAACACCGCCCGATCAGGCTTATTTCTCCTATGCAAGCCGGATCGGCTTTGTTATACGCTGCCCGCTCGCGATCGGTTTGCGTCGCCTGTTCCTCGGTAGCTCAGCGGTAGAGCATTCGACTGTTAATCGAATGGTCGCTGGTTCGAATCCAGCCCGGGGAGCCAACAGCCTCAGCCTTTCCAACAGTCTCTCCATTTGACCAGCCCCCTGCGGAACCGTGGGCACACGGCTCTTCGTCTCCGCGGCGCGATGTGCGTCCGGATGATGCATCGTCGCTGTCCCTCCGGAAGATAGAGGGCGCAGGGAATGCCGGGCGCTGGCCGCACCCGCAAGCCTTGTGGGCTGAAAAGGAAAGGTGCCCACAAGTCAGTACAGGTAGGCCGAACATTCCGGCACTCCCTGCGCAATGGCTTTACGGCTTACTCCGCGCTCTCCCCGGTGTGTCGGGCTTTTTAGTCACCGTCGCTGCGCAAATCGCTTTGCACAACTTGACCCCAGCATCGAGGGGACAGGACCACACGGCTTGACCGTACGCTTTGGCGCGCATCATCTCACGCGCTGCCGCGTCCATCGCAGCCCGCACCACGAATTGTGACGATCGCGTTTCGCCCCTCATGCGGGCGGGATGACTTCTTTAAATCATAACTTCTGTAATTCGGAAAGTGATATATTTTTGCGAAGCGAGCTTGACTCGTCGGGCAAAACACCTGGATGGCTTTTTTCGGTTGCCGACGACGCCGCGATCAACAACCCGCACATGCCGGAGCGGGTCACGCTGACGCAAGTCTGGGCCGACAGCATCGATGAGATGCGCGGCGCGAACGTCGTCGCGATGAAGGTCGCGTGAGCCGGGCGGCGTTCCCGGATCGCAGAACGTCAGCGTTCCGTTCCGATACGGGGATGGGTACTGGCCTGCCAAACCCCTAGTGGCCCAATTTGAATTTGAGAGTGGCCTAGTTTGCTTTGGTCAAATCTAGAATGGCGGAAGCCACCGCCAACACCCCGAGTGAAATAAGCGCGATCATCTGCGCTCGGAATGCTTTCGCTCTGTACACAAGACCCTGAGGCGTGAGTTCATCTTTAAAGAGCACCGCATTGAGAGGGTTCGTGTGGACGTACCAACGCTGCGACGGGCGTCGGCGATTAATGCTGGCGCGAATCCAGAAATAGGAGCCAACGATCATGGCGGCTATGGCGACCAACATGACGCAGCCGACACAGATAGCTAGCGCCGCCCTCATCTCGATCTCCTGTTCAAGGCCGCCTCAGTTGGCGGCCTCTTTCCACAACCACGACGGCATGTAGTCCGGCGCGGTCCCGCGCCGCAAGGGATTGATAATTTGCGCGCGCGCCCGGTCGGCGGAATCATGGGCCATGCCCGCCCTCATCCGCCGCCCCTCTGATGACCCTCACCGCGAGGGCTGGAACGTCTATTACGGCGACGTCCAGGTCGGTCACATCGGCCGCCGTGCTGGTGTCCCGGTCACCGCCCCGCAGTGGTCCTGGTCCTGCGGCTTCTACCCCGGCATGGAGCCGGGCATGCATAGGACCGGCATCGCCGAGGGCTTCGAGGCCGCGCGCGCCGGGTTCGAGAAGGACTGGGCCTGCATCGTGCCGACGCTGACGGAGGCTGACTTCGAGGAATGCCGCCGCAATCGAGCATTCCATCGCTTGGAAATATCGGATGTGGGACTGCGGCTGCCGCCTCCCGACGCAAGAGCGGAGCGGCCGGTCGCACTGTTTCTGTGGTGCCGGCATCGACTCGGATACGCTGGACCGACACGTTGTCACCGCTCACATGGCCCCATAAACCCAAGGACATTTGGTTGATCACTCCGGGCAGATATTCGGTTTGGTTCAAGACGCCAGTCGGCGAAGGGGCCGGAGCTGTGGAGTTCGATCCTGACGGCAAACTGCGTGGGGGCGACACCACGTTCGCCTATGATGGGAATTGGTCCCAAGACGGCGAGCGATTCAGAGCCGCGCTGTCTGCCAAGAGAGTTGTTCCCGGCCCACCCGGCGTGTTCGGGATGGATGTGATCGACATCGTCATATCGGGACAATCCACCACCGGGAGCACATCGGTCGCATGCACGGGTTTTGCGAAACAATCGCCGGGCTTGACGTTGGAAGTCATGCTCGACCGCGCCGAGATGCCATGAAGTTCGTCGGCGACCGTCCCTTCTCTGATCCGATCGCCGCCGCGTTGCCGGTGATGGCCAAGGATTACAACTCGGATACGAAACGCTCGACGCCGCTTGATCGGATCGCCGGGACGACTTGCGAGGTGCCAAACATCGTCACATCAGAGACTGCGGGTCCGGCACAGTCGTGAGGCACCTACCGATGACGATAAGATAGCAAAAAGCTTGCGGAAATATTTTGGAATTTTTCGCTGGATCAGGAAGATGAAGGACAGAGACGCCGCGTCCGATGCGCCACGCAGGGGCCGTTGCCGGATAATGTGTTGAAGATCATGATGCGCGGCGCGGATACGCAAGACGAGGTGGCGGCATGAAGGAGACAGTTGGATTATTGGCGGCTCTGGGTTTTCTGCTTGCTGCAAGCAGCACCAATGCTCAGGTCGTCGTCAAACAGGAACCTTTCGAAGGCCAGATGGTGCCCGGCGGCATTGTTCTGGTGGACGACGGCAGCTGTGGGAAAGGCAAAATCAAAGAGGTGACCGGCGGCGAAATCGGAGCGATGAACCCCAGACCCCGCACCCGAAGATGCATCCCAAGGGACAAGAAGTGATAGCCCGCTTTCGGGCGAACGGCCTTCGCCGCGATGACTGCCGATGGGTTTGCGAAAGCCCTAACGATTGCTGTCGTAGGTTTTGTCTTCAGGCACCAGGGCTTCGTATTGCCTGACCTTTTCCATCAGGGCGTCCCGCACTTTGCCCGGCGCCAGCAGCGAGGCTTGCTTGCGGGCCTCTCGCGCGCACTCCGCCGCTTTGTCCTCGGTTTCGGTCATGTGGGCTAATGCCGCGGGGACGGTCATCGTTCCCCGGGGAACAAACGCCAGAGTCGGGCCTTACCGGTGGAACAGGAGGCCAGCATGGCCATCAATAAACCGGTCGGCGACAATGCCCGGAAGGGCGCGGTGAAGAAGCGGACGCAGCTCAAAAACCCGCTGACCAAGACTTCAACCAAGCGCAACAAGAAGGGCGGTCAGTTCATGGCCGTCAAAAAATCAGCGAAGAAGTTCAAGGGCGTTCGCCGGGAGAAGTGATGATGGGCAAGGCCATCCTCGCCGCCGCTGTGATCACCGTCGCGAGCCTTATCGGGGGGTTCGCGATCTTTGTGATTCAGTTATAGCGCGCTGGAGCGCGACACTCTTAGTCGCCGATAGATGCCGATAAAGAGCGGCGATCGAAATAGTCTTTCATGCCGTGCCTCAACATACGGATCTATACAGACCACCTCCGTAAAAAAACGAATTGAGGCCGCCACACGAGGCGGCCTTATTTTCGCGGCTGCAAGCCAGGAGAAGCCCAATCGCTAAGATGGAATGCGGTGTCGGCGAGCGTTGCTCTCCGAATCAAGTCATCCTTCTCTTTACCCGGTGGAAGCTGGGAAGCTTTCTCTCTGATTTTCCGAGCAAACGATGCGATGCGATCTTGAAGAGGTTCTGTGTGTCTGGATTGGGGACTTTGCATCGCGCTTCTCCGCAGTTGTCTACTTCTTGTTGAATTTCAATATGGTTTTGCCCTCGCCAACCCTGGCGAGAAATAGCTTTGGACCAAATTGGCTCTTCGCCGCTTTGGGCATGAACCCCTCGGCGCCGGATTGAAGCTGACCTTGGCGGGTTTGGCTCCGAAACGGGCCGCTGATCCCCTATCTTTACGTTGGCGCTCGCAATTCGCTTTGGAGCCAGCCCGTTGCTTCCCGAGATTTGATAGGATCGTCCGCAGGTTCGAACACGCGAACGTAACCGCAAGCTGGACATTCGAACGTTCGAATGTTGAGACCGAACGAACCGAGCGCGATCCGCGCCCGCATCGTCGTCGTTTTGCACTTCGGACATGGTGGTTTGTAGAACGCGCTCATGATGTCATTCCTTCAACATCAGGCGGGAGCACAAAACTCTCAGTCACCGATAGATGCCGTTTTCGAGCGGTGATGGGGACAAGTCTTTCACGCTCGGCATCCGGCATCTGATCAATACAGAACACCTCCCCGGAAAAATTAACGAAGGTAAATCAGATGTTAATGCAACGACTTCGACTCGTCCTGCGCCGTGCTCTTGTCGGCGGCTAAATCATCGAATGCCTCCTGAGCGGCCCGCGCGGGGCGCTTTAGGAGGATCGACCAACCCTGAGCAACACGAAGCCATGACGCGCGCTGGTGCGTCAGCCCGACATGTGTTCGCCTGCATGCTGGCTTGACCATTGGTCTTACTTTAATTTGCGCTTTCCCCAATGCAGGTACGTTTGGCCTTGGTTTAGGCGCACCGCAGGCGTCTGTTGGTTGAATGATAGACACCCAGGTCATTTTCAAAGGCGAGAAGGTTTCGGAGGGCGTTTGGCAGATCAAGTGCCACTGCCCGCAGGGAAAGATCGACTACGTAACTGGCTTCCTGGACGAACGATCAACCCAAAACTGGCTCAAGACCGAGCATCGCGCCCATTGGCTCAAGGTCAGGGGCTATACGTCGTAGACTGGCACCGATGTCCTCACTTCAAGCCGGCTCTAGTGCCGGTTCGGAACTCGCCGGCTGGCCGGCGGCCCTACGCTCCGCGGAGGTCACGCTGAGTCATGGCGGGCCTACGGGTTGATGGATGGAGGTTCCCCGAGCCAAAGCTGTCCCGCAAATCCGGCACCAGCCAGTTTTGACGCTTGGTGGTCCATTTTGAAGTTGGAACCGGCCTAAATTCATTTATGAGCACTTTTGCACACTTTCTTCGGAACAATGGTATGACCCCCGCGTGTACCCGCGCGCTCGTATCGCGGTGCCACTAAGGGTTCCAAGTGGAAAATCAAATAGTTGTTCTAGTCGTTGAAGATGATCAGTTACTTCAGAGCCTCGTCGAGGAGAGCCTGAGCGACGGCGGATTTGAGGCCGTAATAGCTCCGACCGGCGAAGATGCCGTGGCGTTGCTTGAGGCTTCCAAAGGGAAATTCCGAGCAGTCGTTACGGACATCAATCTGGGGGCGGACAAGTTGGACGGCTGGGACGTCGCACAACACGCGAGAGAAATCGACCCTCACTTTCCCGTCGTTTACATGAGCGGAAAGGACGCCGACGATTGGGCATCCAAAGGCGTCCCGAACAGCATCATGTTGGCGAAGCCGTTTGCAACCGCGCAGCTTGTCACCGCTGTTTCGCAGCTTCTCAATGCCAGGCCGCCGGCCGAATAAGCCGCCTTGGTTTTTAGAGGGTACATTGGGGTACAAAAACGAACCGTTCGACAAAGAAGCCTGTAAGGCGGGGCTTTTCACTGTCGTTGGCGCCAGCCCAGGGAAGCCAACAGCTTCTTCGGCGAACGATCTCGAACTCGTGCCCACATCCACTCGGTTTTCACAGCGAAGCCGCGCCGCGTCGCTTGCGGCGCGTCAGTAACGTTCAACTCGAGCCGGCCTGGCGATCGTGTTTCCGCAAATAGCTCAACCCGTGCACAGTCAAACGGCCGGGATCGTCTATGCCCTGCCCGGCCAGCTGCCGGATGTGCCGCGCCAGATCGCGCCGCATCCGCGGGTCAAGTTCGTGCCTGGCCACCTTGCGATAGATTCTGATGGCGCGCGCGAGCGGCGTTGCGATTTCGACAGACGACATGCTGACCAACTACGTTCCGCTCTCCTCGTTCCGGATTGACCGCAAAGGAAAAGGTGTTCCGGTGGCCGGGTTTGAAGGTTTCTGAGTTTTGCGGGAGTCCTGCGTTCGAGGGATTAGTTCGAATCCGACAGCCGCCGGCGAAAATCCCAGCGATCGGTCATGCGCGGGCTCCAGATGCCGTCGATGCGATCGGGCGAAACGACCAGCCCGATGAAGGGGCCGGTGTCGCGGGAATTGCCGATCTGCACCCAGCGACCGGCGAGCCGATTGTCGGGAAGCAGGATCGCTTCGAGCAGCCAGGTCTTGCCGGCCAGCCGTCCTGAGAGATTGCTGTACATCGCATAAAAGCGATCGCCGATCACGCGCACCGTGGCGGTGCCCGAGGTGCCGGACTCCCAGCGGCTGTACCAGGTGCCGTCGAGCGAATCCGCCTGCCCCGAGGTGATCGCTTCCGACCATTGCGGCGCGTTGCGATCATCGGGCCCGCCCGGCATCTGGATGCGCTCGGCCAGCTGCATGACATCGCGGCCGTCGGGCGAGATCACGTCGGGCAGGCCGAACGGATTGCGGCTGCTCAACGCGCTTGCGACCTGCGTCCAGACGACGGCCGCGCCGATCAGCGCAGCCGCAACAAAGAGTGCACGTTTCAACATCGCCCCCGCCTCCTCCTGGAGGACCTCACACATCTCTGGAATAACCGGCGTACTCCGTCCCGCTCAAAGTGAGCTGCGGCGAACTGTGAGTTCGCCACCCACATGCCTGCAGCGTCGTGCGCCGAGTTCAAAATCTCACGCTGATTTGAGCACTACCTGAGAAGCCAGAGACAAACATTTTTCGAATCCCGAAAGATCGCGAAATCGGTCAGTTGCGTTGGTCGAATTCCGAACAATGGGATAGCCACCATGCTCGGCGACGGCCCAATCAATCATGAGGTTGTCCGCGTTACCAAAATTCTCAACGGTCATGCCGCTGGCGTCGCGCAACGGCCGTGTTTGCAAATCAAGCGCCGCTGAAGACGCATGAACGCGATGCGCGTAGTCGGAAGCGTCGTTCGTATAGGCAAACACGCGCTTTCCCAAGCCCACCATAAGACCCAGCTCGAACACTGTGCCGGCATCGGCACTTGGACCGCGAAAAGGGGTCAAATTGAAGATGCCGAGATGAGCGCTTTGCATCATCGCTTCGTTGGCACGATATATGAGGCGGTCGACCCGCTCGTCCGCGCCCGGTGCTGGAAGTTCATTGTCGAACGGGAATAATCCTTCCAGCCCGTGACTCAAGCATAGTTGTTTCTTTCGCTGTCCGATTTGGATAGCATCCGGCAAAAATACATCTGGACCGGCTAGATAGACTTTCAGCATGCGAATCCACTGGCTCGAACGGGTGCATTGCAAAAATGATACGCTGGTGACCAGGATTTAGAAACACGAATTCGAGGCTCAATGCCGGGCGAACACCAGCTTCGTTGGGCCTTCGTTCGACTACGAGCTCAGGTGTTTGGACGTCGGCAATTTTCAATTGCTCGACGATCCGTGGGATTCGACCTCGCGACCAGCAATGCGAATCCCAGGCCGCGGCGAGGGAAGATTCCAGCGGCGTAGAACCCGCCCCCCTCAGTTCTCCTTGCGATTGGCGTCCTGTGCAGACGAGGGCGAGCCCGCGGTTGCCATCGGCAGCTTCACGATGGCGCGGCGGTCCTTGACGTAAGCGATGGGCACGCCGAACCGCTCGACGGTGGCGACGACGGTCCCGTCGAGATCGCGATCGCAGTTCATATGCGTCGGCGCGATGAAGAACTCGGACTCGTCCCATTCGGACCTGAAATCCCAATGCAACTGCGGGAGCGTCACGGTACGGTCGAACGACAGCTGAATGCCGCAAACCGCGACCGAATAGATTTTCGGCGCCTGGCTGGTCTCGAGCGGGGTTTTTTCCCGAAGGTAAGCCTCGAGCCGATGGATCGCCTCGGGCATGCTGTTGAACCAGTAATCCATGTCGTAACGGCGGTAAGCGCCCGGCAACCCGCCGACCAGCGCGTTGTAGGACAGGTTTTCGTAGGGGTGCAGCCGCACCAGGGTCGTGCCGTCCCACACGAAGCAGGCGCAGATCGCGGCAGCAGCGCCGGCCGCAAGCCATCGGCCGTGGGCCGCGAGCCGATCGAGCACGGTGTCAAAACCGATGCCTGCCACCGCCGCGAGCGCAGGCAGCACGAACAGGAAATGACGCATGCCCGTGAAAGCAGGTCCGTGCAAGGCGACCTGGCAGGCCAGCGGCACGATCACGGCCGCGAGCAACAGGGCCAGATCACGCCGCCGCTGTGTCCCCGCGAGCGGCAGCGCAAGCATCGAGATGACCGCAAGAATAGCACCGGCCAGCGTGATCAGCGGCACGCGGATCACGAGATAACCGGGCACATAGAGCCGCGGCACCTCGCCCATCTCGTAGGTGCGGCCCTCGAACACCGTGCGGATCGCGTAGTGAAATTCGGAGAAGGCAAATAACCCGCGGATCGGATTGAGCGGCGACAGCGCGGCCCAGGGCCAGGCCGCAATCATGATGAGGTAGGCCAGCGCCACCGCCGGCAAGGTTTTCAACACGGACCCAGCCATGACGTGGAGCCGGCCGCGGCCGGGCTCGCGCCGCGGCAGTTGAATGATCATGGCAAGCGCGAGATAGACCAACAGCAACAGACCGAGGCTGCGCACGCCGAGCGCCGCGCCGGCAAAGAGGCCGAAGGCCACGACATCGCGCATGCGCGGCGACGGGAGGTCACGCGCCAGGCGAACGAGGAAGAACGTCGCGGCCATCATGGCGGCGGCAAAGGGAATGTCCTTGGTGTGGTTGAACATGGCGCCATACCAGGCGCCGCACAGGCACAAGGCGAGTGCGGCGATCAGGCCGGCGCGCGGACCCGCAATCAGGCGTGCCGTCGCCGCGGCGCCGGCGATGCCGCCAATTCCCGTGAGCGCGCAGAGAACGTGGCGCAGCGTGTAGGGATCGAGGGGAATGACCTTTGCGAGGCCGACCGCGATCACGTCGAACAAACCACCATAGAGATAGAGATTTTCGTAGGTGAAGAGGTCGCGGTCGACAAAGCCGCTGCGGTAATAAGCGATGATCAGCTCGCCGTAGTGATGCTGCACGCCCTCATCGTTGGAGATCGCGTAGTCGCGGAAAGTGAACAGCGCAACGACTGCGATGGCCGCCAGCAGCAGGCAGGTGGCGACGTCGTGCGGGTCCGACGGCAGGAGGGAGCGCACCGCCCTGCCCGCGCGGCGAAACCGCTCCGCGACAGGCGAAGCCTGCGTCGTCTCGATTGGTGATGGCCGGCCTTCAGGTCCCATAGCTTCTAAAGAATACGCCACGCACATCGTCGCCGGACACCGGCAACTCCAGAGGCTCGCGACTTCTACTCTATCTACCTAGAATTTGTGACCTTTTTCGCGCAGGGCCTGGGTCATGCGTTCCTTCAGATCGTCGGCTGCCTTGCGGCTCAATTCATCGCCGATCTGCCGGGTCTGCTCGGCGAGCATGCGGAAATTCTGCATATACTTCTCGCCGACGGGACTGCGATAGAACGTTTCGATGGCGCGCAGTTCATCGGCCGAAAAATATTTCGCGTAGAGCGCCGCCGCATTGTCGACCATCACATTGTAGTACGTGGCGTAAGTGTCGATCACGGTCGGCACCAGCGCATCGAAGTCACGCTCGACCTCCGGCCGGTCCTGGGTCAGCGGACGTTTGAGACCGAGCAGGATTCCCGGCAGCAGCGACCTGTATTGATCCGGAAGCCTGAGCGTGACGACGAGCTTGCGCGCGGCCTCCATCGTCTCGGCGGACGGATTCTGTGCGCGCGCCATGCCGGTCGAAAGCAAAAGCAATGTGCCGAAAACGGCCAGAGATTTGTACATACCGTGCTCCTTGGCTGGCGCATGATCTTGTCGGAAAACCGCACACACTTTTCCGGATCATGCACAAAATCGATAAACCGAAGGTCTGCGTGAGGCCGAAGCTTGACGCCACCACTTCACGCAGGCGGACGCATGCCGTCCGCCGTCATGCGACGCCGGGCTGCGTTCCCGGATCGGGCTCCTCGCCCAATCCGGCGTCGACGAAGAGGTTCGGAACCTTGTTCGCGAAGTCGAGGGCTCCGGCAACGGCGGTCATGATCGAGAAGCCGGCAAAGGCGACGATGATCTGCTCGAACCCGCTATTGCTGTACTGGACCAGCACCCAGTGCGCGCCAAAGGACAGGAACACGCCGAGGCAGAACAAGGGAAGCGAGTGCTGCCCGCACAAGACCAGCGGCCGCAGCCAGATCGACTTGAGGCCCTTCCAGTCGCGATGCAGGTAACGCGAAACGATGAAGGCGAGCGCGCAGAAATGGGTGAATCGCAGCATGTCCAGATCGGTTTTGTCGATCGGATAGATCCGCTTGATCATCCATTTCGGAATCAGCGACTCCAGGAACGCGCTGTGCCAGGTCATCACGATGACGAGGGCAAACAGAATCCAGGCGACCGCGATCGCGTAGACGATGCGCGAATCCAGCAATTTCCTGAGCTGGCCGATGGCGCCGATGCCGCACCAGCTGCCGAAGAAGAAGATCAACTGCCAGGCAAACGGGTTGAAATACCAGGTCGCCCCTTTCGGATAGGACGGCAGATTCCAGTCGAAATAGCGCGCCAGAACGTAAAGCACGAACGAAGCGGCCAGGGTCAGGTTGGGCCGGCGCGTCAAGCCCCAGACCACGAACGGCGCGGCGGCCACCAGCGTGATGTAGAGCGGCAGCACGTCGAGATCGACCGGCTTGTATTGCAGGGTCAGCGCCTTGCCGATCAGTTCGTCCGGGTGGGCAAGGAAGTTCGCGACGTTGAACTCGTCCTTGTACATCGGGTTGTCCCACTTCCTCGCGGTGCGCGCGATCTGCGCCGTGAAGGTGAGGAACAGCAGGATATGCGCGACATACATCTGCCAGGAGCGCAGCCACAGCCGCTTCAGGGCCGGCAGGAAATTGCCCGAGGCGATGATCGGGCCATAGATGAAACCGGCCAGATAGCCCGAGATGAAGACGAAGAACTCGGCGGCGTCGGAAAAGCCGTAATTGCGCAGCGTCATCCAGGAGACGACGTCGTCGGGAATATGATCGAGAAAGATCATCCAGAGGCCGAGGCCTCGCAAAAGGTCGAGCCTCAAATCGCGTTCGACGACGAAAAGGCCTTTGCTCTGATTTGCCATGTCAATCGATCCAGTCGGTTAGCAACTCATGAACTTTCAGATGTCGGTGCAGTCACGGAAGTCGCCGGAGTTTTGGCGCGCGCCGGGCTCGCCGTGACGCGTTTGTACCAGGTGAACACACGCGCCACGCCATAGAGGATGAGGATGCCTGCGGCGCCGACGATAAAATGCAGCGCCACGCCGGCGTCGAGCTCCATCAGCAGGGCGTAACCCGCAAATGACAAGGCAACGCCGAGCGCAAAGATCTGCAGCGAGTATTGACCGCAGAGGATCAGGGGCTGCGCCCACGCCGACCGCAGCCCGGCCCAGTTGGCCGGCACGAAATGCAAACCGACGACGGCGAGTGCCAGGAAATGGGCAAAGCGCAGGATATCGAAGTCGGTCTTGTTGATGGGATAGATCCAGTACGACAGCCAGCCGGGCACGAAGCTTTCCAGCTGCGGGAAATACCAGGTCATGGTCAGCGCGAACGCCGCGCAGAGGTAGGCGATAGCGAGCCAGAAGGTGACGGGCGAAGCGAGAATCGGCTGCAGGCGCTTTGCGCCGCCGAGCGCGCACCATGCGCCGAACACGAACAGGAGCTGCCACCCGAACGGATTGAACGACCAGAATCCATCCGGATAGGTCGAGAAATGGAGGTCGAGCCTGTTGGCGACGATGTAGAGCGCGATGGAAACGACGAGCGGCAGGTCGCGCTTCCATTTTGCCAGCAGCAGCACCAGCGGCAGGCTGCCCATCAGCACGACATAGAGCGGCAGCACATCCATGTTGAGCGGCCGAAAGCGCAAGAACAGCGCCTGGATCATATCCGCGCCGGGCTGCCGGAAGAAATCTCCGACGACCATCTCGTGTTCGTAGAACTGCTTGCCCGAATATGCGGTGACGAAGGCGATCTCCGCCATCAGCACCAGGAACAGCAGCAGATGCGCGGTGTAGATCTGCCAGACCCGTCGCGCGATGCGCGCGGTGCCGATCACGAACCCCTTCTCGAAGGTCGCGCGGCCATAGACCAGCGCGGCGGTAAAGCCCGAGATGAAGATGAAGATTTCGGCAGCGTCGGAAAAGCCGTAGTTGCGGATGGTGAACCAGGTCAGCAGATCGGGCGAGACGTGGTCGATATAGATCAGCCACAGGGCCAGCCCGCGGAACAGATCCAGCCGCAATTCACGTTGCCCGGCGGCGAGCGCAAAGGAAACGGACTGGGTTGCGGCAACAGGTTGTGCGGTGGTGCGGTCCGCAACTGGAGCCGCCCGGGCCCCCGACACGGCGTCGGCCACCGACATCACGTCCGTTGGTTGAACACTCGCCATGACTTTCCCTGCCTGCGGTAAGAGACCACAGGCTCGCGAAATTTGAAAGTAAGCTGTTGAAATAATGCGCCTCTCGGCGGTGGACGGCCAATTGTCCGCAGGCTTCAGGTACGAGCGCCGGCGCGACCGGTTTCGGCCACGTTCCTTGCGCGACGGGCCGGGCGTGATCGCGCGGCGCCTCGGTACGCGGCTGCCGCAGCGGCCTGGCAGGGCAAGGCAGCGGCAAGTCGCCCGCAGGCGAGGTGCTCTACGTCACGGCGAGGCTTTTCCGCAGCATGTCCACAGCCGCGCCACCACGGAATCTTCCTTCACGGCAACGGCTTGCTGCGCATTCCTGCACAGGCTTGGGATGATTTATCCACAGGCCTTTGAACCACCGGCCCTACTGGCCGGCCTGGTCCATCGCGGCACGGCAGGCCGAGCTCAAACTGCCCTTGTGGCGATTCAGGCAGGCGGTGATGGCACCGACATTGGGGATCTCGCCCGCGCAAAGCCGGTAGACATCGGGCGTACAGGCCCGCCTCTGCTCGGGCGTGCCGATCGCAAAGGCTGCCGTGGCCGAAACCAGCGTCAGTCCGAGACCGATCACGGCGGCAAGACGGCGCGAGGTCACAAGAGATGAAAGGGCCTTTGCGTTCATGGCTGCTTCCCTTGATTGCGCGAGCGCTCCAGATGCGCCCGACCAATCAGCCAGATACGAAAATTATTTTTCGCGAAATGTGATTTTTCTCACACTTTGGACCCTTCGGAACCGACTAGTTTTGCCGCGCAACGAAAGATTTCAGTAACCAAACGGGGCGGGATCGGCGGATCGATACAATTTGAGCGATCCGCGCAAGCCGGCAACAAAAGAGATTTGCGAGCGTGCTTCCCAATAAGGGGAGTGCGCCATGAGCGAAGTTGAGTTCGATCGATTGCTGGATGCCGTGCGAACGGCGATTGAGCCTATGCCCGGGGAGAACGCGATGCTGGCCCGTTTGCCGCTGTCCAATGCGACGCTGAAAGCCGCCAATGACAACGCCGCGGCCTGGCCTCTGATTCCGTTTCCCAAGGGCTGGTACGCCGCCTGCTGACGGCGGTACGCTCGCGCGAACTCTCTGACGTTCTCATTTTGCCGGCGCGGGGCCAATGTAGACCGCACTGAGGAGATTGTCCGCTCCCGATGGCAGCTGCCGCTTCTCGGTCAACTCAAAGACCCGGGCACGGACCTTTGTCATTGCCTGATGGATTTCAACGCCGGGTGTCGCGATATTCTCGAGCAGCGCCTGCGTGAACGGGCTGTGGCCGCCATTCGGCCCTCCCTCCCCGCCCTGCCCCGGATCAGCGGCCATCGCGATCAGCGTCTGTCCGGTCGCCGCCATCTGGCCGATGGCCACATTGTTGCGGCCAAACGGATTGATCCGGGATGCGTCGAACAGCACAATCTTTGTCTTGGCATGTCCCATGGCGCCGTCGATCACCTTGGCCAGTGGCAGCGCAGCTCCAAGTTTCACATCCATTTCCGATTTGACGGACGCGTCGGCCGGAAGGAGATAATTCATGCCGCTCAGCGCGATGCTTTGGCCCGCGTAATAAAACAGCGCTATATCAGCCGTGTCGGCCTTATTGGCGAAGTCGTCGAGGCGCGCGCCGAATTGCTCGCGCGACACATCACGGGCTTCGATCACCTCGAAGCCGGCCGATTTCAACAGGTCAGCGATGGCATGCGCGTCACCAGCCGCATTGGGCCGGGGAGCCATCGTCTTGTAGTCGCCAATGCCGAGGACGAGCGCAACGCGTGTCTCCGCGTGTGCCTCTGCGATCAGCAAGGTGGACAGCAGCGAAAGCAGAATGGCCGGCGCGCGCATCTTCCCCTCCTTGAGAGCAACAAGTCGCCATCAATTGTCGGAGATGAAGGCCGGCAACAGTGATTCAGATCACCAAAGTCGGGAAATGGAGGCCACGACCAGAATTGAACTGGTGTAAACGGTTTTGCAGACCGCTGCGTAACCACTCCGCCACGTGGCCCCATCGGGGCGCACTCATATACGGCCTCCCCCCGGTACGCAACCTGACCCGTTAGCCTCTTTTCCGTCGCCGAAGTCGCGTTTTGGCCGCCCGTTCGGCCGCAGCGCGAGTTCCGGCATGATGCGCCGGACCTCGCGGCCGCGAACTCAGGACTCAATCCGACGTTTGGTCGGCCAGCACACTGCGTCGAGCGCCGGTTTCGAAAATATCTGTCGAGGCGGTTGCCGATCTGGATCATGGGATGCTCGAACAACTTCCAACTCGAGATTGCCAGGATGCAGACGATCAGCAGCGCGCCGAAGCGCAGCGGCTCCTGCATCCATAGCGGCGGCAGCGGCGGCTGCAGCTTGATGTAGATCCAATAGAACACCAGCGGGTGCAGCAGATAGATCGAATAGGAGGCATCGCCGAGCAGCGCGCCAAGACGGCCGATACGCCAACTGACGTTCAGATTGACGAAGCCGACCAGCCAGCAGAACAGTGCAATCGGGAAGAGGCTGCGGGTCGGAGCCCAGCGAAACGCCACGATCCCGAGAATGAGCGGCACGATGAAGCCGAGACGCAGGCCGCTGCGATGGACCAGGAAGGCGGCGATGCCCGCAAGGAAGTTGCCGTAATAGAAAAAATACTGGTGAAGGTACCAAGGCAGCTCGGTTGCGTGGTCGGCCGCGACGCCGAGCGCAAGGACCGCAGCGACGCCATAGATGCCGAACCACGGCGTCACCACTGCTGCCAAAACGTAGAACAGCATCTCATGCTGGAGCGACCAGCCGATGTCGTAAAATGGCATTCCATTGGTCGGTAGCAATGTGAGTGACCAATTAAAAAATGCATCGGTCTGACGCTCACTGCGCCCGAGGTAGTTGGTAAGCCAGAGATAAATGAATGATGTTTCGATCCATAGCGGATAAAGCCGGAAAGCGCGCCGTAGCAGAAACGAAACGGGACGGAAATTGGGTGACGTGACGACCAGACAAATGACGAAGCCGGAAATCGCGAAAAAGAAATCGACCGCGATCCAGCCCCACTCCATCAGGATCGGAATCGGATGGGCCGTATCGGCCGGGAAAGGCATCGTGACATGCCAGGAATGGAAATAGGCAATGCCGAGCGCCGCGGCGGCGCGGGCAATCTGCAGTCCATCCAGCTTTCCATGATCCGACATGCGCGCATGCGTTAACATCGCAGGGGCGAACGGAAAACTCCTTCTTCGGCGATTTTCGGTGACGGACGCAGGTCGTTCGCCGACCTGATCAGCGGAAGTCGTCATCGTTTCCGCCGCCGAAAGTCGCGTTTTGGCCGGCCTTTCGGCTTCGGTGCGAGTTCCGGCATGTCGCGCTGGACCTCGCGGAAACGCGCCAGCATCCGCTCGAAACCGGCATTCAGCGTCGCCGCAATCTCGGGGCGCCGCTCCAGCGCCGAGATCAGCATGCCGGCCGCCTCGATGGTCGACAGCCCGTCGCGGCGCGGCTCACGGCGCAGCGCGCCGTAGCGCGACGGATGTTCGGGGCCGAGGATCACGCGCTGGCACTTCAGCATCCAGGCATTGCGCCACCACAGCGCCTTGGCCTGGCTCCAGGTGCCGTCGAGCAGCACCACGCCTTCGATGGCGGACAGGATCGCGCGCTGATTGCCGGCGGCTTCACCCTT
>CAWCHW010000017.1:0-103892 GCA_963795365.1 uncultured Alphaproteobacteria bacterium
AGATCGAGCTCTCGCTGTTGCGGAAGGACAAGATCGAAGCCTACGAGAAGCGAAAGAGCGCCGAGCATCCCTGGCTGTAGGGACGTAAGCACCAGGTTTCTTTTTTGGGCATGATCTCCGCGCAAACGCGTTCCGCGTTTGTCGCGAGGGAACAGCGCTTCACACCCGAGCGCGCGAACGGATCAAGGACCGCGCGAGCAGCCGAAAATCGGCTTGCGGCCTTTGATCTGACAAATTCCAGCGCTGTAACCTCTCAACAATGACGCGTGTCAGCGGACACCGCTCAATTCAATGATCAGTTGTCGGGAGGAACCTGTGGAAAACGCTCAGCGATGCCGCGCAATGGCGCTTCTTTGCCGCCAGCAAGCCGTCTTGCATCCCGAACAAAGGTGGACGTGGCTCGGGCAGGCAGAGCGTTGGGAGCACCTGGCCGAGGCCCCTCACCTTTGCACAGCCGATCGGCCGGCGACGCGCAGCGCAGCCTGATCGCAACGATACAAGGAGAACGAAGGCTCGCGCCGAGCCGTTACGGCGCCCGAAGCGGTCTCGTCATTCGGCCCTTGCCGCCGCACTTCCTGCAGGGCGCGGGATAGATTTTGCGGCCGGGCTGGACTGGCTGCATCACGGAGGGGAACCCCGTGCCACCGCAGGCGTCACACCTCAATTCCGCTTCCTCCGAAGCGTCCCTGATTTCCTTGAAGCTCACTCTCATTCAATCACTCCTTGCCGGATGGCCGCCGCGCCACCCCAGACTGATTGAAAGCGTAGCTGATCCGCTTCTACGCCAGTTCAACAAAAACGAACAAGTCACGCAGGGGCGGTAAAAACAGCGCCGCGGCAGCACACAGCGGCCTTCGTCAGGGGGCCGCCGCAGACCCGAAGCAACCCTCAAATCCCCGCGACCGAGGTCCAGAGCTCGCCGAGCTTGCGCTTGAAGGTTTCGGTGCGCGTCGGCGGCGGCGCGTCATCCTCGTCCTCGGGCAGGCGGAGGCCGACGACGTTGACCCGCCCGCCGGAGATCGAGCGCGCGACCAGGGTGATGGCGTCGAGGGGCAGGATCGCGCCCTCCTTCGGCGAATGGTCGAGATGGATGTCGAAATAATCCGATAGCGTCAGCCGCTCCTCGCCGGCCTGAACCTTGACGCCGTAGATCTCGGCGAGCTCGAACAGCGTGTGCTCGCCGGAGACGACGAAGTCGCCGAGCAGATGCGGATCGGGCGCCGAGCCCGGCTGCATGTCGACGAAGAAGCGGTCGAGCGCCTCGGCGCGCTCCGGCGGCGCCAGCAGATAGATGTAATCGCCCGGCGCGATCGGGTCGGCCTCCGCCGGCGTGAGAATGTTCTGCTTGCGGATCACCAGGGTCGGCTTCGACCAGGACGGGATCAGCCCGCGGCGGAAGAACAGGCTTTTCGGCCGCACGGGATAGCCGACCAGCTCCTGCTCGAGCTGGCCGGGCAAATCGAGCTCGACGCGGCGCGGGCCGCGCTCGGCGCGCGGCAGAGCGACATGCAACTTGCGCGCGGCGACGCCGAGCGTCCAGCCCTGAAACAGCAGCGAGATGATGACGACGACAAAGGCGACGTCGAAATAGAGGTAGGCCTTCGACAAGCCGACCAGCATCGGGATCGAGGCGAGGAAGATCGCGACCGCGCCGCGCAAGCCGGTCCAGGCGATGAAGATTTTTTCCCGCCAGTTGAAGCGGAACGGGGCGAGACAGAGGAACACGGCGATGGGGCGGGCCACCAGCATCAACGCGATCGCGACGAGGATGGCGGGGCCGATGCTGGCGCTGAGCCGGTGCGGCGACACCAGCAAGCCCAGCAGCACGAACATCACGATCTGCGCCAGCCAGGTTGCGGCATCGAGGAAAGTCACCACCGAATTATGCGCGCGGGTCGGCCGATTGCCGACGACGATCCCGGCGAGATAGACCGCGAGAAAGCCGGAGGCATGCACCATCTGCGCGGCGGCGAAGATCACCAGCGCCGTGGTGGTGACGAACGGCGCGTGCAGGCCTTGCGGCAATGCGACGCGGTTGAGCGCGATCACCATGGCGCGGCCGCCGACGATGCCGATGATGCCGCCGAGCACGGCTTCCTGGAGCAATTCCTTCAGCACATGGCCGGGCGTGCTGTGACCGACCGAAATGAATTCGACCAGCATCAGGGTGAGAAATACCGCGAACGGATCGTTGCTGCCGGATTCCGCTTCCAGGGTCGCGCCAACGCGCGGACGCAGGCGCAGGCCCTGCGCATGCACCAGCAGGAACACCGCCGCCGCATCGGTCGAGGCGACGACAGCGCCGACCAGGAGCGACTCGGTCCAGTTGAGATCGAGCGCATAACGCGCCACCGGCGCGGTGATGACGGCCGTCAGAAGCACGCCGATGGTGGCGAGCACCATCGAGGGCGCAAGCACGGTGCGGATCTGCTGAAAGCGCGTGCGCAGGCCGCCGTCGAACAGGATCAGCGCCAGCGCAACCGAGCCGACGAGATAGGTCGTGCGGACGTCGTCGAACTGCAATTGCCCGGGCCCGGAATCGCCCGCCAGCATGCCGATGACGAGAAACACCAGCAGCAGCGGCGCGCCAAAACGCAGCGCGAGCAGGCTCGAGAGGATGCCGGCCATGACCAGCACGGCACCCAGCAGGATCGCGATACTGACCTGGTCGAGCGAAGCCACGCGAAAATCACCGTAAAATCATTGCCGATTCATCCTTATCGTCGCCACACTTGAACTCCAACCCATTTTCGCCAAAAGCGTCGAAATGCCCGGTTTTCCGGGCTTATCTGCGCGCCTCGACATGTCGTATCGATGGCAACCGCGCCTCGATTGTGGAATCTTCAGACAGCACGAATCGCGGCACCCCCTAAGGGCCCTTCACCATGGACATGGACATCAAGGACGTCCTCGAATACCTGCAGATGGCGTTGCGTTCCGTCGGCGCGGAGGTCAGGTCGCCCTGGTTCTTTTTCCAGATCGGCGTAGTGCTGGCCGGCGCGGGAATCGCATACGCCATCGGCGCGACGATCCGCGCGCGGGTCGACACCAGCAAGCTCGGCGTCAACTGGCCGGCCCCCTTCCGCATCATCGTGCACGTGCTGGTGCTGCACGCCCCGACTGCGCTGTTCGCGGTGCTGATGCGGGTCACGCGTATCATCATGAAGCTGTCGACCTGGCCGAGCCGCAGCTATCTGATATCGATGTGCGCCAAGCTGGCGCTGGCCTGGCTGGTCATCCGCCTGCTGGCCTCGGTGATCCGCAATCCTTTCGCGCTGCGCGTGGTATCGCTGTCGGCCTGGCTGGTGGCGGCGCTGAGCATCATCGGGCAGCTCGACCCCGTCATCGACGCGCTCGGCTCGGTCTCGATCACCCTCGGCGGCCTGCAGCTGACGCCGTTGCTGCTGATCCAGCTCGCGGTGCTGCTGGCGGTGGCGCTGTGGCTCTCCAATGTCGCGAGCAATTTCGCCGAAAACCAGATCGCGCGCTCCGGCGACCTGACGCCGTCGGTGCAGGTGCTGCTGGTCAAGGTGATCCGGATCAGCCTGATGGTGTTCGCGGTCGCGGTCGCCATGAGCGCGGTCGGCATCAATCTTGGGGCGCTCACCGTGTTCTCGGGCGCCGCCGGCGTCGGCATCGGTTTCGGCCTGCAGAAGATCGTCGCCAACTTCATCAGCGGCATCATCCTCCTGGTCGACAAGTCGGTGAAGCCCGGCGACCTCGTCACCATCGGCGACAATTCGGGCCGCATCAGCGCGATGAAGACGCGCTACATCTCGGTCGCCGCCGGCGACGGCCGCGAGTTCCTGATCCCGAACGAGGATCTCGTCACGCAGAAGGTCACCAACTGGACCTACACCGACAAATACACCCTGGTGAAAGTGATCTTCGGCACCAATTACGACGCCGATCCGAAGCTCGTCTGCAAGGTCGCGATCGAGACCGCGGCCGCGCACGCCCGCGCGCTCAAGAACAAGCCGCCGAACTGCCTGCTGACCGAGTTCACCGAGGCCGGCATGAAATTCTCCCTCACCTTCTGGCTCGCCGATCCCGACGGCATGGACAACGTCAAGAGCGACGTCATGCTGGCGCTGTGGGACGCCTTCAAGCGCGAAAACATCCGCGTGCCCTATCCGGTGCGTGAACTGCGGGTCCGCGGCGGCGCGCTGCCGGTCGAGACCGTGGTGGAGGTTTCAAGCTGAAGCTACGCAGCTTTCCATCACGTCGTCCGCGCGCGTGAGACGCCCCGTCATCTGTTGGCTTTGGGCAAACTTCCAGGCGGAGCGACCCGAACCCCTTGCATGGCCAATGCTTCAATCATGCGGTTCACGAGGCCGGAGACTTTCGCCTCCTCAATGAACTCGTTGATGTATGCAAGCCAGCCATCGTGTCCCTTGGGTACGGCCACCCCGGAATAAAAGTCGGCAAAACCATCGCTCAAAACGCGCGAGCCCGGCAGCGTAGCGGATTGGGCGATCAGGCTGGGGCGGTTCAATGCCACGGCGTTGACGCCTCCAGTCCGCAGCAGTTCAACGGCGGCGGCGATGCTGTCGGTCCGGACCAGTTCGGCTCGCTTGAGCGTGCGGGTCAATTGCAAATCCGACGTATCGCCGCGCGCGGCGCCGATGCGAATCCCCGGTTGATCCGCGTCCGCGACGCTTTGGATCGTCGAGCCGGCGGCCACCAAATAGGTGAGGTCGCTTTGCAGGAATGGATTCGAAAAATCCACCTGCTCGGCACGCACGGGATCGATAATGAGAACAGAGATATCCCAGGCGTTGGTACGCAGGCCGTCAATCACCGCGCCGGGCCTCGGATATTCGACGGGGACAAACGGGATCCCAATTCGGGCCGCGAGCGCACGCCCCAACTCCAGCGCCGGTCCCTTGACCTCGCCGGTCGCCGGATTTCTTGTTGCCGTCGTCAGGCTGCCAAGACCAAGTCCGGTCCGCAGCGCGCCGGATTTCACGAGATCTGCGACGCGCGGATCGGGCGATTGTTGAGCGAATGCTGTCACGCTGCCCCCAAGGGCCATAGCCAAGATGGCTGCCAGAGCAACTTTCATCATTAAAACGCCTTTCGGTTGGGTGCGCCGCGCGTCCTCGGGAAACGAACGAAGCAGCGTGCGGGCGCAGCGCGGCAAAATAGTATTTCTACTCCATCAACTCGGTCGGAGCGCTCACTCCTCGATCCAAACCAGTTCGCCGTTCTTGTTGAGCGTGGTCCAGAGCGGCCAACCGCTCCGCTTCCAGCGCTCGGGGTTGCCGACATAGATGAACGCCTTGACCGGATACCCCTTCTCTGTGACGTCTGCGACCTTGCGTTCATAGCTTTCCGGCACACGTTCAAGACGATCCAGCTGCTCAAGGCATTCATCGCTGACATGGTAGATCTCGCCGGTCACAGGGCGGGCAGACGGCGCCGGGTCATCGTCCATGACGACCGGGAAGCGGCCGCTCAGTTGGATACGCCCGCTCAGCATATGGTAGCGCTGCTCGGTCACTGTCTCGCCCTTGAACTCGGCGTGGTAGTCCCTGAGAAGGGGATGATTCCAATGGCCGCGCTTGAGCGAACCATAGACGAAAACGCGGTGGGTCATCGGAGTCGCGGTCACTGGTTGTATCTTCCATGTCTGCCGGGGCGCGACGACTTTGCCCTAAAAAGGAGACATTCGCCGCCATGTTTTATGTCGGCTTCGGGTCATTTTGCGTTGCTGGCCCGTGCAATCCCCGGCTTGCATGGATCGCTCCGATCATTAAATTAGGCTGCAAATCAGGCCTGCAAATCAGCCCTTTCCGGAACCTCGCCTCCCATGAGCTACATCGAAGCCACCGACACCTCGCTGCGCAAGACCGGGCAGATCAAGCTCCATGGCGCGAGCGGATTCGCCGGCATGCGCAAGGCGGGCGCGCTGGTGGCAAGGTGCCTCGACGAGCTCACCGACATCGTCAAGGCCGGCGTGCCGACGTCGCGGATCGACGACTTCGTGCGCGAGTTTGCCTTCAGCCACGGCGCCTACCCGGCGACGCTGATGTATCGCGGCTATCGCTATTCCACCTGCACCTCGATCAATCACGTGGTCTGCCACGGCATGCCCGGCGACCGCGCGCTGAAGGAAGGCGACATCGTCAACATCGACGTCACCTTCATCGTCGACGGCTGGTATGGCGATTCCAGCCGGATGTACGCAATTCAACCGGTCGCACGTAAAGCCGAGCGGCTGATCGAGGTGACCTATGAGGCGATGATGCGCGGCATTGCCGCGGTCAAGCCCGGCGCCACCACCGGCGACATCGGCCACGCCATCCAGAGCTTCGTCGAACCGCAGGGCATGAGCGTGGTGCGCGATTTCTGCGGCCACGGGCTCGGCCGGCTGTTCCACGACGAGCCCAACATCATCCATATCGGCCGGCCCGGCGAGGGCGTGCCGCTGAAGCCCGGCATGTTCTTCACCATCGAGCCGATGATCAATCTCGGCAAGCCGCATGTGAAGATCCTGTCCGACGGCTGGACCGCGGTGACGCGCGACCGCTCGCTGTCGGCGCAGTTCGAGCATTCGGTCGGCGTCACCGCCACCGGCTTCGAGATCTTCACGCTGTCGGAGCGGCACGCCGAGAAGCCGCCAGCCTGACCGCGCGCCACCGCCTTTTTCAACCCGTTCAAGTTCGGGCTAATGATGGCCGTGACCGGTGGCCTGAGTTAAGATGCTCAGCTCCTCGCGCGGAACGACCTCTACATTCAGCATCATGCCCTGATCCTCGTGGTCGAGGATGTGACAGTGCAGGACGAATTCGCCGATGTAGCGCACATAGTTCGTCCGCATCAGCACGTGATAGCCCTGTTTCAGGAAGATGGTGTCGCGGAACACGTTCTTGAGGTCGCAGTATTGCGGGTCGGGCGCCGGGTTTTCATGGCTGTCCTTCAAGTCCAGCTCCGTGCAGTGCCCGTTCGCGCCGAAGATCGACGCGCCGCCGGGATCCTTGATGTCGAGGATCTGGAGGGGATTGACGTGAATATGGAAGATGTGCGCGAACGAGCTCGATACGATGTCCCAATCCTCGGTCGTTCCCAGCACCGGTTTGAAATCGATGCGGGCGGGATCATACACCGCGCCGTTGATCTCGAAGCGCAGGTCCTGCCCCACGGGGAATGCCATGCTGAAGTTGAGATCCCGCTTGCGTGCGACCGGCTGCTGCGAGAGATCGGCGTTCGGCGCGAACACCGTCAGATCGTCTTTGCGCAGTTGCTCCGCAACGTCGGCAGGCATCCCCGGGTTGGCTGCCACAAGGCTGTTGAGAATATAGGTTTTAAGGTCGCCCTGGACCGCTGTCCCTCCCGTCACCTTGACCAGCGCGAGCAGCCGCGTGTCCTTTTGGTCCGGGCCGGGATTGATCAAGCTCGATTGCTGAACGGCTTGATCCAGCACGCAATACACGCCCTCGCTCGGAAACGCGATCAGCGTGTCGCTCCGATAGGCTGGCTGCAGAATGTTGACGGGCTTGACTGACGCCTGCTTGCGGGTGAGGCCGTCGACGGCGAACTCCCATTGCGGCACCACAGCGCCCGACTTGCAATGTTGATCCACCCAATTGGCCTGTTCGGCCGCGCCGCTGGGAGCGAGGGCGGCTGCCGGATCGAGACCGGTTGCCTTGATGACCTGCATGGCAACCGTGTCGCGGACACCGCCATGAATGATGCGCCAGCGCTGGATTTCGCCGGCGCGGATCGGATCGCCCTTGCCCGGCTCCCATTCGCCGAATAGCGGCTGGATGTTGCCGGTGATCATAGTGAAATGTCCCGACTTTCGCCAGGCGGGGGGACCGAACTGGGTGGAATAGTATTTCACCTCGCCGGATTTTCCGGGCGGGCAAAACCACACGGACTTGCCGTCGCTGGCCTGTTTGGTCGTGATTTGATCGCTGCCCGGCTGGTCGAAGCACGCATAAGCGATTTGTTGGAGCAGCAGCACCTTCTCCGTGAGGGCGGTGCCGGTGCTATTCCTGAAGATCGTGTCGATGTCGGCGATGCCGCCGTTTTGCGCACGTTGGTCGAGCGTTCGCCGGCCCTTGACGATCAGCGCCCCCACCATTCCGCTCGAGACCTGTGCGGCCGTGGAGCCATGCCGGTGCGAATGATACCAGAATGTCCCGGCGGGATGGTCGATCGGAACGTTCACTTCATATTCGAATTTCTGGCCCGGCGGCAATTCCAGCAATACGTTGTCGCTGTTGCCGGCCGGGGAAACATGCAACCCGTGAAAATGCAGATTGGTCGTACTCAGGCAATTGGGAATGGAATGAATGCGTCCCTCCGGCTTCGGGCAATCCGTTTCGCTTTCGGCCTTCAGATCGTTGTTCAATCGAATTCGCACGGCCTGCGACGGGTAAATCGAAATCGTCGGCGCAATCAGCGACTTGTTGTAGGACCGCAGATACACCTTGTCCTTGACGTCGAAATAGGGATTGAAGATCTCCGCGTCGGTATAGTCGACATTGAGATCGAAGGTCACGTCCTGCTGCGGCGCGACCGCCGAAGGTGCATTCAGGATCACGAGCGATTGGCTGGGCGCGCGACGTGGCGTGACCGGTTGCAGCTCCGGAGGATTTTGAAACAGCCGCAAGCCGGTGGCCGGTTGCTGGGCCGAAGCCGGGCACACGACACTTGCGAGCAAGAAGCCAGCGGCACAAGATCCCGCAACCGATCGCCTCGAATACATGAACCGTCTCCTCCGCGCCGCACGGCGCTGCCGTGGCTATGGCTAAAACCATCAAGACGTGCATATTGTAACAATACGCACTTATGATCGTCCATAGATTTGAAGTTGCGCAATGTCGCGCGGTGCTTCATCAAAATTGTTGCGATCTGCCCTGCGGGCGAGAGCCGCGCCGTCGGGGACGACAGGAGGCTTCGGATGGCAAGCGGTCACCCTTTTCCTCCGACACAGAGAATCGGCATTTTCGTCTATGAGAATTTCGAGCCGATCGACGTGTTCGGCTTCCTCGAAGCCTTCTCGATCGCGCGTTTCCTCGGCACCAGTTACGCCTCGCCGCCGCCCTATCCCTTCGAGATCTTTCTCATCGGCAAGACCATGGCCAATGTGAAGAGCATCAACGGGCCGTCGGTCGCGCCGGACTGGGATTTCGCGCGCGCCCTGCAGGAGCCGCTCGATCTGTTGATGGTGCCCGGCGGCGGCGGCACATGGCCGTTGCTCGACAGCAAAGCCGATCCGGCCGGTGTCGCGGCCCTGCTCGACTGGATGCGCGCCATGGACCGCAAGGTCGGCATCATGTCGTCGGTCTGCACCGGTGCTGCGGTGCTCGCGACCTGCGGCTTCCTCGACGGCCTTCCTGCCGCCACCAATCATGGCTCGTTCGACTGGGTCGCAGAGCAGGGACCGCGCGTGCTTTGGGATCGCGTGTCGCGATGGGTCGACGCCGGAAAATACGTCACCTCGGCCGGCGTTTCTGCGGGTACGGACATGGGCTTCTATCTGGTGTCACGAATGGCCAGCCGCAAAGTGGCCGAGATCGCGGTTCGGGCCGCCGAATATGACTGGCACCGCGACCCCAAGGTGCCGATCGACTACCCGCCGCTATGACGCGGCGCCGGTCTGCACCCCTTGCAAAACCCGCGCGGCGCGGCATGGTTGTCCCCGATGTCCGCCAAACCCAGACCGCCGCTGGATCCGCCCGATGAGACGCCGCATTATTTCGGCCACCGCGAACGGCTGCGCGAACGGTTTTACGGCGCGGGCCCCGATGCGCTCAGCGACTACGAACTGCTGGAGCTGGCGCTGTTTGCCGCGATCCCGCGGCGCGACACCAAGCCGCTGGCCAAGGCACTGCTGAAGACGTTCGGCTCGTTCGCCGAAGTGATCCACGCGCCGGAGGCGCGGCTGCGCGAGGTCGAAGGCGTCAAGGACGCTTCCGTCAACCAGCTCAAGCTGATCGCGGCGGCGGCAGACCGCATCGCCAAGGGCGAGATCAAACGCAGCGTCGCGCTGTCGTCGTGGAACGAGGTGATCGACTACTGCCGTTCCAGCATGGCGTTCGCCGACAAGGAGCAATTCCGCCTGCTGTTCCTCGACAAGCGCAACCAGCTGATATCAGACGAGGTGCAGCAGATCGGCACCATCGACCACACCCCGGTCTATCCGCGCGAGGTGATCAAGCGCGCGCTGGAATTGTCGGCGACCGCGCTGATCCTGGTGCACAACCATCCGAGCGGCGATCCGACGCCGTCGCAGGCCGACATCGCGATGACCAAGGCGATCGTCGATATCGCAGCCCCGCTCGGCATTGCCGTGCACGACCACATCATCGTCGGCAAGAACGGGCATGCGAGTTTGAAGGGGATGCGGCTGATCTAATGCTGCTCAATAATGGAGAGAGACACATGCCGACAGATCGCCTGACAGTAGGGCTCAAAGCCGAGATCGTCACGACAGTCGACGACAAGCTGGTGGTCAAGCACATGGGAGGCGATGGCGTGCTGTCCACGCCATCGATGATCGGGCTGATGGAGCGTGCCGGTATCCAGGCCGTACAGGATTATTTGCCGGAAGGGCACACCACCGTCGGCTTCGAGGTGCACGTCAAGCATTTCGGCGCCACGCCAAAAGGCCAGAAGGTGACGGTGCGGGCCGAGTTGATCGAGATCGATGGGCGCAAGCTGCGCTTCAAGGTCGAGGCGCACGACGAGGACAAGAAAGTCGGCGATGGCACCCATCGTCGCGCCATCATTGCCGTTCAGCGCAAGGACTGATCTGCCCAAGCGAAGTCCCGGTTGACGTGCACGACCACATCATCGTCGGCAGAGGGATGCGGTTGGTTCAGCCCCAACAAAAGAGGCGCCAGCTAGGGCGCCTCTTCAACTGCAGACAATCCCGAACTCAATAGCAATAGCGCGGGTCGACCGGCACGTAGCTGCCGTCCGGCTGCGGGTAGTAGCAGCGGTCGCGGTAATAGTAATAGCCGCCCCGGCGCCGCTCGCCTTCGGAAGCGATGGCCGCTCCCGTGCCGGCTCCGATCACGGCGCCGATCGCGGCACCGCGGCGGCCGCCGATGGCGCCACCAACGATCGCCCCGCCGACGCCGCCCACGATGGCGCCGCCAAGCGTGTTCTGCGCCACCGCCGGTCGCGATGGCATCGCCAACACCGACGCAACCAATGCCGCAATTGCAAAATTCCGAATCATTTCCGCGATTCTCCCTGTTGCGATCACGTTCTCCTGTTTGCACCGCCGTTGCGGCAGGTCAATGGCCTAAGACGCGCATATCGTCGCCGCCCGGCATCCCATGCTAGCCTGACCGCGACGGAATCATGTTTCGGCTTTTGGGGGAGGACATGAGCGACTGGTTGCACGGCCTGCCGGTGCCTGTGATGGCGCTGGTGATCTTCGGCTTCACCTATCTGCTGACGTGGGCAATCCAGGCCGCCGTCGGCGCGCTCGCGGCGCGCGGGCTCGGCAAATCATTCAAGGCGATTTCGGTCGGGATGCTCCCCTCGCTCGGCATCATCTTCGGCCTGTTCGTGGCGTTCACCGCGGCGCAGGTCTGGAGCGACAACGATCGCGCCAGTGCTGCCATCAGTCGCGAAGCCAGCGCGCTCAGATCGATCCTTGTCTTCGGCGCGAGTTTTCCGGGCGAGCCCGACAACCGCTTGCACGGCCTCGTGCGCGACTATGTGCAGCAAACCGCCACGGTGGAATGGCCGATGATGGCGCACCAGACGGCCTCGCTCAACACCACCCCGAAACCACTGGCCGACGCGCTGCAGCTCGTGCTGTCGCTGCCGGCATCAGCGGCTGGCCAGCAGACCGCGCAGCACGAGATCGTCAGCGCGATCCAGACCGTGCTGGACGCGCGGCGGCAGCGCATCATCGTGAGCCTCTCGGAAGTCAATTTCGTCAAATGGACGTGGCCTCTATTTGCAGGCCGCATGCGCCTTGCTCGCAATGGCGATGGTGCATTGTGACGACCGCAAGGCCACGTCCATCGTATTGGGCCTGTTCGCGACCGGCGTCGCTGCCTCGGTGCTGCTGATCGCAGCGCACGACCGGCCGTTCGTCGGCCAGCTCTCGGTCAAGCCCGACCTGCTGCAGCAGATCATCCCGGACGCGACAACGGCGCGATAAGTTCAGGTGCGCGGCTCATTCGCGGCATCGGCAGCAGCAGTTGCGCGACGTTTCAACATCGTCTGCTCGCGCGCATTGCCCGTCAGCTTGATAGCCGCCTCGAAGGCCGCGCGTGCTTCGTGGTGGCGGCCGAGCCTTTCGAGGAAGTCGCCGAGCACCGTCGGCAACAGGTGATAGTTCCTGAGTTCGGGCGCATCATGCAACGTGTCCACGATCGCAAGTCCCGCCGCGGCGCCTTCGGCCATGCCGACGGCGACAGCGCGATTGAGCTCGATCACGGGTGAAGGGACCAGCGCCGCGAGCTCCCCATAAAGGGCTGCGATCGCCCGCCAATCGGTATCCTCGGGCGTGCCGGCACGGGCGTGGCAAGCGACGAGCGCGGCCTGCAGCGCATAGAAGCCGCCGGCACCGCCAAGCTCGCGGGCTTTCGCCAGCAACCGCAGGCCACGGGCAATCTGACGCTGGTCCCACAACGCGCGGTTCTGGTCCATCAGCAGCACGGGATCGCCATGCGCGTCGGTGCGCGCAGCGCTGCGCGAGGCGTTCAGCTCCATCAACGCAAGCAGCCCGTGCGTTTCCGGCTCCTGCGGCGCAATCGCGGCGAGGATCCGCCCGAGGCGAAGCGCCTCGTGGCACAGCTGCGGCCGGTGCCATTCGTCGCCGCGGGCGGCCGCATAGCCCTCGTTGAAGACCAGATAGACCACCTCCATCACGGAGGCGAGCCGCACCGACAGCTCTTCGCCGCGCGGCGTCTCATAGGCGAGACCGGATTCCGACAGCGTGCGCTTGGCGCGGACGATGCGCTGGGAAACGGTCGGCTCGGGGATCAGGAAGGCGCGGGCGATCTCTTCGGTGGTCAGTCCACAGATCATGCGCAGTGCCAGCGCCGCTCCCGCCTCGCGCGACAACCGCGGATGGCAGGCCGTGAACAGCAGCCGCAGCAACTCGTCGCCGATATCGTCGTCCAGCGCGGAGTCCAGATCGGGCATCGCTTCTTGCTCCCGCTCCAGATCCCGCAGGATGACGTCGTGCTTGCTCGAGAGCATCCGGCGACGCCGCAGGTGATCGAGCGCCTTGCGCTTGGCGGTCGTCATCAGCCACGCGCCGGGATTATCCGGCACGCCGGCCGCGGGCCAATGCTCCAGCGCCGCCAGCAGCGCTTCCTGGGTCAGATCCTCGGCGAGCGGCACGTCGCGCAGCATGCGTGAGAGGCTGGTGATCAGCCTCGGCTGCTCGATGCGCCAGGTCGCGACGATGGTGCGATTTGTATCGGCAGCCGTCATGGCTCCCGATCTCGTTCGCGGACTACGCACATGGATTGGTGAACATGGCGCGGACCTCGCACGTGCCTTCCCAATCCGGCATATGGTCGAGATGGAGTTGCATGAACTCCCTCGCCATGACGACCGCCTCTTCCTTGTCACGCAGATCGAAGATGGCATAACCGCCGATCATTTCCTTGGTCTCCACGAACGGCCCGTCGATGACGCTAATCTTCTTGTCGGCGATGCGGACCTGCGCGCCGGTCGCGACCGGTAGCAGCCCGCCATCATCGATCATGCGGCCGGCCTTGAGTTCCCGGTCGCGGAGCTTGTTGATCGCCTCGAACAGGGCCGGGTTCGGAGCCGTCATCGGTTTCGGGGACGTCACGATATACATGAAGCGCATCTTCTGGGGTCTCCTGTGCAGGCGCGGAATATTGCCGCCCATCAGGACGACGAACAAGCCGGCTTCAAATCGACAGTCGATTAAAGAAGATTTTTCGGGTCAGGACGTGGTCGCCCGCCGCGGCGGCCCGAGCGGCGGAACGGTGCGAACGAAGCTCGGCCGCGCCGCATGGGTTTCGAGATAGCGGCCAAGCGCCGTCGACGGCGCCAGCAGCGGTCCTGATTCCGGCAACAGCTTCAGATAAAACAGCATCGGCAGGAGATAGATGTCGGCGAGCGTGACGCCGTCGCCGACCAGATGGTTGGTCGCCGCGACCGCATCGTCCAGCAGAGCAAGCTGGGCACGCACATCCGGCAGCAGCGCCTCGATCAACGCGCGATCCGGCTTGCCGTCGGCGGTTTTCGGCGCGGCATAGGCCAGCAGATAGCGCCGGACCAGCAGCGGATCGATCGCGGTGTTGATCAGCGATACCCATTGCTCGGTCAGCGCAGCCGGGCGTGGCTCGGACGGGATGAGCTGGGGGCCGTCAAAGGCGCGGTCGAGATAGGTCGCGATCGCCTTGGACTCGCACAGCACCAGATCGCCATGCCGAAGTATCGGCATCTTGCCGAACGGATGCAGCGCACGGATTTCCGCCGCGCCAAGCAGCGTCTCGGTCAGGTCGTAGGCGATGGCCTTTTCCTCGCAGACCATGCGCACCACACGGGTGTAGCTCGACCGCACGGAGCCGATGATTTCGGGCCTGGTCACGCGCCCCCCCGGATATCGATGAAGCCCCAAAGGGCAGCCAGCCACCCCTATATCACAGCCAGCGCTGCACCGCTTCCGCGGTATCCGCCGGCGTGGTGTTGAAGCAGATGCTGGCTTTCGGCGCGAGGCGATGGATCAGGTTGATGATTGTCTCGAACAGCAGCAGCCGCTCGGGCGGTTGCCGCAGGCCGGCGCCGATCAGCACGCAGTCGAAGTCGCGCGCTTTGAGCGCCCCGGCGGTCACGGCCTCCGCAGTATCGCCGAGATCGATCAGGCAGCTCGTGACATCGTATCCCATGTCGCGCACCCGCTCGATCTGCGCATCGATATAGCTGCGGAACATTTCCGGCGTGAATTGCGGGAGCGCGGTGTAGTCGACAAAGACGGGATCGATGCCGATCGCGAGCACGGTTTTGTCAGCCATGGTCTGGCTCCAGTCCTACTTGCGCGGCAAACGCGTCGCACCGCGATCCGTTCCACAAATCCTCGTTAGAAGGGCTTTCCCGCCGCGAATCAGCGCCTAATTTAGGGGTCGCAGGAGGATCCCCATCATGCCGCTCGTTCGCATCGATCTCATTCAAGGCAAACCCGCCGAGTTCCGAAAAACGCTCGGCGAAATCGTCTATCGCGCGATGCGCGAAATCATCAACGTGCCCGAGAACGACAAATTCCAGGTCATCACCGAGCACCCGGCGGAAGGTCTGAACATTGCCGACAACTATTTGGGCAATACCTACAGCAAGGACATCGTCATCATTCAGATCACGATGAATACGGGCCGTACCGTCGAGATGAAGAAGGCCTTCTTCAAGCGCATCGCCGACGACATCCACGCGCAGCTGAAGCTCAAGCGCGACGACGTGGTCATCAACCTCGTCGAATGCGTCAAGGAGAACTGGTCGTTCGGCGGCGGGATCGCGCAATACGCGGAGTAGGGATCGGGCGATATGCTCAGTGCATAAGGGAGGCCAGTATGATCAAGTCGAGAAATGCTGACGTCGAAGCTGTGGCGGTAAGCGCCGTTGAGGGCCAGCCGGTGTATGGCGGCGATATGCTCGTCAAGCCGCTTATCAGGGGTGACGAGATGATATTCCTCGAGATCCACTATGCGGCGGGGGTCGGCGCCCCGCTTCACACCCACACGCACGAATCGGTTGCCTATGTCGTGAAGGGCAAAGTGAAATCGACCGTCGGCTCGGAGGAATTCATCATGAGGCCTGGCGATGTTTGCCGGCACCCCAAAGGAGTCCTCCACGGATTGGAGGCCATCGAGGACTCCGTTGTGGTCGAGATCAAGTCGCCGGCGCCTGACATCGGCGCCTTCTTCGCGATGCGAAAATGAGGACCGGCCGTGCTGCTTCTGATTGTTGACCAGAATGGGATGAGGCGAAGGTGCTTCAGAGGCCCCTGCCGGACGATGCGCTCAAGATCGTGATGCGCGGGCCGGACAAAGAGGAGAAGGCCGCAGCATAAAGTACGTCCCGAGCGTGGACATATCCGGACTTCAAGAAGGTTCTCTGCCCTTCACCCCGGGTTACGACACCTCACTGAAGCTTGAAATTGACAGTCAGCGTGTAATAGACCTTGACGGGCTCGCCCTTCAACGTGGCCGGTTTGAACTTCCACTTCTGCACGGCATCGAACGCCGCTCGGTCAAGCCCCATCGGCAGTCCCTTCAGGACGCGGGCGTCGACCACGTTGCCCTGGGTGTCGATGATCGCCTCGATGATCACCGTCCCCTGTACCCGCGCCTTGCGCGCCAGCTCAGTGTAGACCGGCGGCGGTTCCGAGATTTTGTCGGGCCTGGTCACGTCGCCGCCAACGCGCAGCGGCGCCTCGTCTGCCGCCGCGAGGAGGGGCACGATGATCGCCATTACGAAGACGTTCTTAAGCAGCCCGGAGCGAACCATCATCAGACTAAATCCACGTAGCAAATGGCCGCACGGGGTCGCTCGATGGCCGACGCGGGGCAAAACTTCGATTGATAGATTTCCATGAGCCGTTCCTAGCGATGAAGGATCACGGCAAGTAAGCCCTAACGGATTGCGATGCAATATGTCAGCAAATTGCGCGCATCCGTCATCACGACGGAGGCGTTTTCGTGAAGCTCCGGTCGGAGAGCACTCAGGTCGTTCGCCAGTTCACCCGCAAAGCGACCGGCGGCCTGGCAATTCACAAACATCAGGCCGTTTGGATCGTGCACCGTGCGCGCGCCAATAAGGTCGAAATTAAACCTCGGCATGATCGATCACCCTTCGCAATGTAAAGTAGTACGCCGCGCCAGGGGTCCGGGTTCCGCTCTTTGGACATTCACGGTTAATTGGGAGACATCAGACATGATTGAAATGACGCCGAGCGATCCAGCTAACCCTTTGCTAACCGGAAGTTCACTGCTCGTGCAACAAAGCAGGCCTCAAGCCCGTTTGAGAACCGGCGCTCGTCGATATCAGAAGGACAAGCATGCTCGGAGATGGAGAATACACTGCGTGGTTCCGAACAACATTGGGTTCGGGGACCGGCAGAGTGTTGTTCAAGGACGGTAAGGTATCAGGTTCGGACAGCATCATCAGCTACAGCGGATCATATGCAGTTGATGGTGATCGCTTCACCGTGACGTTGATGACCCGTCGTCATGCCGCTGGACAAGAAAGCCTGGTGGGAGACGATGAAGTGCAACTCACTTTCGAGGGTATTTCAAAAGGAGATTTTGGTCGTGGATCAGGCTCGGTCCATGGATCTGGCATGAAAGTTGATGTTACGTTGATCCCTGTCAGGCCGGAGGAAGTGAAGGCACCGATCGCTTACACGGCAGAAGATTTTCATCCAGAGAGATTACCTCAAGTCAAGACGCGCTAATCACTCGTCCTTCCACATTAACGTGACGGCGCTGCTTTCCTTCGAATTCCGCCATTCACTTGGAAAATGTGGTCTCGTGCGCTGTCCGCCACGTATCGATTCTGTTCTGCGACACTCCAGCTTCAACAAAACGTCGGCGCCGATTAGCCATGCGCTGGTTCGACTACCCCGGCATCTAAGACGGCTAAGCTAGGATGGCATCTCCGCCCCTCCCTCAACAGCAGACATCGGCAGTACGTCTTCATATGTCCGCTTCTGGCGGCGGGCCGATCCACCTACCATGCGACAGAGCGAGCTGGTAGCCTTGCAAGAGCAGGCAGGCCGGTTGTCGGCAGCTCACCCGGTGTAGGTGAGCGGGCGAGTGCGCGGCGTTGATGACGGGGAGCAATGAGATGATACTCAATCCGGATCACATTACGATCGCGGTGGCCGACGCCGGTCCGGCGATCGCGTTCTTCGCGCTGCTTGGCTTCAGAAAGAAGCACGTCGAGACGATCGACGGCGGCGTTCCCGCCCGGTACATGGGCATGCCGGGCATGAAAGCGCAGCACATTACCCTCGCACTCGAGGGAGTGGATCCGCATTTCGAGATCCAGCTGCTCGAGTTCGATCCGGCCCCAGGCACCGATCCGGGCGCGCATCCGACGAATCTGCGACAACGGGGCTTCAACCACCTCGCGTTCCGCGTCGACGACATCGAGGCGGACACCGCGCGCCTCGTGGCCAACGGCGTAACCATGCTGAGCGACGAGATGGACTACATCAGCCGAAAGCTGCGGCTCTTCGAGGGTCCCGAGGGCATCACGCTCGAGCTGGTGCAGTGGGTTGGCTCAGACGTTTCTGGCTAGGCTCCGCCACCGTCGGCTTCGAGGTTCACGTCAAGCATTTCGGAGCCACCCCAAACGGCAAGAAGGTTGGCGATGCCACCGATCGGCGCGCAATCATTGCCATTCAGCGTCAGGTCTGATCTGTTTTCAACCGGCGTGACGCGCCGTTCGAGATCCCAACGGAAATTTGGAAACTCACTCAGGAGGAACGTAGCAATGACCGACAGCCCCTTGCGCGCAAAAGGCCGCGCGATGCGCCGCAATCTCATGGGCGCGGCCTACGCCGACAAGCTCGATCAGCAGCTGTACACCGATCCGATCATGGAGAAATTTGCGGCGCTGACGCAGGAGACGTTGTTCGGCACGCTGTGGACGAGGCCCGGGCTCGACCTGAAGACCAGGACGTTGATCTGCGTCGTCTCCGACACCGCAACAGGGCGGACCCCGGAGCTGAAACTGCATATCCGCTTTGCGTGTAACCACGGCTGGACCGAGGACGAGCTCGTCGAGGCGATTCTGCACCTGCTCGGCTATGTCGGCGCGCCTCTTGTGCGCGAGGCGCTGCTGGTCGCCAAGGAGACCTTTGCGGAGATGCGTGCCGAGAAGCCGGTCACGTCATAACAGCGAAAGCTTGCTGCCCAAGCAGACCTGTTGAAGGCTGCGTCGAATGTCCGCTTTCGAGCGTAGCGCGGACATCGTCAAGCTGTCAGTGTCGGCGATTTATATGAGCACACGCCCGGTTACTGCCGCAGCCAGGGCGTGGACTCATAATCCGATCACACCCAAGGAGGCTGTCAGCCTCGCCCTCGGGAGCGGACATGGTCAGTTCACCCGGCATGTCCGTGAAGTGCCAAAAACAAAAGTCGCCGTTCCCTCGACGATGACGGCCAGGCTGCGCCCTAGGCTAACTGCGTCGGCTTTGCTGGGTGCGCCGTTTTCGGGTGGTGATCGTGCAGGTACGAAGCCAAATGGTTTCGAATTATGATTTCCCCGCCCACAGCCGTTTCGAAAAGGATCTCCTGCACATTCCGAGGGAAGTCAGACCACAATGCCAGCGCGGCCTTACCCAATAAGCGTTCAAATTCGTGAGTTGAGTTATTTATCATCATCATGCGACCTGCTGTTCAAAACGGTTCCGTGCAGAGGAAATCGGAATTACCCCCTTTATTCATTCCGGCTTGCGGTGAACAAACTCGCGATAAATCTCTCTTCCGATTTCGTTTACAACGAGGATTTCAAGGTCCTGATCGTCCCGCAGACTGTGGTTGCGGAAGTCAAGCGCCATCGCTTTGCAGTGCTTGATCGCATCAGCATCTGCGTTGAACTCGATGCCGACGCGATCTCTCATCGGGACGCCGTCTTTCATATCGAAAAAGAACTTTTGCATGATTGATCCTCGATTGCCGGCTTTTGACTGTCACGTATTTAAGCGTATTCGCACTCCGGACAATTGAACAGCGGCGGCGCGCGTGTGAGTCCGGTTTGGTCAACGAGAATGCGAGACCCACGCGCCAGTGTTTTGGGAAAGTGAGCCGACGCTGAGGCTTGCCCACACACCGCTCCCCAAGAGTAGAAGAGCGACACTCACTCCAAGCACCGTTTTCATTTTAGAACTCCATACAGCGCGCGCAAACCAGCTCGCGGTTTTTCTCATCCTGTCGCAACGGTGACCTTCTCGGTGCATTTGCATAAGATGCACTCAAAGGTGCGCTCGTTGACACCGTCTGATCTCAATACCGCACCTGTAAACGTCATAGGCCCGCGGCATTTCGGACATGGTGGCCGTTCAATCTCCATGCGGGTGGAATCGGCGATGATAGACCGTGGCATTATGTTGCCCGCCCCAAGAATCTGGCGGGAGCATAAAACTCCCGGTCACCGGTAGCGGCCAAAAATGGAACGGCGATGCAAGACTAATGCCTTAAGGTGCATCCTGTTCCGAGAACCAAGGGACAGCCGCTCGGTAGACAGAATTAGGGCAATGAGCAAAATTGACCACGGCGGCGAACCGGCGGGCCCCGTCAACCCTCGGACCCGGTCATGCACTTGTAAAGGGCCGGCCAATTCTTCCGACCCTCGTGTTTTTGTTCGTTCCACTGCTTCTGGCAATTTGCCCATTTGGTTGTGTCTTTGGCCCACTCTATTTTTGCCGCCTCCCACTGAACTTCGGTCCAGTTCTCGACCCGCGTCGATACGGAACCTTTCGATGAATCGGCCGACGCTGCGGGTGCAGGCTTTGTTGTGGAAGGCGATACCGAGGTCTGCGCATTGGCGGCACTGCACGAAACTGCAGCAAGAAATGCCGCTGTGAGGTAGTACCTAATTCGAGGCATAAGAGTTCTCCCTTTTTAGGATTAGCCCGAGGGGCGGGTGATCCGTGCACGGTGTGCAAAACTGACCCGCAAAGCGAACCGGACGTGATCGCTGGTAGCCGAACGTAGCGGGCCGCTACCGCGCATTCCTTAAGGATGGCCTCAGTTTTTTACCCCGGACTGAGGCCATTTCTTTTTGATGACGAAGTTTTCGGCCGGCGACCACCTAAGTTGGCGTCCGCAATTCGCCCCGGAGCCAGCCCGCTGTTTCCCGAGATTTCATGGGATCAACAAGCGCCACCACGCGCTGATGAACATCATTGCAAGCGGGGCATTCGAACGTCCGGATGTCAAAGCCGGCTGAACCGGGGGTGATCCGTGCCAGCATCGTCATTGTCTTGCACTTCGGACATGGCGGACTGTAAAACGTGCTCATGATGTAATCCCTTACATCAGTCGGGAGCGCTACATTCTCAGTCACCGATCAAAGCCGGTGGCGGCGCGGTGATTGAACCATCAGGTCGCAACGCAACTGATTGCTGGTCAATATTGCTCAGTCGCGGAGAAGTTGATCGGAGCGGCAAGGGCACCACGCGCTGATGAACGTCTTTCCGAAAGAGAAAAACGGCATGCGCGTCAAGCCACTCCCTGTTCCCAGAGAGACTCCGGAACGAAGCGGCGGTCTGCCGACGTTGATTCCGTTCAGATGATCCTCTCGGCCACGACCGAGCGTGCCGGAGCATTTGACGGCGCAATTGAAGAAGTTGCGAGTTGGTATACCGAGTTTGGTCGTCTGCAGGCGTAAGCTGAAGTGATGGCATGATGCTTCGCCCTGGATCAGGCGGGAGCACGAAACTCTCAGTCACCGGTAGATGCCGATAAAGGGCGGTGATCCAGCCAGCATGCTCTCCAGGTTTTCGGATTGCTGGTCAATATTGCTCACTCCAAAAGATTTAGGCGCCCGGCATGAACCACCCTCGCGCCCGCGCGCGCATTACGGACACACAACTAACTAAACTGAGGCGGCCCTACTCCGGCGGCTTCGATTCCGGCGAACTGGCCAAAAGGCTTATATCGGATGCGGAGTCGGCCAGCTGGGCTCTCCGGAGCAACCCATCTTTCTCTTCACCCGGTGGAAGCTCAGAGGCTCTCTCTCTGATCTTCCGGACGAAAGATGCGATGCGATCTTGAAGAGGTTCTGTCTGTTTGGAAGGATACAGCCGCATCGCGCTTGTCCGCAATTCGAGGGGGCGAGAGCGCCGACTCCCAGTCACCGATGGATGCCGCAGGCGGGGCGGTGATACAGTCAACATGCCCGCCGAGTTCCGAAATTGCTGGTCAATATTGCTCAGTTGTCGAAACTAGGCTCGGTAATGGGACATGTAATACCTCCCTCCGTTGGGAGGGAGCGCGACAAAACTCTCAGTTGACTACTGCCGCAGCATGATCAGCGGATCGGCGCTGTCGGGCACCAGCCGCCATTGCGCGTTGTCGTCGGCCTCGAAGCGCCAGGTCTCGCCCTTGTCCGACATCAGCAGGATCTGGCCGCGCTCGAGCCGCCACTGTTTCGGCGCGAAGGCCGCGACCGCGGGATCGCATTTCGGTTTCAGGAACACCTCGAAATTGTCGTTGCCGGCGTCGTTGTTGGTGAGCACCAGCCCGCAAACGACGTTGCCATTGCCGCGCACCATCGCCCAGTCACCGATCATCTGATCCATCGATTTCGCGAGCGAGCGGGCGGCGGCGAGATTCTGCAGGATGTAGACGCCCTCGCCGCTGCGCACGCCTTCGAGAATGCCGGCCTCGACCTCGGTGAAGTCGATCACGGCTTCGCCCGCAGCATCCTGCAGCCGCACGATGTCGAGCCCCCTGACGTTCCAGCCGGTGATGTCCTTGGTGAAGGGCAACGCGGCGGCGCAACCGGGCTCGAGCTCGAGCTTGAGGCCTTGCGGCGTGTTGTCGGGCTTCAATGTCACCACGCAGGTCTTGCTGCGCTCGGTGGTGGAGAGCTCCCACTGCCCGATCATGTTCTTCTTCAATGTCGCGGCGTCCTGCGCGCGCGCGGGGGAGGCGACAACGGCAAGCGCGAGCGCCGCCACGAGAAAGATACGAAATTTCATCAGCTGGCCTTTACGGGCGTCTCCGGGACCGGCGTCAGCGGCGGCTTGCCTGCGAACCAGGACTTGAGATTGTCGACCACCAGCTGATCCATTGCGTTGCGCGTTACCACGGAAGCCGAACCGATATGTGGCAGCAGGACGACATTCTGCATGCTCTTCAGTTCGTCCGGAACGTTCGGCTCCTTCTCGAACACGTCGAGGCCGGCGGCGAGAATGGTGCCGGATTTCAGCGCGGCGATCAGCGCCTGCTCGTCGATCACGGTGCCGCGCGCGACATTGATGATCACGCCGCGCGGTCCCAGCGCTTTCATCACGTCGGCGTTGATCATCTTCGCGGTGCCGGGACCGCCCGGCACGATCGCGATCAGCGTGTCCACGGCCTTCGCCATCTCGATCAGGTCGGGGTAATGCTTGTACGAGACGCCCTTGGCCGGGTTGCGGCTGTGATAGACCACCGGCACCTTGCAGGCCTCGATGCGGCGCGCGATCGCCTGCCCAATCCGCCCCATGCCGACGATGCCGACCTTGCGGTCGCGCAGCGAGCCGACGCTCAGGGGATATTGCTGCGTGGTCCAGAGTCCCGAACGCAGATAGCGGTCGGCCTTGATGAATTCGCGCAGCGTACAGATCAGAAGCCCCATCGTGATGTCGGCGACCTCCTCGGTCAGCACGTCGGGGGTGTTGGTGACCATGATGTTGTGCTCGCGCGCGTAATTGGCGTCGACGTGGTCGTAGCCGACGCCGAACGCCGCCACGATCTCGAGCTTGGGAAACATCGCGAGCGTCTTGGCGTCGCCGCGCACCGTGTTGTAGGTGATCGCCATGCCCCGCGCGCGCGCCGCGACATCGGGCGGCACCCGCTCGAGGTCATGCGTGCTCTCGTAGTGGTGCAGCACGAACTGGTCGGAGAAACCGTTCTCGACAATCGGCTTGGCCGGTCCATGGGTGATGATATCGATTTTTTCGGAAGACACGGCCGCCATCAGTTTTCCTTTCCAAGCGCACTCTCGTGCCAACGCCGCAACAAGAGGTGCGAAACTAGCGCCAGCAGGGCATAGATGACAATCCCGGCCAATGACAGCAAAAGCAGGGCCGCGAACATGCGGGGAATGTTGAGGCGGTAGCCGGATTCGGCGATCCTGTAGGCCAGTCCCGAGCCCGCGCCGGCCGTGCCGGCCGCGATTTCGGCAACGACGGCGCCGATCAGCGACAGCCCGCCCGCGATCCTCAAACCGCCGAGGATGTAGGGCAGCGCTGCCGGCAATTTCAGGTAACGCAGCGTCTGCCAGCGCGAAGCGCCGTAGAGCTGGAACAGTCCGGCGAGGTTGCGGTCGACCGAGTTCAGCCCGAGCGTGGTGTTGGAAAGCACGGGAAAGAAGCCCACGATCCAGGCGCAGACGATCACCGCGGTCTGCTGCGGCAGGTAGATCAGGAGCAGCGGCGCGATCGCGATCACGGGCGTGACCTGCAGGATCACCGCATAGGGAAACAGCGAATATTCCAGCCATCTCGACTGATTGAACAACAGCGCGAGCGCAATGCCGCCGATGCTGGCGGCGACGAAACCCTCAAGCGTGGTGAGCAGCGTCGTCGCCAGCGATTGCGACAGCACGTCCCAATCGCCGATCAGGGTGTGCAGGACCGCGAGCGGGCCAGGCAACACATACGGCTGGATGTCGTAGATCCTTACGATCGCCTCCCAGAGCGCGGTGCCGGCCGCCGCGACGATGACGGGAAGCGCGACGCGCAGGATGCGCAGCGCGTGCTCGTTGGCCGACGTCGGAGCCTGCCCGTTGCGCTGCGTGCTCATAGCGCTGTTTGCCCTTGATAGGAGGGCGCCAGCGCGGCTGAGACCTTTCGGCAATACTCGCCATAGCCGGCCGAGGTGCGAAATTCCTCAGCTCGCGGCTCGGATGTCTCGATCCGGATATCGGCGCCGACGCGGCCCGGCCGTCGCGTCATCACGACCACGCGCTGCGACAGATAGACGGATTCGAACACCGAATGCGTCACGAAAAGCACGGTCTTGTTCAACTTGCGCCACAGCGTCAGCAGGTCGTTGTTGAGCCGGAAACGGGTGATCTCGTCGAGCGCCGCGAACGGCTCGTCCATCAAGAGAATATCGGGATCGGTGACCAGCGCGCGCGCCAGCGACACCCGCATCTTCATGCCCCCTGACAATTCGCGCGGATAGGCGTTGGCGAAATCGGCAAGTCCGACGCGCGCCAGCGCTTCGGCGATGCGCGCGTCCGACTCGGAGACGGCGGCATTGGCGAGCTTCAACGGCAGTCGCACATTCTCGGTGACGGTCGTCCACGGCATCAAGGTCGGGTCCTGAAACACGAAGCCGATGCTTTGGCCCCGCCGCCCGTCGCCGGCATGGTGCGAAATCCCGACGCTGCCGGAGGTCGGGCTGGTCAGTCCCGCGACGATCCGCAATGCCGTCGACTTGCCGCAGCCGGAAGGCCCGAGCAGCGACACGAACTCGCCTTTGGGAATATCGAGGTCGAGCGGCCCCAACGCGGTCACGCCATTGTCAAAGGTCTTCGTGACCGCGCGCAAGGACACGGCGAGGCCGTCGCCGCCTGCACTTTCCTCCGACAAGGCCACGGGCGCTGCCATTCAATCGTCAGTTCTTGCTCTTGGGGCGGAGATCGAGGCCGACGCCCTTGTTGACGAAGCGCAGCGTATAGGACTTGCGATAATCGATATCGGGCTTGACCACGCCGGCCTTCACCATCTTCTGGAACACATTGGTCACCCGCTCGTCACTGATGGCGCCGATGCCGTCCTTCAGCGCATCGCCGGAATCGACGATGCCGAATTCTTTCATCTTCGCGACCGAATAGGCCAGCAACTCGTCCGTCATTTCCGGATTGAGTTTCCTGATCATGGCATTGGCGGCGGAATTGTCGCCATAGAGATAGTTGTACCAGCCGATGACGGAAGCATCGACGAAGCGCTGCACCAGGTCCGGCTTCTTCTGCACGGTTTCGACGCGCGCTTCGATCAGGGTCGAATAGGTGTTGTAGCCGGCGTCGGCGAGCAGGATCACGCCGGGCTTGAAGCCGGCGGCTTTCTCCACCGCGTATGGCTCCGAGGTGACGTAACCCTGCATCGCGCTCTGCGCGGTGGCGATGAAGGGTTGTGCGTTGAAGGTGTAGGGCCGGACGTTCTTGTCGCTGAAACCGTATTCGGACTTGAGCCATTGATAGTAGGTGGTCATGCCCTCCCTGGAGACGAACAGCGTCAGCGGCTTCAACTCCTCCAGCCTGGTGATTTTCGATTCCGGATGCGTCAAAAACACCTGCGGATCCTTCTGAAAGATCGCGGCGACCGAAACCAGCGGCACGTTGTTGGCGACCGCGTCGAACGACATCAGGGTGTTCGCGGCCATGAAGAAATCGATCTTGCCGGCGATCAGCAACATGCGGTTGTTGTCGTTCGGGCCGCCCGGCACGATTGACACATCGAGGCCGTATTTGTTGTAGGTGCCGTCGGCGACCGCCTGAAAGAAGCCGCCGTGCTCGGCTTCCGCGACCCAATTGGTTCCGAACGAGACCTTGTCCAGCGTCCGCGGCTTGTCTTTTGCGCTGTCCTTTTCCTGGGCCGCGGCGGGCGCGGCGGCAAGACAGGCCGCCAGCAGGCTCGCCGTTAAGGCTCTCGGCAAAAGGGCAGGCCTCATGATTGGACTCCCGTTGGTTCTGGCCCATGATGGGAAACCCTAACTAACCCGCAAGCCGGCCAAAAGAAACCTCGATGCCTCCCTTCCCTCCTCGCGACTGGACCGCGATCGACTGGACAAAGGTCGATGCCGCTGCGGCTGCGCGATGGATCGCGGTGCTGCCGCTGGCGGCGACCGAGCAGCATGGTCCGCATCTGCCGCTCGAAACCGACGTGATGATCGCCGACGCTTATCTTACGCGGGTGCGCGAGCATCTCCCCGACGCCGTGCCCGCGACGTTTCTTCCGATCGAGAGGATCGGCATCTCGACCGAGCACATCGATTTTGCGGGAACGCAGACGCTGTCGACGGAGGCCGCGCTCGCGAAGTGGAAATCCATCGGCGAGAGCGTGGCGCGCGCCGGCGTGAGGAAAATCGTCATCGTCACCAGCCATGGCGGCAACAGCGCGGCGATGACGCTGGCCGCACAGGACCTGCGCGCCTTTCACCGCATGCTTGCGGTGACCACCTCATGGTTTCGCTTCGGCACGCCGGCCGGGCTATTTCCGGCGGAAGAATTGCGGCACGGCATTCACGGCGGCGCGGTCGAGACCTCGATCATGCTGGCGCGCTATGGCGAGCAAGTCCGCCGGGATGCAATTGCGGATTTCACTCCGCGCAGTATCGCGATGGAAAAGCAATATCGCTGGCTGTCGACGCAACGGCCCGCGCCGTTCGCCTGGCAAACACAGGACCTTCATCCAAGCGGCGCAGTTGGAAACGCGACGCTCGCCTCGCCGGAGAAAGGCGAAGCCTTGCTCGATCACGGCGCGCGCGGGTTCATCGAATTGCTCGAGGACGTCGATAAATTCGACGTGAGGGATTTCGCGCGAAATCCGGGAAAATAGCCGGCATCCCCCTAGTGCGCTGATTTTACTGAATAATTCACCTTACCGAAAATTCACGCAACGTCAGACGAACCGGATCGATGGAGCCTCCGTCCAATCGGCACAAGCGGGCCACAACGGACCGTTCTCAACCGGATGGAGTATCCCATGACGATCAAGACCAAGATTGCCGCTCTCGCTGTCGCTGCTCTCACTGTCGCCGGCAGCGTCGCATCCACCACCACCAAGGCTGAAGCCCATGGCTTCCATCATGGCTGGGGTTTCGGTGGAGCCCTGCTCGGCGCCGCCATCGTCGGCAGCGCGATCGCAGCCTCGACGCCGGCTCCGTATTATCGCTCCTGCCTCGTGCGCCAGTACGACGCCTTCGGCCGCTACATCGGCACCGTGAACGCCTGCTACTGAGTTTCGTCAGAGGTTGTGGATCCCTGCCGGCTTGATGTTCGGCACGGGACTTCATCCACCCCGTGTCGCGCCCCGACCCGCCCGGATGTCCCCCCGGGCGGGTCACCCTTTTGGGCGCACGTGACCTTGGAGCACGTGAAACGGCGGGTACGATGTTGCATCGTCGTCACAGAACAATGCCAACTCAACAGCCGCGGCGCTTTGAACCATTGTATTTGCGAATGATTCGCAATACGGCTCAATGGTCGGAGCTATGAAGTAACGGGGACAGCGGACCATTTCGCTCGTTCGATTTGCTCGTGCGGCATTAGCGTGCCGAGATGGCCGAGAACGAGTTGGGGTATCCGCGCTGGGGACAGCTTTGCGATGGGCCGCTACCGTCCAACCTTGCTGCGTGCATGCGCGCTTGGCCTGATGGCAAGCGCGGGCGCTGCGCATGCCGCGGACATACCGCTCAAGGCGCCGGCATTGAAGTCGGTCTACGACTGGACCGGTTTCTATGTCGGCGGCCATTTCGGCTATGGCGGTGGCAGCCTCGGGCCTGACACCAATCCGCTGCCCGAAATCGGCTTGCTGTTTCCCACCAGCGTCACCGGCCTGATCGGCGGCTATCAGGTCGGCGCCAACCGCGAGCTCGCCAACCGCATCGTGCTGGGCGTCGAGGCGGATTCCACCTTCACCAGCCCGCTGGATCACTCCGCGTTCGCGCGGCTGCCGCCGATGCCGTTCAACAGCACCATCGACTATGTCGGCACGGCGCGCGGCCGCATCGGCTATGCCTTCGATCGCGATCATGCCCTACCTCACCGGCGGCTTCGCCTGGGGACACGCCCATGTCGACATCAATGACGGCAGCGGCGCCACGGTCGGCCGTACTCAATTTGGCTGGACTGCCGGCGCCGGCGTCGAGTTCGCGGTCAGCGGCAACTGGAGCGCCAAGCTCGAATACGACTATGTCGACCTGATGCGGCAGCAGTACGACCTCAGCGGCTTCGGGCTTCCCGGCGTCGCCATCGATCCGCGCATTCATCTTCTCAAGTTCGGACTGAACTATCACCTCGGCGACGCGCCGTGGACTCCGACGCCGCGCGCGCCGTTGCTGCCCGAGTCCGACATCTGGAATGTCCACGCGCAGACCACGTTCCTGCCGCAGGGCTATCCATCCTTTCGTTCGCCCTATGCCGGTCCCAACAGCCTGACCGGCGGCGCACAGCTGCAGTCGACATGGACCACCACCGCATTCCTCGGCATGAAGCTGTGGCAAGGCGGCGAGATCTATTTCGACCCCGAATTGGCGCAGGGTTTCGGCCTCTCCGGCACGCTCGGACTTGGCGGCTTCTCCAATGGCGAGGCGCAAAAGGCGGGCGCCGCCTTCCCGAAGGTTCGCGCGCAACGCTGGTACTTCAAGCAGACCTGGGGTCTCGGCGGCGAGCAGGAAGACGTTGCCGACGCGCCGCACCAGCTCCCCGGCAAACGTGACATCGACCGCGTCACCTTCATCGTCGGACGCTTTGCGGTCGGCGACTTCTTCGACAACAACGCCTATGCGCACGATCCGCGCGCCGATTTCATGAACTGGGCGATGTGGGAGTCGGGCGCCTACGATTTTCCGGCTGACCTGCCGGGCTTCACCCGCGGCGCCGTGGTCGAGCTCAACCGCAAGGCCTGGGCGGTGCGCGCCGGCCTGTTCGAGCTGCCGTCACAGCCCAACAGCGACATCCTGACCACCAAGGGCCTGGGCGGCGTGGTCGAGTTCGAAGGCCGCTACGATATTGCGGGCCAGCCGGGCAAGGTGCGGCTCGGCGCTTTCGACAACGAAGGCAACACCGGCAATTACGCCCAGGCGCTCGCGATCGCAGCCGCCAATCCCGCGCTCGACATCAACGGCGTGATGGCGAGCATTCGTCACACCAACCCGAAATACGGCGTCTACGGCAATCTCGAGCAGCAGATCGTGCAGGACGTCGGCCTGTTCGCGCGCGCCAGCTGGAACGACGGCCAGAACGAAATCCTGTCCTTCACCGATATCGACCGCAGCCTGTCCGGCGGCCTCTCGATCAAGGGCAGCTTCTGGGGACGCCCGAACGACACGGTCGGCATCGGCGGCGCAGTCAACGGCCTTTCGCAATCGCACCGCGACTTCCTCGCCGCCGGCGGTCTTGGCCTCCTGATCGGCGACGGCCGGCTGAACTACAGCCAGGAGCGGATTTTCGAGACCTACTACGCCTACCTGGTCACCAAGGGCGTGACGCTCACCGCCGACTATCAGTTCATCGCCAATCCCGCCTACAACGCCGATCGCGGCCCGGTCTCGATCTTCTCGGGCCGCCTGCACGCGGAGTTCTGCAGGCTCTAAACACAGCGCCGGCTGGAACGTATCCGCGCGCGCCATCGCCCAGGCGTCGCGAAAGCGAGGATCGTCGGTGCCTTCGATCAATTCACCCGGCCGCAGCGCCGGATAAAGCTGGGCGAACGAGCACACGTCGGTGGTCGAGCTCCGCTGCGAGAAGTGGATCGGCCGCAGCTGCTGCGGATGTTCGAGGCCGGCCGCCGCCAGCAGCTCGGCCAGCGCATGCAATGTCGAGTGATGATAGTTGTAGACCCGCGTGAGCTTGTCGGGGACGTAGAGCGCGCGGTTGCGGGTCGGATCCTGTGTGGTGACGCCGGTCGGGCAGCGGTCGGTGTGGCAGCTCAGCGACTGGATGCAGCCGAGCGCAAACATGAAGCCGCGCGCCGAATTGCACCAGTCGGCGCCGATCGCCATCGCGCGCGCAAGGTCGAAGGCGGTGGCGATCTTGCCGGACGCGCCGAGCCTGATGCGGTCGCGCGCCTTGATGCCGACCAGCGCATTGTGCACGAAGCTGACGCCCTCGCGCATCGGCATGCCCAGATGGTCCATGAACTCGAGCGGTGCCGCGCCGGTGCCGCCCTCATTGCCGTCGACCACGATGAAGTCGGGATAGATGCCGGTCTCCAGCATCGCCTTGCAGATCGCCAGGAACTCCCAGGGATGGCCGATGCACAGCTTGAAGCCGGCCGGCTTGCCGCCCGAGAGTTTGCGCATGGTGGCGACGAACTGCATCATCTCGATCGGCGTCGAGAACGCCCGATGGTTTGCCGGCGAGATGCAATCCTCACCCATGGCGACGCCGCGGATCTTCGAAATCTCCTCGGAGACCTTGGCCGCCGGCAGCACGCCGCCGTGGCCGGGCTTGGCGCCCTGGCTGATCTTGAGCTCGACCATCTTGATCTGGTCATCGCCGGCAATCCGCGCGAATTCGTCCGGATTGAAGCTGCCGTCGCGGTTGCGGCAGCCGAAATAGCCCGAGCCGACCTCCCAGATGATGTCGCCGCCCATCTCGCGGTGATAGGGACTGACGCCGCCCTCGCCGGTGTCATGGGCGAAGCCGCCGTTTTTGGCGCCGGCATTGAGCGCGCGCACCGCGTTCGGCGACAGCGCGCCAAAACTCATCGCCGAGATGTTGAACACGGAGGCCGAATAGGGCCTCGCGCAATCCGGACCGCCGATCGTGATGCGGAATTTCTCGTTCGCGTTGGTCTTCGGCGCCACCGAATGGTGCATCCATTCATAGCCCTCGCGGTAGACGTCCTCCTGGGTGCCGAACGGCCGTTTGTCGAGCACCATCTTGGCGCGCTGATAGACCAGCGCGCGGGTATCGCGCGAGAACGGCATGCCGTCCTTTTCGCTCTCGAAGAAATACTGCCGCATCTCCGGCCTGATCTCTTCGAGCAGGAAACGCATATGCGCTGATATCGGATAGTTGCGCAAAACTGCGTGATTCTTCTGCACGAGGTCGCGGATGCCGAGCAAGGTCAGCGCGCCGAAGATGATGATCGGAATGAGGACCACGTCGAATGTCTTGTGATCGAAGACGCCGAGGGCGAGCAGCAGGGCGGTGACCACGGCGCAAATCGTCAGAACGATGAACCGCGGCGAGAACGGAAGCATCAGCGTTTCCATGGCACCCCTCGGGCAAACCCGTTGTTATTGTCGGCCGGCTCTTTATTTTAAGCATGATCTTGTCGGAAAACCGCTTCACACTTTTCCGGATCATGCTTTAGCGAAGGCAGCCGTCATGGATATGACAGCGCTAGTGGAGCGGATTCAGGCTACCGCCGCGCCTCGTAAAGAATCAATCTGTCTGATCGTACGCCTTGTTTTGCAGTGCAACGCAACCGGAATTAGTGATCGTGCGGCCGCAATTCATGGGGAATTTCGCTCTGCTGCAGGCCCTTATCGGCCAACCAGGCGTCGGTTGCGTCAATGGCGCGTGAGATATGCTCGGCGGTACGCGAAAAGTCGTAGGGGGAGCCGACCAGCGGACAGAGCGGCGGCACCACGTAATATTCGATGTCGGGACCGAGATTTTCGAGCTCGTCAACCATTTGCCGCGAGATCAGCAGCGTCAGCGCGTGAAGCGCATTGGCGACCGCGCCGACCGGCGGCGCCTGGTTGGCGCAGGCATGTCCGGTCGGCAGGATGATCAGCCGCTTTGCGCCCTTCTTCACGGCGATGCGCACCGGCGTGTTGGAGGAGAGCGCGCCGTCGGCGAGATAGTAATCCCTGTAGCGGATCGGCGAGAACGCGCCGGGAATCGCGGTCGACGCCACGACGGCGTCCGCAGTCGGGCCGTCCGATAGCACCACGCTTTCGCCGGTGATGATGTCTGTGGTCACGATGTGCACCGGCAGCTTGGCCTCTTCCAGGTTGCGATAGGGGATATGATCGTCGATCAGCTTGCGGATGCCGTCATGGGGAATCAGGAAGTCGCGGCGCCAGAGAAAGCCGATCAGGGTCCGCGCCGAGATCGGGAACACGTCATGGCGCGTCAGGCCGCGCCAGATCGAAGCGAGCCGCTTGACGCCGTCGAGGGTGGGGTCGCCGGCATAAAAGGCGCCGTTGATGGCGCCGACGCTGGAGCCGACCACCATGTCGGCGGTGACGCCATGGCTCACCAGCGACTGCATCATGCCGACCTGCACGGCGCCGAAACTGCCGCCACCGGCGAACACGAAGGCGGTTTTCGGTCGTCCGGGATTGCCGGAGTCGGACAAGGCTTGCTCCCACTGCCGGCGCGTCATACGCGCGCCGTTGGGGAGCTTCTAGCAAGGGGAGATTGCGGGCGCCACTGCCCCGTCGTCATTCCGGGGCGCGCCTCTTGGCGCGAGCCCGGAATGACGAGATGAGAGAGCGAACTACCGTTCCACGAACGCCTTCTCGATCACGAAATGGCCGGGCGCGCTGTTGGAACCTTCGAGGAAGCCGCGCGCCTCGAACATCTGCTTCAACTCGTCCAGCATCGCCGGGCTGCCGCACATCATGATGCGGTCGATGGCGATGTCGAGCGGTCCCTGCCCGATGTCGTCGAAGATCTGTTTCGACGTGATCAGGTCGGTGATGCGGCCGCGATTGCGGAACGGCTCGCGGGTGACGGTCGGATAATAGATCAGCTTTTCGGAGAGCAGCGGCCCGAACAGATCGTCGTCACGAAGCCTCGCGACCAGCTCCTCGCCATAAGCGAGCTCGGAGACCTGGCGGCAGCCGTGCACCAGCACGATGCTCTCGAAGCGATCGTAGACATCCGGGTCCTTGATCAGGCTGGCGAAGGGCGCCAGGCCCGTGCCGGTCGACAACAACAGCAGCCGATTGCCCGGCAGCAGGTTGTCGGTGACGAGCGTCCCCGTCGCCTTGCGGCCGACCAGGATCGTGTCGCCCTCCCGAATTTTCTGGAGGCGCGAAGTGAGCGGGCCGTCCTGCACCTTGATCGAGAAGAACTCGAGCTCTTCCTCATGATTGGCGCTCGCCATGCTGTAGGCGCGCATCAAGGGACGGCCCTCGATCTCGAGCCCGATCATCGCAAACTGACCGTTCTGGAAACGGAAGCCGGAGTCGCGCGTGGCGCGGAAGCTGAACAGCGTGTCGGTCCAGTGGTGAACGGAAAGAACCTTCTCTCGATAGAACGCGCTCATGGTCGTTTATTTTTCCTCGCGAGGGGAAGTTGGAAGAAATCGGGTTTTCGATGGGAAACGGCGAAAAAGCCCTGATAAACCTGCACTTTTCGCTTCGTCATCTACTTCAATTCGCGCGATAATCAACCCTCGCTGACGCGGTCTTGAAGGCTTCCAAATGCATGTCGTTGATATCTTATGAACGGTTCGATCCATGCTAATTCGACGCTTGAATACGCAATGAACTTGCCGCATCGACGGGCGATGCAGCACGAAATTTCAGCGAACGAAGTCCGAGGTCGGCGATGCCCCACGGCAACCGCATTTTCGTCGATGCGATAACGAAATATTGCTCATCGCACGGCATCGTCTGCGAGGTGCAATCGCAGGGCTGGCTGATCGTCATGCGGAGAGGCGACAAGCGCCGTTTCGCGCTCGGCTACGATCTCGGACTGAACAGCGCAATCGCCCATCGCATCGCCAGCGACAAGGCAGCGACCTCGGACGTTCTCGCGATGTCCGGCCTCCCCGCCATCGCCCACACCCAGTTTTCGACTCCGGTGCTCGCGGACTACGCCCCCGCGTCAGGCCTGCATGAAGCGATGCACGCCTTGCTGCGGCACCATCCGCAAGGCGTGGTCCTCAAACCCAACGAGGGCACCTCGGGACAGCTGATGTTCAAGGTGACCGGTGAAGCCGAGCTCGACAAGGCCGCGCGCGAGATCTTTGCCTCACGCATCTCGCTGGCCATCTCGCCCTTCGTCGAGATCGCAGAGGAAGTGCGCGTGGTGCTGATCGACGACGCGCCGCTCGCGGTCTACGCCAAGCAGCGCGGCGCCGACTGGCGCCACAATCTCGATCGCGGCGCACGGCCTGTTCTGGTGCCCCCGGGAGCGACGCGCGAGGCCTGCGTGGCGCTTGCAGTCGCCGCGGCGCACGCGATCGGCATCCGCTTTGCGTCGGTCGACGTCGTGCGGGTCGCCGATGAGTGGAAGGTGCTCGAAATCAATTCGGGCGTGATGATGGAGGCGCTCGGCCGGCATCATCCCGAGCTGGTTCACGCCGCCTACGCCGCGGCACTCGACAAGGTGTTCGAGCGGGACGAGCACTAAGAACGCGAGACGACGCGGCGATTTCCGGCCGCCTTTTTTCAATAGCCCCGTTCCCAATCGATGACGTTCCGAAGCGGCTCGCCCGCGAGATAGGCACGCAGATTATCGCAGAAGAGAGCGATGGCGCCATGACGGTCCTGATCGCTGGCAGACGAGATGTGCGGCGTGATCAGCACCCTGGGATCGGACCACAGCCTTGACATCGGCGTATGCTCGAATTCGCCGACATAGACATCGAGCGCTGCGCCGCGCAAATGATCGCGCTGGAGCGCGTCGGCGAGGGCCTCCTCGTCGACGATCTCACCTCGGGCAACGTTGATGAGCACGCCCCCCGGCTTCATCTTTGCAAAGCGGTCCTTGTCGAAGAGACGGGTCGTCTCCGGTGTCCAATGGCAGCAGATCACCACGAAATCGCTCTCCGGCAACAACCGGTCGAGATCATCAGGCCCGCCAAGCTCGCTGAATCCCGGTGGCAGGGGCCGGTCCGGGTGCGGGTGGCGGCGGGTGCCGACGACACGCATGCCCAGCGCCGCGCAGAGTTTGCCGACATCGAGCCCGATTCCGCCGGCACCGACGACGCACGCCGTCTTGCCTTCCAGTAGAAGCGGTCGATATGCGCGATGATCGAACACGCCCGCGCTTCGATCGACCGCGGCGCGGTGGAGGCCCTTGGCGAAGTGCAGAATACCGGCCAGCGCATATTCGGCCATCGCCAGCGTATTGCCCGAGCCTCGTGACGTCGTCACCACCACCGGGCTGCCCCATAGATCGCCGATCAATAGGTTGCTGGCGCCCGCAGGTCGCTGATGAAACCATTTCAACCTCGGGGCCCTGGCGCGCAGATCGAGCGGAAATGGCCAGCCACCAAGGATGACCTCGGCTCCAGCAAGCAGGCGATTGCGTTCCTCAGGGGTGCCTGCGCCGTTGGCGCCTGATGCCAAATAGCGCGCCGTGGTGAAGGCAGGCCACGTTTCGCGCATCTCGCCGTCATACCAGCCCCCGGCGTCGGTCAATTCGATCGACGGATCGACGGCCTCAATCTTCGCGCGATCTTCAGCGCTGATGCGCTGAATAGCCAGAACGTTGATCCTCTGCATGGACACCTTCCCAAACCACTCACGTGGAAAGGGCGAAGCATAATGGATCGTCGCCCGGTTTGTAATTGCAGGCTGGTGGCGGCCGGCGAGTGGACCGACCAAACCCTGGGCCCCCACGCATACCATCACTCAAGCGCAACCCTGACAGGCGTTTCCATCCGCTCCGACGTCCGTTACTATCGCTGCAAAAAAGCGATCGGTGGGGAGAAGCAATGGAATTTGGTCTGTTCCACGAATTTCAGAAATCGGGGGATACCAGCGAAGCAGAAGCCTTCGCGCAGTCCTTCGCGCTGGTCGACGCCGCCGAGCAGTGGGGGCTCGATGCCATGTGGCTCGCGGAGCTGCACTTCGCGCCCGATCGCTCTGTCCTGGCATCGCCCCTGATCCTTGCTGCCGCCATTGCGCAGCGCACGCGCCGGATGAAGATTGGCACCGCAGTTCAGGTGTTGCCGCTCTGCCATCCCCTGCGGCTCGCCGAGGAAGCAGCCACCGTCGACCAGATCAGCGACGGGCGCCTCATCTTCGGTGTCGGACGCAGCGGGTTTCCCCGCACCTATGAGGCCTACGGCGTTCCCTATGAAGAAAGTCGTGAGCGCTTCGCTGAGACGCTGGAGATTGTCAAACGGGCCTGGACCGAGGAGCGCTTCTCGTACCGGGGAAAATATTTCGCCTACGACAAGGTGGCGCTGGTGCCAAAACCCCGCCAGAAGCCGTATCCGCCGATCCGCATCGCCGCCACCAGCGTCGATACCTATGCCGCGATCGGAGCGCAGGGCCACGCCATCTTCGTCGCCGCCCGTATCGGCACGATCTCGGAGCTGGCGCCGCTGGTGCGCGGCTATCGCGAGGCTTATCGCGCCGCCGGCCATCCCGGCACGGGAGAGGTCTATCTGCGTGTGCCGGTCTATATCGCCGAGACAGAGGAGCGGGCGCGGCGCGAGCCCGAGGAAAGCGTCATGCATCTGTTCCGCACCATCGGCGGCCAGCTCGAGGCTTCCGCGAACCTGTCGGGTGCGCGCGCCATCGAGCAGCGCGCCGAGCGCGGCCAACGGCTCCAGAGCGTCAACTACGAAGAGGCGCTGCGCGACAAGATGATCGTCGGTACGCCCGATTCTGTGACCGAAAAACTGCAACGCCTGCGTCAGGAGATCGGGCTCGACGGTATCCTGGCCGAACTCAACCCCGGCAGCCTCATTCCGCATGAGCTTGTGATGAATGCCTTGCGCCTGCTCTGCAAGGAAGTCGCGCCGCGCTTCGAAAGGCGCCTCGCGGCAACCAGTCAGGCCCTCTGAAATGATGGTGAACGTTCGATGCTAGCTATCAACCGATCGGTCAGGCGTGGAGCGATCGAGGCCTGAGTCGACGACAGGGAAGCGGAAGAACCAACGTGGCGTCACGAGAGCGCATCAGGACCGGAATCACGGCGACGCTCGGCGCCGTACTGTTCTTGCTGTCCGGCGGCGCGGCCTTCGCCCAGGACGCCGGCGACTATCCGAATCGGCCGGTCATGATGATCGTGCCGTTCGCGCCGGGCGGCGCTTCCGATTTCGTGGCCCGCATGATCCAGCAAGGCGTCAGCGAGAGTCTCGGCCAGCAGATCGTGGTCGACAATCGGCCGGGCGCGGCGGGCATGATCGGTACCGAGTCCGCTGCCCGAGCAGCACCGGACGGCTACACCGTCTTTCTCGGCAATGTGGGCACCGTCTCGATCAATCCCGGCGTCTTCGCGGCGAATATGCGCATCAAGCCAGACAGGGATCTGAGCCCCGTCACGGTTTGCGCCGAAACGCCGAGCATCCTGATCACCCGGAGGGACTTCCCCGCCAACAACGTCAGCGAGCTGATCGCCCATGTGAAGGCGAACCCGGGCAAGGTCGCCTTTGCCTCGCCCGGCAGCAGCACGCTCAACCGGCTGGAGATGGAAGTTTTCAAGAAAGACGCCGGTCTCGACATGGTGCATGTGCCCTACAAGGGCGGCGCCGGCCCGGCGGTGACGGACGTTCTCGGCGGCCATGTCGACCTGATGTTTACCACCATGTCGTCCGCGCTGCAGTTTGTGAAAGACAACCAGGTCAAGGCGCTCGCCGTCACCACCCGGGAGCGCATCGCCGATCTGCCTGATGTGCCGACCATGTACGAACTCGGATGGAAGAACCTCGTGACGTCGTCCTGGCAGGGCGTGATGGTGCCCACGGGTACGCCGCGCCCGATCGTCGAGAAACTGCACGCGGCGATCGTCAGGGTGCTTGCCGATCCGCAGATTCAGGAGCGCATGCGACAAGGCGGCGCGATCGCCATCAGCAGCAAATCTCCAGAGGACTTCAAGACCTACATCGACGTCGAAACCGCGAAGTGGTCCAAGGTCATCGAAGAAAGCGGCGTGCGCGCGGATTGACGCGACGCCCAACTATCAGAACCGGTCGCGCGTGCAGCCACGATCGAGGCTGACAAGCGCCGTCGCGGCCGATAAGTCCTCTCGGGCATTGCGGCCGACACATCGCCGGACCCCGCGAAATTGGACATGGGCGGGCCGCCGGCGAGTGTGACGGCCCGACACCATTTCGGCCGCGGGTTCCTCGCGCGCTCCGGTGGGGTGCGTGACAATGCCACCCCCGCCGCAAGACTAGTTGTGTCGCACAGGGCAAATTGCCACACTCAAACCTGGAAGAAGCCGGCCGAGGCAAATCATAACGAACCGGGCCGACTTCGCCGAAGGGACGGGAATGCCACCGCGCGCCTGAACGCAGGCGGGAGGAGCGGAACGATGGCCGTCACGACCATGATCGACAGCCCGGCCGCGGCCAGGAGCGGCAGGCCTCGTGCGCGGCGGCGTGGCACATTTGGCGCCGACAAACTCTGGGCGCTGGCCTTTGTCACTCCCTATGTCGCGGTATTCGTGGCCTTCGTCATCTACCCGATCGGCTATGGGCTGTGGCTGGGCAGCGATCCGGCCAGCTATCGCGCGCTGCTCGGCGATCCCGTCTATCCGCGCACGGTGGTGAACACCCTGCTCTATCTGCTGTTCGGCGTGAACCTGAAATTGCTGCTGGCGCTGCTGCTATCGGGCTTTTTCATGCGCAAGGGCTGGTGGACCAAGTTCCTGCTGCTGGTCTTCATGCTGCCCTGGGCGATGCCGGCACTGTCCAGCTATCTCTCCATCAACTGGATGCTGAACGGGCAATGGGGGCTGATCAACAATTTGATCTGGCAGGTGGCGCAGGTCGATGGGCCGCCCTGGCTCGACAGTCCGGGCTTCGCGCTGGGTTCGGTCATTTATGGCCATATCTGGAAATGGCTGCCGTTCTGGACCCTGATCTTCCTCGCCGGGCGCATGGCCGTTCCGGTCGAACTATATGAAGCCGCGGATGTCGATGGCGCCAGCCGCATCCAGAAATTCACGCATATCACCGTGCCGCTGATGGCCGGGATGTATCTGGTCTGCACCATGCTCTCGACCATCTGGGCGCTGGGCGATTTCAACGCCGTGCGCTTCATCTCCGGCGGCGGGCCGGCGCTGTCGACGCATGTGCTCGCGACCCTGGGGATCCGCAACGCATTCGAACTGGGAGATCCCAAGCTGGGGATGGCGACGGTGCTGACGGCGCTGCCCTTGCTGATCCCGCTGGCGATCCTGCTGATGCGTCAGTTGCGGCGCAGCGAGGTGACGATATGACCGCACGACGCCGCACCCGCGCGATCGATCGCATTGGCGTGTCGTTGCTGTCGGCGGTGCTGCTGCTTTGGAGTTTGCTGCCGATCTACAACATCATCCGCGTCTCCATGCAGGAAAAGGAGGAAGTGCTCTCTACCTCCGTCTACCCGGTCGCGCCCTCTTCGCATGCGTTCAGCGTCGTGTTCCACCAGGCCTTCTGGCTGCTGGAGACATTCTGGAACCAGATGGCCAACAGTTTCTTCATCGGCATCGTTGTCGCGCTGTTGACCCTCACCATCGGGTCCCTGACCAGTTTCACCATCAGCCGGATGCGCATCCGCAGCGGCTGGATGCTGACCAATGCGGCGCTGCTGACCTATGTGATCCCGTTGTCGTTCCTGGCCATCCCGTTCTACGGCATCATGGGCAAATATGGCCTGACCAACAATCCGCTCTCGGTGATCGCGGTCGAAGTGACCTTCGCCACGCCCTATGCGATTTTCATTTTCCAGCAATACGGCGCCTCGATCCCGCTCGAACTGGACGAGGCGGCGCGCATCGACGGTGCCTCGCCGCCGCAGATCTTCTTCCGCATCTATCTGCCGCTGATGGCCCCCGCGCTGGTGGCGATCGGGACCTATGCGCTGCTGCTGTCATGGAACGAATATCTCTATGCGTTCCTGCTGCTGTCGGGCGGCAAGGTCGTCACCGTGCCGGTGACACTCGGCAAATTCCTGGTCGGGGACGAGGCACCCTGGAATTATCTGATGGCGGCGGCCATCTTCTACGCCATTCCGCCGTTGCTCATCTACTACGGTTTCCGCCGCAAGATGAGCGGCGGTCTGACCATGGGCGGCGTCAAGGGTTAAACGCGGCTTAAAGCGAATGATTTTCGTCATGCCCGGGCTTGTCCCGGCCATCCACGTCTTTCTTCGCAATTGAAAGAAAGACGTGGATGCCCGGCACAAGGCCGGCCATGACGAATGGCTCTAAGGACGTCGAGGGAGAAACGCGATGAAGCTCATTTCACGGCGGCAGGCATTGGGCGGCGTGGGCGCCGCGGTCGCAGCGGGCGCCGGGTTGATGCCACGCCGCGCCAGGGCGGCCGGGGAACTCACAGTCTGGTGGACCCAGGGTTTCTACAAGGCCGAAAACGATGCCGTGATTGCCTGGATGGCGGACTGGGAAAAGCGCAACAACACCAAGGTCAATCTGACCATCATGAACGGGCCGGATGTGATCACCAAGCTGATCGCCGCCATGCAGGTGGGCGACGTGCCGGATGTGGTGCACACCGTCACCGGCGACCGCTTCCTGGTGCCGCGCGCGGCATGGAACGATCAGTTGGAGGATGTCTCCGACGTCGTGGAATCCCAGAAGAGCCGAGTTTTTGGAAACCGCGCTGAACAGCGCGCGCCTCCATAACGCCAAGCAAAAGAAAAGCGCGTATTACGCCGTGCCGACCAAAGCCTCCTCGCTGCTGAATGAGGTCTGGCTGCCGTTGCTCGAGGACGCCGGCTTTGCCGCGGCCGATATGCCGGGCACGCAGGACAAATTCTTCGATTTTTTCCAGATCGTGCAGGACAAGCTGCGCGCCAAGGGCAAGCGTATCTTCGGCCTCGGCTATTCGATGGCGACCAAGGAGGCGGATTCCGGCAACCTGTTCCACCAATTTCTGGTCGCCTATGGCGGCGTCGGCATCGTCACGCCGGATGGCAAACTGAATATCGACGATCCCGCCGTGCGCAAGGCGGCGACCACGTCGCTGGAGCGGCTGACGACGCCATTCAAGAAAGGCTATGTGCCGCCAGGCGCGATCAACTGGGGCGATGTCGACAACAACAACGCCTTCTTCGCCCGGCAGATCGTGATGACGCCCAACGCCACCATCTCCATTGCCGCGTCGCAGATGGACAAGCCCGATCTCTACTACAAGGAGATCATCACCCGCGGCGTCCCCATGGACAATGACGGCAAGCCGGTGCCGAGCGTGCTGGCGATTTCCCCCACCATCATCCCGAAGGGGTCGAAGAACGTGGACGCCGCCAAGGCGTTGCTGCGCGAGTTCATCCAGCCGGCGAACCTGAACGCCTATCTGAAGGAAACCCGCGCGCGCTATTTGCCTGTCATGGCCTCCATCGTGAAGAACGATCCGTACTGGACCGACCCGAAGGACCCGCATCGCCCGGTCGCGGTGGATATGGGGCTGATCAAGCCGACGGTGCCGTGGTGGATGTCCTACAACCCGGCCTATTCGGCCGTGATGTCCGAGCAGGTCTGGGCGCAGGCGGAGGCCAATATCACCCAAAACAACATGACCCCGGAACAGGCCACCGAGGAAGCGGTCAAGCGGATCAAGCAGCTGTTCGAGCAGTATCAGAGATGACGAGCCGGCGCTTCATGGCGCATCGGCTGTGCGGCCTGCGTTGTCGGGAGCGAAGGCGTCATAAACCAATTTTCTGAGCGCGACCCTGATCGGGCCGCGTTGGTTGTCGACCTGCTCCATGAGCAGGTAAAACATATCGAGCTTTCGATCGATGCCGATATAGGTGCCGCTCAAGCTGTCCCACTTCAGCTCGCCGATAGAACCGGGCTGATTCTTTTCCCCAGGACCGGTGCGTACGGCCAAGCCGTATCCGTAACCGAAGCCGTCGCCTGGAAAGTATAGATAGTCATGGTCCACGCCGGAGCTCGGCCCGATATGGTCGGTCGTCATATCCTGGAACGCACCGGGACTGAGATAGCGCTTTCCCCCGAGCGTGCCGCCGTTCAACAACATCTGCGCAAAGCGTGCGTAATCAGTGGTTGTCGAGACAAGTCCTCCGCCTCCTGATTGCCACTCGGGATGGGATCGGAGGCTGCGTTCCTGCTCGACCAGGTTGGTGTCATCAGGCAATGGCTCCGCCATTAATATCCTTTCCTTCGTATCCAGCACGAATTTGGTATGCGTCATTCCGAGCGGATCGAAGATATTCTGCTTCATGAAATCAAAAAGCGTCTTCCCCGAGGCGACCTCGATCACGCGGCCAAGCACCTCGCTGGAGTATCCGTAGCGCCAGAACGTGCCCGGTTGACGCGTGAGGGGCAGTTTGGAGATTCGCCCGGCGAGATCGGCGATGTTGAAGCGTCCATCGAACAGATGTCCCTCTTCATAGAGCTGCCCTACCCAACCGCCGACATATTCCCCGGCGATACCTGAAGTTTGCATCAGCAAATCCCTGATCGTCGGTTGACGCACGGGGGAAACGAGTTCGTAGGGCCGCCCGCCCGGCGCATTGCTGGCCTCGATCGCCACCTTCGCTTCGGCAAATGAGGGAATATACCTGGCGACGGGATCGTCGAGGGACATTTTTCCAGCGTCGATGAGCATCATGGCAGCAACGCAGGTGATTGGCTTGGTCATCGAGCGGAGCGCAAAGATCGTATCTGTGGTCATCGGACGGTTCGTCCTGACGTTGCGCACTCCGAAGGTCTTCAGGTAAACGGGGCGACCATGTTGCTGAATCAGAACGACTGCGCCCGCAATTCGTCTCGCGGCGACCTCGTTTTCGAAGAAGCTGGTCAGCAACTGAAGCTTTGATGCTGACGGCGCAGGCGCTTCCGCTTGGGCGGCCCCGCTACAGATCACCAGGCTCAGGATGAGACCAACAACAGGCGATCTGTGTTTGACGCGGCCTGCCGTGCCCGGTGCGCCATGCACCGAAGATCCTCGTGAGCTGTGAACTACAAAGCGCAGTAGTGACACCGCCGGTGCTCCGATCGCTCGAACACGCCGAGTTTCGCGGACTATTTGGCGAAAGACCAGTCCCACTTGTTGCTAAGCGGTGCTGTCGGGAGCCGGCTGTATTGGCTGGGCGCAGGCGGAAGCCAATATCACGCAAAGCAACATGACGCCGGAACAGGCCACCGAGGAAGCGGCCAAACGGATCAAGCAGCTGTTCGAGCAGTATCAGAGACGACGACCCCGGTGGCGCGGTCAGGGGTATGCCCTGTCCGCGCCGGTTGTTGCGACGCGCGACGAGGCTTGACTGCGCCACCTCCATTCGCCAGCGTTTGTCTCCGCGAAGGGAACGGTCATGCCCGTCAAAATCATCGGAATGATCGGCGTGGCGCCGCCGAGCGGCGAAGCCACGCTGCACGTGATCGAGGGCGGCTTGTCGCCGTCCTATCTCGCCGAATTTGCCCGCGCCCATGACCGGGCCGGCTTCGACATGGTGCTGGTCGGCTATTCGTCTTCGTCGGCGGAAGGATTTCTGGTCGCGCTTTATGCGGCCATGCAGACGGACCGGCTCGGCTATCTCATTGCGCATCGGCCCGGGTTCGTGTCACCGACCCTGTTGGCGCGCAAGATCGCGACGTTCGATCATCTGACGGGCGGCAGGCTTGCCGTTCACATCATCACCGGCAAGTCCGATGACGAGCAGCATGGCGACGGCGATTTCAGCCCGAAGGACGAGCGTTATCGGCGGGCGGCAGAATATCTGGAATTGATGAAGCTCGCCTGGTCGAACGACAAACCGTTCGATTTCGCGGGAGACTTCTACCGGGTCGAGGGCGCACACTCCGATGTGCGCCCGCTGCAAGAGCCGCACCCTCCGTTGTTCTTCGGCGGTGCTTCGCCCGGCGCGCTCGAGATGGGCGCGCGACTGTGTGACGTCTACGCGATCTATGCCGAGCCGCTGGCTTCGACGCGTGACCGCATCGCGCAGTTCCGCGCACAGGCGGCGGCCTTCGGACGGGCGGTCGGGTTCAACGTCTCGGTTCGCCCCATCATCGCCGACACCGAGGGAGCCGCGTGGGACAAGGCCAAACGCATTCTGGGGGCGATGACCGGCGCGAAGGGTTGGAAGCGGCAGGAAGAAGCAACCGGACCGATCGATAATGCCGGCAAGCGGCTGATGGGATTCGCTCTGGAGAGCGATATCCACGACGAGCGCCTGTGGATGCCGATTGCGAAGGCGACCGGCGCGCTCGGCAACACCTCTTGTCTCGTCGGCACACCCGAACAGGTCGCCGAGGCGATCCTCAAATATTACCGGCTGGGGATCGGCTCGTTCCTGATCCGCGGCTTCGATCCGATGAACGATGCGACGGAGTTCGGCAGAGAACTCATCCCGCGCATCAAGGCCGGCGCCGCCGCGATCGACCGCATGGCGGCGGCGGAATAGTGCGCAGGCCGGCATCAATGAAAACGCCGCGCGCTTCTGCACCGATGTTGGGAACGGCTGGAGGCTTGATGACCTATCTCAGGATCGCCTTGGTCAGTTTTACTTTAATCACGGCTGTGCACACCGATCGTGCGGATGCCGCCGAAGTCAGGGTCCTGTCATCCGGCTCCCTCAAGGCTGCACTGGCCCAACTTCTTCCGGACTTTCAAAAGTCGTCCGGAAACACGGCAACAATTGAGTATGGTCCGGCAGGCGCAATTGCGGGCCGGATCGACAAGGGGGACGCCGCGGATGTGGTCATCGTGTCCAGATCGCAGCTCCAGAAGCTCGAAAGCAATGGCAAGGTCGTCCGGGGGAGCCTCGTCGACATCGCGGGCATCTCGCTCGGCGTGGCCGTGCGCAAGGGGGCTCCCAAACCGGACATCAGCAATGTCGAGGCATTCAAACGGGCCCTGCTCGCCGCCCGGTCGATTGGCTATCGCGATCCGACAACCGGTTCGACGTCCGGCATTTATACGGCCGGCATGCTCGAGCGGCTCGGCCTCGCACAAGCCTTGAAGCCCAAGCTCATCCTGGACAGAACAGAGGGCGATGTTCCCGAGAACGTCTTCCTCCGGGTTGCAAAAGGCGAAATCGAAATGCAAATCGGCCAGATCACGGAGATTGCCATCTCTCCGGGCGTCGATCTTGCGGGTCCGCTCCCCAGCGAAATTCAGAACACGACTTTGATGGCCGCCGGAATTATCACGACCAGTGAAGCGCCGGATGCCGCCAAGGCGTTCATCAGCTTCATTTCGTCCCCATCCGCCGTGGCCGTCCTGAAGGCAAGCGGATTCCAGCCGGCCGACAAGAATTAAGCGCTGGTCTGCCGGCCTGCGGCGCCCCTTAGCGAGGGCCGAAGCCCCGGCGTGCGGGCAACATCAGATATGCCCGGGCGCGCTATCCCATTTCCTGTCCCGATGTGACATCATGGAGGCAACCGGTCGTCTGACGAACCGGATGCAAGGGAGTTACGAGCAGGGAGTCGCCAGCGATGTCGCTTGCCGAAGCTGTGAATGACCGGGGCGCGCCGGCGCGTGCGCTCTATGACAAGCTCGAGGATCGCGTTCTTGCGCGCGATCAGGTCGGCGCCAGCGAATGCTACTACGATCTGGTGCGTGCCGGTCGGCCGCTCCCCGAGATGTTGCGCGAGGCTGTGCGCATCCATGGGCCCTACACGCACGTTCCCTACCACGAGCGGATCGACGACGGCTTCGTCAACTTCGTCAACAACGACCATTGCCTGCTAAGCGCCCGCGCAACGTTGCACCTGTCGAAGTGGCTGCCTGCAGAGATGGCCGGACTGCCGATGGCGCAGACCATCTGGTACATTCCGACCGGTCTCGACATCTGGAACCAGAAGATCAACAAGGCGCCCGGCCACTACGCCCGTGGCATGGGACCGCAGAGCGGCGCGCCGCCAAAACCCATCGTGCACTGGCCGGACCAGGAGGCTGAGCATCTCGACGGGCCGTTGCGCGACCGCCTCGACCACTGGCTGACGCTGGTGCATCGCGGCCGCGTGCTGGAAGCCTATCGCGTCTTTCTCGGACTGATGCAGAACAAGGCGGAGCGAAAAGCGGTCCTCGCCGAGCTGGTGTTCGCCGGCCTGATCGATTTGCAGGACCGCGCCTTCCTCAACCGTTCCTATACCACCGGCCACAAGTCCTATCGGGCGCGCGCCACGGTCGAGCTGGGAACGGCCATCGGCTGGGACGACGCGCATGCGGTGCTCTATGCCGGCGCGCTGGATATCGCCGTCGGTCCGCGCTGGTATTCGACCTACGAGATGGCGTGCAACTGCGTGACCCATTATCTCGATCGGCAGAAAATCTCCGCAATCCCCTACGCGGGCACCACGGCCACCGAACTGGCATTGCTTGCAAATTCGGAAGCCCTGACCGCGACCGAGGCGGAGGCATTCCTCGACGTCGTGCTGCATCAGCATGAGCCGGCCCATCTCGAAGCGTTGAGCCGGCTCTTGCTCGCGGGCAAGGGGCCGCGCCAAATCCTCGACGTTTTGCAGATCGGCGCCGCACAGGTGTTGCTCGAGACGCAGGACAGCCTCAACTTCTCGATTTCGCAACACTGCTACGAATACTGCAACACGCTCGGCTGGTTCTACGATTCCTTCGAGCATCCGCAACGCCTGAAGCTGTTGTACTCGGCCGCCTCATTCCTCAACCGCAACGCCTTTCATCAGCGGAATATCGGTGATGGAACGGTCCGCGTGGCTGCGCTTCCTGCCGGCGCCGAGCGCATGAGCGCGCCGCAACTGCTGGAGCGAACGATTGCCGCCGTCGTCGGACTCGATGGACCCCAGGCCGTCGCCTGGGCCAGGGCCTATCTCGCTGCCAGCAGCGACCGCCAAATGCTGGTGCAACAGTTGGCGCTGACCGCCTGCCGCCTCGGCAACGACCCGCACAACCAGGAGATCGCGCAGTGCCTGCTCGAGGACTACGCGAAGAACCGCGGTTTCGACCGCGACCGGTTGCTGCTGGCCTGCGTGCAGCACACCGCCGCGCACCGGAAGTACGGCGATTTTCTCGAATGCGGTCGCCGCTACGGACGGGCCATGGACGTTGCCGCGCTGGCCTGACGAACGTCGGCCGCAAGAACGCCAGATCATCGTTGAGGAACAGCCATGCCGACTCCAACCGCGATCCGCAACCTGGAATCCGAAACGATCCTTCGGGTGTCCTGGCGTCTGTTGCCATTCCTGATTGCCGCTTATCTCGTCAATTACATCGACCGTGTGAATGTCGGCTTCGCCGCGTTGCAAATGAACAAGGCGGTCGGCATCGATCCCAAGACGTATGGCCTCGGCGCAGGCATCTTCTTTGTCGGCTATTTCCTTCTCGAAGTGCCGAGCAACCTGGCTCTGCAGCGGTTTGGCGCGCGTACCTGGATCGCCCGCATCATGATCACGTGGGGCATCGTCTCTGCTGCGTTCGCGCTGATTGGCGGACCGACGTCGTTCCTGGTGTTGCGATTCCTGCTTGGCGCTGCCGAAGCCGGCTTCTTCCCCGGCGTGATCCTCTACATCACGTATTGGTATCCCGCGCAGTATCGGGCGATCATCGTCGGCATCTTCATGGTGGCCCTGCCGGTGGCAGGCCTGATCGGCTCACCGATCTCGGGTGCCATCCTCTATATGGACGGCATCCTCGGCCTTGGCGGATGGCAGTGGATCTTCATTCTCGAAGCCGTGCCGGCGGTGCTGCTCGGAGTCGCATCCTACGTTTATTTGACCGATCGACCCGAGCATGCCTCATGGTTGACGCCTGAGCAGCGCCAATGGTTGATGACCACGCTGGAGAATGAACGCAAGCGCGCGCCTCGCATTTCTCACAACTCGGTCTGGCGCGTGATGTCCAACAAATACGTGCTGATCATGTCGCTGGTTTATGCGGGCGCCGCCGGCGCGTCGACGTCACTCGCGTTGTTCGTGCCGCAGCTGGTCAAGTCGTTCGGACTGACGAACTGGCAGACCGGCCTCGTCACCGCCGTGCCTTTTGGCATTTCCGCCGTGTGGATGGTGTTGTGGGGCCGCCACTCCGACCGCACCGGAGAACGGGTGTGGCACAATGCGCTGCCGCTCGCATGGATGGTTGTCGCCATGATCGCGACGTTCTTCGCGATTGGCAGCCTTTGGATGATGGTTCCGCTGCTTACTCTGATCGCAGCCGGTACCTATGCCAGCAAGGGGCCGTTCTGGGCATTGTCGTCGGAATGGCTTGGTGCAACATCCGCCGCAGCCGGGCTGGCGCAAATCAATGCGCTGGGAAATCTGTCCGGGTTCGTCTTCAACTCCCTGATCGGCTGGATCCAGGCTGAGACCGGCAGCTTCCCGCTGGCCATGATGCCGATCGCGGCGACAGCCACGGTTGGCACGATCTGCGTGCTGGCCATCGGTCGCCGCCAACCGCGCACCGTGCCGGCGGTGCAGTGAAGGCCAGTACAGGCCTGATCAGGCGCCCGTCACCGCGCCGAGATTATTGTGAAGGCGGCGCAGCAGCTCGATCAGAACTTCGCGCTCGTCGGCCTTGAGACAGGACAACAGCCGCTTCTCGCGCTCCAGCGCCACCACGATCACCTTGTCGTGGATGCCCCGCCCCTTCGCCGTCAGCGAGATCGAATGCGTACGGCCGTCCTTCGGGTCGGTGCGGATCGTCACCAGCCCGCGTTTCTGCATAAGCGCCAGGGTGCGGCTGACCGGCCCCTTGTTGAAGCCGATGACGTGACAGATGCGCGACGCAGGGCACCCCGGCTCGAGCGCGAGCTGGGTCATGATCCGCCATTCGGTGACGTTGATCCCGAAATTGCGCTGATAGACCGCGGTGGCGCTGTTCGAGAGCTTGTTGGCGATCAAGGTGATCGTAGGCGGGAACGTAGCGCTCGGTGTCGAGCGTCGGACCGTCCGCCGCCCGTTCGACGGACGGCTTCCGGCGCGGCCTGGCGGTCGCGCCGGCGGTCATGACTCCCTTTGCTGCGCGAGAGCCACGCGAGACTCCTGTTTGAGCATGATCTTGTCGGAAAACCGGTGCCCACTTTTCCGGATCATGCTCAGTTGTTCCCGCTCGGGGAGTCGTCCATCGCCTTGAAGGCATCCTCGAGCTGCGGCGAGATTCCGACATTCAACCGCTCGCCGGTCGGCAGCCGCGACACGAACCATTTGTTATAGAGCGGGATCAGGTCGTGGTTGGAGCCGAGCTTGCGGAAGGTGCGCTCCACCACCGCGGTCAGTTGCGGTTCGCCCTTGCGAAACATGATGCCGTAGGGATCGTAGGACAGGTAATCGCTGGTGACGCGGAACTTGTCCTGCGACTTGTGCCGCGCGATCAGGCCGTAGAGCAGGATATCGTCGGTCGCGAACGCGTCCGCCTTGCCGTCCACCAGCATCTGGTAGGACTGCTCGTGATCGGAAGCGGTGACGATGTTGAGGCCGAGCGACAGCCTCTTGTCGACATTGTGCATCGCCTGCTCGTTGGTGGTGCCCTTGGTGACCACCACGGTCTTGCCCTTCAGGTCGGTCACGGCGGACACGCCTGAAGCTTTTGGGACCATCAGCTTGGTGCCGGCGACGAACATCAACGGCGAGAACGCCACTTGTTTGGCGCGCTCGGCATTGGCGGTGGTCGACCCGCATTCCAGATCGATCTTGTTCTGCAGCACCGCCGGGATGCGGTCGTCGGAGGTGACCTTGACGTATTCGATCTTCAGATTGGGATCGTCGACCTCGGCGCCGATCTCCTCGACCACGGCCTCGCACAGTTCGAGGCTGTAGCCGATCGGCTGGTTGGACTGGTCGAGGAACGAGAACGGCGGCGAGCTCTCGCGATAACCGAGATGCACGACGTGGCTGCTCTTGATCGCGGCGAGCGTGGGGCTGAGCCCCTCGCCGCCGCTACCCTGCGCGGACGCGGCTGTTGCCAGCAGACATGCTGCCAGCAACGCGACGCCCGCCGGAATGACGGGATGACGCATGAGTTGCTCCCCCTCAATGCGCCGGCACGGGATCGCCGGCCACCGCGTCGGAGGGAACGGCGTCGTCAGGACCGAGCTCGTGCTCTTCCTTCAGTTCGCCCTCCCACTTCGCCACGACCGCGGTCGCCAGCGAGTTGCCGATCACGTTGGTGGCGCTGCGTCCCATGTCGAGGAAGGTGTCGATGCCCATGATCATCAGCAGGCCCGCCTCGGGGATACCGAACTGCGACAAGGTCGAGGCGATCACGACGAGGGAGGCGCGCGGCACGCCGGCGACGCCCTTCGAGGTGATCATCAAGGTCGCCAGCATCGCGAGCTGCGTCGCGAGCGGCATGTCGATGTGATAGGTCTGCGCGATGAAGATACTGGCAAAGGTGCAGTACATCATCGTGCCGTCGAGATTGAAGGAGTAGCCGAGCGGCAGCACGAAGGCCGAGATCCGCGAGGAGGCGCCGAAGCGGTTGAGGCCCTCCAGCGTCTTCGGATAGGCGGCCTCCGACGACGCGGTCGAGAACGCGAGCATCAGCGGTTCGCGGATCAGCTTCAGCAGGTTCTTGTAGCGTGGCCCTATCACGATGAAGCCGACAATCGACCAGGATGCCCCACAGCAGCATCAGCGAGACATAGAAGCCGCCCATGAACACAATGAGCTTCCACAGCACCAGCAAGCCGTTCTTCGCCACCGTCGCCGTGATCGCCGCCCACACCGCGAGCGGCGCGAACAGCATCACATAGCTCGTCACCTTCAGCATGATATGGGCGAGATCGTCGATCAGGCCCATGATCGGCTTGGCGCGCTCCGGGGCGGCGCCGAGCGCGACGGCAAAGAACACCGCGAACACCACGATCTGCAGGATTTCGTTCTGCGCCATCGCGTCCGCAATCGAGGTCGGAATCAAATGGGTCAGGAATTTCTCAACCGAGAACGCCGACACCGGCAGGCCCGTCGACTGTCCCTTGTCGGGCAGCGTGCCCGGGAAATTGGCGCCGGGCTGCATCAGATTGACCATCAGGAGGCCGAGCAGCAGCGACACAAAGGATGCGCTGACGAACCAGCCCATGGTCTTGGCGAACACGCGGCCGAGCTTGGCGCCGCTGCCCATATGGGAGATGCCGCCGACCAGCGTTGCGAACACCAGCGGCGCAATGATCATCTTGATCAGGCGCAGGAACAGCATGGCGATCAGGTTGATGTCGGCAGCAAGCTCGACCCTCTGGTCGGGCAGGAAATTGAAGATGAATGCACCCATCACGATGCCGAGCGCCATCGCGATCAGAATGTATTGCGTAAACCTGTTCGACATTGCTTACCCCCGTAAGTCCGGTCTTCCGGCGAACGATCAGTTTGGCAGATTTCAAGGGCCGCGCAACACGGACGCACCCGTTACGTGTTTGCCGGAATGTTCCCGTTGTGGATTGGCCACATGGTGGGTTAGCGTTCCACGCAACGCACAATGAATGCAGCTGCACCTTTCCTGCGCACGGCCTGCATCGATATTTCCCAGGGAGAAAGCGATGAACGCGAGCGTCAATCGGCAGATTCTGCTGGTGGAGAAGCCCTCCGGCAAACTCGGCCCCGAGCATTTCAAGCTGACCAACGGGGCGATGCCGGAGCCGAAGGATGGCGAGGCCCTGCTCAAGGTGCGTTATATCTCGCTCGATGCCGCCAATCGCGCGTGGATGCATGGCGCGACCTATCGCTCGGCGGTCGAAGCCAACAGCGTGATGGCCGGCGGCGGTCTTGCCGAAGTCGTGGCATCCAAAACACCAGGACTTGCACCCGGCGATCTGGTCTGGGGCGACACCGGTTGGCAAGAATATGCCGCCGTCTCCGGGAAGCACCTTACCAAGATTCCGAAGATGGAGCCGATGACCCATCTGCTCAGCGTCTATGGCGTCGCAGGGCTCACGGCCTATTTCGGTTTGCTGGAGATCGGCAAGCCGAAGGCAGGGGAGACCGTGGTGGTCTCAGCCGCCGCCGGCTCGGTCGGCTCGATCGTCGGCCAGATCGCCAAGATCAAGGGATGCCATGTCGTCGGCATCGCCGGCGGCAAGGACAAGTGCCACTGGTTGACAAGCGAACTCGGCTTCGACGCCGCGGTCGACTACAAGGACGGCGCAACCTTCAAGGCACTGCGCGCCGCCGCGCCCAAGGGCATCGACGTCTATTTCGACAATGTCGGCGGCGACATCCTCGAAGCCTGCCTGCCGCAGATGAACAATTATGGCCGCATCGCCTGCTGCGGGGCCGTCTCGCAATATGACGGCGCGCCCTCCGCGCATGGCCCGCGCGGCGTGCCCGGCCTGATCGTGGTGAAGCGGCTCGTCATGCAGGGCTTCATCGTCATGGACTTCATGAAGGAGAGCGGCAAGGCGCTGGCCGACCTGCAGTCATGGGTCGCCTCCGGCAAATTGAAAGTGCAGGAGGACGTCATCGGCGGGCTCGAGAATACGCCGCAGGCGCTGATCGGCTGCTCGCCGGCGAGAACCGCGGCAAGCGCATGGTCAAGGTGTGACGTCGCCGCGGCATCAATAATCGGCTTGCTGTGCAGCGCGAAAGCGGGAGAAAATGCGCCCGCGCTCTCATGAATGAACGTATCACGTTTTGGCATCACCCGAAGCGACGCTTCGGACAGAAACGGGAATTGATTGAAATGACAAGGACCACGACAACGGCCTCGCTGCTGCTGGCCGCGACGTTCGCGCTTGCGACCCAGGCTTTTGCGCAGGCGCCCAGCGAGGCGCAGCGCGAGGCGATCAAGTCGAACTGCCGCTCCGACTATATCGCGCATTGCTCGAGCATCCCGCCGGGCGGCGCAGCTTCGCTGGAGTGCCTGCAGAAGAACATGTCGAGCCTGTCGGCGTCCTGCGCCGGCGCGGTGCGCGCGGTGGAGGCACCGGCCGCTGCACCGAAGACCGCGGAAGAGCCGAAGGCCGAACCCAAAGGCTGAGAACAAAGGCCGAGCCGAAGGAGGCTGCGCCGGCTGCGAAGGAAGCGGCAAAGCCCGCTGCCGAACCAAAAGCAGCGAGCACCAAGAAGCCGAGCCAGGCTCAGGTCTCCGCGATCAAGAGCGCCTGCCGATCCGACTATCCGAGGGTTTGCGCGGGCGTGCCGACCGGCGGCGCGCCGGCGCTGGAATGCCTGGAAAAGAACAAAGCCAAGGTCTCCGCGGCCTGCGCCAAGGCAGTTGCCGCAGTGGGTGGAGGTGCCGCTCCGGCAGCAGCCGCAGGCGGCGACAGCAGCGGCGGTGCACCGGCTGCCACCGCCGCGCCTGCTCCGACCGTGCTCGTGCTGCGTCCGATGCGGCCGCGCGAACAGCTGTTCGTGCTGCGCTCGGCCTGCGGCGGCGACGTCCGCACGCTGTGCGCCGGCGTCCCTGTCGGCGGCGGGCGGATCGTGCAATGTCTCGCCACGCAGGCAGCGGCGCTGTCACCGGCCTGCAAGGACGTGCTGAGCCAGTTCGCGCAATAGCGCATGATCCGGAAAAGTGTGCAGCGGTTTTCCCTCGCGACAAACGCGGAACGCGTTTGCGCGGAGATCATGCGCAAACAAAGAGGCTAAACCGGAGTCGGGAGGGAAAGCTTGCGCATCGCCGTGATCGGCGGAGGCCCCGGCGGTCTCTATTTCAGCTATCTCTGGAAACGGCGCCATCCCGAGGCCCGCGTCGAGCTGTTCGAGCAAAATCCGGAAGGCGCGACCTGGGGCTTCGGCGTCGTATTCTCCGAAGCGGCACTGGAATTTTTGCGCGCCGACGACCCCGATACGGTCGACGCGATTTCCCCGCGCATGGAGAGCTGGAAGAACATCACGCTCAATCTGCGTGGTGAAAGCGTCGAGATCGACGGCGTCGGCTTCTCCTCGATCGGGCGGCTCGAGCTTTTGACCATCCTGCAAAAGCGGGCGCGCGACGCCGGCGTCGATACGCACTATCAAACGGCCGTCACCTCGCTCGATCAATTCGCCGGCTACGATCTGATCGTCGCGGCCGATGGACTGAACTCCCTGGTGCGCCGTGCCTTCGAGGGCGATTTCGGCTTCTCGGTGTCGTACGCGACCAACAAGTTCGCGTGGTACGGCACGACAAAGACTTTTGCGACGCTGTCGCAGACGTTCGTGAAAACCGATCGCGGCGCCTTCAATGCGCATCACTACCGCTACTCGCCCACCATGAGCACCTTCCTGGTCGAGTGCGACCGCGCCACCTGGCAGGCCTATGATTTCGTCAACAAGTCGGTCGAGGAATCGCAGGCGATCTGTGAGGAGGTGTTCGCGGAGGCACTCGACGGGCACAAGCTGATCTCCAACAAATCGGTGTGGCGCAACTTTCCCTGGGTCTGGAACGAGCACTGGTCGCACCGGAACATGGTGCTGATCGGCGATGCCTTGCACTCGGCGCATTTCTCGATCGGCTCCGGCACGCGGCTTGCGATCGAGGACGCGATTGCGCTGGTGAAGGCGCTGGAAGCGGAGACCGACATTGCGGCGGCGCTCGCGCGCTACCAGAGCGAACGCAAGCCGATCGTCAAAAAGCTCGTCACCGCCGCGCGCGCCAGCGCGGACTGGTATGAGACATACGCCGACCACATGAAGCTCGGCCTGATGGATTTCGCCTTTGGCTATATCACCCGCTCCGGGCGGATCGATGATGCGCGGCTGCGCGCGCTGTCGCCTGCCTTCATGGCGCGCTATGAGGCCTCGCGGAAGGACGCCCGTCATGGCACATGAGATCGCCGACGGCGTTCCCCGCGACAATCCGGGCGCCCGCGAGATCGGCTTCCAAATCCCGGAACGCTACAACGCCAGCCGGGTATTGTTCGACAATCTCGCCAGCGGCAATGGCGACAGGACGGCGCTGGTCGGGCCTGCGGGTACACTCAGTTACAAGCGAGCTGTGCGCAGAGGCCTGTCGCTGGGGCAACGGCTTCGTCTCGCTCGGCCTGCAGCGCGGCGATCGCATCCTGCTGTTCCTCGACGACACGCCGGCCTATCCGGCCGCGTTCTTCGGCGCGGTGCGCGCCGGCTTCGTGCCGCTGCTGATCAACACGCTGACGCCGCCGGACCTCTGCAGTTCTATCTCGCCGATTCCGGCGCGACGGTCGCTGTCGCCGATGCCGAGTTCTGTGCACGCTTCGATGCCGAGGCCTGCAAGGACACCGCGCTCGCCACCTTGATCGTCGTCAATGGTGAGATTGGCGCAAACGCTGCGCCGAAGACGCTTGCCGCCGAACCGTGGCTGAAAGGCTTCGCCGCCGATCTTGCGGAGGCCGACACCCATCGAGACGAGATGGCGTTCTGGATGTATTCGTCGGGCTCGACCGGACGGCCCAAGGGCATCGTCCATTTGCAGCACGACATGCCCTATAGCGACGAGGCGTTTGCGAAGAACATTTTGCGGCTCAGGCCGGGCGACATCTGCTTTTCGGTGCCGAAGATCTTCTTCGCCTATGGCTTCGGCAATTCCATCACCTTCCCGTTCTCCGCAGGCGCGGCGACGCTGCTGCTGCCGGGCCAGCCGAAGCCGGCCGCGATCTTCGAGGCGATCGGAAAGTATCGCCCGACCGCGTTCTTCGCATTGCCGACGCTCTACGTCATGCTCACCAATGCAGCCGAGGCCGAAAAGGCGGATTTTTCCTCGCTGCGGATGTCGCTCTCGGCCGCGGAAGTTCTCTCCAGCGAGGTGTTCAACCGTTGGAAGGCGCTCACCGGCCAGGAGATCATGGAGGGCCTCGGCTCGACCGAGGTGCTGCATATCTATCTTTCCAACCTGCCGGACAAGAAGAAGGTCGGAGCCGCGGGCAAGCGCGTGCCCGGCTACGAGGTCGTGCTGAAGGACAAGGACGGCCGCGAGGTTTTGGGCAGCGAGGAAGGCATCATGTGGGTGCGCGGCGATTCCGCCACGCCACTGTACTGGAATCGTCCCGACAAATCCGCCGAGACCATCCGTGACGACGGGTGGATCTACACCGGCGACCGCTTCCAGCGCGACGAGGAGGGTTTTTACTTCTTTCGCGGCCGCGCCGACGACCTCGTGAAGATCTCCGGCCAATGGGTCTATCCGCTCGAGGTCGAGCTGTGCCTCGCCGATCACCCCGAGATCAGGGAATGCGCTGTTTATGCCGCGGAGCTGCCGGACCGTCGCATGACCTTGCGGGCCGTGGTTGTCATGAACGGCGGCGCGATTGACGAAGCGGCGGCGGCGCGGCGGCTGCAGGACTACGTCAAGGAAAAGCTGCTGCCGTACAAATATCCGCGCGAGGTGAAGTTTGTCGCCGAATTGCCCAAGACCGGCACGGGCAAGATCGACCGCCAGGCCGTGATGCGGATGTAGGTCTTCTCCCTCCCCCGCTTGCGGGGGAGGGCTGGGGTGGGGGCGCAGCGCGACGAGCTGTCAGAAGAATGCCCCCACCCGCCGCTTCGCGGCGACCTCCCCCGCACGCGGGGGAGGTGGAATCAAGCGTCCAACCCCGTCCCGCCATAGAGCCACGCGAAATCGTCGCGCCACTCGGCTTGCGATTTCGCGCCCATGATGGCGTTGCGCAGGCGGGCGTGCTCGCCGTCCGGATGATAGATGTGCTCGCCGATCGCGCGCGACAGCATCTGCACTTTTGCGGTGCGGGGAAAGCGTTGCGCACGATAGGCGTCGAGCGCGGCGACGTGGTCGTCATGCTGCGCCAGCATGTGCGACAGGCAGACCGCGTCCTCCATTGCCTGGCAGGCGCCTTGCGCGAAATATTGCAACATCGGATGCGCGGCGTCGCCGAGCAGCACGACGCGCCCGTCGATCCAGCGCTCGGTCGGATCGCGGTCGCACAGCACCCAGAGCCGCCAATTCCTGCCATGACGGATGATCTCGCGCGCCCGCGCATGCACGTGGGAAAACCCCTGCATCACCTCGTCGTCGGACACCGGTTGGCCCGCGACCGGCTCGGGCGCGTCGTTATGATAGGTGACGACGAGGTTGAACACCTTCCAGCCCGACAGCGGATAATGCACGATGTGGCATTTCGGACCGGCCCACAGCGTCGCCGCGTTCCAGCGCAAATCCTCCGGCATCTGCTCGGTCGGGATCACCGAGCGATAGGTGGTGTGGCCGGAGACGCGCGGCGGCCCGTCCGCGGTGACTTGCTTGCGCACATTCGACCACAGCCCGTCGGCGCCGATCAGCAGCGAACCGGTGACGCGCTCGCCGCCCGCGAGATGCACGGTCACCGATGAGCCATCCTGGTCGTAGCCGACGACTTCGCTGGAGACACGCAGATCGATCAGCGCGCTGTCGCGGCAGGCTTTCAGGAACACGCCGTGCAGGTCGCCGCGATGCACGACCGCATAGGGATTGCCGAACCGCCTGCGAAAATCGTCGCCGAGGTCGACATGGGTGATCTCGTCGGCGGTCAGCGCATCCATCAGCCGGAGCTGGTCGATATAGACGGCCATGCCGCGCGCGGCCTCGCCGACGCCGAGATAGTCGAAGGCATGGAAGGCGTTCGGGCCGAGCTGGATGCCGGCGCCGATCTCGCCGAGCGCCGCCGCCTTTTCCAGCAGGATCGAGCGGATGCCCTTTTGCGCGAGGCCCGAGCGCGGTGGCGAGGCCGCCGATCCCGCCGCCCGCGATCAGGACTGGCAACGCACGGCTCAAATCGACTTGCCCATGTGTTCGAGCGCATCCTCGGCGCGCAGCGGCACCCGCGAGGCCTCGTTGTTGAGGTCGACCAGTTGCGTCAGCAGCGCCATCAGCGTCTTGCGGTCGGCGGGCTTCAGCGGCTGCAGCATCCGCGCCTGCGCGCGATCGACTGACACCATGATGTCGCGCAGCAGCGCGGCGCCCGCTTTGGTCAGGTAGAGCAGCTTGACCCGCTTGTCCTCGCCGGATGGCTTGCGCTCGATCAGCTTCTTCGCCTGCAGCCGCTCGATCACGTTGCCGAGCGTGGAGCGATCGAACGCGATCACCGCGGACAGCCGCGTCGCGTCGATGCCGGGATGGGTGTGGATCGCGATCAGCGCCGCATATTGCACCGGCGTCAGGTCGTACGCCCTGCACTCCTCGACGAAGATCGCGACCGCGATCTGCTGCATGCGGCGGAACAGATAGCCGGGCGCGGTGTAGACCGCGTCCATGGTGATCGGCTTATTCGGCATCGGGCTGCTTGTCCGGCGCGGCGTCGGCAAAGGCCTGCATGGCCTGGCATGCAGCTTCCGCTTTTAACAGCCGCGGAAAGATCGACACGTCGACGCCGAAGCGCCGCGCGTTGGCAAGCTGCGGCACCAGGCAAAGATCGGCAACCGTCGGCACCTCGCCGAAGCAGAACGGCCCCGGCTCGCCCGCGATCAGCTTCTCGCAAGCGGCCAAGCCTTCGCGATTTGCCCACGCGGCCCACTCGGTGACCTTGTCGTCGGCCACGCCGAGCTGACGCAGCCGCGCCAGCACTTTCAAATTCTGTACGGGGTGAATGTCGCAGGCGATCGCCAGCGCAAACGCGCGGGCTTTTGCCCGCTGCAACGCGTCAAGCGGCAGCAGCGGCGGCGTCGGGTGTGTTTCGTCCAGCCATTCGATGATGGCGAGCGACTGGGTGAGGACGCCGCCCTCGTCGTCCTCCAGCGTCGGCACCAGTCCTTGCGGATTGAGCTTGAGATAGCCCGGCGCAATCTGTTCGCCCTTGCGAAGGTGATGCGCCAGATGCTGGGGCGTGAGACCCTTGAGATTCAACGCGATTCTGACCCGGTAAGCCGCGCTGCTGCGGAAATAGCCATGCAGCTTCATCGGAACCTCCCCGCAAATTTATCGTTCTGCCTCGACGGCGCGACGTTGACGCTATCCATATTGTGAGTATGCTGTCAATCTAGAGAAAATAAACCGGAGGCCGCCATGGAAGCCGTGCAGAAGACGCCGGAGCGCGAGGCGTTCTACAAGAAGATCGAAGGCGAGAGTCTCGCGGCACTGTGGAATGTGATGAGCGACATCATCACGCCGGAGCCCAGAAGCCCGTGCCGTCCGCATCTGTGGAAATTCGACACGATCCGCGACTACATGACGGAAGCGGGCAAGCTGATCACCGCCAAGGAAGCGGAGCGGCGCGTGCTGATCCTGGAAAATCCGGGGCTGCGCGGCCAGTCCAAGGTCACGACCTCGCTGTTCGCCGGAATTCAAATGGTGGTGCCCGGCGACATCGCGCCCGCGCACCGGCACAGCCAGTCGGCGCTGCGCTTCATCCTCGAGGGCAAGGGCGCCTACACCTCGGTCGACGGTGAGCGCACCGCGATGGAGCCCGGCGACTTCGTCATCACGCCGTCGATGACCTGGCATGACCATTCCAACGAAACCTCGGAGCCGATGTTCTGGCTCGACGGCCTCGACATTCCGATCGTCCAATTCCTCGACGCCTCGTTCGCGGAAGGCCTGAAGGACGACCAGCAGAAGATCACCAAGCCGGCCGGCGACAGCTTTGCGCGCTATGGCCACAACCTGCTCCCCGTCGACGAGAAGCGAACATCGAAGACCTCGCCGATCTTCAACTATCCCTATCACTACACCCGCGAGGCGCTGGAACAGGCCAAGACCCGCGACGAATGGGACGCCTGCCACGGGCTGAAGCTGAAATTCTCCAACCCCGAGACCGGCGACTTCGCCATGCCGACGATCGGCACCTTCATCCAGCTCTTGCCGAAGGGTTTCAAGACCGCGCGCTATCGCTCCACCGACGCCACCGTGTTCGCGGCGATCGAGGGCAAGGGCCGGACACGGATCGGCGACAAGACCTTCGAATGGGGGCCGCGCGACCTGTTCGTGGTGCCGAGCTGGCACTGGGTCACCCACGAGGCCGAGGCGGATTCGGTGCTGTTTTCCTTCTCGGACCGTCCGGTGCAGCAGAAGCTCGACCTGTTCCGCGAGGACCGCGGTAACGCCTAATTGACGCCACGGCGAAGCGGCCGCACTCTACCATTTGAGGACGCCGTCCATGACCGGGATCACAAACCCGGTCATGCCAGGCGTCCATTGAGAGTTCTATTTGGCTCCCCGGGGGTATTTCATGAAACGGCATTTGCAGATTTCGCTCGTGGCGGTCGCGCTCGCATCCGGCCTCTCCACGGCATCAGCGCAAGACAACGCCGTCATCGACCGGCATATGGCCGTCGCGGCCAAGGCCGCAAAGACCGACCTGCTCGGCGCGCTCGGCCTGTGCAAGACCGCGACGTCCCAGGATGCGACGGGCTTTATGGAAAACTACGAGAAGATGAAGGCCGAGCCACCGCTCGAACCGATGCAGGTGATGGATGACCTCTACTTCCTCGGCAATTACTGGACCAGCGCCTGGGCGGTGAAGACCTCCAAGGGCATCGTCATCCTCGATGCGCTCGACAACGCCGACGAAGCGCAGCAATACATCGAGAATGGCCTGAAGAAGCTCAAGCTCGATCCCACCGACATCAAATACGTCATCGTCAGCCACGCTCACGGCGACCACTACGGCGGCGCGGCTTACCTCAAGAAGAAGTTCAACCCGAAGATCGTCATGAGCGACATCGACTGGAAGGTGTTCGACGAGCCCGATTTCAATCCGAAGCGCATTCCGCTGTTCGACGAGCCGCCGAAGCGCGACATGGCGGTCAAGGACGGCGACACCATCAAGCTCGGCAATACCGAGTTCAAGCTCTACCTGATCCCCGGGCACACGCTGGGCACGCTCGCAACCGTGTTCACCGTGCATGACAAGGGCAAGGCCTATCGCGCGGTCGACTGGGGCGGCACCGCCTATAATTTCGGACCTTTAGCTGACCGACTCCAAATATATGCCGACACCACGGAGAAGTACCGGCCGATCATGAAGAAGGAAAAGGCCGAGGTGCTGCTGTCGAACCACGTCTCCTACGATAACGCGGTCGGCAAGATGGGCACGCTGAAAGAGCGCAAGCCGAACCAGCCGAATCCGTTCGTGGTCAGCGAGGACACGGTCGACCGCTTCCTGACCGTGCTCGGCGAATGCGCGCTTGCCACCAAGGCCTATGTCGAGGCCGGGCAGCCGGGCAAGGAAAAGAAGGACGAGCCGGCGGCGGCAACGGCCGTGAAGAAAGACGAGCCGGCGGCGGAGAAGAAGTGATTCGTCATGGCCGGGCTTGTCCCGGCCATCCACGTCTTTCTTTGCATTGACGAAGACGTGGATGCCCGCGTCAAGCGCGGGCATGACGAGTGTGAACTGGGGCGCCAGCGAACCTCACCGCCAGTGCAACAGCCGCGTCTCCAGCCAGTTGATCAACCTGCCCACGGCAAGCCCGAACACCGACAGGATCACCACGCCGGCGAGCAGCTGATCGGTCTGCATCAAATTGCCGGCCTGCAAAACGAAGGCGCCGATGCCGTAATCGGCGCCGATCATCTCCGCGCTGACCACGAGCAGCAGCGCCACCGAAGCGGTGATGCGGAAGCCGGCGAGGATCGAGGGCAGCGCGCCCGGCCAGATCACCCGGCGCACGATGGTCGCAAACGGCACGTTGAAACTCTGCGCCATCCGGATCAGGTTGCGCGGCACCGCGTCGACGCCGCTATAGACGGAGATCGCGGTGGAGAAGAATACGCCGAGCGCAATGGTGGCGATCTTCGGCTCCTCGCCGATCCCGAGCCAGAGGATGAGAAGCGGCAGCAGCGCGATCTTCGGAATCGGGAACAGCGCCGAGATGAAGGTGATGCCGATGCTGCGGGCGTGATTGAACAGCCCGATGGCGAAGCCGACCGCGATGCCGGCGATGGTGCCAAGGATCCATCCAGTCCCGATCCGCAGCAGCGAGGCCGACACATGATGCCACAGCGCGCCGCTCGACAGCGAGATTCCAGATGGCGCGGACGATCGCGGCCGGTGTCGGCAGGAACAGCGAATTGACCAGACCCGCACTGCCCGCGAGTTGCCAGACGGCGATGACGGCGGCGAGCGCGATCCAGCCGGCGTAGCGGCTGGCGCGCGGCGCAAAGCCCGCGCCACGAAACGCGACCGGCTTCGCGTCGGCTTTGGCCTGCTCGCCTGCGCGGTCAAGCATGCTGCACCTCGCGCTCGGCATCGATCGCCTGCTCGCGGATCAACGACCACAGCTCGTTCTGCAGCGCCAGCAGTTTGCCGCGCGCCTCGATCGCGCCGCGCTCGGCGCGCGTCATCGGGATCGTGACGGTCTCGCGCACCCGGCCGGGCCGGCGCGACAGCACGACGATACGGTCGGCGATCCGCACCGCTTCTTCGAGATTATGCGTGACATAGACCGCGCCCATCGCACCGTCGGCGAGCAGGCGGATGAAATCCTCCAGCAGCAGCTCGCGGGTCTGCGAATCCAGCGCCGACAGCGGCTCGTCCATCAGCAGGATCGCCGGCCGCACCGCGAGCGCACGCGCAATGCCGACGCGCTGGCGCATGCCGCCGGAGAGCTGCTTCGGCCAGGCGTTGCGGAAATCGGTCAGTCCCGTGCGCCGCAGCGCATCGTCGATCAGCGCGCGGCGCTCGGTTGGCGTGAGCGTGGCATGCAGCAACGGAAATTCGACGTTGCCTTCCACCGTGCACCACGGCAGCAGCGCGAAATCCTGAAACACGAAGGTCAGCGGATTGAGGCTGTCAGCCGGCGCCGCGCCGCGCCATTCGGCTGCGCCTGCGGCTGGGCCGCAGCAGGCCGCCGAGGATCGAGAGCAGCGTGCTCTTGCCGCAGCCGGACGGACCGACGATCGCCACCACCTCGCCCGCGCTCACCGTGAACGACACATCGTCGAGCACCTCGAGCGCGCCGAAGCGGTGGCTGATATGGTCGGCGATCAGGTCCATTGGTCCCAAGCTTAGCTCGTCATGCCCGCGCTTGTCGCGGGCATCCACGTCTTGCTTTCATCTTTGCAACAAAGACGTGGATGGCCGGGTCAAGCCCGGCCATGACGAAAGGAAACTCAATCCGCCTTCACATAGGCCTTGTCGATGATGGCATCGGCATCGAAACCCTTGTCGACAAAACCCTGCTCCTGCAGCCATTTGATCTGGTTGTCGACGTTCTTCACGTCGAGCTTGCCGTCGGGATCGATATAGGCGCAGTTGCCGACCACCTGCTCGACCGGAAGATTGGTGTATTTGGCGATGATCTCGAGCAGCGGCCTGGTCTTGTCGTTGATGACGGCATTGCCGTCCTTCACCGAGGCCAGGATCACGTCGTGATATTCGCGATCGGCGCGCTCCAGCGCGGCGAGCACTTTCGTGACCAGCGCCTTGTTCCCCAGCGTTTTCGGCGAGGCGAACACCGCGCCGAGCTGCCACGGCGTCTCGTCGCCGACCCAGCCGATCAGCTTGGCGCCGCCGTCATCCATCAGCTTGCGCGCGGTCGACACCGGCAACAACGCGGCATCGACGGTTTCACCCTTCAGCGCGGCGGCGGCGTTCGACAGCGATTGCAGCGGCACGATCTTCGTGTCCGCAAGCTTGAAGTGATATTTGTCGGCAAGCAGTCCCAGCGAATAATGGAAGCTGGAGCCGACCTGGGTGACCGCGATGCGTTTGCCCGCGAGGTCCTTCGGCGACTTCAGTCCGGCAGCATAGGCGTTATTGCTGGCGAAATAGCCGATCAGGGGATAGCCCGCCTTCTCGCGGCTCATGCCGCCGATCACCTTCAGGGTGCCCTTGCCGGCGAGATTGTAGAGACCCGCGGTAAAGGCGGTGATGCCGAAATCGACGTCGCCCGAGGTGGTCGCGACCGCGATCGGCTGCGCGGCGTCGAAGAATTTCAGCTCGATGTCGAGCCCGGCCTCGCGGAAATAGCCCTTGTCCTGCGCGATGAAGACCGGCGCCGACGACGACAGGCGGAACACGCCGATCTTCGCCTTCAACGGCTCCTCGGCGCGCGCGGCGCCGGCGCCGAACGCCAGCAGCGCCACCAGCATGGCCCGCGCAACACTACCCTTCATGACATTTCCTCTCACAGAGCCTTGCGGGATCGCCTGATCCCGGCCGATGAAGGCGCCCTGCCGCGTCAGCGCCTTCTGCAGCCGGTTTACCGCAACTTCGCGCGGTGGCGTATTCCCCGAAAGGGCAAGGGCGGCCGCGGTGCCCGCCGCCTCCCCCATCGCAAAACAGGCGCCGGAGACGCGCGCCGCCGACTGGCCTTCATGGGTCATCGACGCGCAGCGGCCGGCGACCAGCAAATTGTCGATCTTCTCGGGCACCAGCATGCGATAGGGCAATTCGTTGTAGCCGCGCGATTCCGGGATCGGCGGGAACTTGAAGACGACGTCGCCCGCGACATGCACCTCCATCGGCCAGCCGTTGACGCCGATCGAATCCTCGAACGAGGCGCAGCCAAGCACGTCCTCGCCGGAGAGCTGATAGCCGCCGACCACGCGCCGCGTCTCGCGGATGCCGAGCTGCGGCGGCAGGTCGACGATGTAGGACTTTTCGAAGCCGGGCACGGTGCGCAGGAATTCGAACGCCGCGAGCGCCTGGCGGCGGCCGTCGATCTCGCCGCGGGTGAGATCGTCGGGTTCGAGCCCGTTGATGGCGCTGCCGTCCGTCGCGTTTCAACTGGGTGAAGTTCACCCGCCACTCGATGTCGTGGCGTTGCGGCCGCACGATCGCGGCCTTGCGCGGGAATTTGTGCGTGCCTTTCGCCTCGGCCTTTTCCATCAGCTGCGGAATGGTGCGCCAGGCATCGCCCGCTTTGGCGGGATCGATGCCGTTGAGGCGAAGCATCATCGACGGGTAGAGCATGTGACCGTGGTTGTCGCCGATCTCGTAGGGCGCGCCGGCCCAGGCCGCGAGATCGCCGTCGCCGGAGCAATCGATGAAGACATCGGCGCGGATCGCCTGCCGTCCCGCCTTGGTCTCGACGAACAGCGCGTTGATGCGCGCCTCGTCGTGCATGGCGACGCCGGCGCCGAGCGCGTGAAAGAGGATGTCGACCTTGTGCGCGGCAAGGAGATCGTCGGCGGCGATCTTGTAGGCGGCGGTGTCATAGGCCTGCGCAAAAATCTTGCCGAGGATCAGATGCGGCTTGTTCAGCCCGTCGAGCCGATCGATCCGCGCCAGCAGGTCGGAAGCGATGCCCTGCACCACCCGATGCATCTCGCCATGGACGTTGGCATGCAGCCCGCAGAAATTGGTGACGCCGGCGGCCGTCCCCATGCCGCCGAGGAAGCCGTAGCGTTCGATCAGCAGCGTGCGCCGCCCCGCGCGCGCCGCCGCCACTGCCGCCGTGATCCCCGCCGGCCCGCCGCCGAGCACGGCGACTTCGTATTCGCCGTAGAGCGGGATGTCGCGCGCGGGTTCGGAGATGGTTTTGCCGGACAAACTACTTGCCCCAATTCGCGGCACGCTTCTCGGCAAAGGACGCCAGCCCCTCGGACGCCTCCTTCGTCTGCCGCCGCGCCGCGTGCATCTTCACCAGCCGCGCATAGGCGGCATCAGCGACATCCATGCCGCCGAACGCGCTTTCCATCGCGAGCGCCTTGGTTTCGGCCAGCGCCTCCGGGCCGTTGGCGAGCAATTGCTCGACCACCTTCGCGCCGGCCGCTTTCCAGCTCGGCGAGCGGCACCACCTCATGCACCAGGCCGATGCGGCGCGCTTCGTCGGCGCCAAAGCGCTCGCCGGTCAGCGCGTAGCGGCGGACCTGGCGCACGCCGATGGCGTCGCACAGCTGCGGAATGATGATCGCCGCCGTCAGGCCCCAGCGCACCTCCGTGATGGAGAACAGCGCATTGTCGGCCGCGATCACCACGTCGCAGGCCGCGATCACGCCGGTGCCGCCGCCGAAGCAGCCGCCCTGCACCAGCGCCACCGTCGGGATCGGCAACCGGTTGAGCCGCTGCACCGCTTCATAGGTGGCGCGCGACACCGCCTCGTTCTCCTCAGTGGACTTCGGCCGCACGCCGTTGATCCATTTCAGGTCGGCGCCGGCCTGGAAATGCCGGCCGTTGCCCTTCAGCACGACGACGCGGAGCGACGGCTTCTGGCCGAGTTCGTCCATCGCGGCAAGCACGCCATGGATCAGGCCGCCATCATAGGCGTTGTTGACCTCGGGACGGTTGAACGTGACGGTGGCGACGCCGCGCGCATCGAGGTCCCACAAAACGGGATTGGCTGACATCGTGCTTGCGTTACTCGGCCGCGTCCAGAATGGTCTTGCCGACGGCATTGTCGACGATCACGGGCGTCTCGAAATAGCTGATCTCGGGCGCGTTGCCGTAGCGCTCGGTGATCATCTTGCGCCATTCGGCATTGTAGACGCGCTCGGCCGCCTCGCGGCTTTCCCAGAGATAGCAGCCGCCGCCGGTGTGGTTCTCGGCGTCGAACAGGTAGTATTTGCGCACGAGGCCCTGCAAGTCGCGATATTTCGGCGCCGAGCCCTGGAACAGCTCGGCCGCCCTGGCGGCATCGATGCTGGCGGGCAGCCTGAAGCGAACGATGGCGGTGATCATGGCGGATCCTCCGTGATTTTGCGGGCTGCGCGGGCGGTTGCGTCTTGCGCGCCCTTGTTGGAAACTAAGCAGATACTGCCCCTTCCAGACAGGACTTTCCACCCAATGCGCATTTGTATTTTCGGCGCGGGCGCCGTCGGCAGCCATTTTGCGGTGCGGCTGGCGCAGGCCGGCCATGACGTCTCCTGCGTGATGCGCGGGGCGCATCTCGCCGCCGTGAAGGCGCGCGGCCTGACCTTGCGCGTCGGAGATGCCGAGACCAATGCGAAGGTGAAGGCCTCCGACGATCCCGCCGCGCTCGGTCCGCAGGATCTCGTGATCTCGACCTTGAAGGCGACCGGCGTCGCAAGCCTTGCCACCGGGCTGAAACCGCTGCTCGGCGCGGACACGCCCGTCATCTTCGCGCAGAACGGCATTCCCTGGTGGTACGACATCGGTTTGCCGCAAAACCATCCCGCCACACCTGATCTTTCTTTCCTCGATCCCGGCGGCGCGTTGCGCGCGGCGGTTCCGAAAGAGCGCATCATCGGCGGCGTGATCTTCTCCTCCAACGAGGTGATCGAGCCCGGCGTGGTCGCAAAACCTCTCGCCCGACCGCAACATGCTGCTGATCGGCGAATGCGACGATCGCGCGAGCGAGCGGATCGGACAATTGCGCGCAGCGCTGGAAGCCGCGTCGATCGCGTCCGCGCCGGTGGCGCAGATCAGGGAAACGATCTGGTCGAAACTGCTCACCAACATGTCGATGTCGGTGCTGTGCCTGCTGACGGGCCAGACCGCGCGCGCCGTACGCGACGAGCCGGCGCTGCAGCATGTGATTCCCGCGCCTGCTGGATGAGGCCAATGCGGTCGGCCAGAGCTGCATCCCCGCCGTCAAGCGACTGTCGCGCACGGGTCCCGCGCCCGAGCACAAGCCGTCGATCCTGCAGGATTACGAGCTCGGCCGCGCCATGGAGATCGACGTGCTGGTGCGCGCGCCTGCCGCGTTCGCGCGCGCCGCCGATCTTTCGACGCCGATGCTCGATCTGATCGCGGGGCTGGCGATCCAGCGGGCGCGCGAGAAGGGTCTCTACAAGGCCGGTTAGGAAGAGGAAGCGCCACATGCACATCAAGGGCAAGGTCTGCGTCGTCACGGGCGGCGCGAGCGGCATCGGGGAAGCCACCGCGCGCGCCTTTGCCGAAGCCGGCGCACGCGGCGTCGTGGTTGCCGACCTCAAGACCACGCGCGACCGGCTCGCACAGGTGGCGGGCGATATCGACGGCCTCGCCGTCACCGCCGATGTCGGGCTCGAGGAGGATGTGAAAGCGCTGATCGCGGCGGCGGAGGCAAAATACGGCGCGATCGACGTATTCTTTTCCAATGCCGGCCTGTCGCGCAAGGGCCAGGAGAGCGCCTCCGATGCCGACTGGGACGTGAGCTGGCGCGTGCATGTGATGAGCCATGTGTTCGCGGCGCGCGAACTCGTACCGAAAATGCTGGCGCGGCGCTCCGGCTATCTCGTCAACACCGCGTCCGCCGCCGGCCTGCTGGCCTCGCTGAACTCGATGCCCTACGGCGTCACCAAGAATGCCGCGGTCGCGCTCGCCGAGCATCTCGCGATCCAGTATGGCGACCGCGGCATCGGCGTCTCCGTGCTGTGCCCGCAGTCGGTGCAGACGGGCATGACCACGCCGGGGCCGAGCGCGGCACGGGTCGACGGCGTGCTGCAGCCTCCCGAGGTGGCGCGCATGGTGATCGCGGCGATGGAGGAGGAGCGCTTCATGATCCTCTCGCATCCGCAGGTGCAGGAGTACGTGCAGCGCAAGGCCGCGGGTCGCGACCGCTGGCTGTCGGGGATGCGGCGGCTGCGGGACAAGGTTTACGGGGCGGCCACATAAAGCTCGTCATGCCCGCGCTTGACGCGGGCATCCACGTCTTTCGAGCTTAGCGGGCCTGGAAGGAAGACGTGGATGGCCGGGACAAGCCCGGCCATGACGACTGACTGGCAGCTACGCGATCAACTCCGCCAGATCCTTCATCGTCGGCACCAGGATGTCCGGCTGATGCGGCGTCTCGCCGAACGGACGCGAGCGGCGGTCGATGAAGGCGGTGCGCATGCCCGCCGATTTGGCGCCGACACAGTCGAAGGCATGATTGGCGACGAACAGGATCTGGTCCATCGGCAGGCCCAACAGCTCGGCCGCCTTGGTGTAAGTCGCGACATGCGGCTTGAACGAGCCGGCTTCCGCGACCGAGATGACGCGGTCGAACGGGATGTTGTGATAGCGCTTGGCGGTCTCCAGCATGTCGGGATCGCCGTTGGAGAGCACGACCAGCCTGTACTTCGTCTGCAGCTTCGCCAGCGCCGCCGGGACTTCCGGGAACGGCTTCAGCTTCTCGATCTCGCCGACCAGATAACGCACGTCGTCGTGCGTATGTTTAATGCCGGCGCGGTCCATCACATGGGCGACCGCGCGATGGCCGATCTCGCGATAGGGCGTGTGCTCGCGATGCAGGAGCGCGTCGATCATCGAATTCTCGAAATGCGTGCGCCGCCACCAGGTCACGAAGGAATCGGGATCGCCCGTCCACCCCTTCGCCTTCAGGAACGGCGTTGCGATCGCGACCAGCCCGCCCTGCATATCCACGACCGTGCCGTACTGGTCGAACATGCAGGCCTTGACGTTGTTCTTGATAGCGTTGACATCCACGGTTCGCACTCCCTTTGCTTGGCTTGGATCATGCCCCAAAAATGCGCTAAGGGAAGAAGAGCCACATCGATTTTCCGGAGTGATTGTCCATGAAGCGAATTGCCTGCTGTCTCCTGTTTGCGCTCGGCCTCTCGACGGCGGCGCGCGCCGACGGCCTGCCGGAATGGTCGATCTGGAAGAACCCGCGCGACTCGCTGTTGGTCATCAGCCTGGTCGACACGGTCGCCGGAACCTTCTCGGGCACCTTCATCAACAACGCCAAGGGCTACAAATGCGCCGGCTTCGGCGTCCCCGTCAAAGGCAAGATCAGCGGCAACACCATCGCGTTCGTCGCCAACTTCGCGCCCTGCGTGAATACGATCACGGCGTGGAAGGGCACGCTCGGCGACAAGACGATTTCCACGAGCTGGCAGCTCTTCAGCGCCGATGACGACGGCAATTTCAAGGAATTGAAGAACGACGACGTGTTCACCCGCGTGAACTGACGCGCAATCTTGTTTGGGGATGATCTTTTCGGAAAACCCTTCACACTCTGCCATCATGCCTGCTAGACCAGCGGCGCGGCCCAGGCCGCGAATGCATCGAGGATCTCCGCCATCACCTCGCGGTCGCTGCGGCCCGAGCGTTTCGGCACGTGGAAAGAATGATCCGCGCCGTCGACGAGATGCAAGGTGGCGCGCGCGCCGAGGGTCTTCACCACCGGCTTGAGCAGATCGACCTCCGCAAGCTTGTCGGCACTGCCTTGCAGGAACAGCGACGGCACGCGGACATCCGCGAGATGATCGGCGCGCTCGCTCGATGGTTTGCCCGCCGCATGCAAGCGGAAAGCCGAAAAAGGCGAGCCCGACGACATCAGCCAGCGGCGCCTTTGCCTGCGCCTGCGAGGTCATGCGCCCGCCGAATGATTTGCCGCCCGCGATCAGCGGCAGGCCGGGACAGGCGCGCGCGGCCTCAGCGACTGCGGCGCGCACCGCCGCCTGCGCGACCGCGGGCGGATCGGGGCGCTTGCCGCCCTTCTCCATGTAGGGAAATTGATAGCGCAAGGTCGCGATGCCGCGCGTGGCGAGACCTTCCGACGCCTCTGTCATGAACGCATGCGTCATGCCGGCGCCCGCGCCATGCGCGAACACGTAGCACGCGCGCGCATCGCGCGGCCGCATCAGCAATGCCGACACCGTCGCCGACTTTCCGGCCTCGATCGTGAGCTTTTGCGCGTCCGTCATCGCACAAGCATCGCCCGTCCGCCGCGGTTCCGCAACGTACCCCAGAGATGCGGCCCTTGACGGCTCAATACATACCTGTCTATGTATATACATGATAAGCTATATATCGACATTTCAGGCGCTGGCCGATCCTGCCCGCCTGCGCATCGTCGAGGCGATGAAATCGGGCGAATGCGCGGTCGGCGAAATCGTCGAACGCATGGACATTCAGCAGTCCGGAGTGTCCCGGCATTTGCGCATTCTGACGGAAGCGGGGATCGTGCAGATGCGCCCCGCGGGACAAAGGCGGCTCTATTCGCTGCGCAAGGAAGCTTTCGATCAGATCGAAGCGTGGGTGTCCGGATATCGCCGCCATTGGGAGGCAAGGCTCGATCGATTTGGAACGGCCCTCGAGCGAAGCCGAACGACCGCAAAGAAAATTTCTCGGGAGAAATCATGATGGTCACGACGAACGCTCGGGCACGGGCCAGATTTTCGATCGAGCGTGCTTATGCCGCTTCGATCGATGAAGCCTGGGCACTTTGGACCACGAAATCCGGCATCGAATCCTGGTGGGGCCCCGAAGGCTTCGAGGTCGCGGTCACTTCGCTCGACCTAAGCCCCGGTGGCGAGCTCGTCTACCGGATGACGGCCGTTGCCCCGGAACAAGTCGCGTTCATGAAGCAGGCCGGCATGCCGCTGACGACCGAATGCAAGGTCACCTACGTCGAGGTCTCACCTCCGGGCCGGCTGGTCTACAAAACCTTGACCGACTTTGTGCCCGGAATCGAACCCTATGACGTTGAAACCGTCGTCGAGATCACGGCGACTTCGGGTGGCGTCAAAGTGACCATCACCTTCGACGCCATGCATGACGACGTCTGGACCGAACGCGCACGCGCCGGCCACGAAAGCCAGCTGCGCAAGCTGGACGCATTGCTCGCCACTTCCGGCAAGACGGTGAGCTCGTGAAGCGCTGGCTGGCAAGCGCGGGAGCCGTGGCGGCGGGCTTCGTTGTGACGGCTGTAGCGTCCACGGCGACAGACGCCGTGATGCACGCCACCGGCATTTTCCCGAGTACGCCTCGGTTGATGTCCGACCAGCTGTTCGGATTGGCCACGGCCTATCGAGCGGCTTTCACCGTCGCCGGCGGTTATGTCGCGGCATCGCTGGCTCCCGATCGGCCGATGCGGCACGCCTGGATATTGGCATGGATCGGGGTTGTCGCGGGTCTGGCAGGCATCGTCGTCTACTACACCATGGGGGCAGCGGAACTCGGGCCGTCCTGGTACGCCATATCGATTCCGCTGGAAGCCATTCCCTGCGTCTGGTTGGGCGGCCGACTGGCCCTCGCTCGTCGGCCCGACCGCGAATCCGCGACCGGTCAGGCAGCCGCAAGGACGCTCCGCCCATGATAACGATATATGATTTCCCGAGCGGTGCGCGCGGGCTTCGCGTGGCATGGCTGTGCGAAGAAATGGGCTTGCCCTACACCATGATGCATATCGGCTTCCCGCCGGACAGCAGCTACCGCGCGCTCAATCCGTTCGGCACGGTGCCTTTCCTGAGGGATGGCGACGTCTCGATGGCCGAATCCATCGCAATAATGCTCTACGTCGCGCAAAAGTACGGTCCGACCGAAATTTTGCCGCGCGCCGACGACGAGCGCTTCGCCAAGGTGCTTCAATTCACCTTGTTTGGCGAGGCTTCGTTATCGTCGCCGATGACTCCGCTCCTCGCCGCACGTTTCGGAGCGCCTGACGATCAAAAGCGCAACTGGTCGGCGGTCGGCGCCGAGTCCCGTCTCAAGGGCGCCATCGATCGCCTCGGCGACGAGGTTGGAGAGCGCGCGTTTCTCGTCGGATCCGGTCTGACCCTGGCGGATATTTCCGTGGTAACCGCCTTGCGGATCTGGACTCGGGGTCTCGGCCACGACCTTCCTGAAAGGTTGCGCATCTACTGCGAGCGACTCCAGGACCGGCCGGCTTGCAAACGCGCCGTGCTCGCGCACACCAAGCGATAGCCGCGCACAACTCACACCTGCGCGGGCGGCGGCAGCGGCACGCTCTGGGCATGCCGGAACAGGTTTTGCGGATCGTATTGCGCCTTCACCGCCATCAGCCGCGGAAGATTATCGCCCCAATAGGCCTGCGCGTAATTGGGCAGGTCGAGGTCGCAATAGTTGACGTAGGAGTAGCCGGGCATGTGCGGCCGCATTGCCGCATAAACCTTGGCGACATTGGCAAGGTGGGCGGGCGTGTCCGCGGCTTTCAGCCACTCCGAATAATACTGGATGCAAAATTGCGTACCGGCACGGTGCGCAAAGGCGGTCGCATCGCTGGCGACATCGGCGATCTTGCCGCCATAGGCGTCGCAGATCAGTGCGATGCCGCCGACCGGGACGGAAGCGGCCGCCGCCATCATGTCGTGGATCCCGGCGGAATCGAGCGGAGTCAGCACATAGTCCGACTTCGCCTTCAGATAGACGGATGGATAATCGGTGCCGCCGGTGAAATGATCGACCGCCTTGATGAAGGACAGGGATTGCACCGTGAGCGGCCGGGACGGCGCGTCCATTGCGATCAACGGCTTCAGTTGATTGCGCAGCTCGGTCTCGCTACCCACCGATTGGCCGATGCAGCGCATCGTGATGGTGCCGTTGCCGTTCGGCCCGACCCGCATGATCGAGGTGATGTTGGACGGCGCATTGGGCGCCCAGGCCTGCCACGCCGCGAACAGCGAAGCCGCCTTGGACTGCGACAGCGTCCAGCTCACGCCGAACACGACAGCGGTCGCCGATGGAAACGGAAACACGCCGAGCTTGAACTGTGTCGCGACTCCGAAGCTGCCGCCTCCGCCGCCACGACAGGCCCAGTAAAGATCGGGCTCGGAGGCCGCGTTGGCGGTCAGAATGCGCGATTGCGCATCCACGATCCTGACCTCTTGCAGGCTGTCGCAGGTCATCCCGTGCGAACGGGCCAGCAGGCCGTGGCCCCCGCCGGTGAGATGGCCGGAGATGCCGACGGTCGGACAACTGCCGGCCTGCAAGGCCAGGCCCTTGGCGGCCAGCGCCGTGTAAATATCGTAGAGCGAAACGCCGGCGCCCACCGTGACGGTGCCCGCCGTTGTGTCGATCGCGATATTTTTCAACCCGCGCAGATCGATCACGACTTCGGTCGACTGCGACAAGCCCTCGTAGGAATGCCCGCCGCAGCGCACGGCGAAATCGAGATTGTTGTCGCGGACCCAGCCGACCATGGCGGCAACGCCATCCTCGCTGTTGCAGACCGCGCGCAGCGCCGGGCTCAACTGCTTGCGCACATTCACCGCCGGCAGGTAATCGTTGTAGTGCGGGTCCGACGGCGTCAATAGCGTGACGTCGCTCTCGGGCAGGTCCGGCAATGGCGGCAACGGCGTTGCGGTTGCGGGCCGGGCGACGACTGCCGGCGCATCCTGGATGACGCGCGGTGGTTCGCCGGGCTGCAATTCGTCAACGCGAAGCGGATGTTCCATGACGGCCCCCTGCGGACGATGTCGGGAGAGGCATACTAGCCCGGATTGCCACGATTATGTCTTGAATGTCTGGCGTGCGAGACTTTTCACTGCCACGCCACTCGCCCTCATTCCGGCGTCAGCTTCTCCGCGACGGGACGCCACTTCACAAGTTCGGACGCCATGAAGCCGGCGAGATCTTCGGGCGTTCCGCCCAGCGGCTCCATGCCGAAATTGAGCAGCGCCTGTTTGCCCTCCTCGCTTGCGAGAAATTCGTTGACGATACGGTTGACCGTCGCAATCGTTTCCGGTGCGAGGCCGGCCGGTCCGAGCAGAGCGGTCCAGGCGGTCGCCTCGAATTTCGGCATGCCCTGCTCGGCCAGCGTCGCCGCGTCGGGAAGAATCGCGGTGCGACCCCGCGTCGTGACGGCCAGCGCATGAAGCGTGCCGTTGCGAATATGCTCGATGTAGGTGGGCAACAGGTCGAAGGACAAATTGACCGTGCCGCCGAGCAGGTCGTTCATCGCCGGCGCCGAACCGGCGTAGGGCACATGGGTCAACTGGATGCCAAGATCGCTCTGCACCAGTTCGGCGACCAGACGGCCCATCGAGCCGGTCCCCGGGCTGGCATAGCTGAGCTTTCCCGGATTGGCTTTCACGTAAGCGACGAGCTCGGCGATGTCGTTGACGGGAACGCTGGCGTTGGCGACCACGACCAGGGGTATCGCGCTGAGCTTGACGATGGGTGCGAAGTCTTTCGCGGGATCGAACGCGGTCGACCTGTAGATCAGCCTGTTGTAGACGAGCGGACCGGTCGTCGTGAGCAGCAGCGTGTAGCCGTCCGCCGGCGCGCTCGCCGCCGCCGCGGCGCCGATATTGCCGTTGGCCCCGCCACGGTTTTCCACGATGAACGGCTTGCCGAGCACGTCGGCCAGTTTTCGCGTGACGATGCGCGCCACGGCATCCACCGACCCTCCCGCCGGATGCGGCACGATGACCCGGACCGATCTCGTGGGCCAGGGTTCGGCGGCAAAGACGGATGTCACGGACAAGGCGCCGCAAAGCGCGAACGCTGCAGCGACGCGAACGCCGGCGTCGAACGACCATTTCCGGTCTATCCGCATGGGTTCCTCCTGCGCGGGGCAAACGCCGCGCCCTTCCCTTCGATTATCGTTGATCTTCAGGCCCGCTTAATGTGGGTCTTCCGTACCTTGCTTCGCAGCTTCCTTTGGTGGTGGCACGCAGGGCTCAAGCGCCGGGCTCCCCGGCAGCTTCCTTATCTTTTCCCGGGCAACCGTCGCGATCGGAGTATCGCAGCCGAACGCTTCGGCGGCCTGCAACGCCTTCTTGAAGTGCCGGAGTGCTTCCTTGTTGTCGCCTTTGCGCAAGCTCGCGTCTCCGGCGGACAAGTCTTGTTTGGCCAAGCCCGCCGCCGCTTCCGGATACAGACTTCGCACCCATCCCCAATTGGGGTCATCATCAAGCGAAGCGGCTTTGGGTGGTGGCAGTACCGGCAGTACGTTGTCGTTCAACAACTTTTTGATCTTGCCTTGAGGGTCGTCGAGAAACCCGGCATCGATAAAGAACGTGAGGTTATCGAGCGCCTTCTGCTTATCGCCGACCTTCACCGCTTCGAGAATGAGGCTCGTCTTCAGCTTCAGTAGCTCGAGTTCGCCTTGCACCTTTCCTCTTGCGCGTTCGACCTCCAGCGAGCCGCTGTTACTGAGATAGGTGGTCACAGTGCTCGTGATCAGCGTGAGCGCCCCCGCAACGATGGCCACAATGAGCGCAACGTTCAAGTTCTGAGGTTCTTTTCCCTCGCCCGCCATCGCTTTGCCTCCGATAACGCCATCGCGCCCACGACTAGCACAGGTTGCCGAGATTGGCGACGCTCGCTCCGGATTCCGCCAAAGGCAAAGAGCGCCTGGATCAACGACCCCGCGTCCTGCGAGATCACCAAGGTTCTACAGCTCGCGCCGGCAATGCCGTCGTGGCATCGGAGCAAGAACGGAGCAAATTTTCTGCTCCGCTCCGCACGACATCAGCAAGCGATTGATATGTTGGCGATCCCGGCATGACTCGAACATGCGACCTACGGTTTAGGAAACCGCCGCTCTATCCAGCTGAGCTACGGGACCGCGAACCCTGTGGGGTATCGGCAGCCTCATAGCAGAGCAGGCGCGCGACCGGAAGCCCGCGACAGGATGCCGGGAGCCCGAAAGGCGCGTGAACCGCAAATCCTATTTCTGGTCGGCGACGTGCTTCAGCACCAGGCTGGAAAGCTGGGTGACCAGCGCCCGTAACCGGGCGTTCTCCTGCAACAGCAAAATCACTTCATTGTCGAGATCGGTATCGAAGCCGTCATCGTCATCGAGACGCGAGGCGCGCACCCGGCTGGCATGATTGGCCGGATTGGCTGGCGGAAACGCGTTTCCCATCACATACCCCCTGCAACTGAACCCCGCCGAGTCCGTTCGGTGAACAAACAATGCCTGAGAGATTCGCCTGAGTCGGCGTCGAAATTGCGACGCTGCAAGGGGCAAATTGAAGCAGCGGTGCAGCGAAGCGTTGGCGTTGTTAGCTGACACCAAACTGACAAGGACAGGTCTATTTCCACAATACTCGCGACGCTACTTTTTCAAACTCCTGCCACGCTCTTCGACCAGCGCGGCGATCGCCTCATCACCCGTCTCGCGAAATCCCGCGATCACGCCGGCGCGATCGGTCTCGGGACGGTTCTGACTCATCTTCCATTTGCCCTCGATCTTGAGAATCGGAATCTCGATGCCGACGATGGCGCGCATCTGCATGGCGACAAAATCGTCCGGCGCGTCGCCGACCGCCCAAGGCTCGGCCCGTTGCGCCTCGCGGCTTGCGGTGAGATCCTCGATCTGCTTGCGCAGCCAGGCATCATCCTTCATGACGCGCGGCCTGCCCCAGGCATGCACGGTCGCGTAATTCCAGGTCGGCACCACCTTGCCGGTCTCGCGCTTGGTCGCATACCAGGACGGCGTCACATAATCCTGCGGGCCCTGGAACACGACCAGGCATTCCTCGATCGCCTCGAGCTCGCGCCATTGCGGATTGGCGCGCGCCATGTGCAGGCGAAGCGTGCCCTTCCCCGCCCCGTCGGCGTCGAGCAGAAATGGGAAAAGATTGGCAATAAGCCCGGCCGGGCCTGCGGTGATCAACAATCCGAGAGGATGGGCGCGGATCAGCGCATGCTGAACCTCGATGCGGTCCTCGCGAAAATGGGGCGGCTGATACATGGCGCTTTCGGTCCCAATTGTCGTTAACCCAGCCACCATATCAGAAACGCGAAAGGCCCATCCACCATGACCGGCGGTTGCAGGCGTGCTAACCTGACCGCCTCGCGGCCTGTTTTCATCGTCTGGAAGCACAATGTCTTCACTGGACGGCCCATCCGGTTCCGCCGATCTCGCTGCTCGCGGCCGAAGGAAAGGCTCCCCGTTCCTGTTGCTTGCCGCCGGCCTGCTGTTCTTTGCCGCCGCCGTCGGTGCCGCCTACATCATGTTGCGTCCGACCACGCTGCGGATCGCGGTCGGTCCCGCCGGCAGCGACGATCTGCAACTGGTCCAGGCGCTGGCGCAGAACTTTGCCGCTGAAGGCGCCTCGGTCCGCCTCACCGTGATCACCACGGCAGGTCCGGTCGACAGCATCGCCGCGCTCGCCGCGGACAAGGCCGACCTCGCGGTCGGCCGCACCGACGAGGAGTTGCCCGAGGGAACCACATCTGTCGCCATCATGCGCAAGAACGTGGTGGTGCTGTGGGCGCCCGCGGGCGCGCCGCGCAAGGGTGCGAAGAAAGAGACCAAGGCCAAGATCAAGGCGATCGGGGATCTGGCCGGCCGTCGCGTCGGCGTGGTCGGCCGCACCAAGGTCAACGCCACGTTGTTCGGCGTCATCCTGAAGGAATCCGGCGTCGATCCCGACAAGGTGCAGGTCACCCAATTCGGCACCGACCAGATCAGCGAGATGGTGCGCGATCAATCCATCGATGCCTTCATGATGGTCGGCCCCTCCGACAGCAAGAGCCTGCTCGAAGCGATCACCGCGACCGCGCGGGTGCGCGGCGAGCTGACATTCCTGCCGATCGACGTGTCGGAAGCGATCGCCGCGCGTCATCCGCTCTATGAATCCGAGGAAATTCCCGGCAGCACCTTCACGACGTCGCCGGCGCGGCCCGACGACACCCTGGAGACCGTCAGCGTCAATCATCTGATCGTTGCGCCGCGATCGTTGTCGGAGACCACGGTCGGCACGCTGACCCGTCAGATCTTCGCCGCCAAGCCCGATCTGGCGCGGACACTCCCGACGGCCTCGAAGATCGAGAAGCCCGACACCGACAAGGACGCAGCGCTCCCCGCCCATCCCGGCGCCGCCGCCTATATCGACGGCAACGAGCGCACCTTCATGGACAAGTACAGCGACTACATCTGGGGCGTGGTCCTGCTGTTCTCGGTGCTGGGCTCGGCGACGGCCGCGGTGCGCCACTTCATCAAGCGCGACGAGCGCAGGCTGAACATCCTGCATCGCGAGAGGCTGGTCGCCGCGATCGCGCAGGTGCGCAGGATCGAAACCATCGAAGAGCTCGACGCGCTGCAATGCGAGGCCGACGACATCCTGCGTGAGACGCTCGACTGCTACGACGACGGCGCGATCGACGAGTCCGATATCGCGGCCTACAGCCTGGTGCTCGACCAGTTCCACCACGCGGTCGCCGACCGCCGCGCCGCGCTCGGCACGCCCGTCACCATTCAGCGCATGAAGGCGGCCGAGTAACGCTCGCGTTTTGGACGGGCCCTTCGCTATGCCGATCCCCCGTGATGGTCTAATAAGAGACCACTCCACGATGCGCGCGACGCTCCAATCGAGGCCATGGTCCGAATGCCGAAATTCCGCTTGTCGAAACTTGCCGCCACGCTTGCCCTGCCGTTGCTTCTCTCGATTGCGTCTCCACCCGCCCATGCCGAGGTCAAAGCTGACGAGGTCAAAGGCGAGTCCTGGGACGGCAAGCGCGCGCTCGCCATCATCGTGGACCTGCTCCGTTTCACGCCGCGCTCGATGGAAACGGTCGGGCATCAGCAGACCATCGACTACATCGTGGCGGAGCTGAAGAAGACCAAATTCGACACCATCAAGACCCAGCGCTGGGTGGCGCGCGAGGCCGGCCGCAGCATGGCGATGACCAACATCATCGCCCGCTTCAACCCCTCCAATCCGCGCCGCGTGATCGTCGCCACGCATTTCGACAGCATCATCAAGGCTTATCGCGATCCCAAAGAACCCCGATGCGCCGATGCCCGGCGCCAACAATTCCGCTTCGGGCGTCGCGCTGCTGCTGGAGACCGCGCGCGTCTTGTCGGAGATGCCGGAAGCGCCGCCGGTCGGGATCGACATGATCTTCTTCGACGGCGAGGAAGGCCCGATCTCGATGGGCGCCGGCGATCCGAACTTCCATCCCGTCGGCTCGCCGCATTTCGTCGAGCGTCTCGCCGAGTTCTATCCCGGCGCCAAACCCGAGAAGATGCTCGACTTCGACATGGTCTGCGACCGCGACCTGCATTTGAAAGCCGAGCAATCCGGCCTGCATTCGGCGCCGGCGGAGGTGAAGAAGTTCTGGGAGACCGGGATGAAGATCGCGCCGGGCGCTTTCGAGAAGCAGCCGGCGCCTTATTCGATCGACGACGATCACACCGCTTTCCAGCGCGCGGGCATCCCGAGCTTCGTCGTGATCGATTTCGAGTATGAGCCGTTCTACAACACCACCGAGGACACTCCGGACAAATGTTCGGTGCAAAGCCTGGAAGCGGTCGGCCGCACGCTGGTGCAGTATCTGTATCTGCCGTGAGGCAGCGCCCCAATTGAGATCGTCATGCCCGGCCTTGAGCCGGGCATCCACGTTTTGGAGCCGCGCGTAAAGAAAGACGTGGATGGCCGGGCATAGGCGAGCGGAAGCGACGCCGTTCTACGAACGGCTATGCCCGGCCATGACGACGTCAAAAGCTATCTACTCGTAACTAAAGCGCTCTCTTCTGCAACATCGCATCGAACGCCGCCTTGATGGCGCGGACATACGCGTCCTTGTAGGGGAACGCCGCATTGTCGGCGTGCACCAGCATCGAGGCGTTGACCTCGAACACCACGAGCCGGCCCTCGCGGTCGAGGCCGCAATCGATGCCGAAATAGTCGAGCCCGATCCGCGCACGGATTTCGCGCAACGCCGCAGTGTGGCCGGCATCGAACACCGCGCCGGGATTTTCCAGGAACGCCGCCTCCTCCCGCTGCATCCACTCATGGTCGCCCATGTCGGTGGAATCGTGATGCAGCTTCCAGTCGCGCCCGATCGCGAGATGATAAGGCAGGATCTCGTCGTCGACGAAGATGAAGCGGTATTTGCGGAAATGGCCGTCGCGCGAGGCGTAGTCGATATATTCGATCAGATAGCGATCGCCGCCATGCTGTCCCAGGAAATCCGAGAGCGTCTCGATGGTCTCACACCTCTCGAAATCGTCGCCGCCATGCGTGCCGGCCGGCCGCGCCAGCAGCGGAAACGGGAACGGCAGCATCGCCTGCAGCGCCGCGGCCGAGACGTCGGCGGCCGCATCGAGACGAAGGATTTTCGGGACGCGACAGCCCTCGATGCCCGGCAACAGCGCCGCGATCGCGTCGCGCGTGGTGCGGGCGATCTTGCCGGGATCGTTGACGACGGGCTTGCCAAGCTCCGCGGCAAGCGCGGCCGCGATCGGCAGTTCGGCGGACGCCTGGTCGGCGTCGGAAATCAGGTTGACGACCACGTCGATGCTGCCGAGCGCAGCGGCGTCGATCCGGCTCGTCGCCAGCAGCGCCAGCGTGTCGGTGTCGTGGGCCGCATCGGCGAACAGGAATTCGGCGGGCGTGTTGCCGGCAAAGGGCGCATACAGCGCCAGCACGCGGAAATCCGCCGGCGACTTGACCGCGCTCCGCCGGATCAACGGCGCAATCCGCGCGGCACGCGCATAAGCCGTCTGCGCACCGTCGATGTCGCCGAGCGACTGGCAGATAGCCCCGATCCAGTAAAGACTTTCGGCGTCCTTGGGGTCGAGCGCCGCCGCCTGCCGGAAGTGCGCGAGTGCCGCCTGCTTTTCATTGAGCTCGTACGACACGCGCCCGAGCCGTTGCCGGACCTGCGCGTCCTGCGGCCGCTCCTCGGCCAGCTCCGTCAGGAGCGCCTTCGCAACGAGGTGCTGCCGCGTCGCGATCAGCGCCTCGGCCAGATTGGTGCGCGACGGCCAATGCGTCGGATTGAGCTTGAGCGCCTGCAGATAGAGCGCAACCGCGCCCTCGGCGTTGCCGGTTCGCAAGCTGATGGTGGCGAGGTTGCACCAGCAGGTCGAAAGCTGCGGCGCCAGCCGCAGCGCAGCCTTGTAGCTGTCGGCGGCGGGGTCGAGATGACCCGACAGCATCCAGGCATTGCCGAGCTTGGCGTGCAGTTCGGCGACCAGCTCCGGACCGTTGCCGTCGGCGGCGGCCGATTCGAGCCCGCTGCGGTAGGCCGCAATGGCCTCCGCCAGCCGTCCACCGGCCTGATGCGCGCGCCCGGCAGCGAGATGCCGTTCCGCGGGCGACATGATTTTTGTTGGGGTGGGGGTGGCGGCGGCGGCAATAGCAGGCGGGGTCACGACGGCTCTCGGATCAAGAATCGGTTAACGATGCCCGCTCGTGGTAAACAAAATCCTTCAGCCGCGGACGAGCGCCTATTAAGGTTTCGTAAGGTCTGAAACGAAGTTCAGCCGATCAGCCCAGCCCGCGGCGCGCCCGCAGCACTTTCACCAGCCCTTCGGGATCGTCGGTGCCGATGCGGCGGACGTCGTTCGATGTCAGTCGCAGTTCGACCGCATCGAGGCCCGATACGTTGTAAAGCCGGAAGCCCGGCGCCATCCGGATGCCCCAGCCGTTCCACCATTGATTGCGGACGATGGCGACGTCGCTGATCTCGTCGAGCGCGAGACGATAGTTCAGAAGTCCGGGCCCGAAGTGCCAGCGCAACTCGTTGTCCGCCACCTCGATCGTCAGCGACGAGAACAATGTCGCAGTCGCGATCGTGACGATCAGCATGAGGATGGCGGGCTGCCAATGCCGTGAGGTCCACGACAGAACGAGACCGAGCAATCCGATCGCGACGCATGTGGCCAGGATCAGGGTTCCTCGCTGGGTGTGACGATAGATCATGCCCCTGCCCTCGATCGGCCCGCCACACTTGGTCGAGCATTGTCGCCATCCGGTTCGACGCGATACCGCCCGGAAATTGCGGCGTTATGGCTGGCAAGTCGCCGCAAAATGGCGACAATTGGTGCCAATCGTGGCGTTAATTTCGCTGGGGACAATCGGCTGTGATTGCATCGCGTGGCGCGGGACTGCCCGTCGCCGTGATTGCTGCATTGGTTCTGCTCGGCCCATTGCGCGCCTCCGCGCAATGGTGGAGCCGCGCGCCGGCCGATTTCGAGGACTGCGCGGAAGCCGCTGAAAAAACCGCCAGCAAGGAAGCGAAGACCGCCGCGCTTGCCGAATGCAACGCCAAGTTCGCCGGCCGCCGCAAGCCCGGCGGCGGCTACACCTATTACGACTTCATGCAGGATCGCAGCTTCGACATCGCGGGTCCAAATCCGACGGCCGAAGAGCAGAAGCGGATCGACGAGCAATACACCCTCTATCTGGAGAACCAGCGGCGCAGCACGATTGCCGCCGCGTTCGCCGCCAGGCAGCAACAGCAGTTGCAGGCTTCGCTGAAGAGCGATGCGCCGAAGGTGCCCCTGCCGCAGGAGCGGCCGAAGCAGCAAGCCGCCGCGCCCGCAGCTCCCGCGGCTCCCGCCGCCGAGATGCGGCCGCGCTATCGCAACGGCGACTGCGCGCGGCATTCGTTCTCCTGCGAATGGCCGCGGCTGTCGGAAGGATTGAACGACATCAAGAAGCTGTTCACGTCGTCGCCCGGCAAGCAGAAGAAGAGCTGAGCGCGCGTTAAGAACTCGTCGACGAGACGCTCGATTGCTCAATCAACCCGACTGCGACTCCCCTCCCCCTTGCGGGGAGGGGTCGGGGGTGGGGGTCAACACGGATTGGATCCCGTTTCGAAGACGATGTTTCCAAGTATGCTATCGTTCCAGAAACGCAGCGATCGTCAGATCACCGTCTTCCATCCATCACGACCAGCCTCGATTGGATACCCCCACCCCTAACCCCTCCCCGCAAGGGGGAGGGGAATCAGAGCGCAACTCGCGGACTGACTTTGCTTCCGTTCACGGAAGCCCGGCTCTAGCTCCCCTTCGGCTTCTTGTGATGGCGCGGCGCGACCGGCGCGGGCTCGGGCGGCGTCGCCTTTGCGGCCGCCGCGCGCTGCTCCTGCAGACGCGCGTCATAGCCGGGCGACGGTGTGACCGTCGGCGGCGCGGCATGGGCGAAAACGCCAATCACGAGCACGACCGCGGCCGCACAGACTTTGCAAGACAGGTTCATCGGTGGCTCCCAACGCATCTAGTGCCGCCGATCTGAAGTCCCTGACTCACGCGCGGCGGAATCGGGTTCAGGGACTTCAGATCGAAAGCGGCACCAGAATCATGGATTTGCCAGTGCCCATGACTTTTCCGAAGTTCGTGACCGGTAGCGCGGCAATGGAGCACGAACTTCGGAAAGTGGGCACTAGCGGCGACGCAGACAGCATCGCCCCGGATCGCAGCCGATACAAGCTGCGTCTTTGCTAGTTGGTGATATGCGCGACCGTCAGCGCATGATTGAACATCGCGGTCAGCGCATTGTTGATGGCCTGCGGGCTGCTCGCCTCGTAGTAATAGCTGCCTGCCGAATCCGAAGGCGACGCGCAGCCTTGCAGGCTGGCCGGAATGTTCGGGATGTTCCAGTTGGCGTAATCGTCCTCATCGTTGGCGAACGAGGTGTTGACCGGATTGATCGGCACGTAGGGAATATTGAGCACGGAAATCTTGATGCCGCGGTTCTTCATCGCCGTGCAGATCGAGGGATCGATCGAGATGGCGTGGTTGCTGCCGGACCAGCCGCCGTTGGGCACGCCCTTGCTTTGCGGGTCCTGGGCGCCGTCGGTGACGAGGAAGACGTAAGGCAGCGTGTTGTTCGACGCGTTGCCATTGCCGACGCTGGTGATCACGCCGTTCATGCTGCTGATCGCGGTATCGATATGCGTGCCGCCAGACCCGAGGCTTGCATTCATGTTGGTGTCGAGCAGCGTCGCCAGATTGGAGGCGGCGTAGTTGATGGTCGACGAATTGGTGGGGGATCCGTTGATGGCGCTGGTCAGCGGGAAGTAGTTGTAGAGAGATGTAATGAACGGGTAGAGCCCGATCCGAAACTGGTTCGTGATGACTGCCTTCTGGTTGGCGTATGCGAACAGCTGGTTCACCGCATAGCCGACCGCGTCGAGGCGCAGCTGGATGCATGAATCCGTGCCGTCGGTCGGACAGTTCGTAACGGCCGTCAGCGGCAGATTCGGCAGACCGGAGACGACCGTCGACGGCAGCTGCTTGTGCATGGGATTGCTATTGTTGGTCTGCAGCAGACCCGCATAACCACTCTGGCTGACGCGCGAGATCGCGTAGCCCAGGCAGTAGTTGTTGGTCGGATAGCCTTGCGTGCCGGTATCGGTGCAGGCGCTGTTCTGCGGCGCGAAGTGGCAAGCCAGCGTGCAGCCGGTCGGATATTGCCTGTAGTTATCCGGGTTGATGTTCTGCATCCTCACGGCTTCCGCCGCCGTCGACGGCAATCCCATCGAACCGGAGACGTCGAGCATCAGGTAGAAATCCAGATAGAGCGGCAGCGACGAACTGGAATTCGACGTGCCGGTGATGTGCATCGTGGTCCAGCCGGCGATCTTCATGAAGGTGACCGGTACATCGGCGCTGAAGTTGACGATGGACGTGAGCGCCGAGCCGGTCTTGGTGACGGCGCTGTTCACCGACAGGTTCTGGTAGCCGCTGAAGGTCGCGGCGTTGCCGTTGAAGATGTTGTTGGCTTCGGTGACGCCGGCCGCGACCGAGCCGTTCGACGTCATCAGCGTCGCCGCGGTGTAGCCGGCCCCGTATTGCGAGACCGAGGCAAGGCTTGCGGTGTCCGCCGCCGATTGCAGCTTCGACTTCATGCGCGCCGCCATGGAATAATCGGTGGCGCATCCGACCGCGCTGATGATCGGCACCGTCGCGATGGCGAATGTGACGACGATGTTGGCTCTGGTGTCGCGCTTGAAGCGGGAGATCAGCGCGGAGAGGCGGCCTGCGGGCATGGCGAAGCACTTGCTCGTTTGAGAGGCGGAATTGCTCGGCATCCTGCCGTGGAACCTTTTCCGGACTCTACTGAAAATCCCTTCAATTTTATTGACTTCGGCGGGGCTTGCGCCGCTGTCGCTCATCCCGCTCAGGGGGAGACGGGGCGAGCCGGAACCCGCGCCTTGTATCCGTCATGCCCCGCCGGTATGGTTTTTGGGGCGGGGGCATCGGAGGGTTAACATGGGCTTACTCGACGTACTCAACGGCATGCAGCACGGACCCCGCGGATCCTCGAGCCCGAGCCCGCAATCGAGCGGCGGCATGTCGCCGATGACCATGGCGATCATGGCGCTGCTTGCCTGGAAGGCGGTCAAGCATTTCACCGCGCCGGGTGCGGCGCCCGCTTCGCCTGGCCAGGTGCCTCCGCCGGCGCCGGCCGGCAGCGGCGGCGGTTTGGGCGACATCCTCAAAGGACCGCTTGGCGGACTGCTCGGCGGCGCGGCCGCGGGCAGCGTGATCTCCGGCGGCCTTGGCGATCTCATGAAGCAGCTGCAGCAGGGCGGTCACGGCGACGCGGCCAATTCCTGGGTCGGCAGTGGTCCCAACAAGGCGATCTCGCCGGGCGATCTGGCCAACGCCCTGGGCGCCGACCAGATCGATGCCATCTCGTCGCAAAGCGGCCTGTCGCGCGACGATCTGCTGCGGGGCCTGAGCCAGTACCTGCCGCAGGCGGTCGATCACCTGACGCCGGAGGGCCGGCTGCCGACCGACAGCGAAGTGCACGGCCGACTATGAGGCCTGGCTAACTCGATTCTAGAATTTGGCGGAGGGAGCACATCATGAGCATGGGCGGACTGATCTGGATCATCATCGTCGGCTTTATCGCCGGCATCATCGCGCGGATGCTGTCGCCGGGCCCGAACAACCCGAGCGGCTTCATCCTGACCACAATCCTCGGCATCATCGGCGCGTTCCTCGCCACCTGGATCGGGCAGGCGATCGGCCATTACGGCCCCGACCAGGGTGCGGGCTTCATCACCGCCACCATCGGCGCGCTGGTGGTGCTGTTCATCTGGAACCGGCTGGTCGCGAGCGGCGTGATCAAGGATTACAATCGATAGCCTCGTCATTGCGAGGAGCGTAGCCCGGGTGAGCGAAGCGACACCCGGGTGATCCGCATATCGCGGAGTTTATCATCGGGTCGGCCCGCTGACGCTCATGCGGGCTACACGAGGCCACGGCCTCACTGAAGCAAATGCATCCCGGCATCCATGCGGACGAACTCGCCGGTCATCTGGCCGGACTGCGGCAGCGCGAGGAAGCAGACCAGTTGCGCGATGTCGTCGGCGGTTGACGCCGACTTCAGCGGCACCCGCGATATGATGGAATCGCGCACCGCCTTCGCGCCGGCCTCGCCGCGGCCCTTGGTGAACCAGGGCGTATCGATATAGCCGGGGCAGACCGTGTTGACACGGATCAGCGGCGCCAGCGCGCGCGCCAGGGATTGAGTCATGGTGTTCAGCGCGCCCTTGCTCGCGGCATAGGCGACCGACGAGCCGCCGCCGGAAATGCCGGCGACCGAGGAGATATTCACGACCGCCGACGGCTTGCCTGACGCCTTGGCGCCGGCCTCCAGCAGCGAACGCGCCGCGCGGATCATCAGATACGGCCCGATGGTGTTGACGGCATAGATGCGCTGGAAATCCTCGGCAGTGAGATCGTCGAGCTTGTCATGGGCGACGTGCTTGGTGGTGCCGGCATTGTTGACGAGAGCATCGAGCCGGCCCCAGGGCGCGGCGGCTGCCGCGATCTTCTTGCAGTCCTCGTCGCGCGAAACGTCGCCCTGCACGACGATCACCTCAGCGGCGCCGGCCTTGCGGCAGGCTTCCGCGGTCGCTTCCGCCTCGTTCTTGCTGTTGGAATAGTTGACCACGATGCGCGCGCCGCCCTTGGCCAGAATACCGGCGGTCGCGGCCCCCAGGCCCGACGCCGAGCCGGTCACGATCACGCACAAACCATCCTTGGACATCGCGTTTCCTCTTGTTGTTTGAGCTCGTTTATCCGGTTTGCGCTCTACCATACCGCCGGCCGAAGGCGAAACTCCATTGCGCGGAATTGAGGCATGCCAGCCGCGCAATGAGGTCCCACTTCCATGCTTGTCAGGGGGGTGGCTTTTCCCCATCATGCGCTGCAAAGAACAAGGCGGATGCGCCAATTCAGACGGGGAACGCTGTGTCGGAGAGTGACAACATCGTCGTCGAGACCGCAGAGAAAATCTTTGCCGATCTCGCCGATGCCCAGGAAATCAACCGCGACAAGAAGGGCGAATGGAAAGCGCCGCTGTGGCAGGCGCTGAGCGAGGCCGGCCTGCCGCTATCATGGGTCGCGGAGGAGTTCGGTGGCTCCGGCGCAAGCCTCGCCGAAGGTTTTGGCGTGCTCGGCGCCGCCGGACGGCACGCGATCGCAGTGCCGCTGGCCGAGACCATGCTGGCCGGATGGCTGCTGGCGCAGGCGAAGATTTCCTCTCCCGAAGGCGAGATGACGGTCGCCCCCGCAAGCCCCAAAGATCGCCTGACTCTGAACGCCGACGGCACCATCTCCGGCCGGGCTCGCGGCGTGCCCTTTGCCAAAGCCGCAAAACATATCGCGGTGCTGGCGAGCGGCGCGGGCGGCGTCTCGATCGCGCTGGTCGATGCCAAAAGTGTCCGCATCGACGCCGGCCTGACGCTCGCCAATGACAACAGCGACACCGTGATCTTCGACAAGGTCTCGCCGTCGGTGGTCAAGCCCGCGCCGAAAGGTTTCGACCAGACCGCCCTGATGCTCATGGGCGGCGTGATCCGCTCGCTGCAGATCGCGGGCGCGTTGGAGTCGATGCTCGACATCAGCGTGCGCTATTCCAACGAACGCGTCGCCTTCGAGAAGAAGATCTCCAAGTTCCAGGCGGTGCAGCACAACCTCGCAAGGCTCGCCGGCGAATCCGCCGCGGCACTTGCAGCGGCGACCTCTGCGGCCGACACGCTTGCAACCGCCAAATCCTTCGATGACGACGCCGTCTTCCTCGAAGCGGTGGCCGCAAAAATCCGCTGCTCGGAAGCGGCCGAGAAAGGCGGCGGCATCGCCCATCAGGTGCATGGCGCGATCGGCTTCACCATCGAGCACATCCTGCATCGCTATTCGCTGCGCGCGCTGTCGTGGCGCGACGATTTCGGCTCGGAGAGCTACTGGGCGGTCGAGCTCGGCAGGCGCGTCGCCGCGCGGGGCGCCGACGAGCTGTGGCCGCTGGTCGCCTCCCGTTGAACACGAGCATGATCCGGAAAAGTGGGAACCGGTTTTCCGAAAAGATCATGCTCAAAAATTGAGTGAGAAGAGACCCGTCATGACCGCAGCCCTTCGTTTCGATCCGATCCGCCTGCCGGAGAAATGCCAGCAGCTCCGCAAGGAGGTGCGCGCTTTCCTTGCCGAGGAAATCGCTGCCGGCACTTTCAGCCCGTTCAAGCCCAGCCGCGAGGACACCGACGTGCCGGCGTTTTCGCGGAAAGTCGGCGAGCGCGGCTGGATCGGCATGACCTGGCCGAAGAAATATGGCGGGCATGAGCGCTCGTTCCTCGAGCGCTATGTCGTCACCGAGGAAATGCGCGTCGCCAATGCGCCGACCCGCCGCTTTTTCGTCGCCGACCGCCAGAGCGGCCCGGTGCTGCTGAAATACGCGCCCGAGCACGTCAAAGAGGACATCCTGCCGCGCATCTGCAAGGGCGAATTGTGCTTTGCCATCGGCATGAGCGAGCCCAATTCCGGTTCGGATTTGTTCGCGGCGAAGACCCGCGCCACCAAGACCGACGGCGGCTATCTCGTCAACGGCACCAAGATCTGGACCTCGTCGGCGCATATCGCCGACTACATGATCGCGATCTTCCGCACGTCGCCGCCGACCAAGGAGAACCGCCGCCACGGCCTGACCCAGTTTTTGGTCAAGATGAAGCAGCCCGGCATCCAGGTGAATCCGATCGGCCAGATCACCGGCCAGTTCGAATTCAACGAGGTGGTGTTCACCGACTATTTCGTGCCCGACGATCATGTGCTGGGCGAGGTCGACGGCGCCTGGAAGCAGGCGACGAGCGAGCTGGCCTATGAGCGAAGCGGCCCCGAGCGCTTCCTCGAAACCTATTATGTCCTCACCGAGCTGGTTCGCGCGGTCGGCGACAAGCCCGACACGCGCGCCGCCGAGGGTATTGGAAGACTGGTGGCGCAGGTGCACACCATGCGGCGCATGTCGGTGTCGGTGGCGGGCATGCTGCAGGCCGGCAAGGAGCCGGTGGTGGAAGCCTCCATCGTCAAGGACATCGGCACGGTGTGGGAGCAGCAGCTGCCGCATCGCGTGCGCGACCTCGCCGCCTTTGTCGAGGAAGAGGCCGGCAATCGCGAGACGCTGGAGCACCAGCTGTCGTTTGCGATCAAGACCGCGCCGAAGCTGACCATTCAGGGCGGCACCACCGAAGTGCTGCGCGGCATCATCGCGCGCGGGTTGGGATTGCGCTAGTCGATGCCGAGCGCTCCTCCTACCCTCTCCCCTTTGGGAGAGGGTGGCGAGAAATGAGCGCAGCGAATTTCGAGCCGGGTGAGGGGTTTCGGACTGAACAAGGACCCCTCACCCGATCTCGCTTCGCTCGGATCACTCTCTCCCACAGGGGAGAGGTGAAGTTCCGACGCGGAGAGCATCTGAATTTCACTGGAGACAATACATGACCAAATTCACCGATATCGGCGTCGAGACCCACGGGCATGTCGGCCTGATCGAAATCCGTAAGCCCCCGCTGAACTTCTTCGACGTGGCGCTGATCAACCAGATCGCCGATGCGCTGGAGGAGTTCGACCGCAACATCGAAATCCGCGCCTCGGTGCTGGCGGCGCAAGGCAAGGCGTTCTGCGCCGGCGCCAATTTTTCCGATCCGGCGCGGCAGGAGCACGTCGAAAAGGACCCGGCCTCGAACCTGCCGATCAACCATCTCTATGTGCAGGCGGTGCGTATCTTCCGCAACAAGAAGCCGTTCGTCGCGGCCGTGCATGGCGCCGCCATCGGCGGCGGACTCGGGCTCGCGGTCTCCGCCGACTTCCGCGTCACCTGTCCGGAGGCGCGCTTTGCCGCGAACTTCACCAAGCTCGGCTTCCATCCGGGCTTCGGGCTGACGGCGACGCTGCCGGAACTGGTCGGCAAGAACAATGCGGAGCTGATTTTCTACACCAGCCGCCGCGTCACCGGCGAGGAAGCCACCCGGATGGGGCTCGCCAATATCTGCGTGCCGCAGGACCAGGTCCGCGCAGAGGCGATGAAGCTCGCCAATGAGATCGCCGAGTGCTCCCCGCTCGGCCTGATCTCGACCCGCGCCACCATGCGCGCCGGCCTCGCCGACCGCGTGCTGGCCGCGACCAATCACGAATTGGTCGAGCAGAACGCGTTGCGCTCGACCGAGGATTTCAAGGAAGGCGTCAAGGCGACGGCGGAACGCCGCGTCGCGAACTTCAAGGGGCGGTAGCTTTCGCTCTCTCTGTCGTCATTCCGGGACCATCGCCACAGGCCGTATGCGAAGCACGCTGGGAGTTCTGCCTTCGCACCAACGGGCACCTGGGGTTATGGATTCCGGCTCCTCGCGCGCAATTGCGCGCTGCCGGGGACGACAGTTAGGAAGCTATTTCTTCCTCACCACCAGCGCATCGACGATCGTGACGCCCTGCCCCTCCGGATGCACCAGCACCGGATTGAGCTCGATGTCGGCGACGCGGTCGCCCAATCGCGCCGCCAGCACCGAAACTTCGGAGATCAGCTTCGCCAGCGCCGCAACGTCCGCCTTCGGCGCGCCGCGGAAGCCGCGCAGCAATTTGTCAGCCTTCAATTCACCCAGCATCGTCTCGGCCTCGGCCACGCCGACCGGCGCGGGACGATAGATCACATCGCGGAACAGCTCGGTGGCGACGCCGCCGAGCCCCACCATCACCAGCGGCCCGAACGTCTCGTCGAACAGCGCCCCGATGATGATCTCGACGCCTTTTCTGGCCATTGGCGAGACCAGCACGCCCTGGATCGCCGCCTTGGGCAGATGCTTCTGCACGCTTTCCAGAATATCGCGATAGGCCGAAAACGCCTCGCCCTTGCTCGTGATGCCAATGCGAACGCCGCCGACCTCGCTCTTGTGGCCGATATCGGGCGACTGGATTTTCAGGACCAGCGGAAAGCCGACCTCGGCGATGGCGGCATCGAGTTCGTCGCGTGACTTCACCAGAACTTCCTTCGGCAGCGCGATGCCGGCGTCACGCAGCAACGCCTTGCTGTCAGCCTCGGAAAGCATCGGTGCCTTCAGATGCGCCGAAAGATCGCGTGGGGCGAGATCGGCGACATCCGCCTCAGCCGCCAGCCTGAATTTCGAATACTCGACGAGCCGCTTCAGCGCGACGCCGAGATGGGTCATGCCCGTCAGCACCACGACACCCGATTTCGCCAGCTCCCGCCGCGCGAAGTCCGACGGCAGCGTGTAGGAATACATCACCAGCGGCTTGTTCTGCGCCGCGATGACCGGCTTCAGCTCGGCCTCCTTGAACGGCATCCGCACCTCGCTCGAAAACGACATGATCACCAGCGTGGCGTCGATCTCATCGGACTTGTCGAACAGTTCGATGCTCTTCTGCAGGCCGCCTAACGTGACACCCTGTGCGGTGACGTCGACCGGATTTTTGGCCGCGCCGTAGGACGGCATCCACTGCTTGATCTCCGTCTGCACGCCCGCCGACAGTTCCGGCACCTGCAGGCCCTGCATCGACACGGTGTCGGCGCCCCAGATGCCGCCGCCGCCCGAAACCGTCAGCACGGCGACGCGGTCGCCGCGCGGCAGCGGATTGCTCGCCAGCACGGCGGCGATCGTCACCGCCTCGTCGAGATCGTTGGAGACGATGAAGCCGTATTTGGCGAACACCGCGTCATAGGCGCCCGACCAGCCGGCCATGCTCGCCGTGTGCGAGGCGGCGGCGCGGAAGCCCGCATGGGAACGGCCGACCTTGGTGACGATCACGGGCTTGCCGATCTCGGCGGCGCGTCTTCGCCGCGGCCAAAAACTTGTCGACGTCGCGGATGCCTTCGATGAACAGCAGGATCACGTCGGTGGAGGCATCCTGCACCATGTAGTCGAGGAATTCGCCGGCGCCGAGATCGCATTCATTGCCGGCACTGACGCAATAGGAGATCGCAACGCCAATGGCCTTGGCGCGATGCTTGATGGCAAAGCCGATGCCGCCGCTTTGCGCGACGACGGCGATCCGCTTCCTGGTCGCAACCAGCGGCACATGGCCCGGCTTGATGTCGACGGTGGGGCTGAAGGTCGCCGCGACCTTCTGCACCTCGCTCATGAACCCTTCGGCGTTGGGACCGGAGATGCGCATGCCGGTGCGCTTCGCGATCGCGACGATCTGCTCCTGCATGGCGGCGCTGTCGCCGCCCTCCTCGGCAAATCCCGAGGAGATGATCACGGCGTTCTTGACGCCGGCCGCCGCACACTCCTCCAGCGCGCCGACCACCGCGCGGGCGGGAATGATGACCACGGCAAGATCGATCGGTAAGCCGATTTCCGAAATCGACTTGTAGCATTTCAGTCCGTCGATATCGCCATAGTTCGGATTGATCGGATAGATCGCGCCCGGATACTCGTTCTTGCGCAGCATCGACAGCAGGCGGCCCGGAATTTTCTCCTTGTCGCGCGAGGCGCCGATCAGCGCGATGCTCTTGGGCGCGAAGAAGCTGTCGAGCGGGTGGGGCATGGGGAAGTCTCCTTGTTTTTATTTATCGTCGATATCGGATTAACGCTGCACGCACAACCAACTCTCGTCATGGCCGGGCTTGACCCGGCCATCCATGCCTCACCGCGATTTCCTCAAGACGTGGATGCCCGGGTCAAGCCCGGGCATGACGAGCGTAAAGACATCGCGCAAGTTTTCACGAGGAGACGGAAATTCACCCCGCCGATGAAGAACGCATTGCCCTCGACCTCATATCCCCTCGCCTTCGCGGCCTCGCAAACCCTGGCGACATCCCGCACGCGGAAGTCCAGCCCGCTCATGATGTCGGCCGCGCCCTTGACGAAGCGGAAGCTCGCGTTCGGCAGCTTCAGCTCGGGCGCGTCATCCGCGCCCTTCGACGCGGCAACGCCGATGATCTTGCCCCAGTGCTCGGCGAGCCCTGCCGGATCGGGACTTTCCATCTCCACGCCCGTGATCGCCTGCGTTACCTCTTTCTTGATGTGCTTCTGCCAGTCCGGCCCCGCCGGCGGATAGGTGCCGAGCACGTCGTCGCTGCCGTTGGTGTGGTTGAACTCGATGAAGGCGGCGCGGCAGTCGCGCGGATGCAACTGCACGCCGAGATAGGGCGCATGCGTGATGCGGTTCGCGGTGCGCACGCCCATCGCATTGGCGCGCGCGCCGTGTGCATCCGGATCGTCGCAGCAGAAGATCGCCATGTAGCCGCCGCGCCCCTCCGTCTTCTCGATGAAGCGGCCGGCGGCGGTGCCGTCGCGGAACGGCGCGACCACCTCCAGCAGAATGGTGTCGACCGGCAGCAGCGCGTTGACGAGGCCGTATTTCTCGACATTGCCGTCGCGATAGCAGACTTCGAGGCCCATGATGGCTGGCGATGTCGGGAATCAAAGGCTCGAGATGCGGCGCGACCAGACAGATCTGCCGCAGCCGCATGTAGGTGGTCATGTTGAGTCTCCGATGTCTTCGCCGAAGTGAGGTGAGATCGAGCCGCGTCACCAGTCTTCTCCCCTCCCCCTTGCGGGGAGGGGTCGGGGGTGGGGGTAATCACTTGCACAGTCTTTGCTCGGACCCCCCTCCCCAACCCTCCCCCGCAAGGGGGGAGGGGAGCGCACCGCCGATGCCGCTCTAATGCCCTCCGAACACCGGCTTGCGCTTCTCGACAAAAGCCTTCGCCGCTTCCTTGTGATCCGACGTCTCGCCGGCGCGCGAGTGATGGATCGCCTCGCCGTCGAAGCAGGCTTCCAGCGTCATGGTCTCGGCATTGTTGATGTTGCGCTTGATGTAACCGAGCGCGATCGACGGGCCCGTCGCAAGCGACATCGCCACCTCATGCGCCGCCGCCTCGCACTCGGCATCCGGCACGACCTTCGTCACCATGTTCAATCCGAGCGCTTCCTTTGCGGTCAGCACCGGCGACATCAGGTAGAGCTCGCGGGCCTTCGCGGTGCCGAGCATCTTGGTCAGGAAATAGGTGCCGCCATAGTCGCCGGAGAAGCCGACTTTCGCGAACGCCGTGGTGATCTTGCAGGAACTCGCTGGCGATCCGCAGATCGCAGGACAGCGCGATCGAGAGGCCCGCGCCGGCGGCGGCGCCGTCGAGCTGCGCCACCACGGGCTTGCTCATCTGGTGCAGGATCCGCGACACCTCCATGCCCTTGCGCAGCGTGACCTGCTTTTCCTCGAACGGCATCGGCGCGCGGCCCGCCGCCATCGACTTGACGTCGCCGCCGACGCAGAAGGTGCCGCCGGCGCCCTTGAGCAACACGGCGCGCACGTCGTTATCTTCAGCCGCGCGCCGCGCCGCTTCCACCAGCCCGCGCGTCATGTCCGGGCTCAGCGCGTTTCGCCGCTCCGGGCGGTTCATGGTGATGGTGAGCAGGCCCTTGTCGAGATGCTGCAGGACGATTTCGTTGGCGGTCATGTGGGTTGCTTTCGTTGGAGGAATTCGTATCTGACTTCGTCATTCCGGGATAGCCCGAAGGGCCAGGCCCGGAATCCATAACCACAGCCAGGGGTTATGGATTCCGGGCTCGCGACTTTGTCGCGCCCCGGAATGACGACGTTATTTTTTCACCAGCGGGCACCTGGAAACCTCCAGCGACTGGAACGCCTCGTTGCCGGGCACGGTCGAGAGCAGCTTGTAATCGTCCCAGCGGCCCTTCAACTCCGACGGCTTCTTCACCTCGAACAGGTACATGTCATGCACCATGCGGCCATCCTCGCGGATGCGTCCACCCTTGGCAAAGAAGTCGTTGATCGGCGTCTCCTTCATCACCTTCATCACGGCCGCCGCGTCGGTGGTGCCCGCGGCCTTCACCGCTTTCAGGTAATGCGCGACCGAGGAATAGACGCCGGCTTGCGCCGAGGTCGGCACGCGCTTGACGCGCTCCATGAAGCGCTTGGAGAAGGCGCGGGTCTCGTCATTGAGATCCCAGTAGAAGGCTTCCGCCAGCAGCAGGCCCTGCGCGGTCTCCAGCCCGACGCTGTCGATGTCGGTGACGAAGGCGAGCAGCGGCGACATTTTCTGTCCGCCCTTCATGATGCCGAACTCGGCACCCTGCTTGATCGAGTTGATGGTGTCGCCGCCGGCATTGGCGAGGCCGATCACCTTGGCCTTCGAGGCCTGCGCCTGCAGCAGGAACGACGAGAAGTCGGAGGTGTTGAGCGGATGGCGCACGCTGCCGAGCACCTTGCCGCCGGTCTTCAGCACGACATTGGTCGTGTCCTTTTCCAGGTCCTGCCCGAAGGCGTAGTCGGCGGTGAGGAAGAACCAGGTGTCGAGCCCGCTCTTCACGGCGGCAAGGCCGGTCACATTGGCCTGCGCAAAGGTGTCGAACACATAATGCACGCTGAGCGGCGTGCAGGCTTCGTTGGTGAGACGGATCGAGCCCGGGCCATTGAACATGATGATCTTGTTGCGGGACTTGGCCACCTCCAGCGCTGCCAGCGCGGTGGCGGAGGCCGCCACGTCGTAGATCATCTCGACGCCCTGGTTGTCGAGCATGTCGCGGGCGATGTTGGCGGCGAGGTCGGCCTTGTTGAGATGGTCGGCGGCGATCACCTCGATCTTGCGGCCAAGCACTTCGCCGCCGGCGTCTTCCGCGGCCATCTTCGCCGCTTCCAGGCTGCCCGCGCCGGTGATGTCGGCATACAGGCTCGACATGTCCAGGATGCCGCCGATCTTGAGCGGCGGCTTGTCCTCGGCTTGCGTCGCCGTGATGGACAGCGCCAGCAGCGACACTGCGGCGAAAACCACTCTTCTCATGAACGTCTCCCTGTCGCCTGCCCTTGTGCGGGCGGCTTTTTGTACCATTGGGCGCGATCATGCCGCATGGTCATGGGTGCGGCAAGCACGCGGCACGGCGACGCCGCGCGCCGCTTTCGCATGGCTGCCTCGCCTATTTCCACTGAACGGAACGCGCCCGCCCTCACTTGTCCTTCAGCAATCCCCTGCCGGGAACATGGTTGATCTCGAGCCTGACGCCATCGGGGTCCTCGAACAGCACCGAGTAGTAGCCGGGTGCCCAGGAATCCTCGCGCGGCGCGCGGATGATCTTTGCGCCGAGCTTGCTCACGAAGGCGTGGAGTTCGTCGACATCGGCGCGCTCGCGGGCGCGGAAGCAGAGGTGGTGCAGCCCGACGCGCCGCTGATCGAAAACCGCGCCCGCATGTTCCGGCGACGGTGCGCTGATGCCGAGCGCGGTGCGGCCGCCGACGCAGTAATAATAGGTGTCGGTGTCGATGACAGCCGTCATACCGAGGAACGGCAGCAGCTTGCGATAGAAATCGCGCGAGCGCTCGAAATTCGACGCCGTCAGGATGACATGCGCCATGCCGTTGATTTCCATCCGTCCCCCTCCCCTGTGCTAGGCTTCCCCGAGAAGCATACCGTATAGCGACGTGATGACGATGCGCAGGCTTGTCGCAGCAGCTCTCTCGATCTTCGTGTCCGCAACATCGGCACATGCGAGCGCCTGCGCATTCGAAACGCAGGACGAGGGCCACGTCGCCGAGGTGATCGACGGCCGCAGCTTTCGCTTGAGCGACGGCCGCGAGATCAGGCTTGCCGGCATCGAGCTGATCGCGGCTGACGACAAGGGCAGCGCGCTTGCCGCGCTGATCAACGACAAGGACGTCAGCCTGCGCGGTGCCGACGACACGCCGGACCGTTATGGACGACAAACAAGCTTCGCCTTTCTCGCAGGCTCGGATATGTCGGTACAGGCGCAACTGCTGGCGCAAGGCGCCGCGCTCGCCTCAGTCGATGTCGCCGACAAGGACTGCGCCACCGCGCTGATGGCTGCGGAGGCCGAAGCGAGGACAGCAAAAAAGGGAACCTGGGCCACTTCCAACGTCATAAAAAACGCGGAAAGTGCAGCCGATATCTTGGCCGGGATCGGGCGTTTTATGCTTGTCGAGGGCCGCGTTTTATCGGTTCGGCAAGCGGGGACAATGACTTATCTGAATTTTGGCCGGAACTGGACACGGGACTTTGCTGCGACTATTTCAAGGCGCATGATGCCGGGGGTCGAATCTTCCGGCCTCACGCTCAAGTCCTTGGAGAATCGGCGGATTCGTGTTCGCGGCTGGGTCGAAGCGCACCCCGGGCCGCGGATCGAGGTGGTCAGGGCGGGACAAATCGAAGTCTTGAGCGGGAAGTAATCCGCCGATTACGGGCATGATCCGGAAAAGTGTGTAGCGGTTTTCCGAAAAGATCATGCCCAAACAAGGGACTGAAGCACGACCGTTGTCGTGCTTCAGAGTGACCAAAAGTGGATGGGACTGCCCGACGGCGCAAAAGGGGAATGAGCCGCCGCGTTTCGCTAGCGGCAGCGCTATTGTGTGCGCCGATCGCGCTCGCAGGCTGCGGCGACATGAGCCGCTTCCAGCTCTCGACCGCGGTGGCGCCGCCGACTGCGCCCGCCAAGCCAAACCGCACCGTTGCCACGACGCCGGCCTCCGAGCGTGAGCATGACCGCATCCTCACCTCCTATGGCGGCATCTATGACGACCCCAAGCTCGAGGCATTGGTCGGCAGGACCGTCGACCGGCTGGTCGCTGCCTCCGATCATCCCGAGCAGGCCTACAAGGTCACCATCCTCAATTCCGGCGCGGTGAACGCCTTTGCGCTGCCGACCGGCCAGCTCTATGTCACGCGCGGACTGATTGCGCTCGCCAGCGACACCTCCGAACTGTCGTCGGTGCTGAGCCACGAGATGGCGCATGTGCTGTCCAAGCACGCCGCGATGCGCGAGGACCAGGCGCGGCAGGCCGCGATCGCCGCGAAGGTCGTCACCGAGATGGGCAATATGCCCCCCGACGTGACCGCCTTCACGCTGGCCAAGAGCAAGCTCACCATGGCGAATTTTTCGCGCGAACAGGAATTGCAGGCCGACGACATGGGCGTCGCCATATCGGCGCATGCGCATTTCGACCCCTACGGGGCTTTTCGCTTCCTCACCTCGATGGAGCGCAATGCCGAGCTCAAGGCCGGCCGTTCCTCGCTCGATCCGCGCGCACAGGACTTCCTGTCGTCGCATCCGGCGACGCCCGAGCGCGTCGCGCGCGCACGGACCTCGGCGCGGCAATATATCTCGCCCGACAATACCGAGCGCGACCGTGAGGATTATCTCTCCGCGATCGACAACATCGTCTATGGGGAGGACCCCAGCGAAGGTTTCGTGCGCGGCAGGCGTTTCCTGCATCCGAAGCTGGGGTTCACTTTCCAGGCTCCCGATAACTTTACGCTCGACAACACCGCGCAGGCGGTGATCGGCGTACGCGAGGGCGGCGCGCAGGCGATGCGCTTCGACGTGGTGCGCGTGCCGGGCGAGCAGACGCTTGGCGACTATCTGAATTCCGGCTGGATGGAAGGCGTCGACAAGTCCTCGACCGAGGAGTTGACCATCAACGGATTCCCGGCGGCCTCCGCGATCGCCAAGGGCGATCAGTGGCAGTTCAAGGTCTATGCGTTGCGCTTCGGCAGCGACGTCTACCGCTTCATCTTCGCCAGCCGCCAGAAGACGCAGGAGAGCGAGCGCAACGCGCGCGAGACCGTGAACTCCTTCCGCCGGCTGTCTCTCGACGAGGTGCAGGCCGCGCGTCCGCTGCGCATCAAGGTGATCACCGTGCAGCCCGGCGACACCGTGGAATCGCTGTCGCACCGCATGGCCGCCGTCGATCATCCGATGGAGCGTTTCCGGATTTTGAACGGGCTGGACGCCCACGCCCAGGTCAAGGTCCGCGACAAGGTCAAGATCGTGGTGGATTGAGGCGCGAAAGCGGGTCATCCCCGGGCGCGCTTAGCGCGAACCGGGGATCTCGAGAGGCGGACTCCGCTGCACCCCTGCTCTTGTCCGCCGTAGCCCGCCTTCGGGCGAAGGCGGATGCGGGGAGGGGAGCCGAGCGCCGACTCGCGGCAACAATCCAGTACTGACCGCCATCAACCGACCCCTTGCCAAGTCACAGCTTGACGCCTGCCCCTTCGCTCTGAAATCGTTCCGATATCGACGACCGCGTCAAATGATGCCGTGCGTCAAGCAAAGGGAGACCGCGCGTGAACCCGGACCTCGTTCGTTATTCTGCGGCAGACGGCATCGCTGAACTGATGCTCGATCGCGCGCCGGTCAATGCGCTCAGCATTCCCCTGATCGATGCGCTGCTCGCAGGACTTGCCAAGGCGCGGGACGATGAGAGCGTCCGGGCCGTCATCATCGGCAGCGCGCACAAGGTGTTCTGCGCGGGTCTCGACCTCGATCTGGTCCGCGGCAAGCCGGGGATCGAGACCAAAAAATTCCTCGAAAAGCTCTATTTCGCGCTGAACGATACCCAGTACCGCCTGGGCAAGCCGACGATCGCGGCGATCGACGGCGCGGTGCGCGCCGGCGGCATGACCATTGCGATCTCCTGCGACATGATCATTGCCGGCGATGCCTCGACCTTCGGCTATCCCGAGATCGACGTCGGACTGATCCCCGCCATCCACTTCGTGCAGCTGCCGCGACTGGTCGGAAAGCATCAGGCATTCGGGCCGCTGTTCCTCGGCGACTCCTTCGATGCCGCGACCGCTTACCGCATGGGCCTGCTCAGCGAGGTCGTGCCGAAGGGCACCGCGCTCGATCGCGCCCGCGCGATCGCGCGGCGGCTGGCCGCCAAATCGCCCATCGTCATGAAGATCGGCCGTGACGCGTTCATGCGCGCGGTCGATGCCGATTTCCGCCGCTCGGTCGAGAATGCCGCCGAAAGCTTTGCGCTCGTTGCGACCACCGAAGACTGCCAGGAAGGTTTGAACGCGTTCGTCGAGAAGCGTGCGCCGAACTACAAGGGAAGCTAACAATGGCGGGACTCTATTTCGAGGAGTTCGTGGTCGGGCAGGAATTTCACCACGAGCTCTCCAGGACCGTGACCGAGATGGACAACACGATGTTCAGCCTGCTGACCATGAATCCGCAGCCGCTGCACATCGACGCGCATTTTGCCGAGCAGACCGAGTTCGGCCAGCGCCTGTTCAACAGCATCTACACGCTCGGCATCATGATCGGCATGAGCGTGTACGACACCACGCTCGGGACCACGGTCGGCAATCTCGGCATGACCGAGGTCAGGTTTCCCAAGCCGGTCTTCCACGGCGACACGCTGCGGGCGCATACCAGGATCATCGCCAAGCGCGCAAGCAAATCGCGGCCGGGGCAAGGCCTGGTCGAGTTCGAGCACACCATGACCAACCAGCGCGGCGAGGTGGTGGCGAGCTGCCGGCGCACCGGATTGATGCTGGGGAAGCCAAGCGCATGATCCGAAAAAGTGTGTAGCGGTTTTTCGAAAAGATCATGCGCAAAACAATATGAGTGATGATATGCGCTCTTTCCTGTTCGTGCCCGGCGACAGCATCCGGAAATTCGAGAGTGCCAGGAAGACCGCGGCCGATGCCCTGATCCTCGATCTCGAGGATTCGATCGCGCCGGAGGGCAAGGTCGCGGCCCGCGGCATCACGCTCGGGATGTTGGGACAGCGAAACCCCGCACAGAAGATCTACATCCGTGTCAACGCGCTCGATACCGATCTCACGCTCGGCGATCTCGCGGCCGTGATGCCGGGACGGCCCGACGGCATCGTGTTGCCGAAATGCGCAGGAGCGGCCGACGTCAACAAGCTCTCGCTCTGGCTCGATGCGTTCGAGGCGGCGTCAGGCATTGCGCAGGGATCGACGCGGATCGTCACCGTCGCCACCGAAACGGCGCGCGCGGTTCTGAAGCTGCTGGATGTCGAGAATATGAGCCCGCGGCTCTGGGGCATGATGTGGGGCGCCGAGGATCTCGCGGCTTCGCTCGGCGCCTCGCGCAACCGCAGCGACGGCCGCTACCATTCGCCCTTTGTTTTGGCGCGCGACCTCTGCCTGATTGCGGCTGCGGCCGCCGGCGTCGTCGCGATCGACACCATTGCAACCGACATCGACGATCTCGCGGCGCTCGAGACCGAATCGACCGCCGCGCGCCAGGACGGTTTTCTGGCGAAGGCCGTGATCCATCCCAAGCATGTCGACATCGTCAATGCCGCGTTCATGCCGACCGACGAGGAGATCGTCTGGTCGCAGCGCGTCGTTGCCGCCTTTGCCGGCAATCCGTCCGGTGTGGTGAAGATGGACGGCAAGATGCTGGACAAGCCGCATCTGCGCGCGGCTGAGAAGATTCTGGCGCTGCGGAGGCGGTAGATTGCCCGCGTGACAACCCGGAAACATCGCTGAATTGTTGAGACAGCGCCGACGACGACGTATAGCTGCCTGCCGCAGCCGTCTATTAGATGACGCAGAAAGGAAGAGTCGGCTATCCTCTTTCCTAGATGTCAACCATGATGAGCTTTCTGTTTTAGGAACATCATGCGACGACTATTCAGCGGGCAACCTTCAGATGGTCACCCACCAGATAACGTTCTGCAATCGTGCATATCGCAAAGCGTTGGTACAAAAATCTGGAGCCGGCAGAACCCATCGCACTTCGACATCCTGCGGGCCATAATAGTTGAAATTGACGGACAAACTGATGGCTGTGCGACATCAGCAGAAGCGTGATGTGTTTCATCGCAATCCCGAAATCCAACAGCCGCCGTCGATCTGCCCTGGACTTCGACATCATGCCCCCGGCCGCGCGGCAGCTATTGAGACACAACGGTAACGGCATCAGGCACGCGAAGTACGCACCCTCAAAAGAGTATAGCGGTTATCTGGGAGAATATTCGAGATACGGCTTACGTCACGTTTGATGACCATGCCCCCATTCGCTATCATCGAGCTATAAGTCATCTGCGGGATTTACGCTTGGCAAAGCAAGTCTCTTCCCAAGCGAGCTCGCACCACCGGTCGTTTCCGGCGGGTACTGAAGCGTCACTGGCGCAGATCGTGCCAATCGGTGCACTCGAAGGCATCGACTTGATACGCCGCTATTACGAGTAGCAAACAAAAAAGCCCGGTCTGGCGACCGGGCTTTTGATTGTCTGTACCGATTTACGGCTGACCCTTTCAGGCGGCCTCGTCGGCGACCGCGGTATCGTCGCCGGCCTCATCGGTCTCGTCGACATCACCTTCGGCGTCGCCTTCACCCTCGGCGCCGCCTTCGGCCTTGACGCCGCGGCGCGGGCTCTTGGCGAGCTGGCTCTCGATCTCCTTGACCGCTTCGGTCTCGGTCGAGTGCTGCACCACCGCGATCTCGCGCGACAGGCGGTCGAGCGCTGCTTCATAAAGCTGGCGCTCGCTGTAGGACTGCTCGGGCTGCGACTCCGAACGGTAGAGGTCGCGCACGACCTCGGCGATGGCGACGATGTCGCCGGAATTGATCTTGGCTTCGTATTCCTGGGCGCGGCGCGACCACATGGTGCGCTTGACGCGGGCACGGCCCTTCAGGGTCTCCAGCGCCTTCTTCACCAGCACGGGCTCGGAGAGCTTGCGCATGCCGACATTGGCGACCTTCGCGGTCGGCACCCGCAGGGTCATCTTGTCCTTGATGAAGTTGATGACGAACAGCTCGAGCCTGGCGCCGGCGATCTCCTGCTCCTCGATGGACAGGATCTGGCCAACGCCGTGAGCGGGATAAACCACGAATTCATTGGCCTTGAACCCCTGGCGCTGGGTCACGACCTTCTTTTCCTCGATACGGGGCGCAGCCACCGGCTTGGCGGCAACGGGCTTCACAGCGGCCTTCGGGGCAGTTTTCGCGGGGGCCTTCGAAGCAACGGACTTCGGAGCCGCTTTCGCGACAGTCTTGGCAGTCTTTGATGGCATTGCGCTTCTTTTGTTCTTCGAGGACTTTGCAGCCGCCCCCGCCTTACCGGCGGGCCGGGTATCCCGGGCACGGCTCTTGGATGCGCTGCGGCTGGCCGCGGCGGCTTTCTTCGACGGCTTGGAGGTACTCTTCTTACGCGTTTTCTGTGACACGGCCTGTGCGCGGAACTGCCACGCCCCTGTTGAATAATTTCGACGGCTTCGGGCAGGAATGCGCGCAAGCGCGCGATCTCGGCTTCGACGGCAAGACGTTGATTCAGTCCGGGCCAGATCGAGGCCTGCAACGCGATCTTCACGCCGCCCGCGGAGGAAGTGGCGCGCGCCCGCAAGATCATCGCAGCATTCGAGCGGCCGGAAAACGCCTCGCGCGGTGCGATCCAGCTCGATGGACAAATGGTGGAGCGGCTGCACGCCGAGATGGCCGCGCGCACCATCGCTATTGCGGACGCGATCGCGATGGTGGGGAGTCGAAGCCGTGCAGCGTGCTCTGTTGTCATCATCCGCGAACGCGGATGATCCAGTATTCCGCGCCGCTTGAGATTTGACTTCAGTGTCTCGGAATACT
>CAWCHW010000018.1:0-102380 GCA_963795365.1 uncultured Alphaproteobacteria bacterium
GATGGAATAAGATCGATTGCCAATCAGTACGAGAGCGGTATCCTGGCTCGCGACTTTATCGGGCAGGGGAATGGGCAAAGCGGTTTTCACGACAAAAGTAATGCCGGGCTATAAGGACCTTCCAGAGGCCCGATATCATTTTCCGCGCACGTACCTAAATCAGGTCCGGCAGGCGGTTGGCGATCACATCGTTTATTACGAACCGCGGCGATCGAGCGTCGATTTATCGAGCGGCGGTGGTCGACAATCGTACTTCGGTGTTGCGCGAGTCATTGATGTTGTCGAGGACAAAGAGTCAGTTGGCCACTATTACGCCCTCGTCGACGACTATCTGGACTTTGACCGAGTGGTGCCATTTGCAGAAGGCGATGAATATTACGAAAGCGCCCTTAAGAAGACCGATGGAAGCACCAACAAGGGAGCTTTCGGGCGCGCGGTACGAACGATCCCGGATAATGAATTTGATCGGATTCTCAAGTCCGGCTTTGCTCCGGTGCTTGGTCAGGACGCAGACGCCCAATTGATTGATGCGCCGGGCTTCGCGGAGCCACCAACGCCGTTTGAGCGACCTATCGTTGAAATGACTGTTTCGCGGCCGTTTCGCGAGCGGTCGTTTATGTTCAATGTCAGGAAGGCCTACTCGAACCGATGTGCAATGACCGGCCTGCGACTGATAAATGGGGGAGGTCGCCCGGAGGTTCAGGCCGCTCACATCCAGCCTGTGGCGGCGAAGGGGCCCGATTCTGTTAGGAACGGGTTAGCGCTGTCGGGAACCGTGCATTGGATGTTTGATCGTGGACTCATCTCAATTGGAGATGATTACAAAATTCTCATCGCCAAAAGCCATGTGCCGGAGGATGCATTGCGTCTCTTGAATAAGAGCGGCGCTATCCACCTACCCGATGATGAAACACTTTACCCAAACGCGCATTTTCTGAAATTTCATAGAAATCAAATCTTCAAGGGTTAAATTCCGAACGCATTCTTAGAATCAAGATCGTATTTGTTGCCAAACCATTCGACAAATTCCCACGGAGACTGTTTCGTCTCCCAATGTGACCTTAGTCTTTCGTCTTCGATACCTGCGTTATCAATCGTTATGCCGTAGATGTCCTTGAGTCGACGATCCACGGCATTCCGCCACTCTCGAAAGCTGATCTCTTCCCATGTCCAATATTCCTTGAACTTCATCATGGCGAGTCTCCGACCGAGCCGTCGGTGCATAGGATAGGCAACAAATATTCGCTCGCAACAGCCTTATCTGTTGATTGCGTGGAGTACCTCCCTCGCCGCCCGCTCCCCACTGTCCCGCGCCCCATGCGCGGTGGTGAAAAAGTTCGGCGACGTCGCCTCGCCGGCGAAGAACAGGCGGCCATCGACCGGCGCGGCGAGCACGGCGCGCTTGCCGGCGTGGCCGGGCAGCGCGTGGGAGTAGGAGCCGCGCGCGAAGGGATCGTGCGCCCAGCGCAATTCTCTCAGCGGCTTCAGCTTGCGGCGGAAGTCATTGCCGAGGAAGCCCGCGATCTCGTCGATCGAGGCTGCCGCGATCGCGCCGTCGCCTTCGTCTTCGAGGGCCTGGGCATAGCGGCCGCCGAAAAAACCTTCGATGCAGGGCTGGCCGAACGGGCGCAGATGATACGTCCCCATCGCCGTGCGCATGGTGGCGCCGCGCAGATTGCCCTCGGCAGGCAACGCCTCGGGCTCGTCGAGCGCGAGCACGACCTTGTCGGCGAGGCCTAACGGCAAATGTGCCGCGGCATCGACCTTGTCCGGCAGCGCAGGGTGAAAGCGGATCGCGCCTTCCGCGATCAGATTGGTCGGCACGGTGACGATGACTTTGTCTGCGGTCAGCGCGCCCAAGGATGTCTCGATGCGCAGGCGCTTCGCGGAATGATCGATCAGCGTCGACCTTGCAGTTGAACGCCACCGGCAATGTGGCGCCGTAGGCCGCCATCAGCGCGCCATAGCCGCGCCTGACGCGCCAGTTGCGGTTGGTGTCCTCATAGGCGTCGAAGTCGAGGATCGAGACGCGATCGGTCTCGGCGCCGTTGATGTAGCTCGAGATCGCGTCGATCATCGGGTTCCAGCGATTGCCCGGCTCGAGACAGCGCGCGGCGGCTTCGTCCTGTCCGCTCTTGCGGGCGCGTTCGGCGGCCTGTTCGGCGCGGTCGTAGAATTCGTCGAGCGCGTGGCTGAAGCTCGCGCGCTCGTCTTTGGGAAACGCGTTGCCATAGGCGCGCTCGCCCCAGGGCGGCAACGCGCGGTCGATCTCGAAACCGAGCTGCTCTGCGATGGGCACGAACGAGTTCCGATCGGCAGAGTGCAGCCAGCCGCAGCCGAGGTCGAAGGTGATTTCGGGCGTCGCCATGATGGTGTGGGCGCGGCCGCCGACGCGCATCCGCGCTTCCAGCACGATGACGGAGAGGCCGGACTCTTTCAGGGCATGCGCCGCGCCGAGGCCGGCCGCGCCCGCGCCGATGATCGCGACGTCGACGGAAGAGGGGAGGGACATGGTACGCTCTTCTCCTCTTCGTCGTGCTTCACGCGGAGAGCGGTTGGGGTGAGGGGCTGCCACCCGCAAGTCGGGAAAGATGCGATGATTACAGTGCCTCGCCCCTCACCCGCCGCGCGGGCGCCATCCGAAGTCTTGCTTCGCCAGTATCCGAGACGGCCGCCGAAGGCGGCGTACGCACTCCCCGTAAGAACGGGGAGAGGTGAAGGAAGATTACGCCACCGCCTGGCGCGCCTTCTCGGCGCGCTTGCGGTCGTTGGCGTCGAGGAATTTCTTGCGCAGGCGGATCGACTTCGGCGTCACCTCGACCAGCTCGTCGTCCTCGATATAGGCGAGCGCCTTTTCCAGGGTCATCTTGATCGGCGGCGTCAGCCGCACCGCCTCGTCCTTCGACGTGGTGCGGATGTTGGTGAGCTGCTTGCCCTTCAGCACGTTGATCTCGAGATCGTTGTCGCGGGTGTGCTCGCCGACGATCATGCCGCGATAGACCTTCCAGCCCGGCTCGATCATCATCGGGCCGCGGTCTTCCAGCTTGAACATGGCGTAGGCGACCGCCTCGCCCTGTTCGTTGGAAATCAGCACGCCGTTGCGGCGGCCCTGGATATCGCCCTTGAACGGCGCATAGCCGTGGAACAGGCGGTTCATGATCGCGGTGCCGCGGGTGTCGGTGAGCAACTCGCCCTGATAGCCGATCAGGCCGCGGGTCGGCGCGTAGAACACCAGCCGCAGGCGGTGGCCGCCGGAGGGCTTCATCTCGACCAGCTCGGCCTTGCGCTCGCTCATCTTCTGCACGACGACGCCGGAATGCTCCTCGTCGACGTCGATCACGACTTCCTCGATCGGCTCCTGCCATTCGTCGGTGGCGTCGTCCTTTTTCAGAACGACGCGCGGCCGCGACACCGAGAGCTCAAAGCCCTCGCGGCGCATGGTCTCGATCAGGATGCCGAGCTGCAACTCGCCGCGTCCGGCGACTTCCATCGCATCATTGTCGTCGGATTCGCGCACGCCCAGCGCCACATTGCCTTCGGCTTCGCGCAGCAGGCGGTCGCGGATCATGCGGCCGGTCACCTTGGTGCCTTCGGTGCCCGCCAGCGGCGAATCGTTGACGCGGAAAGTCATCGCCAAGGTCGGCGGATCGATCGGCTGCGCCGGGATCGGGGTTTCCACCGCGGGATCGCAGATGGTGTGGGCGACGGTGGCGTTCGGCAGGCCGGCGAGGGCGACGATGTCGCCGGCTTCCGCCTCGTCCACGGCGGTGCGTTCGATGCCGCGGAACGCCAGCACCTTGGTGATGCGGCCGGTCTCGATCAGCTTGCCATCATGATCGAGCACCTTGACGCTCTGGTTCGGCTTGACCGATCCCGAGCTGATGCGTCCGGTGATGATGCGGCCGAGATAGGGGTTGGCTTCCAGAATGGTGCCGAGCAGGCGGAACGGGCCTTCCTCCACGACCGGCGGCTTGACGTGGCTCAGGATCAGATCGAACAGCGGCTTCATGCCATCGTCGTGCGAAGCCTCGAGCGAGGTCGCCATCCAGCCTTGCTTGGCGGACCCGTAGAGGATCGGGAAATCGAGTTGTTCCTCGCTGGCGTCGAGCGCGGCGAACAGATCGAACACCTCGTTGATGACCTCGACCGGGCGGGCGTCGGAGCGGTCGACCTTGTTGATGACGACGATCGGCTTCAGCCCCATCCGCAGCGCCTTGGAGACCACGAATTTGGTTTGCGGCAGCGGACCCTCGGCGGCATCGACCAGCACCAGCGCGCCGTCGACCATGTTGAGGATGCGCTCGACCTCGCCGCCGAAATCGGCGTGGCCAGGCGTATCGACGATGTTGATGCGCGTGCCCTTCCATTCGACCGAGGCGGCCTTGGCCAGAATGGTGATGCCGCGCTCGCGCTCCAGATCGTTGGAATCCATGGCGCGCTCGACCTGGCGCTGGTTGTCGCGGTAGACGCCGGATTGCTGCAGCAGGCGGTCCACCAGGGTGGTTTTGCCGTGGTCGACGTGGGCGATGATGGCGACGTTGCGGAGGTTCATGATTCTGCTTCTTGCTTCCAGCAATGGTTCGGAGCGATCTCGCCGGATAAACGAGGACCCTCGGTTCGGATAACGCTCAAAACCTTTGAAATTCTAAGGGCTTAGCCCAAAAAGGAAGCCCGGCCATCGGACCGGGCACACCTTTACGCGTTGCGTCGCAATATATTCAGAAAACGCCAAAAAACAATGGGTTGTTTGGCCTTTGGTGAACCGCGTTTTGTTGCGGTTCTCAATTCCCGGCCTCCTCGGTCGGATACACGCCGCGCAACACTTCCCCGAAATGGGTCTTGACCGCCTCGTTGCAGAGACAGGCGCGCAGCTGCAGCGCCGCACGCTGGCGCACGACGATGGCGCCGCGCCGGGTTTCCAGAATGCCTTCCGCCTTGAAGGTCTGGATCACGCGGCTGGCATAGGAGCGGCCGACGCCGAGCAGGGTCGCCAGTTGCTCATGCGTCAGCGGCACGGATTCGCCTTCGGTCCGCTCCATCGCCGAGACGATCCATTTGGCGGTGCGCTGCTCGATCGAGTGCACCGCATTGCAGGCGGTCGACTGAAACATCTGCGCCAGCATGCAGTCGGCATAGCGCGCGAAGATGTTGCGCAGGCTGGCCGACTTGGCTTTCGCGGCTTCGAGCTTGCTGATCGGCAGCCGCACGAACGGTCCGCCGAACTTGACACAGATGCGCGTGTAGGCCGGCAAATAGCCATGGCTGACGATGCCGCCGACCGCGCCTTCGCGGCCGATCAGGATGGTCTCGACGTCGCGGCCGTCCTCGTTGGGAACGATATAGGACACCAAACTCGGGCCGCAGGGAAAATGCACGGTCTCGACATCCTGGCCCGGATTGTACAGCAGCTCATTCGGCCCGCATTTCGCCGCGCTGAGAAACGGCTCGATCAGCGCGAAGTCGGCGCGGCTCAATTGGCGCAACAGATTGTTGTACGGCCGATCCTTGACCTCGGCCGCGGCGTCACGTCGCGTCAGCATAATCCCTCTCCGCCCCATCAACGTGACGATAGGCGAACCGGTTCCAAAGTTATGTCCACAAGTGCACAGACAGATGCAGATGGAATGTGCAGGTTTCCATCCGGGAACCCGTCGGCGCGCCTGTTTGGGATATCTTTCCGGAAAACCGCTTCACGCCCGCATCAAGTGCGGGGCAGGCGTTTTCCGGATCATGCCTTGGGCGCCGGCAGCGGGACGTCCTGATCGAAAAATCGGACTGCAAGAACTGGCAAGATCATGGCATCCGCCGATCCCTTACGCGTGCCTGCCGATGTCCTCGTCGTCGAGGACGACCCCATCATCGCGCTCGATTTCGAAGACACGATTTTGAATTTGGGCGTGAAGAGCGTGCGCTCCGCCGGCAACGTCGCAACCGCGCTCGACCTGATCGCGGCGCGCGCGCCGGAGTTTGCCTTGCTCGACGTCGGGCTTGCGCGCGAAAACAGCTTCGCGGTCGCCGAGAGGCTGGCCGCGCTACAGATTCCGTTCGCGTTCGTCACCGGCTATGGCGCCGACAAGGTGCCACCGGCCTTTGCCGATCGGCCGCGCTTGCCGAAGCCGTGCTCGAGCGAGGCGCTGCTCATCGTGCTGCAGCGCTTCGCGCCGAAACGCTGATTAGCTTTTTCTTTTGCGCATGATCTTGTCGGAAAACCGCTTCACACTTTTCCGGATCATGCGCTCTTCGGATCGAGCGTCGTCGACCACAGCGCGACGTCGGCGCGGTCGCGCAGGGTCACCGTCATCTGCCCGGTCGCACCCTCGATCCTGACGTGGCCGTAGAACTGCATGCCGGCCGACGGCGGCAGGTTCTGCTTGTCCGGTCCCGGCGCCTTCACGAAGCGCACTTCGGGGCCGAAAGTGTTGTCGAGTTCGTTCGGCCCGAACGTGCCGGCATGCAGCGGACCGGAGACGAATTCCCAGAACGGCTCGAAATCCTGGAACTGCGCCTTGTCCGGATTGTAGTAATGCGCGGCGGCGTAATGCACGTCGGCCGTCAGCCACACCGTGTTCTGGATCGGCGCCGTCTTGATGAAGCGCAGGATCTCGGCGATCTCCAACTCGCGGCCGCGCGCCGGGCCGTCGCCCTGCGCAAAGGCCTCCGAGCCTTTCTTGTTGGCGGCATCGTCATAGACGATCAGCGACAGCGGCATGTCGGAGGCGATCACCTTCCAGGTCGCGCGCGAGTTGAGCAGCGCGCGCTTCAGCCAGCGCATCTGCTCAGGCCCGAGGAAATAGGCGTCGGGACCGTAAGCGGTCTGCTGGTTCGGACCGTTGGGGCCGCGATAGCTACGCTCGTCCAGCATGAAGACGTCGAGATGCGGGCCATAGCTCAGCGTGCGATAGACCCGGCCGGGCTCGACGATGCTCTCGCGCATCGGATACATCTCGTGGAAGGCGCGGGCCGCGCGCGCCGCCAGCAGCGCGATGTTGCGCTCCTTGTAGGAAGCCGGCAGCTCTTTCGACAGCGACCAGTTGTTGGTGACCTCGTGGTCGTCCCACTGCACGAAGATCGGCACCTCGGCGTTGAAGGCGCGCAGATTGTCGTCGAGGAAATTGTATTTGTGCGCGGCCCGGAATTCGTCGAGCGTCTCGGCGACCTTGGCTTTCTCGGGGATGGTGAGGTTCTTCCAGAGCTTGCCGTCGGCGAGCTTCACCTCCGATTGGATCAGGCCGTCGGCATAGATGGTGTCGCCCGAATGCAGGAAGAAATCCGGCTGCTGCTTGCGCATCGCCGAGAAGGTGAACATGCCGCCGTCGTCGGGGTTGATGCCCCAGCCCTGGCCGGCGACGTCGCCGCCCCAGACGAAGCTCACATCGCGCTTGTTCGCGGGCGCGGTGCGGAAGCGGCCAACGATCGGCTCGCTCGCGATCTCGATATGGGAGAGATCGCGAAAACTGACGCGATAGAAAATGTCCTGGCCGCCCGGCAAATCCTCCACCAGCATTTTGGCGGTGAAATCGCTTTCGGGCAGCGCGTTGATCGGCGGCAGCTTGCGCGCGTCCTTGAAAGATTCCGATGTCGCGACCTCGACCATCATCTGCGACGGCCGGTCGGCGCGCGACCAGATCACGCCACCATCGGCGCCGACGTCGCCGGATTGCACGCCGTGCGTGACGAGAGGCCGGTCGGCGGCGCGCGAGAGGTATGGCATCGCGATCGTGCCGACGCCCGCGGCGGCCGCCGTCGACAGGAAGCGGCGGCGGGAGATGTGCAGTCGTTTGCGGGGAATGCGGATGGTCATGCAGGCCTCCTGATCGAGCTGACGCCGCCAGACCTAGAAAGGTTTGATGACGGGGCGATTACAGAGGGCCTAAATCGTGCCGGTGGCGCGGAATTGCGCGGCCGAGGCGGCCCGCAGGTTCTGCGGCAGGCTCCCCAGCAGCGCGCGGCGGTCGGCAACCGCATGATGGAATTGCACCAGCGCGATGTTGAAGGCGGTCAGCGCGCCTTCCTCGATCCCGCCGTCCTCGAAGCAATGCAGGGTGTCGCGCAGGATGGTGTCCGCCTCCGTCTGCATGCTCTCGAGCTCCTCCATCGAGTCGCTCTTGCGTGCGCCCGCGATCATCTCGAGCAGCCGCTCGCGCAAATGGGCATTGTTGCTGCGCTCGTCCTTCCGGACATAGCCGGCGAACCAGGCGCCGACCGAGCCCATCGCCGACATCGCCATCAGGCCCCACCAGATGTAATCGCTGTAGCGGTCCATAAAGGACTTTTCCTCGCCATCGACGAAGGCGGCGGCACCCGGATGCACGGGAATCGCCGCGTCCTTGTCGGTGTCGGGCGTCTCGATCTTCGCGGCCAGCGGGAACTCCGTCAGCAGTTGCTGGCGGATCGAGAACAGCTGGCGCGTGAATGCGGCGACGGTGGTCTCCGACAGGCCTTTCCGCGCCACGATGTGGTGGGAGAAGCTGATGGTCTTGACTTCCTCCTCCGGCCGGTCGGGCGAGCCAAACGTGCCGGAGGGAATTTCCACCGCCTCATAGGCGGGATGATTGGTCGCGATCGCTTCCGATGCATCGATCGCCAGGAAGGTCGGCTCGCCGCCGTCCTTGGCCGAAGCCGTGATCGCATCTGTCGTGATCTTGCTGTTGACGGGACCCGCGGCGAGGTAGACGTCGGCCGCCTGCTTGCGGATCGCTTCCGCGGCCTCGCCCGCCGGAAACTGCACGATCTCGACCTTGGCGGGATCGACGCCATATTGCAGCAGGATCAGCTTCAGCACGTTCACATTGGCCTGGGTCTTGCCGACCACGCCGATCTTGCGTCCGGCAAGCTGCGAAATCTTGGTGATTTTCGGTGCCGCCTTCTTGCCCTTGCCCTTGGCCGGCGGTGGCACCCACAGCACGACGTAATTCTTGCGCAGCGTGGCAACGGCCTGCGCGTTCCGGGGCACATCGAGGTCGCCGCGGATGATGGCGAGATCGACCTTGTTCTCCGCCAGCGCCTCGGCGCTCGCAACCGCGCCGTCGGTCTGCACCGGTTTCAGCCGGACATAAGAGCGATGCTGCGCAAAGGCCTGCGTCAGGGTTTGCACCACCTTGACGTCGTCGCTATTGGCAGGACCGACAGCGATCCGCAACACCTCCGGGCGCGTGGCAAAATAATAGCCGGCGGCAAGCGCGCCCACGATGGCGAGGATGCCTGCGGCGGTAACGAACGTCGCCCGTCTCACCGCCGCGCGGGTCGACGGCGGCGTCGTCAGCTGGACTAGCTCAGGACCCCCGGTCATGGATCTCGCAAACAGTCGTTTCAGGTTCAAATTCATGTCGCGGCACGCTTAAGCTCCTGATTGTAGCAAATTTCCCGCCGTTTCGCGGATTACATCTGCGTCATGGTTACCACGTCACAGGATTGGACCTAAAAAGCCCTTTCCAGTGTTAGGGTTGCACTAGCAGAAGGAGGTTCACATGGCGGACAAGCTATCGGCGGAGGCACGGAAATCGGCGCTGGCGGGGCTTGCCGGCTGGAAGGAGGTCTCGGGTCAGGACGCGATCGCAAAGACCTTCACTTTCAAGGATTTCAACGAGGCCTTCGGCTTCATGTCGCGTGTGGCGCTGGTGGCGGAGAAAAATGACCACCATCCGGAATGGCGCAATGTCTACAAGACGGTGGAGGTCGTGCTGTCGACCCATGATGCCGGCGGCGTCACGAAAAACGATATCGAACTCGCCAAGGCGATGAACGCGATCGCGGGGAAATAGCGCATGATCCGGAAAAGTGTGCAGCGGTTTTCCCTCGCGACAAACGCGGAACGCGTTTGCGCGGAGATCATGCGCCAATAACACGCCCTTGCGGCGGACGCGGCGCCTCCCCAACTTCCATTTCGGCAGAAGCGCGGCGATTGGCCGCGGAACAGGGAGGCCATCGATGGCATCCGATTTCAGCATGGGTTTCGAGCCGGCCGATCGTCTCGCGCAGGACCGCGACAGCGTGCGCCGGCGCTTCTGGATCAAGCTGAAGAAGGTCGCAGGCAAGCTGCCGTTCACCGAGGACCTGCTTGCCGCGTATTACTGTGCGTTCGACAAGCAAACGCCGCGTCATGTGCAGGCCGCACTGCTCGGCGCGATCGCCTACTTCATCCTGCCGTTCGACTTCATCCCCGACATGATGCCGGCGCTCGGCTTCACCGACGATGCCGCCATCCTTGCGACCGTCATCCGTCTGATGGCTGGCCACATCACCGACGATCACCGCGCGGCGGCGCGCACCGCCTTGAAGCGCGGCTGTGAGGAGAGCTGAGCGCGACTCCGAGCAGGAGATATTCGTCCCTAAGATATTCGTCCCTGCCAGCCCCGATGGTTGAGGGCTGACAGGGACTGGAGTTTACGCCGCGCGCTATTGCTCTTTTTGGCTTTGGTGCCGGGTCGCGCGAACGGCGGGGGCCGGGGCTGCAGGCACTTGTGCGCGGGCGTTTTCCTTGGCGGCCTGATCGGCCTGCCAGGCCTGGAACTGCTTGAACAGCGCCTCGCGGTCGTTTTCGGACCGCGGACCCTGCGCTCCTTGGGGAGCCTGGCTCATGAAGTCGTCGAACTTCGCCCGCGCCACCGGCGAGATACCGTTCTTGTCGAGCCATTGCTGGGCGGCAGGGAAACGATTCCAGCCGGCAAGCGGCGCGGCCAGCGAGACTTCCTTCCACTTCGGATGGAAGGGCGGATGCTGGAAGGTCGGGAACTTGGCGAAGAAGGCGTCGACGAACTGCGACAGCTTGCGATAGCGATCGCTGTTGGGCGCCCAGCTATAGGCGGCCAACACCGCCGGCACCGCGATGGTGTCGACTTTCTCGCCCTCCGCGATCAGGTTCGGATAGTCCTTCGCGGTCAGCGTTGCCGGCAGGTAGTCGCCCTGCAGCGGCTTGTCGTAATCGACCCGCACGAGATGGAAGCGGCCGTCATTGACGAAGGTCTGCACCGACTTGTAGGGCTTGCCGCCGACGACGATTACGGCGTCAAGCTGGCCCGCCTTCAGCTTCTCCATTGCGATGCGCTGCTCGATATAGACGAAGTTCGCCTTCATCCCGAGCCGCTCGGCGACCGTCAGCGCGGTCACGAACGTGCCGCCGTTCGGCAGGTCGACGCTGATGGTCTTGCCTTCGAGATCCTTCAGGCTCTGCACCGATTTCGGCGCGATGACCTGCATTTCCTCGTTGTAGAGCTTGGTCACGTAGGTGAACTGCTTCTTGATGTCCTTGGCGAAACCCTTGCGCTCGAGGTAGTCGAGCGTGTCGGCGCGCACGATGCCGAGGTCGACGCCTTGCAGGAACAGGATGTCGGCGACGCTCTGCACGGAGCCGCGCCCGACGATCGGCAGTACGCGTAACTTGTTGCCGTCGTCGAGCACGGAAGCGAGATCGGCGCCGAACTGCACATAGGTGCCGCCGATGGTGCCCGAGATCAGGGTCACTGTGTTGGCGTTCAGCGCCTGCTTGGTCTGGGCCGAGCCGAACTGGAAGATCGCCTTCAGGCTGTCGCTGACCTTGGCGGGGTCATATTCGCCCTCTTCGGCGCGGGCCGCGAGGCCGCACGCCATCACCATGGCAACGAGTGCCAGTCCGAATAAACGTCGCATGTTGTCCCCTGGATGTTGAGAAAATCAGTTTTGCATCTGGGCCAGCCGGCGCTGCGCGTCGGCCGAGCCGAGTTGTGCGGCGCGCTGGTACCAGCTCTTCGCCTTGTCGGGCTCGGGCGTGATGTTGCGGACATCAGACGTGCCGAGCACGGCGGGATCATAGGTCTGCGCCAGCATCAGCGCCGCGCCGGCGTCCTGCCCGTCGGCGGCGCGTTCGAGCAGCAACCGAGCGACCGGAATATCGCCGGCCGTGAGCGACTCCTTCGCGCGCTTCATCAGCGTGGCGAGTTCGTCGGCATCCATCCTCCGCGCCTGCGGTGCGGCGGGAGGCGGCGTGACCGCAACGGGTGCCGTCACGGACGGCGGCACGATCGCAGGCGCCGCGGCGGGGCTGCGGCTCTGCAGCGCGCTCTGATAGGCCGAGGTGATCTCCTCGCGCGACGGGTTGGCGGATGCGACCTGCTGGCGCGGAGCGGCGCCAGGCTGCGCCGCCGGGGACGGCCAGCGCGCGGCATCTTTCGCTTGCGCAGGATCCTTCAGCTGCACGTCACTTGCGGTGAGCTGGGCTGACGGGACCGGTTGACTCGCTTCCGCCTGCGCGGCGGTCGACGGGATCGGCAGCACGGTCGCAATCGACGCTTTCGCGCTGATCATGACGTCGCGCGTGGCATCCGAGGTGAACCAGGCAAACAGCATCGCCACGCAGGCGGCGGCTGATGCCGTCATCAACAGCTTGAACGAAAGCGAAAGGCGCCGCTGCGGCTGCAGTCCATTTGAAAACTCTTCCGGATCCGGTTCACCGTCCGGATCGCTCAGGAAGAGTGGAACGGAATCGCCATCATCGGTGTTGGCGGTTCGCCCAAACGCATAGCGCCGAGGGCGCTCGGTGATGACTTGGTTGTTCAGATCGGACTGGTCAGTCCGATAATGTGTGTGCTCCACCATGGTATGTTCCCCACGCACTCTGTGACGCAACAAATCGGGGCATTCCTGGCTTCACTTTCTTGCTGTTGTTGCTGTTCAAGAGAGCCCCGTTACTGCGGGCATACTCGCCGTTTGAATCAGCCCAAAACGCGGCCCTGCCCGGCGCGATTTGGGTAACATTTTGGATTTATTTTGGCAGAGCGCGGAAAATCACTGGAGAATTACGGTGTAATTTCGCTGCACGCCGTGCAAATGCGTCAAACTGGGACAACACCATCCCCCTCGTCATTCCGGGGCGCGGCGAATGCGGCGAGCCCGGAATCCATTTTTCAGAGCAACCGGCGGCGCGTCCCGGAATGACGATCCTTCAACTTGCGCGTCCGCTCACGGATGCAAAATCACCTTGCCCATCGCCTTGCGCCCGGCGAGCACTTTCAAAGCATCCGCCGTCTGCGCCAAGGGGAAGGTGCGGTCGACATGCGAGGAGATTTTTCCCTCCGCCGTCCACTTCACCAGCTTTTCGAGATTGGCGCGGTTCTTGTCGGGATTGAGCCGCGCCCAGTGGCCCCAGAACACGCCGCGGATGTCGCAGCCCTTCAATAGCGCGAGGTTGAGCGGCATCTTGGGAATCTCGCCGGCGGCAAAGCCGATCACGAGGAAGCGGCCTTCCCACGCGGTCGAGCGCAGCGCGGCCTCGGCGTAGCTGCCGCCGACCGGATCGAACACGATGTCGGCGCCCTTGCCGCCGGTGAGCTTGCGCAGGCCTTCCTTCAAATCCTCCTTGGCGTAATTCAGCGTCAGCTCGGCGCCATGCTTTTTGGCGAATTCGAGCTTCTCGTCCGAAGACGCGCAGGCGATCACCTTCAAGCCCATCAGCTTGCCGAGCTCGCAGGCCGCAAGGCCGGTGCCGCCGGCGGCGCCGAGCACCGCGAGCGTCTCGCCGGGCTTGGGGCTGGCGCGATCTTCCAGCGCATGCAGCGCGGTGCCGTAGATGATGATGATCCCGGCGGCGCGGTCGAAGTCGAGATTGTCGGGGATCTTCACGATCGAGGCGGCGGGCAGCGCGATCTTCTCGCGCGCACCATTATGGCCGCAGGACGCCACCACGCGGTCGCCGGGCTTGAGGTCCTTGACGCCGTCGCCGACGCTCTCGATCACGCCCGCGATCTCGGCGGCCGGCGAGAACGGGAAGGGCGGCTTGATCTGGTACTTGCCCTGGATCATCAGGATGTCGAAGAAATTCAGCGCCGCCGCCTTGATCGCGATCACGGCCTCGCCCGGGCCGGCCACCGGATCGGGCACGTCGGCAAGCACGAGATCGTCGGGCTGGCCGTATTGCGAGCAGAGAATGGCTTTCATGGACGCACCTGGCTTTCGGACGGACGGATAAGGCTTGATACTCCATGCCGGATTTGAAGCCGCGGGACAATCGGGTTTGAATGGCCAAGACCGTCATTGCGCGGAGCGAAGCGACGAAGCAATCCAGACTGCATCCGCGAAAATAGTCTGGATTGCTTCGCTTCGCTCGCAATGACGAAGGAGACAGGGAGTGAAACAATGTTTGAAAAAGGCCTGCTGAAGGGAAAGCGCATTCTGGTCACCGGCGGCGGCTCCGGGCTTGGAGCTGCGATGGGGCGGCGCTTTCTGGAACTCGGCGCTGACCTCGTGATTTGCGGGCGGCGCGTGGAATTATTGGAGGCGACCGCCGCCGGCATGCGCACCGACACGGGCGGCAGCGTCAGCGTGCAGCGCTGCGACATCCGCGATGGCGCCCAAGTCGACGCCATGATGGACGCGATCTGGCGCGATGGGCCGATCGACGTGCTCGTCAACAATGCCGCCGCGACCTTCATCGCACAGACCGAGCATCTGTCGTTTCGTGCGGCGGACGCGATCCTCGCGCCCGACGCTGCACGGCACGATGTATTGCACGCTGGCCGCCGGCAAGCGCTGGATCGACGGCAAGCACAACGGCGTGGTGCTCTCGATCCTTTCGACCTCGACCATCACGGGGCGCGCCTTCACGGTGCCGTCGGCGATGGCAAAGTCGGCGATCCTGGCGATGACCAAAAGTCTCGCGGTGGAGTGGGGACCGAAGGGCATCCGCACCGTGGCGATCGCGCCCGGCGCGTTTCCGACACCCGGCGCCACCGGCCAGCTTCGCCCCGAGGGACGCGACTCCAACTGGGCCGCGCGCAATCCGCTGGGCCGCGCCGGCGAGCATCGCGAGCTCGCCGATCTCGCGAGCTACCTGATCTCCGATGGCGGCGCCTATATCAATGGCGAGATGGTGGTGCAGGACGGCGGCGCGCATCTGCGCTCCTCAGGCGCCGAGGATTTGCTGCAGTGGACCGAGGCGCAATGGGAGGCGCAGCGCACCGCGCGCGCCAAGAGCTGACGGAGGCCCGTCATCGAGCTGACGGAGGCCCGTCATCCCGGCTTGTCACAGCCGTCGCGCCGGGCCATCTTCCAGTCACAATAATGGGGGAACCACTCCGCATGTTTCGGCGGATTTTGGCGACTTTTGCGGCAAGTATGCTGCTGTGCGGGGGCACAAGCTTCGCGCAGACGCCATCGGCTGCTCCGAAGCAGGCTGCTCCCGCTGCTCCCGCCACTGCCGCGCCGAAGCCGACCAAGAACGCGGCCAAGCCTGCCGAACCTGTCAAGCCGCCGCCCGCAATGACCGGCGGCGCCGAGCCGACCCTGATCGGCCAATTCGGGACCTGGGGCGCTTACAGCGCGACACCGAATGGCAAGCTGGTGTGCTTTGCGCTGGCCAAGCCCTCGTCGTCCAAGACCAACCCGCCGAATCGTCCGCGCGATACGGCCTACGCCTTTGTCTCGACGCGGCCGGCCGAAAAGGTGGTCAACGAAGTCTCGGTCATGATCGGCTACCAGCTGAAGCCCGGCTCGGAATCGAGCATCGATGTCGGCGGCGGGTCCTATGCGATGTATACCCAGGGCGACGGGCTCTGGATCAAGAACGCCGCCGAAGAGGACGCGATGGTCCAGGCCATGCGCCGCGCGCCCGACATCACGGTCAAGGGCGTCTCCGCCAAGGGCACCGAAACCATCGACACCTTTTCGCTGAAGGGTCTGGCGCAGGCCCTCGACAAGATCGCGCAGGACTGCCGGCGCTAAACCCTGTTTTGAGCGATTTCACGCCTTTCCAGCGCGTGCCGAAGGGCTTATTTGATGTGCCATGACCGACACCATCACCAACGCCGCTGACGCGCGCGCCGACGCGCCGCTGGAAAAGACGCCGCTCGAAACCTATGTGCCGCCGGCCAAGCCGTCGCTGATCGGGCTGTCGCGCGCCGAGCTCTCCGATCGCCTCGGCGAGATCGGCGTTGCGAGCGCGCAGCGCAAGATGCGCGTGCAGCAGCTCTGGCACTGGATGTATTTCCGCGGCGCCAAAAACTTCGACGAGATGACCAGCGTCTCGAAGGACATGCGCGCCGCGCTGGAAAAACATTTCACCGTCGACCGTCCCGAGGTGGTGGCCGAGCAGATTTCCAACGACGGAACGCGCAAATGGCTGTTGCGATTGCCGAGCGGCGACGCGGCCGAACGGCCGCATGAGGTCGAGTGCGTCTACATCCCCGAGACCGACCGCGGCACGCTGTGCGTCTCCTCGCAGGTCGGCTGCACCCTGAACTGCACCTTCTGCCATACCGGCACGCAGCGCCTGGTGCGCAACCTCACCGCCGGCGAGATCGTCGGCCAGGTGATGGTGGCGCGGGACCGTCTCAATGACTGGGCGGATCGCGAGAACGGCACGCGGCTCGTCACCAACGTCGTGATGATGGGGATGGGCGAGCCGCTCTACAATTTCGACGCGGTGCGCGACGCGCTTTTGATCGTCGCCGACAATGAGGGGATCGGCATCTCGCGGCGGCGGATTACCTTGTCGACCTCGGGCGTGGTGCCGAACATCATCCGCACCGGCGAGGAGATCGGCGTGATGCTGGCGATCTCGCTGCATGCGGTGCGCGACGAGTTGCGCAACGAGCTGGTGCCGCTCAACCGCAAATATCCGATCGCCGAACTGCTGCAGGCCTGCCGCGATTATCCGGGCGCGTCGAACGCGCGCCGCATCACCTTCGAATATGTGATGCTCAAAGGCGTCAACGATTCGCTCGATGACGCCAAGCTGCTGGTCAAGCTGCTCAAGGGCATTCCGGCCAAGATCAACCTGATCCCGTTCAACCCATGGCCGGGCACGCGTTACGAATGCTCGGACTGGGATCAAATCGAGAAGTTCTCCGAATACATCTTCAACGCCGGTTATTCCTCGCCGGTGCGCACGCCGCGCGGCCGCGACATCCTCGCCGCCTGCGGCCAGCTGAAATCCGAGACCGAGAAGCTGTCGGTGCGCGAGCGGCAGGCGCTGCGCGCGATGGCGATGACGGATTGAGGTCGCATAAGTATGTGACCTCCACCTCGTCATGGCCGGGCTTGCCAACGGGTCCGTCCACGACTTTAGGGCCGGCGCAAAGTAAGACGTGGATGCCGCGACGAAGCAAGCCCGGGCATGACGATGGACTCGAGAGTTGCTGGCAGTCCGCTGGCAATGACGGATTGCATCTCATGGCGCTGATCGGCCGCCTCTTTGTCATCTTCTTCGGCTTCCTCGCCGCCTGCCTGGTGGCGGGGATCGTCGTGGTGACCGCGGTGCTGTTTCCCGATTTCAGCGATCTCGGCGCCGGTCCGGTCGACCAGAGCGTGATCGACATCTTGATCGGCTTCGGCTTCATCTTCATTTCCGGCTTTGCGCTGCTGCCGGCGATGATCGTCGCGCTGATCACCGAAGCCTTCTCCATCCGAAGCGTCCTGGCTTACGCGATCGGCGGTGCGCTGGTCGGCGTCGCCGGTTATCTCAGCCTGGTGCCGTTCGACACCGACACGCTGCGCTTCGAGGGCATCGTGCGCCGGCATATGGAGATCATGACCGGCGCGGGCATCGTCGCCGGCCTCGTCTACTGGATGGTCGCCGGTCGCAATGCCGGCGCGTGGCGCGCGCCGCGGCGGCCTCCACCCTCGCTGCCACCGCCGCTGCCGTCGGCCTCGCGGCCACCGCCGTAACCGTCATTGCGAGCGAAGCGAAGCAATCCATGGCGCCACAAGCGGGAATGTGGATTGCTTCGTCGCTCCGCTCCTCGCAATGACGATTTGGGGGTTTTCTTGCCTCTCCCCCTCCGCTAAACGCAGCCCATGAACCGGACCGGACTCTTCATCGCGCTGTCGCTCGCAGCCATCATCGGCGTGCTGTTCGGGCTCTACCCCGAGCTCGATCTCAAGCTGGCGGCGCTGTTCTATGACGCGCAGGTCAAGACATTTCCGCTGAAGGCCAATGTGCTGGCGGCGTTCGCACGCGATGCGGCGATGTGGATCACGTGGGCGCTGGTGATCCCTGCGCTCGGGGCGCTCGTCGATCAAGATCGTGCGGCCGGACCGGCCGCTGTTGATGTCGGGCCGCGCGATCATCTTCCTCATCGCGACGCTCGCGCTGTCGTCGGGCATTCTCTCGAACCTCGCCTTCAAGAGCCATTGGGGACGGCCGCGTCCTGTCGTGGTGACGCAGTTCAACAGCGGTCAGTTCGACAAGCTCGCTTTCGTGCCGTGGTGGGACCCGCGCGGCGGCTGCGGCTGGAATTGCTCGTTCTTCTCCGGCGAGGGCGCCGCGGCATTCTGGACTTACGCGCCGGCCGCGCTGACCCCGCCCGCATGGCGGCCGCTCGCCTATGTCGCCGCCACCGCCTTCGGCGTCACCACCGGCGTGCTGCGCATGGCCTTTGGCGGACACTTCTTCACCGACATCGCCGCGGCCGGCATTGTCGCCTTCCTCGTGGTCTGGCTGATGTACGCCCTGATCTATCGCTGGCCGCTCACGCGCCTGTCGGATGAAACGATCGACGCTGCGCTGACGAAGGCGGCTTGGCCACTCTATCGCCTCCGCCAACGCTGGCGCGGCCGCGAAGCGGGTCCCGCGTCGTCGCTGTAAGCGCGATTAATCGCGTGCCCAGCCTCTCGAAATTTGTTATTCGCGCAATCAGCCATACGCATCGATTGGACGCTTGATGACCACGATCCTGAAAGGCCTGCCCACGGGCGAGAAAGTCGGCATCGCCTTCTCGGGCGGTCTCGACACCAGCGCGGCGCTGCTCTGGATGAAGCAGAAGGGCGCGCGCGTGTTCGCCTATACCGCAAATCTCGGCCAGCCCGATGAGAGCGACTACGACGCCATTCCGAAGAAAGCGATCGACTTCGGCGCCGAGAAAGCGCGGCTGGTGGATTGCCGCACGCAACTGGTCCACGAAGGCATCGCCGCGATCCAGTCCGGCGCCTTCCACGTCTCGACCGGCGGCATCGCCTATTTCAACACCACGCCGCTCGGCCGCGCCGTGACCGGCACGATGCTGGTCTCGGCGATGAAGGAGGACGGCGTCAACATCTGGGGCGACGGCTCGACCTACAAGGGCAACGATATCGAGCGGTTCTACCGCTACGGCCTGCTGACCAATCCGAACTTGCGGATCTACAAGCCCTGGCTCGACCAGCAGTTCATCGACGAGCTCGGCGGCCGCGCCGAAATGTCGGCGTTCATGACCGCGAGCGGCTTCGCCTACAAGATGAGCGCGGAGAAGGCGTACTCGACCGATAGCAATCTGCTCGGCGCCACCCACGAGGCCAAGGACCTCGAGTCGCTCGACAGCGGCATCACCATCGTCAACCCGATCATGGGCGTGCCGTTCTGGCGCGACGACTGCACCGTGAAGGCCGAGAGGGTCACGGTGCGCTTTGAAGAGGGCCAGCCGGTTGCGCTGAACGGCAAGAGGTTTGCCGATCCGGTCGCGCTGTTCCTCGAGGCCAACGCCATCGGCGGCCGGCATGGTCTCGGCATGAGCGACCAGATCGAGAACCGCATCATCGAGGCCAAGAGCCGCGGCATCTATGAAGCGCCCGGCATGGCGCTGCTGCACATCGCCTATGAGCGGCTGGTCACCGGCATCCATAACGAAGACACCATCGAGCAGTACCGGATCAGCGGCATGCGGCTCGGCCGCCTGCTCTACCAGGGCCGCTGGTTCGATTCGCAGGCGCTGATGCTGCGCGAGACCGCGCAGCGCTGGGTGGCGCGCGCCATCACCGGCGAGGTGACGCTGGAGCTGCGTCGCGGCAACGACTACTCGATCATGAAAACAGAAAGTCCGAACCTGACCTATGCGCCGGAGCGGCTCAGCATGGAGAAGGTCGAGGACGCCGCCTTCACGCCGGCCGACCGCATCGGGCAGCTCACCATGCGCAACCTCGACATCGCCGATACAAGGGCGAAGCTCGATCTATACGCGGAGACGGGGTCTGCTGGCGAAGGGCGATGGCTCGTACATCCCGAAGCTCGATGGCGAGAAGTAACTCGTCATTGCGAGCGAAGCGAAGCAATCCAGAATCTCACCGCGGAAATAGTCTGGATTGCTTCGTCGCGGAGTTTATCATCGGGCCGGCCCAAGAGGGCCGGACCCGTTGGCTCCTCGCAATGACGACAAAAAATGGCCGGGATCGCTCCCGGCCATTTTGCATTCGTGCTGCTCACCTCACCGCGGCGGCGCGATGCCGGGTGGCGGCGGCGGCAGCGAGGTGTTGCTGCCGGTGAGCAGCGGCGTGATGCGGCGAACGGTGACGCGTCGGTTGATGCGGCTCGGTCCGTCCGTCTGCTCCTTGAGATATTGCGAGCCATAGCCCTGGGAGGTCAGGTTCTCCGCAGGGACCCCGAACTGCTGCGTCAGCAATTCGGCGGCGGACTCCGCGCGCCGGTCGGACAGCGACAGATTGTCGGTGTCGTTGCCGGTGGCGTCGGTGTGCCCCTCGATCAGGAACACCTCGCGCGGATTGCGCTGGATGGCCTGGTTCAGCCCGTCCGCGATCGCCTGCAGCTTCGCGGCCTGGTCGGGCGGAATTTCCCACGAGCCGAGCTCGAAGTTGATGGTGTTGACGTCGATGCTCGGCATCAACATGCGCACGTTCGGGCTGTAGCGGATTTCGTCCAGCGAATAGCGCCGGTCGATCCGGTCCACCGGCGGCGCCAGCAGCGTGTCGTAGACCAGCTCCGGCGAGGCGTCGTCGTAATCGACGATGTAGCGATCGTAGGGGATGCGCACCACTGGCGGCGGCAGGTCGACGAAGTAGCCGCCAACCGCGCGCGGATCGCGATAGTTGTCGATGATGATGATCTCGCGACCGTCGCGGCCGCGCCGGGTTCGCCGCAGCAACTGGCCGTCCGGACCGACCGACGTGATGATTTCACTGCCATCGGGACGAACGACGATGGTGCGGGTCTCGCCGCCGACGGTTTGCGTGCGGATGTCACGCGCGCCGAAGCGGAAGCGATCGACTTCGTTGTGGCGCACGAATTCCTGGCCGCCGGGGTCGCGGATGATGATGCGGCCCGGCTCGGTGATGATGGTGCGGCCGCCCTCCTGACGCTCCTGTCGCGCGCCGCGGAAATCCTCCATGCGCTGCGGGCCTTGTCGCGCGGCGCCCGGTGCGATCGGCGTCAACGCGGCCGCAGGCGGCGCGATCGATGGGAGCGGACCGGTCACCGTGGGTGCGCGTTGGAAAGCCGGCCTGACTGTCGGCGGCGCGTTCTGCGCGCGGCCGGGCGGCACTGCCGCGTTCGGCGCGCCGGGCGCCACGGTCGGCGCAGGTGCGCCAGCAGGTGGCGTGCCCACAGCCGGCGGAGCACCTGGCGGTGACCCGGGCGGGCGGTTGAAGGTCGAGCCCGCACCGGGCGGTGTGCCGGGCGCAGCACCGGGCGGTGTCCGGCCCGGAGGCTGACCCGTCGGTGGTGTCGTTGGTGCAGGCGTCGTGGCGGGCGCGGCCGCAGGCGGAGACGTGGTTGTCGCGGGCGGACCGCTGTGCGGCGGAGCACCTGCCGGAGGAGCGCCTGCCGGTGGCGGGCCATGCTCGAAACGCTCGCGCCCGGGCGCGCCGGGGGGTGGCGTGCCAGCCGGCGGCGTCGTTGTCGGGGCGGCAGTCGGCGGAGCCGGGCGCACGGGCAGGTGCTGCCGCTGGAGGCGGCGTGTGAGTTGGCGCGGCAGTCGGCGGCGTGGGCGCTTTCGGCGCTGCGGGTGGGGGAGGTGGCGGAGGCGGCGGAGCCTTTGGCGCAGCAGCCGGCGGGGGCGGCGCATGTGGCGGCGGCGGCGGAGGCGGTGGTGCCGCATGCGGCGGTGGCGGGGGAGGAGGCGCCACATGTGGCGGAGGCGGGGGCGGCGGAGGTGCCGCATGCGGCGGAGGCGGCGGCGGAGGAGCGGCAGGCCGTACGGGAGCCGCGGGCGGCGGAGCGCCCTTTGGCGGCGGTCCCTTCTTCTCCTTCTCGGCTTCGCTCGGCGCCTGCGCGACGATCCATGGTGAGGATGCGCTTTGCGCGCGCGCCACGACGGTTGCGAACTGCAACGCCGACAGCGCGGTCGTGGCAAGCAGCACGAGACGAAGTTTGGTCATGGTGATCTCGATCCCCGGAATGAGCTCTGGTTTCAGGGCCTTGCAATTCAAGGCGGTACGATCAACGAACAGGGGTTAGGCTGGATTGTGGCAAGCGTCGAACGCGGAAGCGGATTTATTTCTGCAAGGGGAACGCGCGAAAACGCCACCGTTCATGGCGTATTCAGGGGCTTCCATCAAACCGTCAGTTCCGATTGTCCCCTGCGCGATCGGTCGCGGGACTCGGTGTCGCGGGGCTGTTCGGTCCGTGCCCCGGTACCTCGTCGGGCACATGTCCCGGCAACTCCTGCGGCTGCGGCGGCGCGCCGGGCTCGCGCACCGGCGGCGGAATCTCCGGGTTCGGATTGCCCGGCGGATCCTCGCGCGGCGGTTCGGCGGGTCGGCCCGGCGTCGGCGGCGGGATCTCGGGTGGCTCGATCGGCATCACATCGACACCTTGCGATTATCGCCGATCTCGGGCCGCGTGCCGGTTGCGGCGGCCACCGCCATCTTCACATAGGCGATCACCGAGCCCGGTGTATCCCAGAATTCGGCGTCGTCCGGCGTCACCTTCAACACCCGGATGTTCGGATCATCGGCGCTGTCCCACCACGCCTTGGCCGGCGTCGAGAACATTTCCTTGATCCTGGCGCGATCATTGGAGACCGTGGCCGTCCCCGTCAGCGAGACGTATTTCATGCTGCCGGCGTCGGCAAAGGAGAGATTGACCGATGGATTGCGCGCGATCTCCTCATCCTTGTGACGGCGCGCGTCGGACAGAAAGTAGATCGCGTTCTCCTCGCGCCGCAGATAAGCGCTCATTGGACGCGCGCGCAGCTTGTCGCCGTCGCGGGTAACGAGCATCGCAAAGCCGATCTTCTTCATCAGCTCCCAGGCCCGCTCGATATTGCCGTCGTTGTCGTTGGTCATGGATCGCTCCTCATTTGGAGCGATAACGGCCCGGGAGATGCGATGTTCCTGCGGGAACTCGCTGGCCACTAACCCCGCGCCAGCAGCATATTGCTGCGCGTCCGGCCCGGCCTCGCGGTAACCGCGCGCGACCATGTCGGCGACGCAGTCCTGCTGCCATTCGTCGCGCGACAGATGCTCGATCACGACCGCGCGCGGCCACAGCGATGGCGGCGCTTCCTTGAAAAACGGAATCAGCGCGCGGTCCTCGTAACCTTCGATGTCGATTTTCAGCGCATCGACGCTTTGCGCACCGGCCTCGATCAGAATGCGCATCAGCCGCAGCGACGGCACCTTGATGGCGCTCTCGGACGGCGCGCCGGACACGACATGGCTGGCGCCGAGATTGCTACCGTCGGTCTCGATCAGAAGCTCGCCGTCGGCGGGACCGACCGCGGCCGCGACCAGCTTGACCTGATCGGCAGCGGACGCATGGCGGTTGAACGCGAGCCGCGCGTGGATGACCGGATGCGGCTCGACCGCGATGACCTTGCCGCCGGGGCCGACATGACGCGCCAGCACCAGCGCATAGGTGCCGACATTGGCGCCGAGATCGGCGAAGGTGCCGCCAACAGGAACGTTGGCGCGCAGGAAATCGAGCTCCTCGCGATTGTAATCGGCGTTGAACAGCGCGCCGCGTTCGGTTGCGCTCATCTGATGATGCAGGCGGAACGCCGCGCCCTGGTAATGCACGTCGACCGGGCCGGCGCGCAGGAGATTGACCAGCCGTGACATCATCGGGCGAAACGCGCCGCGCTTCAGCCCCGAGCGCTGCGTCAACGCAATGATCGCCGCCTGCGCCGCGTTCGGCGCAAGCGCGCCGAACGGCGCGGGCGAAGCATCATTGTCGGGAAACACGTGCGAGAGCCTCAGATCGAAACCGCGCCTGCATAGCCGGTTTCGCGCGCGTCTCCAACGAGGAATGGACGACCCTACGCCGCTTTCCTGGCCTTGGCCGGCGTCGCCTTATGACGGCGCAGGAAGCGCCCGAGCAGGCGCCGCTTGCCCTTGCGCGGAATGAGCTCGATGTCGCTGACGAGCTTGGCGCCGCCCTTGCGGCGCTCCAGCGTGATCTTGCGGCTGTGGAAGGCTTCGAGCTCGGCACGGTGCGCCACGCTGACGATGGTGGCTTTCGGCAGCTCCTTCATCACCATGTCCATCATCTTGTCCTGGCTCTTGTCGTCGAGCGCGGACGTCGCCTCATCGAGCACCACGATGTCGGGGTTGTGCAGCAACAGCCGCGCAAAGGCGAGGCGCTGCTTCTCGCCTCCCGACAGCGTCTGGTCCCACGGCGCATCGTCCTCGATCTTGTCCTTGAGGTGATCGAGACCGACCTTGTGCAGGGCTTCGCCGATCTGCTCCACGTTCCAGTCGTCGGCCGCGCCGGGATAGGCGACGGCGCGGCGCAGCGTGCCAGAGGGCACGTAAGGCCGCTGCGGCAGCATGAACAGCCGCCGGTCGGGATGGAAGTTGACGCTGCCCGCGCCCCACGGCCAGAGCCCCGCAATGGCGCGCACCAGCGTGCTCTTGCCCGAACCGGATTCGCCGGCGACCAGCAGGCGCTCGCCGGGCTCGACCACGACCTCGGTTTCGCCGACCACGGCGGTGCCGTCGTCGAGCGACACCGAGAGATCGTTCAGCGTGAGCATCGCCTCGCCCTCGGTCTCGCCGCGCTCGATACGGCCGAATCCGTCGCCCTGTTCGGCGCGCTCCAGCCCGTCGAGCGACATCATCAGCGAGGCGATGCGCCGCGCGCAGGCGTTCCAGTCGGCGAGCCGCGGATAATTGTCGACCAGCCAGCCGAACGCGCTCTGCACGATGGTGAAGGCGGAGGCCGCCTGCATCACCTGGCCGAGCGTCATGCTGCCGTCGAGGAATTTCGGCGCGCAGAGCAGGAGCGGCACCACGGGCGCAATCAGGCTCGACCCCTGCGACACCAGCGTGGTGCGCATGTGCTGCCCGGCCAGCCGCGCCCACTGCCGCAGCACATTGGAAAAGGTCTTGTCGATGCCGTCGCGCTCTTCCTCCTCGCCGCCGAGCAACGCAATGCTCTCGCCGTTCTCGCGCACCCGCGTCAGCGTGTAGCGGAATTCCGCTTCGGCCTGGTTCTTGTCCTCGGAGATCTGCACGAAGCGGCGACCGATCGTCAGGATCGAGCCGGAAGCGATCGCGGCGTAGAGGATGGCGGCAATGACAAGGAAGCCGGGAATGGTGAGCGTCGATCCACCGAGCGTGACGGTGAGCGCGCCGCCGATGGTCCAGAGCACCACGATGAACGTGGAGGCGGAGAGGAAGGCGGCGGTCACGCCGGCGATGAAATCGACCGGCGAGTCCGTTGCGATCCGCAAATCCTCGGCGATGCGGTATTCCGGGTTCTTGTGGTCGCCGCCGACCAGGTTGAGCTGGTAGTAGCGGCCGTTGGCGAGCCAGCGCGAGATCACCGATGTGGTCAGCCAGGTGCGCCAGCGGCGCTGAATGCTCATGCGCGCGAACACCTGCGCCACGCCGAGCGCGACGCTGCCGATCGCGAGCGGGAAGAAGATCGCGGTGAGATGAAACACGACTGCCGAGTCGCGCTTCTCGATGGCGTCGAAAATCGCGCGATTCCAGACATTGATGCCGTACTGGAAGCCGACATTGGCAACGATCAGGATCAATAATCCGATCGAGAACACCCAGGCCAGCCTGTCGCCGCTCTTGCCCCAATAGCCGCGCGCGCTGATCCAGAACCGCGTCAGCAGATATTGCTTGCGGACGTCTTCGGCCTCTTCCGGCGTGAGTTCGGGGTCGGGTTCGACGATTTCGGGCGGCGGCGGCTCGACCTCGTCACCGTCTTCGGCGACCACTTCGACGATCTCCGCCTTCTCCTCGCGCTCGTCGTCATGTGGCTTGGCATCGCCGCGCGGATTCTTGTCGTCGCGCGTCTTTTTGACATCGCGCGGTGCGGCCGGCTTTTTGCGGTCGCGTGATCTGGTTTTGGTATCGGACCCTGCCATGGGCTGATAACGCCAGCATTATCAGAAGGTTCCCGCAATGGAACGGTAACCTTATGGGGCAAGGACGAGGAACCCGGCGCGCGGAAAATGCACGACTATTTCGCCGGCGTTCGGGTCGTGGCGGCGGATCGCGATGTGCTGTGGCGACAGCGCGACGATCTCGCCGGCGACGCGGATCTTGCCGTAGTCGTCGGGCATCACCTCGACCTTGTCGCCGGGCTTGCGGCCATTCGGGTCGTTCGGATCGGACAGTTCCTCGGTCTCCGGCGTCGCCTTGGCCGCGATCTCGAGCGCTTCGGCGGTCGTCATCTCGGTGCGGTCGCCGTGGCCGATGCCGCGGACGCGCCCGGCCCAGGCCCGTGCGTGATCGAATTCGGCAAACAGCGCGTCGGCGTCAGGCATGTTGGCGCGTGCGTACCAGACGTTCATATAGGCGTTGATGTCGAGCAGGCTCGGTGCGGCGCCTGCAAGCCAGACGCGCTCGTCGCAAAGCTGCGCGTCGATCCATTGCAAATGCGCGCGAAACTGGTCGCGCATCTGCGGGATCGCCGCGGTCATGCCGGCGACATCGAACTTGCCGCCGCGCAGCTTCTCGCGGTCGGCGATGAACTCGGCCGGCACCTTGTCGGCGAGCGCGCCGAACACGAGGTTGACCGTGCTCTGGAAGAACATGCGGTCGGTCCACATCGCGCTGCCCCAGGCGAGACCGTCATAGCCTTTCGGCAACAGGCTCGGCTGCGGAAACCGCCGCTCCAGCTCGCGCATGATGCATTGGGTGTCGCAATAGATGTCGGCGCCGATCTGCATCACCGGCGTGCGGCGATAGCCGCCGGTCATCGGCATCAGGTCCGGCCGCGGCATGATGCGGCTGATGCGCACCGAGGTCCAGGCGAGCTTCTTGCAGCCGAAGATCAGGCGGATTTTTTCGGAGAAGGGGGATTCGTCGAAGTGATGCAGGATGATGGGGTAAGCGGGCGGCATGCGATCCCCTCAATTCACCTCGTCATTGCGAGCCAACGGGTCCGGCCCTGTTGGGCCGGCCCGATGACAGGCTCCGCGAAGCAATCCATCGCGCAACGAAGCAAATCTGGATTGCTTCGTCGCTTACGCTCCTCGCAATGACGAATTACATCTGCCGTTCGACCAGCTTCATCTTGAGCTCGGCGATGGCTTCCGAGGGATTGAGTCCCTTCGGGCACGCCTTGGCGCAGTTCATGATGGTGTGGCAGCGATAGAGCCGGAACGGATCCTCGAGATTGTCGAGCCGCTCGCCGGTCGCTTCATCGCGCGAGTCCTTGACCCAGCGCGTCGCCTGCAACAGCGCGGCGGGACCGAGGAAGCGCTCGCTGTTCCACCAATAGCTGGGGCAGGAGGTCGAGCAGCAGGCGCAGAGGATGCACTCGTAGAGGCCGTCGAGCTTCGCGCGGTCCTCGTGGCTCTGCTTCCATTCCTTTTGCGGCGTCGGCGAGGTCGTCTTCAGCCACGGCTCGATCGAGGCGTATTGCGCATAGAAATTGGTGAGGTCGGGTACCAGATCCTTGACCACCGGCTGGTGCGGCAGCGGATTGATCTTCACCGCGCCGCCGGAGGCGACATCATGCATCGACTTGGTGCAGGCCAGCGTGTTCTGGCCGTCGATGTTCATGGCGCAGGAGCCGCACACGCCTTCGCGGCAGGAGCGGCGGAAGGTCAGCGTCGGATCGATGTGGTTCTTGATCCAGATCAGGCCGTCGAGCACCATCGGGCCGCAATCGTTGATGTCGATATAATAGGTGTCGACGCTCGGATTCTTGCCGTCGTCCGGATTCCAGCGATAGACCTTGAACTCGCGCGTCTCGGCCGCGTTCGGCGGCTTCGGCCAGGTCTTGCCGCCGGAGATTCTGGAGTTTTTTGGAAGCGCGAATTCAGCCATTCTGTAAACCCCTCAATACACCCGCGCCTTCGGCGGGATGTACTGTACGTCGTTGGTCATGGTGTAGTCGTGCACCGGGCGGTAATCGATCGCGGTCTTGCCGCCCTCGTCGATCCACACCAGCGTGTGCTTCATCCAGCTCTTGTCGTCGCGGGTGTTGTAGTCCTCGCGCGCATGCGCGCCGCGGCTTTCGGTGCGGTTGGCGGCGGAATCCATGGTGACGACGGCCTGGTCGATCAGGTTGGAGAACTCCAGCGTCTCGATCAGGTCCGAGTTCCAGACCAGCGAGCGGTCCGCCACCGAGATATCGGAGACGCCGCTGTGCACCTTGTGGATCAGGTTCTGACCTTCGTTCAGAATTTCGCCGGTGCGGAACACCGCGCAATTGTTCTGCATCACATGCTGCATGCTGTCGCGCAGCTTCGCGGTCGACGTGCCGCCGGAGGCGTAGCGGAAATGATCGAGCCGGCCGAGCGCGCGGTCCGAGCCATCCTTCGGCAGCTCCGGCTGCTTGCCATTGGCGGTGAGTTTCTCGGCGAGCCGCAGCGCCGCGGCGCGGCCGAACACGACGAGGTCGATCAGCGAATTGGAGCCGAGCCGGTTGGCGCCGTGCACGGAGACGCAAGCGGCTTCGCCCACCGCCATCAGGCCGGGCACGATCGAATTGTCGTCGCCGTTCTTCTTGGTCAGCACCTCGGCGTGGAAGTTCGTGGGGATGCCGCCCATGTTGTAATGCACGGTCGGCAGGATCGGAATCGGCTCGCGGGTCACGTCGACATTGGCGAAGATGCGCGCGGATTCGGAAATGCCGGGCAGCCGCTCGTGCAGCACATTGGGATCGAGATGGTCGAGGTGCAGGAAGATGTGATCCTTCTTCTTGCCGACGCCGCGGCCCTCGCGGATCTCGATCGTCATCGCGCGCGAGACCACGTCGCGCGAGGCGAGGTCCTTGGCGGAGGGCGCATAGCGTTCCATGAAGCGCTCGCCTTCGGAGTTGACGAGATAGCCGCCTTCGCCGCGCGCGCCCTCGGTGACCAGACAGCCCGAGCCGTAGATGCCGGTCGGGTGAAACTGGACGAACTCCATGTCCTCCAGCGGAAGACCCGCGCGCAGCACCATGCCGCCGCCGTCGCCGGTGCAGGTATGCGCCGAGGTGCAGGAGGCGTAGGCGCGACCATAGCCGCCGGTGGCGAGAATCGTGGTTTGCGCCCGGAAGCGATGCAGCGTGCCGTCGTCGAGTTTTAGCGCGATCACGCCGCGGCAGACGCCCTGGTCGTCCATGATCAGGTCGATGGCAAAGAACTCGATGTAGAACTCGGCCGCGTGCCGCAGCGCCTGGCCGTACATGGTGTGCAGCATGGCGTGGCCGGTGCGGTCGGCGGCGGCGCAGGTGCGCTGCGCCTGGCCCTTGCCGTAGTCCATGGTCATGCCGCCGAACGGGCGCTGATAGATCTTGCCGTCCTCGGTGCGCGAAAACGGCACGCCCCAATGCTCGAGCTCGTAGACCGCCTCCGGCGCGTTGCGCACCATGTATTCGATGGCGTCCTGGTCGCCGAGCCAGTCCGATCCCTTGACGGTGTCGTACATGTGCCAGCGCCAGTCGTCGGGATGCATGTTGCCGAGCGATGCCGAGATGCCGCCTTGCGCCGCGACCGTATGCGAGCGCGTCGGAAACACCTTGGTGATGCATGCGGTGCGAAGCCCGGCCTCGCTGCAGCCGACCACCGCGCGCAGGCCCGCGCCGCCGGCGCCGACCACGACCACGTCGTAGGTGTGATCCTCGATCGGGTAGGCCTTGCCGTTGGAGGCGGGGCCGCTGCCGTTGGTGGCTTTTCCGTTACCCTCGGCCATAGATCAGACTCCGGATGACAATTTGAATATGGCGTAGATCGAGGCCAGCGCCACCGCGAAGGAAAAGAAATTGTTGGCGATGATCGCAGCGAGTTTCACCTTTTCGCTGTGCACATAGTCCTCGATCACGACCTGCATGCCGATCTTCATGTGCCAGGTCGAGGCGATGATGAAGAGAATGAGGATGATCGCGGCCGGCAGCGAGCCGAGGATCAGCTTCGCACCAGCCTGATTGCTGCCGATCAGCATCATGATGATGACCAGCGCCGGGATGATCAGCAGCGTCATGGCGACGGCGGTCAGGCGTTGGCGCCAGAAATCGGTCGTGCCGGAATGCGAGGCGCCGAGATTGCGGACACGGCCGAGCGGCGTGCGCATCGACGGTGCGCCAGGAACGTCGCTCATCGTCCGCCTCCGATCACATAGGCCGCGATCCAGACCAGCACGGTGAGCGTGATGCCGCCGATCAGCGCGCCCCAGGTCAGCGCTTCCCGCTCATTGGCCTTGAAGCCGTAGCCGAGGTCCCAGACGAAATGCCTGATGCCGCTGAGCAGATGATGCAGCAGCGCCCAGGTGTAGCCGAACACGATCAACCGGCCGATGAAGCTCGAGGTGAAGGACTGCACATGGGCGTAAGCGGTCGGGCCGGAGGCGGCTGCGATCAGCCACCAGGCGAGCAGCAGCGTACCGAAATAGAGCGCAACGCCGGTGCCGCGATGGACGATGGACAACATCATCGTCAGCGTCCAGCGATAGGTCGACAAATGCGGTGAAAGCGGTCGTTCGATCCTTGCGGTCATCTGCTTTTTGACGGTTGTGAGGGGCCCGCGGGGCCCGTCGGATCGTGTTGGATGATTTCTATTTACGGAGTCGAAACAGCCAGCGCAACGGCGAATATCAGCTATTTCGAATTTGCATTCATCCCTAGCGATGACTTCGGTTCAAAGCTTCAGATGAAGGCTTGCAAATGTGCTGGTATCGAAGGGGTCGACGGCCCCCTGCCTGCTGGTATACCTGAAGCACGATTCAAGAACGCGCGGACCACTAGCCGGCGCGGCAAGGGCGGCGCGGGGAAAACGGAATGGCGATCGCTGGGTTGAGTGAGTCGGGCATTGTCGAGCTCGGCCTGCTGCTGATCGCAACCGGCGCGCTGTCGGGATTTCTGGCCGGCCTGTTCGGCATCGGCGGCGGCGCGGTGCTGGTGCCGGTGTTCTACGAATGCTTCCGGCTGGCCGGCGTGCCGCTGGAGGTGCGGATGCCGCTCTGCGTCGGCACCTCGCTCGCAGTGATCATTCCGACCTCGATCAGTGCGTTTCGCGCCCAATACCTCCGCGGCGCGGTCGACATGGACGTGCTGAAAGTCTGGTGGCTGCCGATCGTCATCGGGGTCGTCGCCGGCAGCGCGATCGCGCGCGTGGCGCCGGAGCGGCTGTTCAAATACGTCTTCGTCTGCGTCGCCTTCTCGGCCTCCTTCCGGCTCTTGTTCGGGCGCGACAGCTGGAAGCTCGGCGACGAGATGCCGAAGGGGCCGGTGATGCGCGTCTATGGCTTTTGCGTCGGCATTCTCGCAACGCTGATGGGCGTCGGCGGCGGCCTGTTCTCCAATCTCTTGATGACCTTCTACGGCCGCCCGATCCACCAGGCGGTCGCGACCTCCTCGGCGCTCGCCGTGCTGATCTCCATTCCCGGCGCGCTCGGCTATGTCTATGCCGGCTGGCCCGTGGCAGCGCGGTTCCCTGATGTCGCCGCACTGCAGATGCCGTTTACGTTCGGATACGTCTCGCTGATCGGCGCGCTCGCTGGTAATGCCGACCAGCCTGTTGACCGCGCGGCTCGGCGTGCGCGCCGCGCATGCGATGTCGAAGCGCATGCTGGAAGTCGCGTTCGGCTGCTATCTTTTCATCGTCGGCAGCCGGTTTGTGATAAGCCTGTTGAACGGGCAGTAATGCGAGATCGGGTTCCAAACTCGGCTCGGGTTCCGGGAGAGTCCATGAAACGGCGCGCGTTCATTGCGCTGCTCGGCGGAGCAGCGGCTTCGCCATTCATTCTGCCAAGGCCGTCGCAAGCCGCGATGCCGGTGATCGGCTTCCTGCATTCCGCGTCGCTTGAGCCGAACGCGAAGCGCCTCGACGCTTTCAAGCGCGGCCTGCAGAGCGCGGGCTTCATCGAGGGTCAGAACGTTGCGATCGACTATCGTTGGGCCGGCGGCCAGAACGCGAAACTGCCGGAGCTCGCCAGCGAGCTGGTCAAGGCACAGGTCACCGTGATTGCGACGCTGTCGAGCACGCCGGCCACCCGCGCCGCCAAGGCCGCGACCTCGACCATTCCGATCTTCTTCCTGATCGCTGAAGATCCGATCGAACTCGGATTGGTCGCAAGCCTCAATCATCCCGGCGGCAATGCCACGGGTATCAGCAGCCAGAATGCGGAGCTGGTCGCCAAGCGGCTCGGGCTGTTGCGCGAACTGGCGCCGCAGGCCTCAGGGATCGCTGTCCTGCTCAACAGCGCCAATCCGAACACGAAGCCGACGGCAGCCCAGCTGCAGCAGGCCGCGACGCAATTGGGCGTGCAGCTCGATCTGCGCGAAGCCGTCACGGATGGCGAGATCGAAGCGGCCTACACCACGCTGAAGCCCGGCAATCCGCTCCTGATCGGGACTGATGCATCATACTTCGCCCGCCGGGCGTCGTTCATCGCCCTGAGTGCGCGGCATCGCATCCCGACCATGTTCGACAATCGCGAGTCCGTAGATGCCGGCGGCCTGATCGGCTACGGCCAGAATACGGAAAGCAGTTGGGAGCAGGCCGGCATCTATGTGGGCCGTATCCTGAAGGGAGCCAAGCCCGCAGAGTTGCCGGTGATGCGGCCGGTCAAATTCGAATTTGTCATCAACCTCAGAACGGCCAAGGCGCTCGGCATCGAGGTGCCGCTCGCGATGCAAGCGCGCGCCGACGAGGTGATCGAATGAGGCGGCGGGAGTTGATCGGGCTGCTAGGTGGGCGCGCGGCAGGCCTGCCGCTTGCGGAGCGCGCGCAATCGGCCGAGCGCGCCAAGCGTCTCGGCGTGCTTATGAGCACCAAGGAAGGCGATCCCGTCGCCGTCACGCGCGTCGCCAAATTCCGCGAAGGCCTGGCGCAGCTCGGCTGGCATGAAGGACAGAACCTGCAGATCGAGTGGCGCTGGACCGGCGGCGACATCGTGCTGACCCGTCTCTATGCGGAGCAGCTGGTGCAGCTTGCGCCCGACGTGCTGCTCGGCAACGGCACGCCGGCGACCGTCGCTCTGAAGCAGGCGACATCGACCATCCCGATCGTGTTTTCGGTGGTCAACGATCCCGTCTCGCAAGGCATCATCTCAAGCATGGCCCATCCCGGCGGCAATATCACCGGCTTTTCCTTTCTGGAATATTCGATGGTCGGCAAGTCGCTGGAGATGCTGAAGCGGATCGCGCCGCAAAGCAAAAGCGTCGCGATCATGTTCAACCCTGAAACCTATCCCTATTACACGATCCACCTGAAATCCTTCGAGGCGGTCGCCAAGAGGTTGTCGCTCGAACTGACGCCGGCACCGGTAAAGAACGTGGCCGAGATCGACGAGACCGTCGCGAAACTGGGCAAGCTGCCCGGCAGCACGCTGCTGGTGACGCCGGATCCATACACGCTCGTTCATCGCGCTGCCATCATCCAGGCCGCGGCGCAGTACCGCGTGGCCGCGAGCTATTCCTACCGGCAGAACGTCGAGGAGGGCGGGCTGAGTTCCTATGGCGCCGATGCCGGCGACATCTTCTTCCGCTCCGCCGGCTATATCGATCGCATCCTCAAGGGCACGCCGCCCGGCGACTTGCCGGCGCAGGCGCCGGTCAAGTTCGAGATCGCCTTCAACGTCAAGACCGCGAAGGCGCTCGGTCTCGAGATTCCACCCGATCTGCTCGCACTCGCCGATGCGGTGGTTGAATGAGGCGGCGGCGCCATCGTGCTGTCCGGTGACGCGCAGGGGCTGGCGGTGAAACACGCGGCGCCCGGTAAGCGGATCGAACTTCTGCGTGAAATCGTTCCAAATCTCCGCCGGCTGGCAATCTTGGGCAATTCGTCGAACCTGGTCGTCGCCCCTCTAATTTGCGTCGGCGCAAGCCGACCGGCGCTCTCGGTCTTGAGTCCGTGCGCGCGGGGTTCGGCCGTCAGATCGTCTCGCCTTTCGCCAGTTCCTCGACTTCGCTTTTGCTGTAGCCGAGCAGGCCCGTCAAAATCTCGGCTGTGTGTTCGCCAAGCCGGGGCGGAGCCGCGTAGCTGTCGAGCGGCGTATCGCTGAGATGCATCGGACTCTTGATGTTCTTGACGACACCGACGCCTTTGCCGGCATGCGGCATCTCGGCGATCATGTCGCGCGACTTCAAGAGGTCGCTCTCGCAGACTTCGCCGACCGTCCGGATCCCGCCGCTCGGAATGCCGGCGGCATCCATCAAGGGCAGCCAGTCGTCGCGCTTGCGCTGCCGGATGATGTCCTTGACGATCGGCACCAGGATATCGCGGTTGCGGACGCGGTCGGCCGCCTTCGCGAAGCGGGGATCGTCGGTCAGTTCGGGCCGCTCGACCAGCTTGCAGAAACGTTTCCATAGTTCGTCATTGGCGACGCCGAGGCTGATCCAGCCGTCGCTCGCTTCAAAGGTTTCATAGGGCACGATGGTCGCGTGCGCATTGCCGCGGCGTTTCGGCGATTCACCCGTCGCGAAATAAATGCCGGCGTTGAAGCTGAGCAGCGCCGCGATCAATTCGTACATCGAAATCGAAACATGCTGGCCGCGTCCGGTCGTCTTGGCGGCATAGAGCGCGGCGAGAATGCCCATTGCCCCGTTCATTCCGGACGTCAGATCGGCGATCGAGGTGCCGACCTTGAACGGCGGACCGTCGGGGTTGCCGGTGATGTCCTGGATGCCGGCTTCGCCCTGCACGATGACGTCGTAGCCGGGGCGGTCCTTGTACAGGCCGGTGTTGCCGAATCCGGAGATCGAGCAATACACCATGGCCGGACGGCGCGCGCTGACGGCGGCGTAGCTGAAACCGAGGCGATCCATCGCGCCCGGCCGGAAATTTTCAACCAGCACGTCCGACGTATCGATCAGCCGCCACAGCACCTCGCGGCCGCGCTCGCTCTTCATATCGAGCGTGATGCTTTTCTTGTTGCGATTGACCGACAGGAAATACGCCGCTTCGTCGCCCTGATAGGGAGGTGCGAACGCGCGGGTGTCGTCGCCCTCGCCGGGTCGCTCGACCTTGATCACCTCGGCGCCGAGATCGCCGAGCTGCATGGTGCAGAACGGTCCCGACAGCACCCGGGTCAGATCGACAACGCGTAATCCTTCAAGCGGACGCATGCGCCTTTTGCCTCATTTTTCCACGAACGTCAGGACCGGAAAACGGATTGGTGTTTAGGGAGGGTTCATGCATCATTGCAGGGTGGCCGCTCCCGATCCGGCCGTATTAGCCTTAAGGCGTTCCATAGCAAGAACGTCCTTCACAAAGCAACGGAGACAGTTGGCATGACAAAGGGCGGAAAACGCGTGGCATGGGTGACCGGCGGCGGCACCGGCATTGGCGAAGCCGGCGCCATTTCGCTGGCCGAGGACGGCTGGACCGTCGTGGTTTCGGGGCGGCGCAAGGATGCGCTCGATGCGGTGGTGGCGAAGATCAAGCAGGCCGGCGGCGTGGCCGAGGCGATCGCGCTCGATGTCAGCAAGGCCGCCGATGTGCAGAAGGTCGCCGACCAGATCCTGGCCAGGCACGGCCGCATCGATCTTCTGGTCAACAGCGCCGGCGTCAACGTGCCGAAGCGGCGCTGGGCCGACATGGAGCTGGAAGGCTGGAACCAGCTCGTCGATATCAACCTCAACGGCGTGCTCTATTGCATGCGCGCCGTGCTGCCGACGATGCGCAAGCAGAAAGACGGCTGCATCATCAACGTCGCCTCATGGGCCGGCCGCCACGTCTCCAAAATGCCGGGTCCGGCCTACACCACGACCAAGCATGCGGTGCTGGCGCTGACGCATTCCTTCAACATGGACGAATGCGTCAACGGGCTGCGCGCCTGCTGCCTGTCGCCGGGCGAGGTGGCGACCCCGATCCTGAAGCTGCGGCCGGTGGTGCCGACCCAGGCAGAGCAGGACAAGATGCTGCAGCCGGAGGACCTCGGCCGCACCATCGCCTTTGTCGCCGGCATGCCGCCGCGGGTGTGCATGAACGAGATCCTGATCAGCCCGACGCATAATCGCGGATTTATTCAGACGCCGGCGAGCAGGGATTAGGTCTTCGCCGACTCGTCATTGCGAGGAGCCAACGGGTCCGGCCCGCTTGGGCCGGCCCGATGACAGGCTCCGCGACGAAGCAATCCATGTCACAGCTTGTGGCGGCATGGATTGCTTCGCTTCGCTCGCAATGACGAAGGAGGGTCCATTTTTGATCATCACTCGATAATCTCGTTCAACTCCTTGCCGGAATGCTCCGGCACCATCAGCGTGACGCCGATCGCCATCGCGACCATCAGCACGGGGATGCAAAGGAACGCCAGCGCGAACGAGCCGGTGTGCTGCTGCAGCGCGATGCTGACGAAGGGGAACAGCACAAAACCGACGAAGTAGGCGATCGCCCAGACCACGCCGTTGGCCGCGCCGCGGATTCGCGTCGGAAACACCTCCGCGGTCAGCGTCGTGCTCGGGCCCCAGAATCCGAGGAAGCCGAGACACCAGGCCAGCCCGAACGTCCAAAGCCAGATGTGGCTCTCGGAATAGACCCACAGCGTCATGAAGATCGCGCCCTCGATCAGCGTCACGATGAAAGTGAGGCGGCGGCCGATCCTGTCGATGAGCCAGCCGACCAGGCACAGTCCGATGAAGCCGCAGATGCCATAGAAGACGTAGAACAGGCTGTATTCCGTGGTCGACCAGTGCTTCTCGGTCGACAGATAAAGCGGCATCCAGGAGCCGACCGTGCCGTAGATGCAGGTGCTGCAGCAGGCCACGAACAGCGCAACCAGTGTCGCGGGCAGCACGTCGGGCAGGAACACCTGGCGGATGCCGACCGATTTGGCCTTGCCGAACCAGGCGTTGTCGTCGTCGCTGACCGCGCCGCCGCGCGCCAGCGTCTCGGCGATGCGCCGCTTGCGGTCCTGTGCGCGCACCCAATAGGGCGATTCCGGGCAGGTCGAGCGGACATAGATCGCGAGCAGCGCGATCACGCCGGGCACCATGACGGCGATACGCCAGCCGAAATTGGCGGCGACAAGCCCGGTGATGGCGCCCGCCAGCGAGGCACCGAGGCACCAGGCCGATCGCGTGATGCTGATCACCCGCCCGCGCAGCCGCGCCGGCCAGGTTTCGGCCACCAGCATCGAGCCGAGCGACCACTCGCCATTGAGTGCGAAGAACAGCAGCGAGCGCGCGATCACGAAGATCGCAAAGGTCGGCGACAGCGCCGCGACCGGCATCAACAGCGAGAACAGCGCGATGTTGACGGCAAGCAGCGTGCGCCGGCCGAACCGGTCGGCCAGCCACGGCCAGAAATAGAGGCCTGCGATGCCGACGAACAGCGCGATCTGCATGCCGGAGCGATATTCCGGCAGCGTCAGCGAAAATTCCTTGATCACCATCGGCGACACCAGCGCGAAGATCACGCCGTCCATGCCGTCGAAACCCCAGCCTGACGCGTTGGCGATCGCGATATGCCAGTGCGTTTTCGTGATCTCCGTTCCGCCCGCGACCGCGCGGTAATTGGGATATTGCAGATGCTTTTGCTCGAGCGGTCCGACGTCGTCGCCGGCAAGACCGGCTGCAGGCGCGGACAGTCCATCCGCAGTGATGCTGCTCATGATCGTCCTCCCAACCGCGCGCTTTTCTCAAGGCTGAACCAATCGGCAGCGCGACGCAAACGAATTGCTCGCGGCAGCGCACCCATCCATTCCGTCGAATGGAAATCGAAGGGCGCAACGAACTCGTTCACCCTCTCCCACAAGGGGAGAGGGTAAGTGCCCACACGGCCACGTCCGCAATTAGTTTCAGCCATCACAAAGAGTTATTTTCGGAAACCGCCCGCAACACGCCTGCCGTAGCTCCGGGCAACGACGGCGCACACGAACAAAATCTCGCGCAGCTCCATCGTTGACATCTTTCGCCGGCGGATGGCCGCCGGCCACCAATCCAAACGGGAGAATCTCAATGTCCAAGCGTATTGCACTTTTGTCGGCTGTCGCCTTTGGCGCGCTGGCGCTCACTGCCAGCGTTGTCGCGCCGGCCAGTGCCGAAGACAAGAAAATGATGAAGAGCGAGATGTCCGGCGAGAAGACCGTCATGGTCGGTGGCGCCGCGATGTTCCCCTCGAAGAACATCGTCGAGAACGCCGTCAACTCGAAGGACCACACCACGCTGGTTGCCGCGGTGAAGGCCGCCGGCCTGGTCAATACCCTCGAAGGCAAGGGCCCGTTCACGGTGTTCGCGCCGACCAACGCCGCCTTCGGCAAGCTGCCGGCCGGCACCGTCGACAATCTGGTCAAGCCCGAGAACAAGGCGACCTTGACCAAGATCCTCACCTACCATGTGGTGCCGGGCAAGCTCGAAGCGTCAGACCTCACCGACGGCAAGAAGCTGAAGACCGTCGAGGGCGAAGAGCTCACCGTCAAGAAGTCCGGCGATAGCGTGATGATCGTGGATGCCAAGGGCGGCTCCTCGACCGTCACCATCCCGAACGTCAATCAGTCGAACGGCGTGATCCATGTGGTCGATACCGTCCTGATGCCGGCCTCCTGACACCGCGGTCTCAACCGCGTGTCCTGATCTCCCACAGTGTCCAAAGGGCGCGCGATCGCGAGCCGGGGAAACCCGGCTCGCTTTTTTGTGAAGACCATAGAGCCAAGGTATCGACCCGATAGCGGGCAGGCAGTAACGAATCCGGTGTTTCCGTCGTATATGAGGTCAGGAATTTCAGGGAAAAACCATGTCCAGCCTAGCCGCGTCAGACAGTTCCGCGACACGCGAGCCCGCCCAAGGAAAAGCTAAGGTCATCCAGCCCGCCTGGGTGCGCGCGATGCACTGGGCCAATGCGGTTGCGATCATCCTGATGATCATGTCGGGCTGGCAGATCTACAACGCCTCGCCGCTGTTCGGCTTCCGCTTCGCCAGCAGCATCACGCTGGGCGGCTGGCTCGGCGGCGCGCTGCTGTGGCACTTCGCCGCGATGTGGCTGTTGATGGTCAACGGCCTGATTTATCTCATCACGGGGTTCGCGACCGGCCGCTTCCGCAACAAGCTGCTGCCCATCACCCCCAGCGGCGTGCTCTCCGACGTCAAGGCGGCGCTGACCTTCAAGCTCGCCCATGACGATCTCTCGAAATACAACTCTGTGCAGAAGCTGCTGTATGCCGGCATCATCGCGGTCGGTGTGGTCATCGTGCTATCGGGCCTGTCGATCTGGAAGCCGGTGCAACTGAGCTGGCTGGTGGCGCTGTTCGGCGGCTATGACTGGGCGCGCTATGTCCACTTCTTCTGCATGTCGGCGATCGTGCTGTTCCTGATCGTGCATGTCGCGCTCGCGCTGCTGGTGCCGAAAAGCCTGCGCGCCATGATCATCGGCCGCTAATCCTCAGGAGTTCATCATGGGCCGCATCCGAAAACTTCTGATCCCCGGCGTCGACAAGCAGCTATTGGTCCGCGACGCCGTCAAGGCGATGCCCGACCTGACGCGGCGGCGCTTTATTTCCGGCGGCGCCAGCATCGGCGCGCTCGCGCTGCTCACCGGCTGCAACGTCGTCGACAGCGATTCGGCCGAGGGCGTGTTGAAACAGGTCTCGAAGTTCAACGACGCGGTGCAGGCCTGGATTTTCAATCCGGACGCGCTGGCGCCGGAATTCCCCGAGAGCATGATCACCAAGCCGTTCCCGTTCAACGCCTATTACGATCTCGACGATGCGCCTGAAGTCGACGGCAAGGACTGGAAACTCGAGGTGCGCGGCCTCGTCGAGAACAAGAAGTCGTGGACGCTGGACGAGCTCTACAAGCTGCCGCAGGTCAAGCAGGTGACGCGGCATATCTGCGTCGAGGGCTGGAGCGCGATCGGCAGCTGGACCGGCACGCCGCTGCGCGATTTCCTGAAGCTGATCGGCGCCGACACAAAAGCGAAATACGTCTGGTTCCAGTGCGCCGACAAGGAAGGCTACAACTCGCCGCTCGATATGCGCACCGCGCTGCATCCGCAGACGCAAATGACGTTCAAATTCGCCGACGAGATATTGCCGCGCGCCTACGGCTATCCGATGAAGATCCGCGTGCCGACCAAGCTCGGTTTCAAGAACCCGAAATATGTGATCTCGATGGAGGTCACCAACGACTACAAGGGCGGCTACTGGGAAGACCAGGGCTACAATTCGTTCAGCGGAAGCTGAGCCATCCGGCTGACCAGCAGCCCGGCCGTGCCGACGTCACCGTCACCTGCCGGGTAGATGCGCAACCATTCCTTCGGTGCGGGCGCGCACATCGGGCGCGGCGAGACAGCTGGCAACGGCCTCAAAGCCCGGCGAGCCCGGACAAGGAATGACGCGGCTCGGCGGACTGTGATTGGCAGGACACAGGATGATCGCTTCGTCTGCCCCGACGCAATCCAGATCCAGAATCGCGCTGGAGCGCGTCAGGAAGAACAGCGGCCCGGCCGGCGGCCCACGGCGGCGCAAATGGATGATCAACGCCTCCTGCGTCGCCGCATCCAATCCCTGTTCCAGCATGTCGATCACCAGGATCGAAGGACCTCCCGTTTCCAGCGCCGTGAGCAGCGCGAGCAGGGCCGTCGATTCCGTGCCGCCATCATCCAGGATTGCGGTCAGGCTGTTGTCGACCCGGGATTTCAAGGCGGCGTCGGCGTCCAGGCTGGCCCGCGCTGCCGCGGCGTCGTTTGCCAGCCGGTCCAGGCCGACAAACGCCGCATCGGGGAGAGCCGCGGCCAGGCGTTTCGCCAGCTGTGTCTTGCCGCTGCCGAGCGGGCCGACGATGTAGTTGAGCGATCGGATGTCGCGCAACTCGAACGGTTCACCGCCCCACGGCCAGGGAAGCTCGAATGCGACACGAACGCCCGGCGTCGGCTTGAGCAGGCGAATCAGGTCTCGGGCCTCCGGCACGTCGCCACGGCTGAGGTCCGCCCGCAGACGGCTGACCTTGCCGACCGTATGGCTGAGCTGGCGAATGCGATCTTCGAGGGCGTCCTTGTGTGCCGCCAGCGTTCGGTCGAGAGTCCGCGGGTCGCCTGCGAATATCCGCGCGACTTCACCCAGGCCGAGGCCGAGCGCGCGCAGCTCCACGATATCGGCGGCGCGCGCTATTTCGTCAGGACCATACGCGCGCCATCCTGCGGCGGTGCGGCGAGGGGTGATCAAGCCGCGCTGCTCGTAGAGCCGCAGCGCCTTCGTGGAAATATTGAGCTGCCGTGCAGCTTCGGATGGGCTGAGAAATCGGGCGGCGGCGTTCACGAATCACCTCGCTGTTGTCCTGACCGCGCCTGTTATGGAGGCGGCCGCAGGGGCCAGGTCAAGCGATGTTGCGCGATTTTCCAGTGGGCGCCGGAGCCGCGCCGATTCGAAGCGGAGGCGCTTCCGGACGCTTTGTAAGCCGTCGGTCCGTGAATCCGGTTGAGGACTCGGCGGTTGTTGCCGGCAGCATCCTATGACACCATTGAGGGGGTTGTCATGACTTGTAGATGCCATGCCGCGCCGTAAATATGCCTGGGAGAAGCTGTCGGACGAGCAGTTGCTCAAGCAACGCCTCAGCGGTCTGAGGATTACGCTCGGAGGCACCTGGGTCGAGGATTGCGTCAGCACTCTCTACGAGGAGCTCGAAGAGCGGGGCATCCGGCTGCGGCCACACGTATGGATATCGAACGAATGGTTCAGTCCCTCAGACGTGCCCGGCATTGCCATTCCATTTTATCTCGTCCATCCGCGCCTGATGAAGCTCGAGAAGAAGATGATGCTCGACGTCGAAGGCCGCACCTGGTCCGAGTGCATGGCTATTCTCCGTCATGAGGCGGGGCACGCCGTCCAGCATGCTTATCAGCTGCAGCGCCGCCGGCGCTGGCAGCAGCTGTTCGGGCCGTCCTCGAAACGCTACCCACGTTATTACCGGCCCAATCCGGCCAGCCGGCGTTATGTCCAGCATCTTCGGCTCTGGTATGCGCAGAGTCATCCGGACGAGGACTTTGCCGAAACCTTCGCGGTGTGGCTGCGGCCACGCTCGCACTGGCGGACGCGCTATGCCGGCTGGCCGGCGCTGAAGAAGCTCGAATATGTCGACGAGCTGATGGGCGAGATCGCAGGCAAGCGGCCGCTCGTTACGACGCGGGAACGTCTCGATCCGCTGCACGCGCTTGGCGAGACGATCGGCGACCACTACAGGAAGAAGCAGGCGTTCTACGCCTTCAACCCGCCGAAGACCTACGACCGCGATCTCCTCCGGCTGTTTTCCGCCGATCCGCGGCATCGCCGGAGCCAGCCGGCTTCGAGCTTCATCAGGCGGCACCGCGCCCGGCTCAGGCGGCTCGTCGCGCGGTGGACCGGCGAGAACCAGTTGACGCTCAATGCCGTGCTCGACGACATGATCACCCGCTGCCGCGAGCTCAATCTGCGTGCCGTCGGTTCCGAACGCAAGCTGGTAGCCGACTTCACGGTCCTGTTGACTGCAAAGACCATGCACGCGCTGTTCGGGCCGTCGCGCCGCAAATGGATCGCGCTATGAGACGGCTGCGCATTCTGGTGCTGATGCATCCGGACTACATGCCTCCGGACTCCACCGATGGCTATGCGGCGCGGCAAATCAACGAATGGAAGACGGAATACGACGTCGTCAGCACCTTGCGCGCGGCCGGCCATGACGTTCGCCCGCTCGGCGTGCAGGAAGAAATCAAGCCGATCCGCGACGCGATCGAGGATTTCAAGCCGCACGTGATCTTCACCTTGCTGGAACTGTTTCACAACGAGCCGATCTATGACCAGCACATCGCGAGCTTCCTCGCGCTGATGAAGGTTCCCTATACCGGCTGCAACCCGCGCGGCCTGATCCTGGCGCGCGGCAAGGACCTGTCCAAGACGCTGGTGCACTATCGCCGGATCGCGGTGCCGGCCTTCGCCGTGTTTCCGATGCGCGGCAAGGTCAAGCGGCCGGCGCGGCTTGCGCTGCCGCTGATCGTCAAGAGCCTGAACGAGGATGGCTCCATTGCCATCTCGCAGGCCTCCATCGTCGACACCGACGAGAAGCTGGCGGAGCGCGTCGCCTTCATCCACGAGCGGGTCGGAAGCGCCGCCATCGCCGAGCAATATATCGAGGGGCGTGAGCTCTATGTCGGCGTGCTCGGCAACACGCGACTGCGCGTGCTGCCGGTGTGGGAATTGAAATTCGGCACCATGGGCGGCGAGCTGATCGCCACCGAGAAGGTGAAGCACGATGTCGGCTATCAGGAGCGCGTCGGCATCGTGGATGGGCCGGCCAAGAACCTTGCGCCGGAGCTTTACGCCCGCATCCAGCGCACGGCGAAACGCATCTACCGGACGCTCGGGCTCGACGGCTACGCGCGCATCGACTTCCGCCTCGCGGCCGACGACACGCTTTATTTCATCGAGGCGAATCCCAATCCCGAAATCGCCAAGAGCCAGGAGTTCGCCACGGCGGCGCGGCATGACGGGCTCGATTACCCCGAGCTCCTGCATCGCATTGTGGCGCTTGCCATCAGCCGGGCCAAGGCGGGCGTCTCCGCAGGCTAGTGCATGATCCGGAATGCAGATCACGCACAAAACAAAAGGCTCTACTCGACCTTGATGCCCGCGAACTTGATCACCTTCGACCACTTCTCGACCGCCGCGGAGAGGATTGTCGCGAATTCCGCAGGCGAGCCCCCCGCCACCGTGCCGCCCAGCTCTTCGATCCGCTCTCTGATTTTCGCGTCGCCGAGACCGGCATTGAGCTCCTTGTTGAGCAGATCGATGATGTCGGCCGGCGTGTCCCTGGGCACGCCGATGCCGGCAAAACCGCTGGCCTCATAGCCGGGCACGAAGTCTGCGACCGTTGGAAGCTCCGGCAACACGTCCAGCCGCTTCGTGGTCGTGACCGCGAGGGGACGCAGCTTGCCGGCCTTGATGAACTGGATCGACTCCGACACCGGACTGAAAATCACCTGCAAATGGCCGGCCAACAGATCGGTGGTCGCAGGCGCGCCGCCCCGATACGGCACGTGGACCAGATCCACGCCGGCCATCATCTTGAAGAGTTCGCAAGCAATGTTTTGCGGAGTGCCGGGGCCGGCCGATCCGTAGTTCATCTTGCCCGGGTTGGCCTTGGCATAGGCGATGAACTCGGGGATCGACGTGACGGGGACCGTTGGGTTCACCACGACGACATAGGCCAGTTTGGCGGCGCAGATCACCGGCGCGATGTCGCGCATGAAATCGAAATTGAGATTAGAGTAGAGCGAGGCGTTGATCACGTTGGGGGTCACGATCTGCAGCAGCGTGTAACCATCCGCGGGCGACTTGGCGACCGTTTCGGTCCCGATGTTGCCGCTGGCGCCGGCGCGGTTCTCGACGATGAATTGCTGGCCGAGGCGATCCGACAGCCATTGACCCATCAGCCGCGCCTGGATGTCGGTCGCGCCGCCGGCGGCAAAGCCGACCACGATGCGCACCGGCCGTGATGGATAGGCCTCCGCGCGCGCCATGCGGGGCAGCGCCGGCATCGCAGCCGCGCCCGCGGCGAGATGCAGGAATGTCCTGCGGGGAAATGTCATGATGCTCCCTCCCCAATCGGCGCGCTCTCATGCAGTCTATCTGGCGCGCTCTGGGAAACAGACTACACCGGTCTTGCGAGGACGTGGAAGGGGGCGATCTGGCTGCTCCTGGCCCCTGGACTTAACTCGCCTGGAGCAACTCAATCCCGATCGTCCGCAGCAGCTGCGGCAGTTCCAGCATCGCATGCGGCGTCGGCAAGCCCGAGGCAATATAATGCGTGCGCACGCCGTTCGACGGTTTCGCCGGCGGCGACGCGCCGAACACCACGACATCGGACACCCGATCGCTGTGCATCTCCGCGGCGCGTAGCGCGGCCGGATGGCCCGAGGAATGCGCGACCAGCACGGCCTTGCGTCCGATCCGCGCGGTGATGTCGCGGATCGATTTCGCCAGCGTCCGATCGGTCGCGGCGTCGCCGAGATTGAGAAAGAGTCCGGCGGTGGCGGGCCGGTAGCCGAGCGCTTTCAGCCAGGCCGACAGCGGCAGCAGGGCAAGATCGCTGCCGAAATGCGGCGGCACCAGCACGATCGGTTTGCCGTCGCCATAGCGCGAGGCATCGCCGACCAGCATCGACTGCCGCGCGATGGTGAGCGAATCGAACGCCGCGCTCGTGAGCGTCGAGGGCAGACCGAAGAACCATTGCGTCGTCGAGGCCAGCGTGTCGAGCAGCGGCGGCGCATGGCCATTGAGCGGCAGCGGGTTGGTCACATCGCGTCCCGCCTCGACATCGTCGAGGAAGCCACCGATGTGCGACAACGCATTCGTCGGTCGCCTCCCACAGCACGCGATGGCCGCCGCCGGGAAGGATGGTCAGTCGCGCGCCGGGAATGAGCTTCGCCATCTTCAGCGAGTTCTTGCGGCGAGATCAGTTTGTCGAGATCGCCGGTCAGCACCAGCGTCGGCTTTTTGATCGAAGCCAGCTGCTGCGAACCGTCGAATTCGGCGAACGCCTGGAATTGCAGGTCGGCGGCATGCAGCGGCGTCGGCAGCGCGATCTCGCGCTGCATCTGCTCTTCGGCCAGCGCGCGATGCTTGTCGAGATAGCCGGGCGCGTAGGTCACGCTCCAGATCCGCCGCGCCGCCTGCTCCGGCGTCAGCCCCTCGAGGTCGCGCATCACGCGCACCACCGGCGGCTCGGCATAGGTCGCGCTCGGCCCGCCGGCCATGGTCGCGCACAGGATCAGGCTCTTCACGCGATCGGGAAACTGCCGCAGGAATTCCTGCGCGATCGCGCCGCCCATGGAATAGCCGAGCATATGCACTTGAGCGAAGCCAAGCTCATCGAGCAGCCCGCGCACGTCGCGCGCCATGTTGGCGATGGCATAGCCGGTGACTGGCTTGTCGCTTAAGCCCGTGCCGCGATTGTCCAGCGTGATGACGGTGAAGCGCTGCGCCAGCTGCGCGATGAAATTCGCCGGCCACGCCGTCGAATTGAGACGGTAGCCCATGACCAGCACCAGCGGCGGTCCCTTGCCCTGTACCGAATAGGCAATGTTGACGCCGTTCACCCCAGCTAGTCGCGCAGTCATTCCGTTTGTTTGCCCGTCATAGCCCGGAGACGAGGTGACCGCCGTCGACCGCCACCACGCTGCCGGTCATGAACGAGCCGGCGTTGGAAATCAACAGCAACAGGGGACCGTCGAGCTCGCTGAGCTGGCCGAGGCGGCGCTGCGGCACGCGCTTGATCAGCGCCTGGCCGTGCTCGCTCTCGAAGAAATCGTCGTTCAGCTCGGTGGCGAAATAGCCCGGCGCCAGCGCGTTGACGCGGATACCGTAGCGCGCCCACTCCAGCGCCAGCGCCTTGGTCATCTGGACCACGCCGGCTTTCGAGATCGCATAGGGCGCCACCGCGCCCGCGACGCGCAAGCCCGAGGATCGAGGCGATGTTGACGATCGAGCCCTTCACCTTGTTGGCGACCATGCGCCTGGCGGCGGCCTGCGCCACCAGCCAGACGCCTTTCAGGTTGGTGTCGATCACGCTGTCCCAGGCGCGTTCGTCCTGGTCGAGCGCCGGCTTGGTCGCGGTGACGCCGGCATTGTTGACCACCGCATGGATCGGGCCGAATTTCTTTTCGGCCTCTGCCATCGCCGCGTCGATCGTCTCGGCGACGGTGACGTCGAGCACGACGCTCGAAGCCTTGCCGCCGGAATTGTTGATCTCGTCGACCGCTGAGGCCAGCGCCTCGGCGCGCCGCGCCGCGAGCGTGACCTTGGCGCCGTTGCCGGCGAGGAAGCGCGCGAAGTGCCGGCCGAAGCCGCTCGAACCGCCGGTGACCAGAATGTGCTGATTGCTGATTTCGAACACGGGTACCTCCCAGAACTCAATCGCGGGCGAAGCGTATTGCTCGATAACGTATTGCTGCATCAGGACGCCCGCCACTTGCGTTCGGCTTCATCCCAGGCAGCGAGCGGCTGCAGATCCGGCACCTGGGCGAGCCCGGTCTTGCCGTCGGAGGAGATCGCCTCCGGCGTCATTGCCGATCGCCTTTTGCAGAGCCGACGGCACCTTGTTGGGATGAAGCTTGCCATTCCTTGCCGTTCGGCGTTAACGTGAGTTTGCATTCAGAATACATATACTGTATTCGAATACAGATCAACGACTTTTGTGCACTGCACCACAAGAAATGCGCAGACGAACCCTTCGGAGAACGCATGGCCCAGCTCCAGACTCAGCCAACCCTGGTGGAACAGGTTGTAAACGCTATCGTTTCCGAGATTGTCGATGGCGACCTGCCGGCCAACGCGCGGTTGATCCAGGACGAGTTGGCGCGCGCCTATGGGGTATCCCGCCAGCCGGTGCAGCAGGCTTTGCTGCTGCTGCGGGACCGCGGACTGGTCCGCGAAGCCCCCGGACGGGGCCTGATCGTCTCGCCGCTGGACGTCGATTTCGTCCGCAATCTCTATGAGGTGCGGGCGATGCTGGATGGCCTTGCGGCGCGGCTCGCCGCCGAGCGCGGTGCGGCGCGGGCGAAAGACGAAGGCCAGGCCTTCATCGATGCCGGACGCGCCGCGGTCGCCAGCGGATCGCTCAGCGCGCAGATCGAAGCCGACATGCGCTTCCACGCCTTCATCAACGAACTGTCAGGCAACCCGCTGATCGGCGAGACCACGGCGCCGCACTGGCCTTATTTGCGCCGGGTGATGGGCGAGGTGCTGCGCGACGACGAACAGATGCCGGAAGTGATCCTCGAAGAGCATGTCGCGATTCTCGACGCGATCGTCGCGGGCAAGGGCGCGCAGGCCGAAGTGCTGAGCCGCGAGCACATCCTGCGTGCGGCGAATATTTTCGTGGCGCGCCTGAAGGCGCAGCAGGACGCGTCGGAGAAAGAGCAGAGCGAGCGACGCGTGCGCCGTATTCAGCGGTGATTTAGGCTCGTCATGGCCGGGCTTGACCCGGCCATCCACGTCTTTCTCGAGCGCGGCACCAAAGACGTGGATGCCCGGCACAAGGCCGGGCATGACGAACAGAGGTTTACGCCGGACGCAATTTCCTCTGAAACGCCGCAAGCACCGCGCCGAGCACCAGCAGCGCGGCGGAGACGTTCAGCGCATACGACAGATTGCCGAGCCAGTCGGTGACCGCGCCGACCGCGATCGGGCCGAGCGTCTGGCCAATCCCGAACGCAATCGTCATCGCCGCGATTCCCGCCGGCCATTCCGACGGCGGATAGTTCAGCCGCACGAACGCCGTGGTCGATCCCACCACCGCGAAGAAGGCGACGCCGAACACCAGCGCCGAGATCGCGAGCAACAGCGGCGAATGACCGAAGATCGGCAGCGCCGCGCCGAGCGCATTGGTGCCGAGGATGATGGTCATGGCAAGCCCGCCGCGGTCGAGCGCCAGCACGCGCCGCCACACCCAGGGCGTGGCGAAGGCGCTGACGCCGATCAGGCTCCAGAAAATCGCCTGCGCCGCCGCACCGCCACCGCCGTCGCGCACATAGGCGATCATGAAGGTCATGTAGGCGATGTAGCCGGCGCCGAACAGGAAGTAGGCGGTGAGATAGATCAGCACCGGCCGCACGGAGAAGCGGATGCGCGTCGCCGGGTCGATCACCGCGTTGCCGCCGAATGGCGCGAGCAAGAGCGGCACGATCATGACCAGCGAGAGCAATGTCAGCGCCCACCACACGATCCACCACGAGCCCGGGCCGAACGCCTGCAGCGTGAACGGCGCGATCAGCCCCGAGGCGAGGATGCCGATGCCGGGCCCGGCGTAGAACAGGCTCAACAGGAAGTTCGCGCGCGCGGGCCGCGATTGCGCAATCGTCGCGGCGAGTGCGCCGCCGCCGACGAAGCCGAAAGCTGCGGCGAAACCCGACAGCAGCCGCGCAAAGCTCAGCGCGGCAAAGTTGCCGGTGATGGCGCAGAGCGCGAGCGAGGCGACGCAGGCGATCGTGCTCCAGCGCACGCTGCGGATCAAACCGAAGCGCTTGATCAGTTGCGCGGCGATCAGGGCGCCGACGAGATAGCCGACCGCGTTGATGGTGTTCATGAAGCCGGCGGCCGAATACGACCATGCCAGCGCGTCGCGCATGTCGGGCAGCACCAGCGCATAGGCAAAGCGCCCGATGCCGAGCCCGATGGTCGGCGCCAGCGACAGGATCAGGATCAGGCGCGCGGGATGCGCGGTAGGTGTGGGGAGGATCGGGGGCTCGCACAATTTGCTCCGGCAAGCCTCTGTTATGGAGATGAGCCCGTGGCCGCGCAACCACGCCACGGCAATGGTGCGTTCTGATTTGGAGATGTGTTCGCGCCGGTGCAATCATGCCCACGGCAATGGTGTGTCTGTCGTGCAGCGGCGCCGCGCCTGCTTGCCAATCCGCGCCCGGCGTTCTAGCACTCCGCCGATTTCACGTTCTTCGTCATGCCCGGCCTTGAGCCGGGCATCCACGTCTTTCTATCCGCGCTGAGAAGGAAGACGTGGATGGCCGGGACAAGCCCGGCCATGACGAGACCTTCTAAGGAAACACCCATGGCGACCCACAAGCTCCTGCTTCTCCCCGGCGACGGCATCGGCCCCGAAGTGATGGCCGAGGTGAAGCGCCTGATCGACTGGCTCAATGCGAAAGGCATCGCGAGCTTCGAGACCGAGCAGGGGCTGGTCGGCGGCTCCGCCTATGACGCGCACAAGGTCTCCATCACCGAAGACACCATGGCGAAGGCGAAGGCGGCAGACGCCATCATCTTCGGTTCGGTCGGTGGTCCCAAATGGGATCATGTGCCCTATGACGCCCGGCCCGAAGCCGGTCTGCTGCGGCTGCGCAAGGAGCTCGGCCTGTTCGGCAATCTGCGGCCCGCGGTGTGCTATCCGGCGCTGGCGGACGCCTCGAGCCTGAAGCGCGAAGCGGTCGAAGGCCTCGACATCATGATCGTGCGCGAGCTCACCGGCGGCGTTTATTTCGGCGAGCCGAAAACCATCACCGATCTCGGCAACGGCCAGAAGCGCGCGGTCGACACCCAGGTCTACGACACCTACGAGATCGAGCGCATCGGCCGCGTCGCCTTCGATCTGGCGCGCAAGCGCCGCAACAAGGTGACCTCGATGGAGAAGCGCAACGTCATGAAGTCGGGCGTGCTCTGGAACGAGGTGATGACGCAGTTGCACGCGCGCGACTACAAGGACGTCACGCTGGAGCATCAGCTCGCCGATTCCGGCGGCATGAACCTGGTGAAATCGCCGAAACAGTTCGACGTGATCGTCACCGACAATCTGTTCGGCGACATGCTGTCCGACATCGCGGCGATGCTGACGGGATCGCTCGGCATGCTGCCGTCGGCCTCGCTCGGCGAGGTCGACGTGAAAACGAAGAAGCGCCGCGCGTTGTATGAGCCGGTGCACGGCTCGGCGCCCGACATCGCAGGCCAAGGGCCTCGCCAATCCGATCGCGATGCTGGCCTCCTTCGGCATGGCGCTGCGCTATTCCTTCGACATGGGCGAACTCGCCGACAAGCTCGATGCCGCGATCGCCGCCGTGCTCGCGAGTGGGCTCCGCACCGCCGACATCAAGTCGGAAGGCACGACGGCCGCGTCGACCACAGAGATGGGCGAGGCGATCCTGGGCGAGATGCAGAAGCTGCACGCTTAATCGCGTTTCTCGTCATTGCGAGCGAAGCGAAGCAATCCATAGCGCCGCGTGCGCTGAAGCATGGATTGCTTCGTCGCTGCGCTCCTCGCAATGACGAGGGAATGGCTCTTTGAAATTCGAATCCGAAAACCGACCGCTCAATACAGCGGGAAGCGCGTCGGCTCGCCGCCGAGATCCGAGGCCGGGTTGAGCGGCTGGCGCTCGAGCGGACGATTGCGGTTCTGCATGCCGAACGACTGTGTCGGCGGAATCGCATAATCGGTGTACTTGCGGTCGCCGGGCAGCACCTCGGTGCCGCCGTCGAGCCAGGAGCGCTTGCTCACATAGACGCGGGTGTTGCCCTGCTGATACTGCACGTTCGGACCGTTGGGTCCGTAGTAGGTGCGGCCGCGCTTGTCATATTGCGGGCCGGATTGCGCATCGGCCGGCGTCGCCAGGCTTGCGGCAAACAAGGCGCCGGCCAGCACCAGCGAGAGGCGGCCGATCGCCGAAAATCCTGGGGTCATTACATCCTCACCTTGCGGCGCCTGCGCCGCCAAACGCGATTTGCGGGAACACTATCTGCCGCCGATATGGCGCCACAAGGTCAATCCGGCCACACCGGACCACATAAATGCCGGCTGCGACAAAAAAGTTGCATGAAAACCAGAGCTTTGGCGGGCCTGCCCTCAGAACGCACCGCGCAGCGACGGGTTTTCGGCCGAGCTTATCCAGTCCGCCATCAGGCCCGTGGCAGCACAACCCGCGCGCTTCAGCTCGGCATGGGCAAACAGCTCGGCCAGCTTCGGCTCATTGCCCGATGTCAGCAAAATCAGGCGATCCAGCATGCAGCCGACCGCCGCGCGCCGCGCCGGCAGGCCGTCGCCCCAGCAGGAAAAGCCCGACAATTGCAGGGCGGGATCGTCGATGCGCTTGAAGAAGGCGAGGCAGGAGGAGGTGTCGGCCACGCCCGGCTGGCGCAGCAGCGCGACCGCGCCGAACTTGCTGTCGAGCACGCCGGCGCTTTCGAGTTCCAGCGTCCCGCCCATCCGCGCGGCGAGGCCGACACCGATGGCCGGATCGAATTCGCCGCCTGGACGATAGATTTCGAGCTCGGCTGCGGGCTTGTCATCCCCACCGAGCCAGCGCAGCACGTCCTTGCGGCCGCCTTGGGGATGCCGAACGATGGTGTAAGAAACTGATTTTTCGCGCGAATCCGCGCTGCTGACGGCGAAAGCCGGATAGGACCTGTCGGCCACGCTCCAGCCCGGCTTCGCTGCGGGCTCGCCCGCCAGCGCATCCTGCAACTGATCCCAGCCGTGGATCGCGAGGATACCAATCAGCGCCAGCGTTGCCATATAGGCGAACAGGCGCGCAAAGGTGGCGCAGACTTCGTCGGCGAAGCTGCGTCAGTGCAGGATGAGATTTGGCCGCAAAAAGCGAGCGGGCGGAAATGCCCGGAAAGGACTGCATGAAACGCCGCCGCGCCATGGTAACGTTGTGTTGACCGCGTTTCTCGCATAGAAGCGCTGCCGCTTCCCTTTCCGCTTCCAGCGAGCGAGAAGCATTTTTCTTCGGAGAGTGAACGATGGGTTACAAAGTCGCAGTGGTCGGCGCGACCGGCAATGTCGGGCGCGAAATGCTCAACATTCTGGACGAGCGCAAATTTCCCGCCGATGAAGTCGTCGCACTTGCCTCACGCCGCAGCATGGGCGTCGAAGTCTCCTATGGCGACCGCACTCTGAAGGTCAAAGCGCTGGAGCATTACGATTTTTCCGACGTCGACATCTGCCTGATGTCGGCGGGCGGCGCGGTGTCGAAGGAATGGTCGCCGAAGATCGGCGCTGCCGGCGCGGTGGTGATCGACAATTCGTCGGCCTTTCGCATGGATCCGGACGTGCCGCTGATCGTGCCCGAGGTTAATGCGGACGCGGTCGCGGGCTTTACCAAGAAGAACATCATCGCCAATCCGAACTGCTCGACCGCGCAGCTCGTGGTGGCGCTGAAGCCGCTGCATGATGCGGCCACCATCAAGCGCGTCGTGGTCTCGACCTATCAGTCGGTGTCGGGCGCGGGCAAGGATGCGATGGACGAATTGTTCCAGCAGACCAAGGCCGTCTACACCAACGACAACCTCGTCACCAAGAAATTCCCCAAGCGTATCGCCTTCAACGTGATCCCCGAAATCGACGTGTTCATGGAGGACGGCTACACCAAGGAAGAGTGGAAGATGATGATGGAGACCAAGAAGATTCTTGATCCCAAAATCAAGCTGACCGCGACTTGCGTGCGCGTGCCGGTGTTCGTCGGCCATTCCGAGGCGGTCACCATCGAATTCGAAAATCCGATTTCGGTCGACGAGGCGCGCGACATCCTGCGCAAGGCGCCGGGCTGCCTCGTCATCGACAAGCACGAGCCGGGCGGCTACGTCACGCCCTATGAGGCGGCGGGCGAGGACGCGACCTATATCAGCCGCATCCGCACCGACCCCACTGTCGACAACGGCTTGGTGCTGTGGTGCGTCTCCGATAATCTGCGCAAGGGCGCGGCGCTGAACGCGGTGCAGATCGCGGAAGTGCTGATCAACCGCAAGCTGCTCAGCGCCAAGAAGAAGGCGGCGTAGGGAAGGTCGCGGGAAGCCCGGGGAAGAGCGATGTCCGACCAGCCGGCTCCTGCGTCGCGCACGAACCCGGTGCTCAGGGTGATCGAATACGTGCTGTTCAACAGCCGCTGGATCATGGCGCCGTTCTATTTCGGCCTGGTCGTTGCGCTTGCGGTGCTGTTGCTGAAATTCCTGCGCATGCTCTGGGAGTTCATCCTGCACGCGCCCGGCGCCAAATCGAGCGAGACCATCCTCGACGCGCTGTCGCTGATCGACGTCACGCTGGTCGGCAACCTGATCCTGATCGTGGTGTTCTCGGGCTACGAGAACTTCGTCTCGCGCATCGATACCTCGAACAATCCGACCTGGCCGATCTGGATTACCAGGATCGACTTCGCCGGGCTGAAGCAGAAGCTGCTCGCCTCGATCGTCGCGATCTCCGCGATCCATGTGCTGGAAGCGTTCCTGAACATCGACTCGTCGTTCGACGCCACCAAGATGACCTGGCTGGTTGGCGTGCACCTGGTGTTCGTGATTTCCGCGCTGCTGCTCGCGATTTCCGATCGCTGGACGGCGGACAAGGAGGGCTAGCTACGCCACCGCGCCCGTCACGACACTGCGGAACTCCTTCGCGTCCCGGTCGAGCACGAACAGCGAGCCTTCGGCGACGCCGAAATAGGCACCGTGCAGCTGCAGCTCGCCGCGTTCGACCCGGTTGCGGACGAAGGGGAACGTCATCAGGTTCTCGAGGCTGCGGAATACTGCGGCTTTCTCGATGCGCGTGACGAATTGCTGCATCAACTCATGCTCGCGCTGCTCGACCACCTCGCCCGGCTTGATGAACATCGCCATCCACTTGCCGATGAAGTCGCCGGGAGAAAGCGGCGCTGCCTTGTCGATGAAGGCGCGGATGCCGCCGCATTGGGCGTGGCCGAGGACCACGATGTGTTTGACCTTCAGCACGCTGACCGCAAATTCCAGCGCCGCCGAGACGCCATGCGCCGCGCTGTCGGGCTGATAGGTCGGCACCAGGTTGGCGATGTTGCGCATCACGAACAATTCGCCGGGGCCGGCGTCGAAGATCACCTCGGGCGAGACGCGGGAATCGCAGCAGCCGATCACCATGGTCGCTGGCGCCTGCCCGCGCACCGACAGGTCGCGATAGCGCGACTGCTCGGTCGGCAATCGCTGCGCCCGAAAGGTGCGGTAGCCGTCCAGCAATGCCTCGGGAAACAGGTCCATCGCTCTGGCTAACCACATGCCGATGACCGCGACAAGACTTTCGGCCGACCGATCGAAATGATATCGCCTGATCAGAAAAGTGTGAGGAACCGCCGATGATCCGCCCGCGCCGCAGCCTGCTCTTCATGCCCGGATCGAATGCACGGGCGCTGGAGAAAGCGCGCAATCTCGCGGCAGACTGCCTGATCCTTGATCTCGAGGATTCCGTTGCGCCCGACGCCAAGGCAAAAGCGCGCGAGCAGATCGCACACGCGGTGCAGGCCAGGGGCTTCGGCAAGCGCGAGATATTGATCCGGACCAACAGCCTCGACACCTCCTGGTGGTCGGACGATTCGGCGATGGCAGGTGCGGTCGAGCCGGACGGCATCGTGGTGCCGAAGATTTCCACGGTGGAGGACCTCAACAGGATCGGCGCGCGGTTGGGCGAACTCGGCGCGCCGGCCTCGTTGAAGGTCTGGGCCATGATCGAGACCGCGCGCGCGGTGCTCGACGCCGACAGGCTCGCCGCCGCGTCGCGCGATCCGAAGACGCGGCTTGCCGGTTTCGTGTTCGGACCGAACGACATCGCGCGGGAAACCCGGATCAGGATGATGCCGGGCCGCCTCGCCATGATCCCGATGATCACCCACTGCGTGATGGCGGCGCACGCGCACGGTCTCGAAATGCTCGACGGGCCCTACGGCGATATAGGCAATCTCGACGGATTTGCGGCCGAATGCGCGCAGGGCCGCGACCTCGGCTTCGACGGCAAGACCCTGATCCATCCGAGCCATATCGAGGCCTGCAACGCGGTCTTCACGCCGCCGGCGGAAGAAGTCACCGAGGCGCGCAAGATCATCGCGGCGTTCGACCTGCCGGAGAATGCCGCGCGCGGCGCGATTCAGCTCGACGGCCGCATGGTGGAGCGGCTGCACATGGAGATGGCCAAGCGCACCATCGCGATATCGGATGCGATTGCGGCAATGGCCCGCTAGCGCAAATCTTTCTGCGCGCAAATGGCGAGAGACACAACCAGTGTGTGTTCGCCTAAAGTCAAATTGCCTATCCTTGATTTAGCCGCGATTCCTCAGTGAAACATCATAGTTCGCATCGAGGGCCTGTGCCGCTAGCGCGCGCGTCGAGCAAGAACTCCAAGAAAAACTCCGTCGACGATGAAACGACTTGTCCTGCTGCCGCTGCTGCTGCTGCTGCTGGGGTGCCTGTCAGGTCCGGCCTGGGCGGAAACGACCTACACCTACGACATGAAGAACGGCCTCGGGCCGTGGATTTCGTGGATGCCGACGGAGAAGACCGCCAACGGCGTCCGCATGACGTTGCCGGGCAAGCTCGATATCAATCACCTCGACGGCATCGGCCCGTTGTGGCTGCTGGCGCACCTGCCGACGGCCGGCGCCGGAGGTCCGGGATTCGTCGATCTCGATCAAGCCGAAGTCACCATTCGATTCCGCGCCCGGGATCTCGACCTCAAGGGCGCGCGCATCGTCTGGTGGGTGACGCGCCAGCTTCCCAGCAAGGATGTCGCTGCCGATTACGAGTGGCAGGAGACCAACTGGGCCCTGACCTGTTGCGACCTCGCCAAGAGCCTGGGCGAGAAGTGGTCGACGGTGACCGTGAAGATCGACACCGATCCGTCGCGATGGACCTATGGCGGGACCAACTGGATGCAGCTCGGCGATTATGGCGGGCGCTATGTCGAATATCCGCTGTCGAAGGTGGTCAAGGGCACTGCGGGAACGCTGCATCTGGCCATCGTCGGCACCAACGCGTCCCGCCGCCGGCCGGCAAGATCGAGATCAGCAGCATCTCGCTTCGAACAAAACAGCCGGGTATCCCGCTCTCGGTCGAGGACATGACATCCTTGATGCGAGCCGGGGCGTGGGATGCCGTGCGCTGGCATCTCAAGAGGTTGCTGCCGACGGACGATCCCGTGGCGAACTATCACTACGGCAGGCTGCTGGTGACGGGTCTCGGCGGTCCGCTGGATTACGACAACGGCGCAACCTATCTTCAGAAGGGCTACGCGCTGCCCGAAGCGCGATACGAACTGGCCAAGCTGTATTTTTATGGCCTCGGCGTGCCCCGCAACCCGGCGAAGGCCGTCGAGATCCTGCAGGCCACGACGACCAACATTGACGCCAGCGAGCTCCTGGGCCGCGCCTATGCCTACGGGATCGGTGTCGCGCCGGACAAGGAAAAGGCGGCGTCGTATTTCCGCTACGCCGCGGAACGGGGGAGCGCCATCGCGATGGAAGAACTCGCGAAGCGCCTGGAGGACAGCGATCCGGCCGAGGCCTACTACTGGTATCGGCTTTCAGTCAAACGTCTGAACCCGGCCGATGTCGGTGCCTCGCGCGTCGACATGGAGAAATGGAGTATCGGGAAGCTCAAACAAATTCTTCCGCGAGAGGTCACCACCGCCGAGGACGACCTGATCGAGCAATTTTCGCCGAAGCAATAGGACGGCGCTGGTCAGGTGCCGAACCGCGCCACGGCCCATGCATACAGGCTGCCGGGAATCGGTTCCGAGTTGCCGCGGCCCTTCGGCGAGATGTGCAGCCCGATGACATCGGGATCTGCGATCAGCGTGGAAAAATCGCTCGGCTCGAAGACATGCCTGGCGTCGGCATGCACGGCGTAGAAGGACTGCTTCGGCAGCGCGTCGCGGGCGGAGCCGGTGCGATTGGCGAGCACGGTCAGCGCCGCCGGTCCGTAGATCGCGACGCGAACGTCGGACACGCGGTTCGAGCCGCCGCGCAGCCGCTTGAGTGCGAAGGTGATGCGGTGCTTCAGCGATAGCCACTCGGGCGTCAGCTCCTGCTGCTGCATCAGTCTCTCGAATGCGGCGACGATCGGATCATGGGGTGTCAGATAGAGCACGGAGTTGCCGAGTTGCCGCGGCCGCTCCCACGCAAAGTATGGCTTCCCCGGGTCGAGCTCGATGCGCTTGAGCAGCAGGACGTCGGCATCGAGCCAGAGGCCGGCGCCGCGCGTCATCAGCCGCATGCGGAAGAAGTCGGAAAACTGCAGCGTGGTCCAGTCGCGCCACGAGCCGTCCGGCTGCGGCGGGCGCAGCTTGGTGGAGAACGCATACGGCAGGATCGCTTCGGCATCGGCGTGACGGATGCCGTCAGGCAAGCCCGGAATAGGAGCGAAGCTGTAGACGGTGACCTTGTGTCCGGCGGCGAGCTGCGACTTCAGGCAGGTCTGCCGGAGACGATCGAGCGGACCGTGCCAGAAGGTGACGATGTCGGGGATCAAGCCCAGGCGCGCTCCTTGAGCTTCGGGAGCGGTTATTTATCGCGAATGAATGTCGCGATAAAGGCCCGTTTGTCGCAGAACTAGTCCGCCTGGGCCTCGATCTCGGCCATATCGTCATCCGACAGCCCGAAATGGTGCCCGATCTCGTGGATCAGGACGTGGCGGACGATATCGCCCAGCGCCTCCTCGTGCTCGGCCCAGTAGTCCAGGATCGGCCGGCGGTAGAGCCAGACCATGTTGGGCATGCGCGCGACATCGTCATTGCTGCGGAAGGGCAGGCCGGTGCCCTGAAACAGCCCGAGCAGGTCGAACTCGCTCTCGGCCTCCATCTCGTCAAGCACCTCGTCGGTCGGGAAATCCTCGACGCGAAGGATCACGCCCTCGCACATCTTGCGAAAGTGCTCCGGCAGACGCTCGAAAATCTCGTGCGCCACGACTTCCATTTGAGCGAGCGACGGCGCTTTCAGGCTGGTCCACATGGCGCTCTCTTCGCGAGTTCCAGGAACGTTGATCTCGGATTTGTGACGGGGCTGGCAGGTGGAGGAGACGGATGTTAGAACCGTAGCATGAAACAAGTTCGGTGAGTGTGATGGGACGGATCGGGACGGCAACAATTCTGGCGCTGTTGGCCTTGAGTTCTGTGCCTGCCGTGCAGGCCGAACAGACGCAGCCTGTGATCCGGCTTGCGCAGGCGGCGCCGCCTGACGCGCCGCCCCGCCGGGCTTACCGGCCGCAGGCCCGCCTTCGCGTCACGCCCAACTACGATTCCGATACAATCTACCCGCATTACAATCCCGGGCCGAACGCGGTGCGCGTCTGCAACGCGCATTATGTGCAGGAATATCGGCCGAGCGGCACGGTGATCGTGCCGCGCATGAGCTGCTACTGGCAGCGTTGAGTCCCCGCCGCCTCTAACGCCGTCGCAGCGCGCCGATCAATCCGGCTCCGACCACGAGCGCCGACATCCCGTAGACCAGCACAGCCATCGCAAGTTGGGTGAATTGGCCGGCGGTGCCCGCGCCGGTGCCCGGTCCCTGCGAAGCCAGCGCGGTGCCTGTCCAGCACAACGCGGCGAGGTGTGATGCAGCGCCGATGCCGCGCGCGCTCCAACTTTTTGCCGAGAGCATGACGATTTCCTCTCATGATGCTTCTGCAAGATACGCCGATAGTGGCCACCGGTTTTAAAAATATTCTCTGCGCGCGCCGTTCGGGAACCGTTGCGTCGCTTGCGCATTCATCTTCATGGCGCAGGTATTCAGTCGGCATTCACGTCGCTCGTCCTACGAATCCATCTGCGTCGCGGCGGGACGGTTGGAAACACCAGCCGTACGGCGCTGACGTGATTTCCTGATGGGAGGTACGAGATGAACGGGACTAAAGTTTTGGGCCTTGTCGCTGTCGCCGCAGTTCTGGTGGTGGCAGCGCCGGTCCGGCAAGCGGGCGCGGTGTCGCTGATCAATCCGGGTGCTGCGAGCGCGGTGCAGGAGGATACGCGGCAGGCCACGACCGAAGTGCGTTGGGGCCATCATCATGGTTGGCACCGAGGTTGGGGCCATCGCCGCCACTGGGGATGGCATCGCCATCGCTGGCACCGCCGCCATTGGTAATGGCGGGAGTTTGAGACCGAAACAGGCCCGTATTGCGGGCTTGTTTTTCGTTCGCGCCGCTGGGATCAGGTGTTAGGTTTGGACCGGCGAGTGTTGGTCTGAACGGAGCATCTGATGAGGACTTTGATTGGCACGGCGTTGTTTGCGGTAACGCTGATGTTGAGCGTTTCGGCGCAGGTCGCGCCCGCCGCGGCGGAGACCACCGCCGCAAAAAAAGCGCAAGCGGCGGCCGCGAGCGATGTCAGCGCGCGCCGCTATCACCGGCATGAGCGCTACGCCTATCGTCCCAATAATCCTTATCCCATGTATTACGGTCGTCCGGTCTATTATGCACCGGCGCCGTTCCTGCCGATCCCGCCGTTGTGGGGCTATGGCTGGGAATGGTGGTGACGCGCTTGCCCGTCAGCGGCGCGGTCGATCATCTTCAGCTGAACGATCACATAGACAGTCATGAGTGGTCCCGTGCGCGCGAGTTCGCGCGAACACCATGCGTTGTTTGTTATTCCACCGCGCGCGAGAACGCCAATCGATTTAATGATTGCACGCAACGCGCGTTATTCATGCCGCGTTCACCTCGCGCTCACTAGCGTCAATGTGGGGGATGCCAGCAATGGGAACATGACGCAAGCGCGCGATCGCTTGAGCGCTTGCTGTTGGTCTGCACTCAGGGAGGAGGACACCACTCATGAAAAGAATTCCGATCTCGACACCTGGCTTCGTCCGCAGCGCGTGCCTTGCCGCGGCTGCGATGCTTGCGCTCTCGATCGCACCAATGGAGCGCGCGGCGGCGATGTCGCCGATCAACCCCGGAGCTGCGTCGCCGGCGACATCAACTGCGGACGGCCTGATGATTCAGGTCCGCGGCGGTCACGGTGGCGGCGGCGGCGGTCATGGCGGTGGCGGCCATATCGGCGGCGGCCATTTTGGTGGCGGACACATGGGCGGTGGCGGCTGGCATGGCGGCGGAGGATGGCACGGCGCACGCGTCGCGCATTTCGGCGGCTACCACTATGGCGGATACCACCACGGCTATCGCTTCGCGCACTTCCGTCATCATCGCCGCTTCTTCCATGGCGGCTACTATCCCTATTATCATCACCGCTGCCGGATCGTCTGGACTCACTACGGTCCGCGCCGGGTCTGTTGGCACCGGTGGCATCACCGCTATTGGTGAGTGCGAGAGACGAAGAGGGCGCCCGCGAGGCGCCCTTGACGTTTCCCGGTACGATCATGCGTAAAGCAAGAGGCTTCAGACCCAGTCTTTGAACTTCCAGGGATGCAGCTTGATCTTCCACGGCGTCAGCTTCTCCAGCCGCCATTGCTGCATATGATCCGGCGGCCAGTTGCTGAGCCGCTTCTCTTCCTTCGGCGCGGCCTCGACGATGGCGCGCTTGGCCGGGCGTCGCCAATACTGGCGCGTCGCATCCGAGATCAGATCGACGAGATCAGACTTCTTGTCGGCCATGGCAGGCTCCTGACATTAGCCAGGAGTCTGCGCCCTGTCCGTTAAGGAGCCGTTGCCAAAGCCTGTCGAGCTTTCCGGATCACGCGCTTACCGCCACTCCCTGACATCGACGAAGTGGCCGGCGATCGCCGCGGCCGCCGCCATTGCCGGCGACACCAGGTGGGTGCGGCCCTTGAAGCCCTGGCGGCCCTCGAAATTGCGGTTCGAGGTCGAGGCGCAACGCTCTTCCGGCGCCAGCTTGTCCGGGTTCATCGCAAGGCACATCGAGCAGCCAGGTTCGCGCCATTCGAAGCCGGCCTTGATGAAGATCTTGTCGAGGCCTTCGGACTCCGCCTGCTCCTTCACGATGCCGGAGCCCGGCACCACCATCGCATTGACATGCGCGCTGACGCTCTTGCCTTCGGCGATCTTGGCGGCGGCGCGCAAATCCTCGATGCGGCCATTGGTGCAGGAGCCGATGAAGACGCGGTCGAGCTTGATGTCGGTGACCTTCGTGCCGGCGACGAGCCCCATATATTTCAGCGCGCGATGTTTGGAGAGACGCTTGGCCTCGTCCTCGATCTTGTCGGGATCGGGCACCATGCCGGTGACCGAGATGACGTCCTCGGGCGAGGTGCCCCAGGTCACGATCGGCGGCAGCTTCGCCGCATCGAGACGGATTTCATGGTCGAAATGCGCGTTGTCGTCGGAACGCAATTTTTCCCAGTAGCGCATTGCCGCGTCCCACGCCGCGGCTTTCGGCGATTTCGGCCGGCCGCGCAGGAAATCGAACGCCTTCTGGTCCGGCGCGACCAGGCCGGCGCGCGCGCCGCCCTCGATCGACATGTTGCAGACGGTCATGCGACCTTCCATCGACAGCGCGCGGATCGCCTCGCCGGCATATTCCAGCACGAAGCCGGTGCCGCCGGCGGTGCCGATCTCGCCGATGATGGCGAGGATGATGTCCTTGCCGGTCACGCCTTCCGGCAACTTGCCGTCGACGATCACGTGCATGTTCTTCGCCTTTTTCTGGATCAGCGTCTGCGTCGCCAGCACATGCTCGACCTCCGAGGTGCCGATGCCATGCGCGAGCGCGCCGAACGCGCCATGCGTCGAGGTGTGGCTGTCGCCGCACACGATCGTGGTGCCGGGCAGGGTAAAGCCCTGCTCGGGACCGATCACATGGACGATGCCCTGGCGCTTGTCGAACTCGTTGTAATACTCGATACCGAACTCCTTGGCGTTCTCCGCCATCACCCGCATCTGCTCGATGCTCTCGGGGTCGGGATTTGGCTTGGAACGGTCGGTGGTCGGAATGTTGTGGTCGACGACCGCGAGCGTCTTCTCCGGCGCATGCACCTTGCGCTTCGTCGCGCGCAAGCCTTCGAACGCCTGCGGCGAGGTCACCTCGTGGACGAGATGACGGTCGATATAGAGCAGGCAGGTGCCGTCATCGGCTTCGTGGACCAGATGGTCGTTCCAGATTTTATCGTACAGCGTTGTCGGTTGGGACATGAGCGCAAGCTCCAGGAATTTGAGGTCGGTTCGGCGCGCATCGCGCGCTCGCAGGGAGAAACGTCAGCGCATCAAAGCGCGTGCGTAAGTTCCGAGGTCGCGGACGTGGCGAACCGTCCGAAAAAACGGCCGGGCAGGCGCGAGCGATCGTCGATGACGACGCGCCGGCGGATCGTTCTGGTCTGAGCGAGAACCATTTGGAATGGCTTCTAACATAGGGTTCAGTGGCCCGGCAATCAACGAAGGGTCGGGTCAACCCTGCCAAATCAGAGGGCACAGAACCTCCCGATGGCCTGCGGGGTTGATCGTGGTCCGGCCGCACTCTAGGGTCCGCGCGCCATGAAAGATTACTACAAACGGCTGCGCAGAGCCGCCCTGCTGGTTCTCGCGCTGCAGCCGCTCTATCTGCTGGCCCTCGTTGCAACCGATTACGTGGCCGCGCCGGATGTCCGGCGGCAACGCATGCAGCAGATTCCGCCCGCACCGGGCAACGACAACATCGATTGCGTCGCGCTGGCGATCGGGTTCGAGCCCGGCGGCGTCGGCTTCCATAACGCGATCATGGCAGCGCGCCCGCTTTCCGAGGGCACGCCTTGCGATGCGCTTCCCGCGACCATCGCGCAAAAACCTGGCGTCACCTGGCTGCCCTATCCACGCTACTGGCACGGTTACCGGGTGCTGCTCGATCCCCTGACCGCATGGCTTCCGATGGATTCGGTGCGCTATCTGATGCTGGCGGCGATGATCGCAGCACTCACATGGTTCGCGTTCGAATTGCGGTTCCTCGTCGGCGCCGACGCTGCGCTCGCCCTGATCGTGCCGACCGTGGTTCTCACCGATCTCTGGATCAGCTGGAACTATGCCGCGCAGTCCATTGCCATTATCGTCATCTTCGCCGGGAGCGCAGTCGCTGCCCGGAAAGCCCGGGACCCCGACAGCAATCTGATCCTGCTCGCCGCGGTGTTCGGCAGCCTGTTCAATTACGTCGACTTCCTCGTCAATCCGCCATGGCAGCCGATGTTGATCGCCTTTGTCGCGCTCGCCGCCCGACGCCGCGCACCGGAGGTGCTCGCCATCGTGGTCGCGTGGTTCGGAGCCTATGCCCTGACATGGGCCTCGAAGTGGGCGATCGCCATTGCCGCCGGGGCGTCGTGGCGCGATATCTTCGAGGTGATCGCCTATCGCCTGAACGGCGATGCCCCGGGTTATGTCCAGCATCGCTTTCTTGCACCGACCGCCAAGGTGCTGAACTATCTCTATCATGAGACGCGGTCAGCGATGCTCTTCCTCATTTTGCTGCCGACGCTGCTGTTGCCGACGCTGCTCGTGCCGGTGCGGTGGTCGAACTCAAAGCGATTCGCGATCCTGTCATCGCCCCTGCTGATTCCCTTTATCTGGTTCGAGGTCCTCTCCAACCACACCCAGGTTCACACCTGGATGACCTATCGGACCGCCGCGTCCTGCATCGGGATCCTGATTGCGGCGGCAATCATCGCATCGCGCGGGGAGTCGGCGATCTCCGACGTCGCGCAACAAAAAAGCGCGGGGTGATCCCGCGCTTTTCATCGCTCGCGATGCGGAGCGTTTACTCGCCGACGGCGGTGCGGTGATCCTGCTTCTCGACGATGCGGGCCGACTTGCCGCGCAGGTTGCGCAGGTAATAGAGCTTGGCGCGGCGGACCTTGCCGCGGCGAACGACCTTGATCGAGTCGATCATCGGCGACATCACGGGGAACACGCGCTCCACGCCTTCGCCGTAGGAAATCTTGCGCACGGTGAAGCTCTCGTTGAGCCCGCCGCCGGAGCGGCCGATGCAGACGCCTTCATAGGCCTGCACGCGGGTGCGGTCGCCTTCGACCACCTTGACGTTGACGATCACGGTGTCGCCCGGCCCGAAGTCCGGAATCTCCCTGGCCGCCGACAGCTTGTCGAATTGCTCTTTTTCGAGCTGTTGAATGAGGTTCATTGGAAATCTCCATCGGCGGCGCGCCCAGCCTGTGCGGGCTCGCGCTTTGTCCTGCCGTTAGTTGCGGAATTGGCGCTGCTATACGGCATGGACCGGGCTTTGTCACCCTTCTGTCGCGTTTTTTGGCGGCTTTTGCCTGGCCCAGAGGTCCGGCCGGCGGGCACGGGTCAAGGCCTCGGCTTCGGCCCGGCGGAAGGCCGCGACCCTGGCGTGGTCGCCGGAAATCAGGATTTCCGGGATCGAGCGGCCCTCGAAGGTCTGGGGCCGGGTGTATTGAGGGTATTCGAGTAGGGATTCGGAAAAACTCTCCTCGGTTCCGGACTCGGCCTTGCCCATCACTCCCGGCAGCAGCCGGACACAGGCGTCGATCAACGCCATTGCAGCGATCTCGCCGCCGGAGAGCACGTAATCGCCGATCGAGACCTCCTCGAGCCCTCGAGCCTCGATCACCCGCTGGTCGACCCCTTCGAACCGGCCGCACACGATCAGCGCGCCCGGTCCAGCGGCGAGTTCGCGCACCGCAGACTGGGTCAATGGCCGACCGCGCGGGCTCATCAGCAGACGGGGAACGCTCGCGGGGACGTTCGCGGCATCGATCGCGGCCGCCAGAATATCCGCGCGCAGCACCATGCCGGGTCCGCCGCCGGCGGGCGTATCGTCGACGCTGCGATGCTTGTCGGTGGCGGAGGCGCGGATGTCGCGCGTTTCCAGCGCCCAAATGCCCGACGCCAGCGCCTTGCCGGACAGGCTGACGCCGAGCGGGCCCGGAAACATCTCCGGAAACAGCGTGAGGATGGTGGCGCGCCAGGGTGCGGTCATGGGTGCTTGTTAAGACACCAAAGCCGCCAGATCGAGTCCCCTTCAAGGGCGCCTTCAGATGCCCGAGTGGCGTGTTGCAGCTTCGTCGCTGAGGTGGCGCGCGAGCGCGATCGCAAACGGACAAATCGCAAGCGCCGTGACGGCCGTCGCAACGGCCGCCATCGTCGGGCCGAGGCTATCGCCGAGCAGGCCGTACAGTACGGGCGCGATGGCGCCCGATCCGATCGTCCCCGTATAGAACAGCGCGAATGCGCGCTCGGTGCGGTCGGGTGGCGTGAGCTCGGGCACCGTTCCATAGAGGACGGACGACGTGCCGTTGAGCATGACGCCGAGCAGCGGCAGCACCATAATCGCCGGCGTGAGCGGCAGCGCGAGGACCGCGAGGATCAGCGCCGCGGTGCCGCACTCGGTGAGCAGCACGGTGCGCAACGTTCCCACACGCGCGCCAAGCCAGCCGCATGTGAACTTGCCTGCCGCGCCTCCGACGAAGACGAGGGCTAGGGTCCGTACTCAATAAGGATTCCAGCGCAGGCCGAGTTGTGATTTAAGGCTCCCGAATCGAGGGAGGCTTTGATGAGGAAACAGCTTTATTGGCTCAGCGATACGGAATGGAAACGGCTTGAACCGCTGCTGCCGCGTGGGCGGCGCGGTGCGCATCGGGTGGATGACCGTCGTGTGATCAGCGGAATCGTCCATATGCTGCGTTCAGGAGCGCGCTGGCGCGACTGTCCGCCGGAATACGGCCCCTACACGACGATCTATAACCGCTTCAACCGCTGGAGCAGGCAAGGCCTCTGGTTCGTGATGTTTGAGGCTTTGACCGGCTCGACCGGCGTCATCGGCACGGTGGCCATCGACAGCTCCCACATCAAGGCGCACCGCTCGGCCGCGGGCGGAAAAGGGGGGCCTTCAAGCAAGCCATCGGTCGCTCGCGTGGCGGGCGGACCACGAAAATCCACGCCCTGACCGATGCCGAGGGCAGGCCACGCGTGCTGCTGCTCTCGCCCGGCAACATCAACGATATCGCCTTTGCTCCCGCTTTGATCGCCGCTGCCGGGCCGCTCAAGCGCCTCATCGCCGACAAGGCCTATGACGCCAACAGCCTGCGCCAGCTTCTCGCCGACCAATGCGCCAAGGCCGTAATTCCATCGACCATGAGCCGCCGTCAGCCGATACCCTACAGCAAGACCATCTATCGTCAGCGCAATCTGATCGAACGCATGTTCGCGCGCCTCAAGGACTTCCGCAGGATCGCAACACGCTACGACAAGCTCGCGCGAAACTTCCTGGCCGGCGCACTGATCGCCGCCTCCGTCCTTTGGTGGCTTAATTGAGTCCGGACCCTAGCGCCAAGCCGTTAGTCGGCAGCGATGCGCCTTTGTCGCGGAGCAGGAACGGCAGGAAGATCAGGAAGCCCATCCTGACGGCCGAGTCGAGAACGCCGATGGCAAGCAACCAATAGAAGCCGCCGCGTCCCTGGCCTGCGCGATGTGACGCGGCCGTTCGCTCGTTGGCCGGCCCTGTGCCCACTCTGGGCATCAACAGTCCAAGGCAGGCCGCAACGAGGAACCCGGCCAATGCAAGCAGAAGCAACGCATGCCGCCACGTCATGATCACGAGCAGCATCGAGGTCTGCGCGGGAATGGAGGCCTTCCCGAGATCTCCAGTGAAATTGTAGATACCCAGCGGGCCGCGGGCGCCCTTGCCGTAAGCGCGCGACACGGCGGCCGATGCAAGCGGGTGCTGAGTGCTCGCACCGGCGCCGGAAAGCGCAAGTGAGACGGCCAGTCCCACGACCCCGCCGGACAAGCCGGCGAAGACATAACCGAGTGCCGACAGTGCCGTCCCCAGCATCAGGATGGTCTTGCTGTCGATCCGTTCGGCGACGCGGCCAGCCGGGATCTGCAGCCCGGCCATCGCGCCGGAATAAAGTCCGCGCAACAGCGCGAGCAGGCCGTAGCTCAACGCAAATTCGGTCTGCCACAGCGGCAGCAGCACATAGATGAGATCGCTGTAGCCGTCGTGGAGGGCGTGGTTGAGGCCAGTTGCCGTAAGCGTGCGTCTGGCCTCGGCGTGATCGCGCGGAGCCTCGGCGGCTGTATTCGTGAGGGCTTCACGCATGATCGGCGCCCCTTCGGCGGGATTCCGTCTCTTGCGACAGAAAATCTGGAGAATTGAGTGTCGATTGCGAAGGCATCGGTCGGGAAAAACCTAGCTTGATTGGTGATTTGAGGCCCATTATGAGGCCTTCGCACCTCTGTCACAAATCAGTAATAATTCGATCATGCGTTAGAAAAACTTCGCCATGTTCGTCCCGCGCCGCTGCCTGCCGCCACTCAATGCAGTCCGCGCCTTCGAGGCTGCCGCCCGTCTCGGCAGCTTCAAGGAAGCGGCCGCCGAACTCGGCGTGACCCATGGCGCGGTGAGCCAGCAGGTTCGATCGCTGGAGGAGTGGCTGGGCGCGCCTGCGCTGTTTCGACGATCGGTGCGCCGCGTCGTGCTCACGCCGGCCGGTGCGGCACTGCTCGCGGAGTTCAGTCCTGCGCTCGATCGCATCTCGGCGGCTGTGCAGCAGCATGGAGAGCGGCGCGACGACACGCCGGTTGCGGTCCTGCGCGTCAATGCACTGGCGACGTTCAGCCTGCGATGGCTGCTGCCGCGCATGAGCCGGTTTCGTGCCGAACATCCCGAAATCGAGGTCCGTCTGACGACGTCGAACGATCCGGTCGATGCCTTGCCCGATCCCTTCGACGTGGTGATCCGCGGTGGACCTGACACTTTCCACGGCTTCGCGGCGCGCTTCCTGCTTTCGGAGCGCCGGCTACCGGTGTGCAGCCCGTCGCTGCTCAGCCAATCGCCGTTGGATGAAGTCGCCGACCTCTCGCGGCACACGCTGCTGCATGTCACATCGATGCCGCGGCTATGGCGCGACTGGCTCACCGAAGCGGGACAGTCCGGGCTCGATCCGGCCGCATCGCTGACGTTCGATCATTTCTATCTGACCATCCAGGCCGCGCTCGATGGTCTCGGCGTGGCGATGGGGCCGACCGCGTTGATCGCCGACGATCTCGCGGCGGGACGTCTGGTGACGCCGTTTCCCAAAATCAGCCTGCCGGCGCGAAGCTATTTCGCCTATTTTCCGGAAGCGCGCAGCCACGATCCGCATAATGCGGTGTTCTGCGATTGGCTCGAGCAGCAGGGCCGCAAGATGACGTGAACGCCGCATGGGCGCTCACGTCACGGTCGGCTCGTCGCCCTGAATTTCCGCGGGCAGTTCGATCACCACGCGCCCGCCCGCGATGTCGACGGCCGGCACCACGGCGTTGGTAAACGGCAGCAGCATGGTCGGGCCGCGCGGCGGCGCGATCTCGATGATGTCGCCGGCGCCGAAATTGTGGATGGCGATGACCTTGCCGAGCGGTTCCTCCGCGGTGGTGACCGCGGCAAGTCCGATCAGGTCGGCGTGGTAATATTCGTCCTCATCGGTCGCGGGCAATTTCTCGCGCGCGACGTAGAGTTCGATGCCGTTGAGGCGCTCGGCCTCGTTGCGGGTGGTGACGCCCTTGAGCGTCGCCACCAGATGGCCCTTGGCTTCGCGGGCCTGCGCCACTTCGAAGACGCGCGCACCGTCCTTGGTCGCGAGCGGACCGTAGCGCGTCACCGCGAGCGGATCCTCGGTGAAGGTCCACAGCTTGACGGCCCCGCGCACGCCATGCGCGGCGCCGATCCGGGCGACGCAGACTTGCGGGAGCACCGTCGCGCGCCGGGCTTACTTCTTGGCGGCCGCTGCGGCTGCTGCTGCTGCCGTCTTTGCGGCCGCAGCGGAAGCTGAGGCGGCCGTGGCGGCGGCTTCGGCGTTGGCCTTGCGCTCCTTGCGCGGCAGGGCCTTCTCCGGATTGTTGCGCTTCTCGCGCTTCTTGACGCCGGCGGCATCGAGGAAACGCATCACGCGGTCGGACGGCTGCGCGCCCTTGGCGAGCCAGGACTTGACCTTGTCCATGTCGAGCTTCAGCCGGAACTCGTTGTCCTTCGGCAGCAGCGGATTGAAATGGCCGAGACGCTCGATGAAGCGGCCGTCGCGCGGAAAGCGCGAGTCGGCGGCGACGACGTGGTAGACGGGACGCTTCTTGGTGCCCGCACGTGCGAGGCGGATAACGACTGGCATTTAACTCTCCTTCAAAGTCTGTGGTTCGATTAAGTGGTCATTTCTTCTTGCCCGGAAAGCCGCCGAGGCCCGGCAAGGTCGGCTTGCCCGAGAGCCCGGTGAGTCCCGGCAAATTCGGCAGGCCCTGACGCAGGCCCGGGGGAAGGTCTTTCGGCAGGTTCGGCAAACCGCCCGGCAGGCCACCGCCGCCTTGCAGCTTCTCCGACATCGCCTTCAACTCCTCCGGCGAGGGCGGCTTCATGCCGCCGCCGAATCCCATCGCCTGCGCGATACCGGCGAGCGGGCCGCGCTTGCCCGAACTCATGGCCTTCATCATGTCGGCCATGTTCCGGTGCATCTTGAGCAGCTTGTTGACCTGCTCGACGTTCAGGCCGGCGCCGGCCGCGATGCGCTTCTTGCGGCTCGCCTTCAGGATATCCGGGTGACGACGCTCGTCGCGCGTCATCGAATCGATGATCGCGACCTGGCGCTTGATGATCTTGTCGTCGATCCCGGCGGCCGCGATCTGGTTCTTCATCTTGGCGATGCCGGGCATCATGCCCATCAGAGAGCTGATGCCGCCCATATTCGACATCTGCAAAAGCTGATCGCGCATGTCGGCCAGATCGAACTGGCCCTTGCGCATCTTCTCGGCGGCGCGCGCGGCCTTCTCGGCGTCGATGTTCGCCGCGGCCTTCTCGACCAGCGAGACGATGTCGCCCATGCCGAGGATGCGGCCGGCGATACGCGCCGGGTAGAAGTCTTCGAGCGCATCCGTGCGTTCGCCGGTGCCGATCAGCTTGATCGGCTTGCCCGTGACCGCGCGCATCGACAGCGCCGCGCCGCCGCGGCCGTCGCCGTCGACGCGTGTCAGCACGATGCCGGTAAGCCCGACGCGCTGGTCGAACGCGCGCGCGAGGTTGACCGCGTCCTGGCCGGTCAAGCGCGTCGGCGACCAGCAGCACCTCATGCGGATTGGCCGTCGATTTGATCGAGGCTGCTTCCGCCATCATCTCTTCATCGAGCGTGGTGCGGCCGGCGGTGTCGAGCAGCACCACGTCGTAGCCGCCGAGCTTGCCGGCCTCGAGCGCGCGCCGCGCGATCTGCGGCGGCTGCTGGCCTTCGACGATCGGCAGGGTCGGGATGTCGAGATCGCGACCGAGCACCGCGAGCTGCTCCATCGCCGCCGGACGATAGATGTCGAGCGAGGCCATCAGCACCTTGCGCTTGTCGCGCTGGACCAGCCGGCGCGCGAGCTTCGCGGTCGTCGTGGTTTTGCCGGAGCCTTGCAGGCCGACCATCATGATCGCAACCGGCGGCACGGCGTTGAGGTCGATGGTCTGTCCTTCCGAGCCGAGCGTCGCGATCAGCTCGTCATGGACGATCTTCACCACCATCTGGCCGGGCGTGACCGACTTGACCACGGTGGCGCCGACCGCCTGCTCGCGCACGCGCTCGGTGAAACCGCGGACCACGTCGAGCGACACGTCGGCCTCGAGCAGCGCGCGGCGCACTTCGCGCATCGCGGCGTCGACGTCGGCCTCCGACAGCGAGCCGCGGCCGGTCAGCCGATCGAGAATGCCACCAAGCTTTTCCGACAGATTGTCGAACAAGGCTTCGTTCCTGTTGCTCTGCCTCACCCTGAGGAGCAGGCGCAGCCTGCGTCTCGAAGGGGTCGATCACGATGGCCTCATCCTTCGAGACGCCGCGTCGCGGCTCCTCAGGATGAGGGTCTTCCAAAACACATTCGCGCCCGAGGGCGCATCGCGCTGTCGGGCGTTGGCCTCCGGCCTTAAGGACCGGTCGGCGGATCGAAGAAGTCTCTTCGAGAAGTGGCGGCGTTAAAACGCGCTATCGGCGGAAAGTCAAGGAAAGTTCGCGAGAGGTATTTTAGTAGGGAGTATAAAATATTGAAATTGCTAAGAATTTAATCCTGCGCGACTTTTCCTCGGCTGTCGCAGTTCCCCTGTGGGAAGTGCGCGCCATATATCCCGTCACGACTTCAGGATTGCATCCCGCCCCGTGCCAATCACCCGCCGCCGCCTCCTCGGATTTTTCGCTGGCGCCGCCGCGGCGATCGGTGTGCCCTCTGTCTGGATTTCCCGCATGAAAGCCTATTCCGGTCCCGTCTCCGATCATTTCGACGGGGAGCGCTTCTTCGACCACGACGGCATGCCGCCGAAATCGCTGGGCGAAGTGCTGCGCTGGCAGCTTGGCGAGCGCAAGCGCTTCGCCTGGCCGGATTGGGTCGACAACGAGCACGCCGACACGCCGCCGCCGCGCGTCGAAGGCAACAAGGTGCGCTTTTCGTTCGTGGGACATGCGAGCTGGCTGATCCAGACCGCCGGTCTCAATATCCTCGTCGACCCTGTCTGGTCGATGCGCGTCTCGCCGGTGAGTTGGGCGGGGCCGAAGCGTCACAACGATCCCGGCATTGCGTTCGACGCGCTGCCGAAGATCGACATCGTGCTGGTGTCGCATGGCCATTACGATCATCTCGACATGCCGACGCTGTCGCGGCTCGCCGCGAAGTTTGGACCCCGCGTGATCACGCCGCTCGGCAATGACATGGTCATGCGCGACGCGGATGCGCGCATCAAGGCCGAAGGCTTCGACTGGAAGGATCGCGTCGAGCTCGGCAATGGCGTTGCGGCGACCCTGGTGCCGACGCGCCATTGGTCGGCGCGCGGCGTGTTCGACCGCAACAAGACGCTGTGGGCGAGCTTCGTGCTGGAGACCCCCGTCGGCAGACTCTACGTCGTCTGCGATTCCGGCTATGGCGATGGAGAACATTTTCGCCGCATTGCGGAGGCGCATGGGCCGTTCCGGCTCGCGATCCTGCCGATCGGCGCTTACGAGCCGCGCTGGTTCATGCGCGACCAGCACATGAATCCGGAAGACGCGGTGAAGGCACTCGGCGACTGCGGCGCCGCGCAGGCGCTCGCGCATCATCACTTCACGTTCCAGCTCACCGATGAGGCAATGGATGCGCCCGCGATTGCGCTCGGTGAAGCGCTGGATGCGGCGAAGCTTCCGCGGGAGAAGTTTGCGGTGCTGAAGCCGGGACAGATGTTCGAGATTTGACGCCGCTCTCTTTCGTCGTCATGGCCGAGCTTGTCCAGGCAATCCACGTCTTGGTCACGTGCAAGAAAGACATGGATTGCCGGTACAAGGTCGGGCATTACGATCTTCATTGGTCAATGACGACGTACTGACTGCTTGATCGCCCAGGTGATGCTCACCGAGATCGACAGCGTCTCCTCGCCCTGCGCAATCGGCGTGGGTGCAGCCGCAATGCCCGCCACCATCTTGTTGCGGAACATCGGCTGCGGCGCGCCGCCTTCGGAAATGCTCAAGGGCGCGCCGAGCGCGACGCCCGCCGCCCTGGCGTAAATCTCCGCCTTGCGGCGCGCGTCGGCGACCGCCTTTTCGCGGGCGTCATCCAGCAGCTTCGAGGCCTGCGACACCTCGAAGCCGACATTGCCGATGTCGTTGGCGCCCGCGCCGACCAGCGTGTCGATGGCGCCGGCGACCTTGCTGACGTCGTGAATGCGCACCGTGACGCGATTGCTGGCGCGATAGCCGACGACCGGCGACGGACCGGAGCGGTTCGGCGCATATTGCGGCTGCAACGACAGCCGCGAGGTCTGGATGTCCCTGGCGTCGATATTGGCGGCTTTCAACGCCACAAAAACCTTGGCCATCGCCGCGTTGTTGGCCTCCGACGCTTCGCGCGCGGTCTTGGCGTCAGTCGCCACGCCGGCGTCGACGAATGCGATATCGGGGGCCACCGAGATTTGCGCTTCGCCGGTGACCGAGATTGCCGGCGGAAAATCCGCAGGCATTTGCGCCGACGCCGGCGCGCTCAGCAGGATCATCGCGAGGGTGAGGAGCGCCTTTCTCATTTCAGCGGCACATAGACGTTGATCACGAGCTTGTCCTCCGCGGTCTTGAGGGGATCGGTGATGTATTCCTCGATGAAGGTGTCTTTCGCTTCGAGCTTCTTGTCGTCGAGGTGATTGGTGATCGCCTCATAGGTGTTGTCCATGTTGTCGTAGGAACCGCGATGGACGAATTTGAGCGCGTTGCCTTCCGGCGACTTGCCCATGCTCATGTCCTTGCCGAGATTCTTCGGGTCCTGCTCGACCGGAATCTCGGCGAGATAGCTGAAGCCGGTGTCGTCGGTCGCGGTGTAGACGATCATCAGATTGCCTGTGCGCTTGATGCCCTGCTTGTCGAGCAGCGCGTTCAGCGCCTTGAACGAATCGATCAGGGTGTCGAATGCCGTATCCCAGTTGGCATTGCCCTTCGCCACCACGACTTTTTTGCCTTCCAGCGTGATCAACTCACCGAAGGGATCGGCGGCCTGCACGGGCGCGGCGGGCGCCGGCGTTTGCGCGACCGATGGCGAAGGTGAGGGGCTTGCGGCCGGCGCCGGTGAAACCGAGGCGGCGGGCGCGGGACTCGCGGTCGCTGTGGGCGCCGGGCTCGTGGACGCGGACGGAGAGGGCGTCGGCTGCTGGGCTTGCGCGCTCGCTATCCCCAGCCAGATCGCGGCTACCGGGATCAACGCGATCAGGGTTTTGCGGGCAAGGAAGGTCATCCAGTCGTCTCCGTCGGAAAAGATCATGATTCCCGGGCGATGCAACCCTAACACGGTGTGGCGGCACCGTCCCCTAACAGATCGGTCATCAGCCTTGCAGGGGTGGTCAATCGGCCACAACTGGCCATATAACACGGGCGGAATTTTGGACTTTTCATGAGCGCGCTCGCCAACCACGCCTTCGCCAAGATGAACGGGATCGGCAACGAGATCGTCGTTGTCGATCTGCGCGATGCTGCAGGCAAGGTGACGGGCGCGGACGCGCGCGCGGTGGCGGCGAAGGTCCCCTATGACCAGCTCATGCTGCTGCAGCCGCCGCGGCTCGACGGCACCGAGGCGTTCATCCGCATCTACAACAATGACGGCTCCGAAGCCGGTGCCTGCGGCAACGGCATGCGCTGCGTGGTGCGCCGCCTGTTCGAAAAGACCGGCCAGACCGCGGTCACCTTCGAGACGGCGGCCGGTGTTCTGAACTGCTGGCAGGGTCCGTCACCCGAGCTCTACACGGTCGACATGGGTGCGCCGAAGTTTGGCTGGCAGGACATTCCGTTGGCGGAAGAGTTTCGCGACACCCGCTACATCGAACTGCAGATCGGGCCGATCGACGCCCCGATCCTGCACTCGCCCTCGGCGGTGAACATGGGCAACCCGCACGCGATCTTCTGGGTCGACGACGTCAATGCCTATGATCTCGCGCGTTTCGGACCGCTGCTGGAAAACCATCCGATCTTCCCCGAGCGCGCCAACATCACGCTCGCCCACATCGTCGATCGCGATCACATCACCATCCGCACCTGGGAGCGCGGCGCGGGGCTGACGAAGGCTTGCGGTTCGGCGGCCTGCGCCACCGCGGTCGCCGCCGCGCGGCTGAAGCGCGCCAACCGCAATGTCGAGATCGCCTTGCCCGGCGGCAAGCTCGCGATCGAATGGCGTGAGCGCGACGACCATGTGCTGATGACCGGCACCGCGGCGTTCGAATATGAGGGGCGCTTCGATCCCGCGCTGTTCGCGTCAGTCGCATGAGCGTCGAGGTCGTCACCTTCGGCTGCCGCCTCAACGCGTTCGAATCCGAGGTGATCGCGCGGGAGGCCGAGCGCGCGGGTCTCGAGCGGACCATCGTCATCAACAGCTGCGCGGTCACCAATGAAGCGGTGGCGCAGGCGCGGCAATCGATCCGCCGGCTGAAGCGCGAGCGGCCGGATGCGCGCATCGTGGTGACCGGCTGTGCGGCGCAGACGCAGGCAGTGATGTTCGCCGAGATGACCGAGGTTGATCGCGTCATCGGCAATGACGACAAGATGCGCGGAGACGCGTGGCGCGAGACCCGAGTCGCGCTCGAAATTGGCGAGGTCGAAAAGATCGCGGTCAGCGACATCATGGCGGTGCGGGAGATGGCGCCGCATCTCGTCGACGGCTTCCAGCGCGGCCTGCCGCGCGTCTTCGTTCAGGTGCAGAACGGCTGCGACCATCGCTGCACCTTCTGCATCATCCCCTACGGCCGCGGCAATTCGCGCTCGGTGCCGATCGGCGCGGTGGTCGATCAGGTGCGCGCGCTCGCAGAGCGCGGCCATGCCGAAATCGTGCTGACCGGTGTCGACCTCACGAGCTACGGCGCCGACCTGCCGGGTGCGCCGAAGCTTGGGCAACTGGTGAAGCAGATCCTGCGGCATGTGCCCGAGTTGAACCGCCTGCGGATTTCATCGATCAATTCGATCGAGGCCGATCGCGATCTGCTCGACGCCATCGCCGACGATGCGCGATTGATGCCGCATCTGCATCTGTCGCTGCAATCGGGCGACGATCTGATCCTGAAGCGGATGAAGCGGCGGCACTCGCGAAAGGACGCAATCGACTTCTGCGCGTTAGCGCGGCGGCTGCGGCCGGACATCGCGCTCGGCGCCGACATCATCGCGGGTTTTCCGACCGAAACCGAGGAGATGTTTCAACGCTCGCTCGACCTGATCGATGAATGCGATCTCAGCTTCCTGCACGTATTTCCCTATTCGCCGCGGCCTGGCACGCCGGCCGCGCGGATGCCGCAGGTCGGAGGCGGCGCGATCAAGGAGCGCGCGAGGCGTCTGCGCGCGGCGGGGGAGGCGGCGCTGCGGAAGCGATTGGCTGCCGAGGTGGGGACTGTGCGCGATGTCCTGATCGAAAGCGCGACGGCCGGCCGCACCGAGCATTATCTGCCGGTTGCGATCAGCGGCGCGACGCCGGGCGCGGTGCGGCGGCTTGCGATCGCGGGCCATGATGGCGCGCGGTTGATCGTTTAGAACTCGTCATTGCGAGGAGCGAAGCGACGAAGCAATCCATAGCGCCGCAAGCGGATAGGTGGATTGCTTCGCTTCGCTCGCAATGACGAAATTATTCTCCATTCCATCCGCACGCCCGCAACCGTTCGTGCATGTGCTCCGGCGTGGGCGCGACAACGCGCACCGGCTCCTTGTTCCTCGAAATCGGCACGCCGATCTCGCGCGAATGCAGATGCAGCCGCGGTTCGCCGAAGCGCGGACCGTTTCCGTAAATGTTATCGCCGAAGATCGGCCATCCCTGGGAGGCCGCATGCACGCGCAATTGATGGGTGCGGCCGGTCACCGGTTCCATGGCCAGCCAGGCGAGACCGTCGCTGCGGCCGAGCACTTTCCAGTTCGTCACCGCCGGCTGACCCTCGGGATCAGGCTTCTGCCACCAGCCGCGCTCGGCATTGAGGCGCCCGATCGGCAAATCGATGGTGCCCTCGTCCTGCGCCGGGCCGCCCTCGACCACGGCCCAATAGGTCTTTTCGATCTTGCCGTGCTTGAACAGCAGGCCAAGCGAGGCGGTCGCCTTGCGATGCCGCCCAAGCACGAGGCAGCCCGAGGTGTCCTTGTCCAGCCGATGCGCCAGCACCGGTGGGCGCGGCAGGCCGAAGCGCAATGCGTCGAACGACGCTTCGAGATTTGCCCCGCCCTTGGGCCCGCGATGCACCGGCAGCCCCGCCGGCTTGTCGATGATCAGCATCAACCCGTCGCGGTGGAGCACGCGCGCCTGGATTTCTTCGGCCGTGAGTTCGGGAACATCCATCAAAGTGCAAGACTTTTGTTTATGTGGCGAACGGGCTAACACACCCCCGATGAATGATACCACCACAGAAACGCCGAAGCTGAGCTGGTGGCGGCGGCTGTCCGGCGGCCTGAAGCGGACCTCGAGTTCGCTCGGGACCGCGGTCGCCGATCTCGTCACCAAGCGCAAGCTCGACCGCGCCATGCTCGAGGACATCGAGGACGTGTTGCTGCGCGCCGATCTCGGCACCGAGGTCGCCGCGCGCATTGCCGAAGCGGTCGGCGCGGGCCGCTATGACAAGGCGATCAGCGCCGATGAAGTGAAGACCGTGGTCGCGACCGAGGTCGAGAAGGTGCTGTCACCGGTGGCAAAGCCGCTCGTGGTCGATCCGGCAAAGGCGCCGTTCGTCATTCTGGTCGTCGGCGTCAACGGCTCGGGCAAGACCACGACCATCGGCAAGCTCGCGGCGAAATTCGTCGCCGAAGGCCACACAGTGATGCTGGCGGCGGGCGACACGTTTCGTGCTGCCGCTATCGAACAGCTCAAGGTGTGGGGCGAGCGCACCAAGGCGCCTGTCATCGCCGGCGCGCAGGGTTCGGATTCGGCAAGCCTTGCCTTCAATGCGCTCACCGCCGCCAAAGAGCAGAAGCGCGACATTTTGCTCATCGACACGGCCGGCCGGTTGCAGAACAAGGCCGAGCTGATGAATGAGCTGGAGAAGGTCGTCCGCGTGATTCGCAAGGTCGATGCATCAGCGCCGCATGCGGTGTTGCTGGTGCTCGACGCCACGGTCGGGCAGAACGCGTTGTCGCAGGTCGAGGCGTTTCATCGCACGGCTGGAGTCACGGGCCTTGTCATGACCAAGCTCGACGGCACCGCGCGCGGCGGCATCCTGGTGGCGCTGGCGGAGAAGCACAAACTGCCGGTGCATTTCATCGGTGTCGGCGAGAGCATCGACGATCTCGCGCCGTTCACGGCCAGGGATTTCGCAAGGGCAATTGCAGGAATGGACGATTGATGGACAAGACCCAGCCGCATCCGCTGTTCAAGCTGGCGACCGAGCTCGGTCCGCTGATCGTGTTCTTTGTCTTCAACGCGAAGTATCATCTGTTCGTCGCGACCGGCGCCTTCATGGTGGCGATCGTGACGGCGATGATCGCCTCCTATGTGGTGACGCGGCACGTGCCGATGATGGCCATCGTCACCGGCATCGTGGTGCTGATCTTCGGCACGCTGACGCTGGTGCTGCATGACGAGACCTTCATCAAGGTCAAGCCGACCATCATCTACGGCCTGTTCGCGGCCGTGCTCGGCGGCGGCCTGTTGTTCGGCCGCTCCTTCATCGCCGTCATGTTCGACCAGATGTTCAACCTGACGCCGCGCGGCTGGCGCATCCTGACGCTGCGCTGGGCGCTGTTCTTCTTCGCAATGGCGATCCTGAACGAGGTGATCTGGCGCACCCAGAGCACCGACTTCTGGGTCGGCTTCAAGGCGTTCGGCGTGATGCCGCTGACCATGCTGTTTGCGATCACGCAGATGCCGTTGATCAAGCGCTATCATCTCGAGCCGGTGTCGCTGGAGGCGAGCGACGCGGCAGAGGGCGACGTGAGCAAGGGATAGGGTTCCCTCATGGTGAGGAGGCGCGTAGCGCCGTCTCGAATCATGAGGCCCGAGGGTGGCCTTCATCCTTCGAGACGCGGCTTCGCCGCTCCTCAGGACGAGGGTTTTTCTCCCAGCGCCTTGTCGATCTCGGGCTTCAGCACGACGCCGATATTGTCTGATGTCACCGGTCCGACCATCTTGTAAACGATGGTGCCGTCGCGGCCGACGATGAAGGTCTCCGGCACGCCGTAGACCCCCCACTCGATCGCGGCGCGTCCGTTGCCGTCGACGCCGACCACGCCGAATGGGTTGCCGTAGCGGCCGAGGAAGCGCCGCGCATTGTCGGGCGCGTCCTTGTAGTTGATGCCGACCATCTGCAGCCGCTTGTCTTTGCCGAGCTCGGTGAACAGCGGCGCCTCGTCATGGCAGGGCACGCACCAGGAGGCCCAGACGTTGACGATCGAGACCTTGCCCTTGAACATCGCCGGATCGAGTCCGGGCACCTGCGCGCCGTCATTCGTGAGGCCTGCAAGCGGCGGCAGGGTCGTTTGCGGCGCAGGGTGACCGATCAGGGCCGACGGAATTTTCGAGGGATCGCCGCTGCCGAGCCGCAGCCAGAACAAGGCTGCCAGCCCTGCAAATACGATCAGCGGCAGCACCATCAGGAGCCGGTTGCGCGGCGCGGATGTCGAAGTCTCGCTCATCACAACTCCATCGCGCTGCGGCCGGAGCGCCTGACCACGCCGCTCTCCTCCAGCGCGCGCAGCCGCCGCGTCTGGTTGCGATAGTCGACCACGATCCAGCCGATCAGCAGCACGAGCACCAGCGCCACCAGCGAATAGGCTGTTACGATGAACGAGGCGTAGGGACCGAGCGCCATCACGCGGCCTTCTGGCTTGCCTGCATCATCTGCAGGCTGCGCACCCGGCGCCGCAAAATCTCGTTCCGCATCGCTGCCAGATGCAACGTGACGAACAGCAGCGTGAAGGCAATCGCCATCACCAGCAGCGGAATCAGAAAAGCGCGGTCGAGCGTCGACCCGCCCATGCGCAATACCGAGGCCGGCTGGTGCAGCGTGTTCCACCAGTCGACGGAGAATTTGATGATCGGCAGGTTGATCGCGCCGACCAGCGTCAGTACCGCGGCGGCGCGCGCCGCGCGCGAGGGATCCTCGACCGCGCGCCACAGCGCCATCAGGCCGAGATACATCAGGAACAGGATCAGCACCGAGGTCAGCCGCGCGTCCCATTCCCAGTAGGTGCCCCACATCGGCCGGCCCCACAGCGATCCCGTGACCAGCGCGAGGAAGGTGAAGGCCGCGCCGATCGGCGCGGCAGCTTTCGCAGCGACATCGGCGAGCGGATGCCGCCACACCAGCGTGCCGAGCGAGGCGAGACTCATCACGCCCCAGACGAACATCGACAGCCACGCGTTCGGCACATGGATGAACATGATCTTCACGGTGGCGCCCTGCTGGTAGTCGTCGGGCGCGGTGGCGGATTGATAAAGCCCGATCGCGAGCAGGATCGCGGTCGCAGCCACCAGCCACGGTAAAACGCGCGCCGTCAGCGCAAGAAATCGTGTCGGGTTGGCGAAGTCGATCAGCGACATGGCATCCTGTTAATCGCGGCGCGCGTGCTGCGCAATTGACATAAAGCCGCTCGGCAAGAGTTGATCGGCATCAATCCAGCCCCTGTCGCAGGCTCGCGGCCGCCGCGACCGGACCGATCACGAAGCTGATGAGCGACAGCGCGCACAGGATCGCAAACGGCGCGCCAAAGGATTGCGGACCCGTGATTGCGGCTTCCGACGCGGCGACGCCGAAGATCAGCACGGGAATCGAGAGCGGAAGCACCAGCACGGCGAGCAAGAGGCCGCCGCGATGCAGGGTCACGGCAAGTGCGGCGCCGATCATGCCCGTGAAAGTCAGCGCCGGCGTGCCCGCGAGCAATGTGAGCGCGACCGCCGCGGTTGAAGGCGCATCGAGGTTGAGCAGCAGCCCGAGCACGGGAGTCGCCACGATCAGCGGCAGGCCCGCGGCAATCCAGTGCGCCAGCGCCTTCGCCGCGCAGGTGAGTTCCAGCGAGTTGCGGCTCATGACGATGAGATCGAGCGAGCCGTCGTCATGGTCGGCCGTGAACAGCCGATCGAGGGTGAGCAGGCTTGCCAGCAGCGCGCCGAGCCAGAGGATCGCGGGTCCGAGCCGCGCCAGCAGTTTCAGGTCGGGCCCGACCGCGAACGGCATCAGCACCACGACGCTGAGGAAGAACAGCACGCCGATCAGCGCGCCGCCGCCGACGCGGAGCGCGATCCTGATGTCGCGGAGGATGAGCGCGGACAGCGCGGTCATGACACAGCGCTCCGCTCTCGCAACGAGCACACTGCGCTCCCTCCCCCCTTGTCCGCCGAAGCCCGCCTTCTGGCGAAGGCGGATGCGGGGGAGGGTTGGGGAGGGGGGTACCACGCAAAGACTCTGCGCATATTGACCCCCACCCCTAACCCCTCCCCGCAAGGGGGAGGGGAATTCCGTCAGCGTTTGCGGAAAATGAAGACGCTCCATCACGTCGCGCCCCCAATTCGCAACTCGCGCGCATCGATCCCCAGCGGCCCGTGGGTCGCAGCGACGATCAACCCGCCATGGCCGAGATGGTCGCGCATCAAGCCAGCGAACAGATCCTGGCCCGCGGCATCGAGTCCCGCAATCGGCTCATCCAGCAGCCAGAGCGGCCGCCGAACCGTCAGCAATCGCGCCAGCGATAGCCGCCGCCGCTGGCCGGCCGACAGATACGCCGCCGGCAAATGCGCGGCGTGGCCAAGCCCGACCGATGCAAGGCTCTGCTCCGCGTCAAAGGTATCGCCGCCCAGGAAGTCGCGCCAGAACGAGAGATTCTCCAACACGCTCAGTGCCGGCTTCAGCGCATCGCGATGGCCGAGATAGTGCGCCTGTTCCGGCAAGGTGAGCTCGGCCTCGCCGCCGTCGAGCGAAATCGCGCCAGCGGAGGGGACCAGCAAGCCCGCGATCAACCGCAAAAGCGAGGTCTTGCCCGATCCATTCGGGCCCGTGACGGCCAAGACTTCGCCGGACGAGGTCTCGAAGTCGAGCCCGGCAAAGACCTCGCGGCTGCCGCGCACACATCTGACCCCACGTCCCGAGAGCCGCATCTGCCTACTCTTTTGCCCTCTTGAAAACGGTGGCTAGCGCGAGAGAATTTTGGGGTGCCGGCTCGCCCTGCATACGTTTGCAGGTGTGGCGGCGCGATTGGAAAGATTCTATAAGCCCGGGAACTTGATGCCGCACACGATCCACGCCTGCAAGCGATCAAGCCAGAACCCGATCGCCGGTGTTTAAATACCCTCTCCGGGGATAACAATAAATTGGGATTCCTAACATGACCTCCCTCGACAGCTTCAAATGCCAGAAGACCCTGAAGGTTGGCGGCAAGACCTACGTCTATTACAGCCTGCCCGCCGCGGAGAAGAACGGTCTGAAGGGCATTTCCAGGCTGCCCTATTCGATGAAGGTCCTGCTCGAGAATCTCCTGCGCAACGAAGACGGGCGCACGGTCAAGAAGGGAGACATCGAGGCGATCGCGAAATGGCTGAAGAAGCGCAAGCTGGAGCATGAGATCGCGTTCCGCCCGGCGCGGGTGCTGATGCAGGACTTCACCGGCGTTCCCGCCGTCGTCGATCTCGCCGCGATGCGAAACGCGATGCAGAGCCTCGGCGGCGATGCCGAGAAGATCAACCCGCTGGTGCCGGTCGATCTCGTCATCGATCACTCCGTGATCGTCAACTTCTTCGGCGACAACAAGGCCTTCGCCAAGAACGTCGTGGAAGAATACAAGCAGAACCAGGAGCGCTACGAGTTTCTGAAATGGGGCCAGCGCGCGTTCTCGAATTTCTCCGTCGTGCCGCCCGGCACCGGCATCTGCCACCAGGTCAATCTCGAATATCTGGCGCAGACGGTCTGGACCAAAAAGGAGAAGCTGACGGTCGGCAAGAAGACCGGCAATTTCGAAGTCGCCTATCCGGACTCGCTGGTCGGCACCGACTCGCACACGACAATGGTCAACGGCCTCGCCGTGCTCGGCTGGGGCGTCGGCGGCATCGAGGCGGAAGCCTGCATGCTCGGTCAGCCGTTGTCGATGCTGCTGCCTGACGTGGTCGGCTTCAAGCTCAAGGGCCAGATGAGGGAAGGCGTCACCGCGACCGACCTCGTGCTGACGGTGACGCAGATGCTGCGCAAGCAGGGCGTGGTCGGAAAGTTCGTGGAATTTTTTGGACCCGGCCTCGATTTCCTCTCGGTCGCCGACAAGGCCACGATCGGCAACATGGCGCCGGAATATGGCGCGACCTGCGGCTTCTTCCCGGTCGATGCCGCCACCCTGGATTATCTCAAGACCTCGGGCCGCAAGTCGGATCGCGTCGCGCTGGTCACGGCCTATGCCAAGGCGCAAGGCCTGTTCCGCAACGCCAAGTCGGCCGATCCGGTGTTCACGGAAACGCTGACCCTCGACCTCAAGGACGTCGTGCCGTCGATGGCCGGCCCGAAGCGTCCCGAAGGCCGCGTCGCGCTGCCTGCGGTGGGCGAAGGTTTCGCCGCGGCGATGGCCAGCGAATACAAGAAGGCCGCCGATGCATCGCATCGCTATGCCGTGGAAGGCCGCGACTTCGATCTCGGCCATGGCGACGTGGTGATCGCCGCGATCACCTCCTGCACCAACACCTCGAATCCGAGCGTGCTGATCGGTGCGGGCCTGCTCGCGCGCAAGGCCGCAGCCAAGGGATTGAAGGCCAAGCCATGGGTAAAGACGTCGCTGGCTCCGGGCAGCCAGGTCGTCGCCGAATATCTCGCCAACTCCGGCCTGCAGGAAGATCTCGACAAGGTCGGCTTCAACCTGGTCGGCTTCGGCTGCACCACCTGCATCGGCAATTCCGGTCCGCTGCCGGACGAGATTTCGAAATCGATCAACGACAACGGCATCGTTGCCGCCGCCGTGCTCTCCGGCAACCGCAACTTCGAAGGCCGCGTCAGCGCCGACGTGCAGGCGAACTATCTGGCCTCGCCGCCGCTGGTGGTCGCGCATGCACTCGCCGGTACCGTCAAGAAGAATCTCGCGACCGAGCCGCTCGGCGTAGGCAAGGACGGCAAGCCGGTGTACCTGAAGGACATCTGGCCGACCGCGAAGGAAATCAACGCCTACATGAAGAAATACGTCACGGCGCAGATCTTCAAGAAGCGCTATGCCGACGTCTTCAAGGGCGACACCAACTGGCGCAAGATCAAGACCACCGACAGCGAGACCTATCGCTGGAACATGTCGTCGACCTATGTGCAGAACCCACCCTACTTCGAGGGCATGAAGAAGCAGCCCGAGCCGGTCAAGGACGTGGTCGATGCGCGGATTCTCGCGATGTTCGGCGACAAGATCACCACCGACCACATCTCGCCGGCCGGCTCGATCAAGCTGACCTCGCCCGCGGGAAAATTCCTCAGCGAGCATCAGGTGCGGCCCGCCGATTTCAACCAATACGGCACGCGGCGCGGCAACCACGAAGTGATGATGCGCGGCACCTTCGCCAACATCCGCATCAAGAACTTCATGCTGAAGGGCGCCGACGGCAATATCCCGGAAGGCGGCCTCACCAAACATTGGCCCGATGGCGAGCAGATGTCGATCTATGAAGCCGCGATGAAGTACCAGCAGGAGAACGTGCCGCTGGTGGTGTTCGCCGGCGCCGAATACGGCAACGGCTCCTCGCGCGACTGGGCCGCGAAGGGCACGCGCCTGCTCGGCGTGCGCGCCGTGATCTGCCAGAGCTTCGAGCGCATCCATCGCTCCAACCTGGTCGGCATGGGCGTGCTGCGCTGACCTTCGAGGAAGGCACCTCGTGGTCGTCGATCGGACTGAAGGGCGACGAGAAGGTCAAGAAAAAAGTTGTGGGTGCTGCGTTTTTGCGAGGGAGGTTTAGGGAGGGTACCAGCTAAGTGTAAACCCCAACAACCCCTCCCGCAATGAGAGGGGAATTCCGATGAGCGTAAGTGTGGAGAGCGAAGATGTTCTCATCACGTCGCGCCCCCAATTCGAACTCGCGCGCGTCGATACCGAGCGGCCTATGGGTCGCGGCGACGATCAATCCGCCGTGGCGCGAGATGTCGCGCATCAAGCGCGAACATATCCTGACCGCGGCATCCAGCGCCGCGATCGGTTCGTCCAGCAACGAGAGCGGACGCCGACCGTCAGCAATCGCGCCAGCGAGAGCCGCGCCGCTGGCCGGCCGACAGATACGCGGCCGGTAAATGCGCGGCATGGCTGAGCCCGACCGATGCCAGGCTTGCCGGCGTCAAAAATATCGCCGCTCAGGAAGTCGCGCCAGAACGAGAGATTTTCGAGCACGCTCAGGCCGGCTTCAGCGCATCGCGATGACCGAGATAGTGCGCCTGTTCGGGCAAGGTGAGCTCGGCCTCGCCGCCGTCGAGCGAAATCGCGCCAGCGGCGGGGATCAGCAGCCCCGCGATCAGCCGGAACAGCGAGGTCTTGCCCGATCCATTCGGGCCCGTGACTGCCAGCACCTCGCCGGAAGAGGTCTCGAAATCGAGCCCGGCGAAGACCTCGCGGCGCCGCGCACACAGCTGACGCCACGTCCCGAGAGCCGCATCGCCTAATCTTTCAGCCTCACGAAAACGAACGCTAGCGCGAGCAGAATTTTGTGGGTGCCGGCATCGCCCTGCACCGCGCTTGCAGGTGTGTCGATGCGATTGGAAAGATTTTATAAGCCCGGGAACTTGATGCCGCACACGATCTACGCCTGCAAGCGATCAAGCTAAAGCCCGATCGCCGGTGTTTAAATACCCTCTATCGGGTATAACGATAAATTGGGATTCCTAACATGACCTCGCTCGACAGCTTCAAATGCCAGAAGACCCTGAAGGTTGGCGGCAAGACCTACGTCTATTACAGCCTGCCCGCCGCCGAGAAGAACGGTCTGAAGGGCATTTCCAGGCTGCCCTATTCGATGAAGGTCTGCTCGAGAACCTGCTGCGCAACGAAGACGGGCGCACGGTCAAGAAGGCAGACATCGAGGCGTCGCGAAATGGCTGAAGAAGCGCAAGCTGGAGCATGAGATCGCCTTCCGCCCGGCGCGCGTGCTGATGCAGGACTTCACCGGCGTTCCCGCCGTCGTCGATCTCGCCGCGATGCGCAACGCGATGCAGAGCCTCGGCGGCGATGCCGAGAAGATCAACCCGCTGGTGCCGGTCGATCTCGTCATCGATCACTCCGTGATCGTCAACTTCTTCGGCGACAACAAGGCTTTCGCCAAGAACGTCGTCGAGGAATACAAGCAGAACCAGGAGCGCTACGAGTTTCTGAAATGGGGCCAGCGCGCGTTCTCGAATTTCTCCGTCGTGCCGCCCGGCACCGGCATCTGCCACCAGGTCAATCTCGAATATCTGGCGCAGACGGTCTGGACCAAAAAGGAGAAGCTGACGGTCGGCAAGAAGACCGGCAATTTCGAAGTCGCCTATCCGGACTCGCTGGTCGGCACCGACTCGCACACGACAATGGTCAACGGCCTCGCCGTGCTCGGCTGGGGCGTCGGCGGCATCGAGGCGGAAGCCTGCATGCTGGGCCAGCCGCTGTCGATGCTGCTGCCTGATGTGGTCGGCTTCAAGCTCAAGGGCCAGCTGAAGGAAGGCGTCACCGCGACCGACCTCGTGCTGACGGTCACGCAGATGCTGCGCAAGCTGGGCGTGGTCGGCAAGTTCGTGGAATTCTACGGCCCTGGCCTCGACTATCTCTCGGTCGCCGACAAGGCCACCATCGGCAACATGGCGCCGGAATATGGCGCGACCTGCGGCTTCTTCCCGGTCGATGCCGCCACCCTCGATTATCTCAAGACCTCGGGCCGCAAGTCGGATCGCGTCGCGCTGGTCACGGCCTACGCCAAGGCGCAGGGCCTGTTCCGCAACGCCAAGTCGGCCGATCCGGTGTTCACGGAAACGCTGACGCTCGACCTCGAGCGACGTCGTGCCGTCGATGGCCGGCCCGAAGCGTCCCGAAGGCCGCGTCGCGCTGCCTGCGGTGGGCGAAGGTTTCGCCGCGGCGATGGCGAGCGAATACAAGAAGGCCGCCGATGCATCGCATCGCTATGCCGTGGAAGGCCGCGACTTCGATCTCGGCCATGGCGACGTGGTGATCGCCGCGATCACCTCCTGCACCAACACCTCGAATCCGAGCGTGCTGATCGGCGCGGGCCTGCTCGCGCGCAAGGCCGCAGCCAAGGGATTGAAGGCCAAGCCATGGGTAAAGACGTCGCTGGCTCCGGGCAGCCAGGTCGTCGCCGAATATCTCGCCAACTCCGGCCTGCAGGAAGATCTCGACAAGGTCGGCTTCAACCTGGTCGGCTTCGGCTGCACCACCTGCATCGGCAATTCCGGTCCGCTGCCGGACGAGATTTCGAAATCGATCAACGACAACGGCATCGTTGCCGCCGCCGTGCTCTCCGGCAACCGCAACTTCGAAGGCCGCGTCAGCGCCGACGTGCAGGCGAACTATCTGGCCTCGCCGCCGCTGGTGGTCGCGCATGCACTCGCCGGTACCGTCAAGAAGAATCTCGCGACCGAGCCGCTCGGCGTAGGCAAGGACGGCAAGCCGGTGTACCTGAAGGACATCTGGCCGACCGCGAAGGAGATCAACGCCTACATGAAGAAATACGTCACGGCGCAGATCTTCAAGAAGCGCTATGCCGACGTCTTCAAGGGCGACACCAACTGGCGCAAGATCAAGACCACCGACAGCGAGACCTATCGCTGGAACATGTCGTCGACCTATGTGCAGAACCCGCCCTACTTCGAGGGCATGAAGAAGCAGCCCGAGCCGGTCAAGGACGTGGTCGATGCGCGGATTCTCGCGATGTTCGGCGACAAGATCACCACCGACCACATCTCGCCGGCCGGCTCGATCAAGCTGACCTCGCCCGCCGGAAAATTCCTGAGCGAGCATCAGGTGCGGCCCGCCGATTTCAACCAATACGGCACGCGGCGCGGCAACCACGAAGTGATGATGCGCGGCACCTTCGCCAACATCCGCATCAAGAACTTCATGCTGAAGGGCGCCGACGGCAATATCCCGGAAGGCGGCCTCACCAAACATTGGCCCGATGGCGAGCAGATGTCGATCTATGAAGCCGCGATGAAGTACCAGCAGGAGAACGTGCCGCTGGTGGTGTTCGCCGGCGCCGAATACGGCAACGGCTCCTCGCGCGACTGGGCCGCGAAGGGCACGCGCCTGCTCGGCGTGCGCGCCGTGATCTGCCAGAGCTTCGAGCGCATCCATCGCTCCAACCTGGTCGGCATGGGCGTGCTGCCGCTGACCTTCGAGGAAGGCACCTCGTGGTCGTCGATCGGACTGAAGGGCGACGAGAAGGTCACGATTCGCGGACTGCAGGGCGATTTGAAGCCGCGCCAGAAGCTCACGGCCGAGATCGTCTCGGGCGATGGCGCGCTGCAGCGCGTGTCGCTGTTGTGCCGGATCGATACGCTCGACGAGCTCGAGTACTACAGGAACGGCGGCATCCTGCATTACGTGCTGCGCAAACTCGCGGCCTAGCGCCGCCGATCTGGCATCAGGCGAAGATGTGATCGGCGGCTCACTCCGAAGTGAGTAGCGACTGAAGATGAGGCGGCCTATGACAAGGCCGCCTCATTGCTTTTGGGGCAGGTGGACACCCGTAAAAACACGGAACGTGGTCGTGGCACTATGGCAGTGATGATGGCCTATCAATCGATTTCGCGCTGGTCGAGTGCGCTTGGCATCTGCGCGATCGTCGCGGTCATCCGGCCCGCCCATGCCGCCGATCCGCGCGCTGTGGTGGAGTTGTTCACCTCGCAGGGTTGCTCGTCCTGTCCGCCCGCCGACAAGATTATCGGCGAGCTCGCCAAGGATCCCTCCATCATCGCGCTCAGCATGCCGATCGACTATTGGGATTATCTCGGCTGGAAGGACACGCTTGCCGACTCCCGCTTCACCGCACGTCAGAAAGCCTATTCGAAAGCGCGCGGCGATCGCGAGGTCTACACGCCGCAAGCCGTGATCAACGGCGAGACGCATGTCATCGGCAGCGATCGCGAGAGCATCGAAACCGCGATCGGCGCCACCAACAAGACCGACGGCGTGATGTCGGTGCCGGTGACCATGACCCAAGCCGGCAAGCAGATCACCGTCTCGGTTGCGGCCGCCGGCAAGACTCACACCGCGAGTCATGGCGAAGTCTGGCTCTGCGGAATCTCGAAATCGGTGCCGATCTCGGTCGGCCGTGGCGAGAACCGCGGCCGCGAGCTCACCTACTACAATGTGGTTCGTAATCTCGTGAAGGTCGGCGACTGGAACGGCAAGCCCGAGAGCTGGACTGTGCCGCTCGACAGCGTGGCGCAAGACGGCGTCGACGGCGCCGCAGTCCTGATCCAGGACGGCAATCGCGACAAGCCCGGACCCATGCTGGGCGCGGCCTACACGGCGCTGCACTGATTCTTGAGAAAATCGTCGGGACTGATTCGGATCGCGGCATGCGAAGCGGGCCGTTGTCGATTCGCGTCTTCGTCTTTCGGCGTAGGCCACCCGCTCAAACGACATGCGCTCAAACAAAAAGGGCCAACTGACGTTGGCCCTTTTATTTGCTGCGCTCGGCCCGGTCCCGACGATCCCGGGGGGCTGGGGGCTGAGGAATCCGAAACCGAAAGAACCGGGCCAACGCAGTACCTTCTTCTCGCAATCCAGCGCGGCAGGCGGTTGGCGGAAAAAGGGCCGTATTATGATTCCGCTAACGATCCCGTGACGGCAAGAATGGGACAATTCGCCCGGGTCTGGCGCGCAATAAGCCGCAAAGGAACCCTTGCGGAGGCCATCGGTTAGCGCAATCATGTTCCAGTGTCCCGGTTCTGACATTCGTATCACGTCGCGGCGGACTCGTTTACGAATGTCAGAACCATAGGGACATGGCAACGATATGATTCTAGTGCGGTTTTGGATTTGACATTCGCCATTGAACTCGCGGCCATACCTCAGCGAATGTCAAATCCACCGCACTAGCCATGACAGGAGGCGCTCCATGAGTTTGATGTCGGAGGATGCCGATCCAAGCGGAAGTCACGCAGCGGCGCGTGCCGCTGCGAATCAAGCGACCAGTTCGCTGCCGAACCGGGTGACCTTCAACCGCCCCGAACTGAATCGCATTCTCAATCTCTACGGCCGCATGGTCGCCGACGGCGAATGGCGCGACTACGCGATCGACTTCCTGAAAGACCGCGCGGTGTTCTCGGTGTTTCGCCGCGCCTCCGAGATGCCGATCTACCGGATCGAGAAAGATCCGCGGCTGGCGCGCAAGCAGGGCATGTACAGCGTGATCTCGGCGACCGGGCTGATCATGCGCCGCGGCCATGAACTGGAGCGCGTGCTGCTGGTGATCGATCGCAAGCTGGCGCTGGTCTAGGTCTCGTCGGACGGCACCGTCGCTGCGGCCTCGCCGAGCGGGAGCTGCATCATCACGGTGTCGAGCCAGCGGCCGAATTTCAGCCCGACATTCGGGTGGGTCCCGATCATCTGGAATCCGCAAGCCGTGTGCACGCCGATCGATCCGGCATTGGCGGAGTCGCCGATCACCGCGACCATCTGCCGGTAGCCGCGCTGTTCGCACGCCTCGATCAGCCGCCGCAGCAGCACCAGGCCGACCCCGCGACGATGAATGGCGGGATCGAGATAGATCGAATTCTCCACGGTGAAGCGATAGGCCGGCCGCGGCCGATAGGGACCGGCATAGGCGTAGCCACTGAGGCGGCCGTCGAGTTCGGCCACGAGATAGGGGAAGCCGCCGTCCGTCAGCGCCCTGAAACGGCGCGTCATCTCGGCGAGATCGGGCGCGATCAGCTCGAACGTCGCGGTGCCGTGGAGCACCGCGTGCTCGTAGATTTTGGTGATGGCGGGCAGGTCGGCCTCAAGGGCGGGCCGGATTTCGGGCGCGGACATGGGGTGAGATTAGAGCCTTCGCGGCGATGTCGGAAGAGCCTTCGTTCGTCATTGCGAGCGAAGCGAAGCAATCCACCTCTCCGCTTGCGGCTCAATGGATTGCTTCGTCGCGGAGCCTGTCGTCGGGCGCGCATTCGCGCGACCCGTTGGCTCCTCGCAAAGACAACTCCCACAAACAAAAACCCCGGCCGATCGGCCGGGGTTTCAGAGTTCGTCTCGGTGACGCGCGTCAGTCGCGCTGGCCGAGCAGCTGCAGCAGCAGCGTGAACAGGTTGATGAAGTTCAGGTAGAGCGACAGGGCGCCGGTGATCGCCGCGCGTTCCGCCACGTCACCGCCTGCCGAGGCGTAGCCGTAGATGTAGTCGTTCTTCAGCCGCTGCGTATCCCACGCGGTGAGGCCGGCGAACACCAGCACGCCAATCATCGAGACGATGAACTGCAGCGGATCGAGCTCGCCAGGAAGATGTTCACCAGGCTCGCGATAATGATGCCGATCAGGCCCATGAACAGGAACGATCCCATTCCGGTCAGGTCACGCTTCGTGGTGTAGCCGTAGAGGCTCAGTGCGCCGAAGGTCGCCGCGGTGATGAAGAACACCCGCACGATCGAAGTGTGGGTGTACACCAGGAAGATCGACGACAACGACACGCCCATCAGCGCCGAGAACACCCAGAACAGCATTTGCGCGGTCGCAGGCGCGAGACGATTGATGCCGGCCGAGATGACGAACACCATGGCAAGCGGCGCCAGGATGAACAGCCACTTCAGCGGGCTGACGAACATCGCGTAGCCGAACGGCGTCAGGAAGGCGTTGCCGATCTTGGCTGCCGCGCCCGACGGATCGGACGTCACCGCCGCCATGTAGACGCCGAGCGCCGCCAGACCGGTGATCGCCAGCCCGATGCTCATGTAGTTGTAGATGCGCAGCATGTATGCGCGCAGGCCGGCGTCGACGACCGCGGCGTCAGCGCGCCCGGCGGCCCGGCCGAAAGGAGATGCGTAGTTACGGTCAAAGTCCGACATGGTCGAATTCCCGTTGGTTGTTCCGGCGGATGCGCCCTGTAAGCTTCGTGTAAGCTTTCGCGCCGCCGAATGGTGAAACCTATCTCAGATTTACGTGGCCCGCCGACATTAATTTTGTGTCATCAAGCCGCGCCATCTGACCCAGCCGCTATGTGGGCATTTCCACTACAAACTACCATAGCGGCATGCGGCTCCACCGCGCGGCTGTTTGTCGCTCTCCCCTCGCGCGGGCCGCGAATACCGCATCCCGCACGGCATATAAATCCCATAAACACTGCGGGAAAACGGCTGCGCCGCGGCGTTAACCTTCGCGCGCACTCTGCTTCAATTTGTCATAGATTGCGCAGCACTGTCGCAGGCTTCTGGTTCAATGCGAGCAGCGTGCCGGCCAAGCCGAGGCCCACGGTGACGATGAGTGCGGAAGCAACGACGGCCGCGGCGCTGCCGGCGTCCCAGACGAAACTCAACGTCATCAGCCGTGTCACGATCAGGTAGGCCGCAATCGAGCCTGCGATCACGCCGAACACGGCAGTGGCCAATCCGATCAGCAGATATTCCAGCGCGTAGGCGCCGAGCAGCCGCGCGCGTGTCGCGCCGAGCGTCTTCAGGATGACGGCGTCATAGACCCGATGACGATGGCCGGCGGCCAGCGCGCCGCCGAGCACGAGGATTGCCGAGATCAGCGTCACGGCGCTGGCGCCGCGGATCGCCAGCGTCAGGTTGGTCACGACCGAGCCGATGGTCTGCATCACCTCGCGCACCCGAACGCTGGTCACCATCGGATAGCTGACGGCCACTTGCTTGATGATACGTGCGTCCTCCGCGGCGCTGGGATCCGGTTCGGTCAATGTCGCAATATGGGTATGCGGCGCGCCCTTGAAGGCGTTCGGCGAGTACACCAGCACGAAGTTGATGCCCAAACCCTGCCAGTCGATGTTGCGCATGTTGCCGATCTTCGCCGGAATGTCGCGGCCGAGCACGTTGACGACGATCTCGTCGCCGAGCTTGAGGTGCAATCCGTCGGCGATCTTCTTCTCGATCGAAACCAGCGGCGGGCCGCTATAGTTCGCATCCCACCATTCGCCTTCAACGACCTTCGACCCCTTCGGCACTTCGCCGGTATAGGTCAGACCGCGGTCGCTCTGCAGCACCCATTCGGCGTCCGTTGAGGGGTTCAACTGCTCGGCGCGCACGCCGCGCGCGGCGACGATGCGTCCACGCAGCATGGGCACGTCCTCGACGATCGATTGCGGCTCGGTCTTCTGCAGGAAGGCCGCAAAGTGGTCGGCTTCGGAAGAGGGGATGTCGATGAAATAGAATGACGGCGCGTGCTCCGGCAGCGCGGCCAGGAATTGCCGGCGCAGGTTGCCGTCGATCTGGGTGATGGTGACGAGCACCGCGAGCCCGAGGCCGAGCGAGAGCACCACGGACGGCGTCAGCGCGCCCGGCCGATGGATGTTCGTGATCGCAAGCCGCAGCATGGTCGAGCGCGTGCGCGGCATTTGACGCGCGGTCGCCATCACCGCCCAGGCGACTCCGCGCAGGACCGCGAACACGACGGCCGACGACGCGACAAACACCGCTGCGACCCGCTTGTCATAGGAAAGTCCGATCACGACCGTAACCAGCAGCGCGATCACCACCGCCATCAGCGCGAGATAGCGCCACCGCGGCCGGTGCCATTCGGCAACCACGGCTTCGCGAAACAGCGCCGCGACCGGCACGTCATGAACGCGGCCGAGCGGCCAGAGCCCGAAGGCGAGCGCGGTGAGCAGGCCGTAGACGAAGGACAGCGCAAGCTCGTCGGGATGCACGGCGGGCACCACCGGCAGCGGCAGCAATTTGCCGAACAGGCCGACAATGACAAAGGGCAGCGCCGCGCCGGCGGCCAGCCCGATCATCGAGCCGACAGCGGCGAGCAACACGACCTGCGTCAGGTAGATCGTAAACACGTCGCGGCCGGTGGCGCCGAGCGCCTTGAACGCGGCGATCACCTCGAGCTTGCGATCGATATGGCTCTTCACCGCGTTGGCGACACCGACACCACCGACCAGCAGCGCGGCGAGGCCGACCAGTGTGAGGAATTGCGTGAAGCGATTGATGGTGCGCTCGAGTCCGGGCGAAGCGTTGGCGCGGTTGCGGATCTCCCAGCCGGCCTCGGGCGCCGCTGTGCGCGCGTCCTCGATCAGCGCCGCCATCGCGCGATCGTCGGCCGCATTTTGCGGCAGTTTCAGCCGATAATTCCAGCGCACCAGGCTGCCGGGCTGCAGCAGGCCGGTGGCGCGCAAGTGCCATTCGCTGATCAGGAAGCGCGGGCCAAAGCCGACGCCGACGCCGAGCTTGTCGGGTTCGGCCTCGACTGCGCTGCGAATCTGGAAGGTCGCCTCGCCGACATTGACCTTATCGCCGATCTTGAGATCCAGCCGTGCGAGCAAGTGTCGGGTCGGCCGCGGCGCCGAACACGCCGTCGCGCTGTTCGAGAATTTCGCCGATCGGAAGCTTTGGATTGAGCGTCAGCGCGCCGAGCGACGGATAGTTGCCGTCGACCGCCTTCATCTCGACCAGCGCAAGCCGGCCGTCGGCGGCCCGCGCCATCGCGCGCAAGGTGGCGATGACCGAGAGCTCGCCGCGCGAACGCAGGAAGGCGAGTTCCTCCGGCTTGGCCTCGCGCTGGAACAGCACGAAAGCCACGTCGCCGCCGAGCAGGTTGCGGCCCTCACGTGCCAGTCCTTCGCTGAGACTGGCCGCGACCGAGCCGACGCCGGCGATCGCCAGCACGCCGAGCGCGATGCAGGCAATGAACACATAGAAACCGCGCAAGCCGCCGCGCAATTCGCGCAGCGCATAGCGCAGGCTGAGCGCAACGGTGCGCCCGCCACTTGCGGGCGCGGCAACGCCGCCGATACTTTCGGAAGCGATGCTCATGAAGCCTTGGCGTGATCGGAGCCAGCCAGCTCGATGCGGCCCGAGCGGAGCCGCACCACGCGATCACAGCGTTGCGCCAGCGCGGTGTCGTGCGTGACCAACACCAAGGTCATGCCGCGCTCGGCATGCTTGGTGAACAGCAGATCGACGATCTGCTTGCCGGTGGCCTCGTCGAGATTGCCGGTCGGCTCGTCCGCGACGAGGATGGCGGGATCGGGTGCGAGCGCACGCGCCAACGCAACGCGCTGCTGCTCGCCGCCGGAAAGTTGCGTCGGATAATGGTGCAGTCGGTCGCCGAGACCGACCGACGCAAGTTCTTGCGCGGCGCGCTTGCTCGCATCCGGGTCGCCCGCCAGCTCGAGCGGCACCGCGACGTTCTCCAGCGCCGTCATGGTCGGGATCAGATGAAACGACTGGAACACGATGCCGACCCGGCGGCCGCGAAAGCGCGCCAGCGCGTCCTCGTCGAGGGCATTGAAAGGCGTGCCGTTGACCACCACCTCTCCGCTGTCAGGACGTTCGAGGCCCGCCATCACCATCAGCAGCGTGGATTTGCCCGATCCCGAAGGCCCGATCAGGCCGATCGCTTCGCCGGAGCCGACGCGCAAGCTGATGTCTTTCAGGATATGAACGCGTGCGGCGCCGCTACCGAGCGACAGGTTGACGTTGCTGATGGTAATGGTGTCGGCGGCTGCGCCGGCGAGCGAGGGAGATTCGATGAGGCTGTCCATCGCCCGGTCATATGGCACTTTCGCATCCGGGGTCGAGGGGCGGCTCGCGGGCCTCGCGCACATCCTTGTGTTGATGCTGGGCTTGGCCCTGCTCGACGTGGGATTCGCCGGTGCTGCGTTCGCAGGCGAGGGCAAGCCGGTGAGGCTCGTGGTGCTCGGCGATTCCCTGTCCGCGGGGCTTGGCCTGTCGGCGGCCAATGCGTTTCCGGCGAAGCTTCAAAAGGCATTGCAGGACAGGGGGATAGACGTCGATATCGGCAATGCCGGGGTGTCCGGCGATACCGCCTCCGGCGGCCGCGACCGGCTCGACTGGTCGGTTCCCGAGGGAACCCAGGGCGTGATCCTCGAACTCGGCGCCAACGACGCGTTGCGCGGCACCGATCCGTCCGTCACCAAGGCGGCGCTGTCAGACATTTTGACGCGGCTGAAGGCGCGCGGCATTCCCGTGCTTCTTTGCGGCATGCTCGCGCCGCCGAACTACGGCAAGGACTACGCCGAGCGCTTCAATACGATCTATGCCGATCTGTCGAAATCTTTCGGTGTGCCGCTCTATCCGTTCTTCCTTGACGGCGTCGCAGCCGATGCCAAACTCAACCAGGCCGATGGCATTCACCCGACGCCCGCGGGCGTCGACATCGTCGTCAAGACCATCATGCCTACGGTCGAGGCATTCCTCGGCACGATCAAAGAGCAGGCTCACTGAACGCAGGCAACGTAACCCTAATCCTCAACGCACTCCACGGAGGTTTTTGCACAGCTAACGCATCATGCTTCGCAGAGTCACACAACTCAGATACAAAATAGCCGTCGGTGATTCGTCACCGGGAATTGTTTAAGGGGTTTGCGCTATGATTCGCAGCGTCAAACCCAAGCATCGGGAGTCCCAACGATGCCGCGTTTGTTTACTGGACTGGAAATCCCGGCCGAGATCGGCCAGACGCTTTCCGGATTGCGGGGCGGCCTTCCCGGCGCCCGCTGGATCGACCCCGAAAATTATCACGTCACCTTGCGCTTCATCGGCGATATCGACGGCATCTCCGCCAACGAGATCGCCTCGATGCTGTTTCGGGTGAACCGCAAGCCGTTCGAGGTGAGGGTGCAGGGGCTGACCAGCTTCGGCGGCCGCAAGCCGCGCGCAGTGGTCGCCGCCGTCGAGCCGAGCCGGCCGTTGATCGAGCTGCAGGCCGAGCTGGAACGGCTGATGCAACGGATCGGGCTCGATCCGGAGGGGCGCAAGTTCACCCCGCACGTGACTCTGGCGCGGCTGCACGATGCCTCCAGCCAGGACGTCGCCGATTACCTCTCGGTGCGCGGCTACTTCCCGAGCAAGGTGTTCACCGTCGAGCGCTTCGTGTTGTTTTCGGCGCGCGCCTCCACCGGCGGCGGGCCCTATGTGGTCGAGGATTCCTACGAGTTGAGTGCGTAGAAGCGTTCGCTCCTTTAAGTCATCGTCATGCCCGGCCTTGTGCCGGGCATCCACGTCTTGCCCTCCCGTCGTGATGTAAGACGTGGATGGCCGGGACAAGCCCGGCCATGACGAGGGGAAATGTTGGCATTCCGATTCCCCGCTTGCAATTTGCGCTGAGCTAAGGCCGTAAAGGGGCCATGCTCTCAACCCGCGACTCTTTCCGACAACATTATAAGGCCTTGGTCTCGTCAGGCACGATCGAGCGCGATGCCGCGCAAGCGAAAATCGCCGATGCCTTTGCCGCGCTGGAGCAGCGGCTCGCCCGCTACAAGCCGGCGCGCAAGCAGGGTCTGCTCGGCCGGCTGTTCCGCGACAAGGACGAGAGCCCGCCGCGCGGCCTCTACATCCATGGCGACGTCGGCCGCGGCAAGACCATGCTGATGGACCTGTTCTTCCAGACCAGTGCCGTCGAGCACAAGCGGCGCGCGCATTTCCATGAGTTCATGGCCGACGTGCATGAGCGCATCTATGCCTACCGTCAGGGTATTGCGCGCGGCGAGATCGCCGACGGCGACGTGATGGCGCTGACGGCGCACGCGATCTTCGACGAGGCGTGGCTGCTCTGCTTCGACGAGTTTCATGTCACCGACATCGCGGATGCGATGATCCTCGGACGCCTGTTCGCCAAACTGTTCGAACTCGGCACCGTGGTGGTCGCGACCTCCAATGTCGCGCCCGAGGATCTCTACAAGGGCGGGCTGAACCGCGCGCTGTTCCTGCCTTTCATCGCGCAGATCGAAAAGCATATGGACGTGATGCGGCTCGATGCGCGCACCGACTTCCGGCTGGAGAAGCTCACGGGCGTCAAGATGTGGCTGGTGCCCGACGACGGCGCGGCGGCGGCTGCGCTCAACAAGGCCTGGGTGAAGATGACGGGGAACGCGCCGTGCAAGCCGCGCGATATTGCGATCAAGGGACGCACCTTGCACGTGCCGTGCTCCGCGCATGGCGTGGCGCGTTTTTCCTTTGCCGATCTCTGCGAGGCGCCGCTTGCCGCAAGCGATTACCTGCGGCTGGCGCACGACTATCACACCATCCTGGTCGACCACATTCCCGTCATGGATTATCCCGAGCGCAACGCCGCCAAGCGCTTCATCTCGCTGATCGACACGCTTTATGACAATGCGGTGAAGCTGATGGCCTCGGCCGCGGCCGATCCGGTGTCGCTCTATCTTGCGACCGACGGCAACGAGGCGAACGAGTTCAAGCGCACCTCCTCGCGCCTGATCGAAATGAGCTCGGAATCCTATCTGGCCTTGCCCCACGGACGGAAGGATTCGGCGGCCAGCGGCGCGACGACGGGTTTGGTGGAAACGTAGCCGTCATTGCGAGCGTGTAGCCCGGGTGAGCGAAGCGACACCCGGGTGACCCGCATATCGCTGCGGCTCATGCGGGCTACTGGATTGCTTCGTCGCTCAGCTCCTCGCAATGACGGCCCGGGTGGGGTGCCTGCCTGGAATGCCAGCCGTTCGAATAGGCAAAGGCCGACTTGAACGCCCTCCTCGAAAGGGCTAACGAAACCTCGACCTTCCCACCTCTTCCCGTTCGGGTTCTAAAGGATTTCCCATGGCGCGCGACAAGATTGCCTTGATTGGCTCCGGTCAGATCGGCGGTACGCTGGCTCACCTCATCGGCCTGAAACAGCTCGGTGACGTCGTGATGTTCGACATCGCCGAGGGCGTGCCGCAGGGCAAGTCGCTCGACATCGCGCAGTCGTCGCCGGTCGACGGGTTCGATGCGCATTACACCGGCGCCAATTCCTACGAAGCGCTCGACAACGCCAAGGTCTGCATCGTTACCGCCGGCGTGCCGCGCAAGCCCGGCATGAGCCGCGACGATCTGCTCTCGATCAATCTCAAGGTCATGGAGCAGGTCGGCGCCGGCATCAAGAAATACGCGCCCGATGCGTTCGTCATCTGCATCACCAATCCGCTCGACGCGATGGTGTGGGCGCTGCAGAAGGCCTCGGGCATGCCGCACAAGAAGGTGGTCGGCATGGCCGGCGTGCTGGATTCCTCGCGCTTCCGCTATTTCCTGGCAGACGAGTTCAACGTCTCGGTCGAGGACGTCACCGCCTTCGTGCTCGGCGGCCATGGCGACACCATGGTGCCGCTGGTGAAATATTCCACCGTGGCCGGCATCCCGCTGCCCGACCTCGTCAAGATGGGCTGGACCTCGCAGGCGCGGATCGACGAGATCGTCGACCGCACCCGCAATGGCGGCGCCGAAATCGTCAACCTGCTGAAGACCGGCTCGGCCTTCTACGCGCCGGCGGCCTCCGCGATCGCGATGGCCGAAAGTTACATGAGGGACAAGAAGCGCGTGCTGCCCTGCGCCGCCTATCTCAACGGCGAGTACAATGTGAAGGACATGTATGTCGGCGTGCCCGTGGTGATCGGCAGCAAGGGCGTCGAGCGCATCGTCGAGATCGAACTGGCCGGCAAGGACCGTGAGGCCTTCGACAAGTCGGTGTCGGCCGTTCAGGGCCTGGTCGACGCCTGCAAGAAGATCGCGCCCGACCTGCTGGGCCGGTAATTCAGACGGCTTGGGTCGGGCGGGTCGCCGGCCGGCTCTTGCAAGTCTCGTGGTATATGGTATGCCAAGGCCTAAAATCGGAGTGAATTCAGCAGAATTCACCGCAAAGAGGTTCGGGGAGCGTCCTCAATGAATATCCACGAATATCAGGCCAAGGCGCTGCTTGCCGAGTTCGGCGTGCCGATCTCCAAGGGCGTGCCGGTGCTGAAGGCCGAGGACGCCGAGGCCGCGGCGAAAAAGCTGCCCGGTCCGATCTATGTGGTGAAGAGCCAGATCCATGCCGGCGGCCGCGGCAAGGGCAAGTTCAAGGAAGCCTCCGCCGGCGACAAGGGCGGCGTCCGCATCGCCAAGTCGCCCGCCGAAGCCAGCCAGTTCGCCAAGCAGATGCTCGGCGCGACATTGGTGACGGTGCAGACCGGCGCGCATGGCAAGCAGGTCAACCGGCTCTACATCGAGGAAGGCTCCGACATCGACAAGGAGTTCTATCTGTCGATCCTGGTCAACCGCGAAACCTCGGAAGTGTCGTTCGTGGTCTCGACCGAAGGCGGCGTCAACATCGAGGACGTCGCGCACAACAGCCCTGAGAAGATCGTCACTTTTTCGGTCGATCCCGCCACGGGCATCATGGGCCATCACGGCCGCACGGTCGCGAAGGCGCTCAATCTCACTGGCGATCTCGCCAAGCAGGCCGAGAAGCTGGTCAGCCAACTCTATGCCGCCTTCGTCGCCAAGGACATGGCGATGCTCGAGATCAATCCGCTGGTCGTGACCAGGCAGGGCCAGCTGCGCGTGCTCGACGCCAAAGTGTCGTTCGACGACAACGCGATGTTCAGGCATCCCGAGGTCGCCACGCTGCGCGACGAGACCGAAGAGGACGCCAAGGAGATCGAAGCTTCGAAATACGATCTCAATTACGTCACGCTCGACGGCACCATCGGCTGCATGGTCAACGGCGCGGGCCTTGCCATGGCGACCATGGACATCATCAAGCTCTACGGCATGGCGCCGGCCAACTTCCTCGACGTCGGCGGCAGCGCCAGCAAGGAAAAGGTGGCCGCCGCCTTCAAGATCATCACCGCCGATCCCAATGTGAAGGGCATCCTGGTCAACATCTTCGGCGGCATCATGAAGTGCGACGTGATCGCCGAGGGCGTCACCGCCGCCGTGCGCGAGGTCGGCCTCACCGTGCCGCTGGTGGTGCGGCTCGAGGGCACCAATGTCGAAGCGGGCAAGAAGATCATCCGCGAATCCGGCTTGAACGTGCTGCCGGCCGACAATCTCGACGATGCCGCGCAGAAGATCGTGAAGGCCGTCAAAGGGAGCTAGTCGCCATGGCCGACCATCTCGCCGCGCCGTCGCCGCTCGAGGAACATCGCAAGCTTTCGGTGTTCGCCGGCGAATGGAACGGCGAGGAGACGGTCTACCCGTCGCGCTGGACCACAGGCGGACCTGCGACCTCGAAAGTCGTCGCGCGCATGGACCTCAACGGCTTCTATTTGATCCAGGACACGGTCCAGACCCGCGACGGCAAGGAGAGCTTCGCCACCCATGGCGTGTTCACCTACGACCGCGAGGACCGGACCTACAAATTGTTCTGGCACGACTCGCTCGGCTACTACTCGCCGGCCCCGGCCTCCGGCGGCTGGGCCGCCAAGTCGCTGATCCTGGTGCGCGGCTCGCTGCGCGGCAACGCGCGCCATGTCTACGAGATCGTCGACGACAACACCTACAACATGAAGATCCAGTTCTCGCCCGATGCCGAGGGCTGGAACGACGTGCTCACCGGCACCTACCGGCGCGCCAAATAATTCCGCCAAGTCATCCCGCCTCATTACGCTGCCAGCGAGAGTATTCGAACGCATGTCCATCCTGATCGACAACAACACCAAGGTCATCTGCCAGGGCTTCACCGGCAAGAACGGCACCTTCCATTCCGAGGCCGCGATCGCCTATGGCACCAAGATGGTCGGCGGCACCTCGCCCGGCAAAGGCGGGTCGACGCATCTCGGCCTGCCCGTGTTCGACACGGTGCAGGAGGCGCGCGCCAAGACCGGCGCCGATGCGTCCGTGATCTACGTGCCGCCGCCGGGTGCGGCGGACGCGATCTGCGAGGCGATCGACGCCGAAATCCCGCTGATCGTCTGCATCACGGAAGGGATTCCGGTGCTCGACATGGTCAAGGTCAAGCGCTCGCTGTCCGGCTCGAAGTCGCGGCTGATCGGGCCGAACTGCCCGGGCGTGATGACGGCCGGCGAGTGCAAGATCGGCATCATGCCGGCCAACATCTTCAAGCCGGGCTCGGTCGGCATCGTCTCCCGCTCGGGCACGCTGACCTATGAAGCGGTGTTCCAGACCACCCAGGAGGGCCTCGGCCAGACCACCGCGGTCGGCATCGGCGGCGACCCCGTGAAGGGCACCGAGTTCATCGACGTGCTGGAAATGTTTCTGGCGGACCCCAATACCAAATCGATCGTGATGATCGGCGAGATCGGCGGCAGCGCCGAGGAGGATGCCGCCCAGTTCCTCAAGGACGAGGCCAAGCGGGGCCGCAAGAAGCCGATGGTCGGCTTCATCGCGGGGGTCACCGCCCCTCCCGGCCGCCGTATGGGGCATGCCGGCGCGATCATCTCCGGCGGCAAGGGCGACGCCGGATCGAAGACGGCAGCGATGGAATCGGCCGGCATCACGGTCTCTCCGTCGCCTGCGCGGCTCGGAAAGACGCTTGCCGAAAAATTGAAAAGCTAATTCAGTCCTTCGTTCTTTTGCGGAAGAAGATTCGTCCTAAATAGGGTATGGCTTCGCCAATACGGCCGATCTGCCGGGATCGGGTGTATTTTTGCGCCGTCTGTTACGCGCGAACCCAAATCACCAGGACGCCATCCATGTCTCGCCAGGACGCGAACGCAGCTTTTGCCCTTTCATCGTTTTTGCAGGGCACCAACGCCACCTACATCGACGCTATCTATGCCCGCTACGAGAAGGACCCGGCGTCCGTCGACAGCGAGTGGCAGGAGTTCTTCAAGAGCCTGAAGGATGCGCCGGACGACGTCCGCAAGAATGCCGAAGGGCCGTCCTGGGCGCGCGATCACTGGCCGCTGACCCCGCGCGACGATCTCACCTCTGCCCTCGACGGCAACTGGGCGACCGTCGAAAAGGTCATCGGCGACAAGATCGCGGCCAAGGCGCAGGCCAAGGCACCGCCAAAGG
>CAWCHW010000019.1:0-100463 GCA_963795365.1 uncultured Alphaproteobacteria bacterium
TCGTCTCGCGCAGGCGGAGGGGCAGTGGAAGCCGTTCGACCGCTCCGGCTGGCGCGCGATCGTCTATCCCGATCCGAACCGGTAGTTTCTTTCTTCACCTCTCCCCGCCTGCGGGGAGAGGTCGCATCGCGTCAGCGATGCGGGTGAGGGGGATTCTCCGCGAGCCCGTCTCTCACTGCATTTGCAAAAGCAGCCCCTCACCCCGACCCTCTCCCCGTAAGAACGGGGAGAGGGAGAACTACCAGCGAGCCTGGCGTTGTCGTGACTCGACGAACTGCGGTATGCGTAAAACATGCCGCCGCAACCGCTCGCCCGCATCATCGACCAGCTCAAGCGCGAACCCTCGCGCACCGGCTCGATCATCATCACCCTGTTCGGCGACGCCATCGTGCCGCGCGGCGGCTCGGTCGCACTCGGCACGCTGCTGGAATTCTTCGAGACGCTCGCTATCGACGCCACCGTGGTGCGCACCGCGATGTCGCGGCTGACCGCCGACGGCTGGTTCGAGCGCAGCAAGATCGGCCGCAACAGTTTCTATCGCCTGGTGAAGGGCAGGCTCACCTTCGACATCGCGACCAAACATATCTACGACCCGCGGCCGTCGGACTGGACCGGCCGCTTCGAGCTGCTGCTGATCGGCAATGCCGAAGACCGCGACGCCGCGCGCGAGGCCTTGAAGAACGCCGGCTTCGGCAGTCCGGTGCCGGGCGTCTGGGTGGCCCCGTCGGGAGCGCCGATCCCCGAGGAAGCCTCGCGCGCCATCCGCCTCGAGGTCTCCGCCGAGGACGACAGCGGCCGGCGATTGCTCGCCGAAAGCTGGCCGCTCGATCGCACCGCCGACGCCTATCTGAAATTCATGAAGACGTTCGAGCCGCTGCGCGCCTTCATCGAACGCCGCGACAAGCTCAGCGACGCCGACGCCTTCACCGCGCGGGTGCTGCTGATCCATCATTATCGTCGCGTAGTGCTGCGCGATCCCCTGTTGCCGGTGGCGCTGCTGCCTGCGGATTGGCCGGGCAGGGCGGCCCGCGCGCTTTGCGGCCAAATTTATCGCGCGCTGCTTTCTCCATCCGAACAATGGCTTGACCGGCACGGCAGCAATGAAAACGGCCCGCTGCCGAAGGCGGCCGCGGAACTTGCAAGGCGATTTGGCGATTAGCGTGATATGTTACAAAAATAACTTGCAATAAGTATTTTTTGTTATATATTGATCCCAATCAATGCAAGGGAGGTCGGCATGTACACGCAGGCGCTCAACACGTCCGACGGCGACGATCGCCAGATCGAAGACGCCGGCCGCGCGTCAGCCTTTCAGGCGCGTATTGACGCCGACGAGCGCATCGAAGCCAACGACTGGATGCCGGCGGCCTATCGCAAGACGCTGACCCGGCAGATTTCCCAGCACGCTCATTCCGAAATCGTCGGCATGCTGCCCGAAGGCAACTGGATCACCCGCGCGCCGTCGCTGCGCCGCAAGGCGGCGCTGCTTGCCAAGGTGCAGGACGAATGCGGCCACGGGCTTTATCTCTACGCTGCCGCCGAAACGCTCGGCACCTCCCGCGAAGAGCTGGTCGACGCCATGCTGGCCGGCAAGGCGAAATACTCTTCCATCTTCAACTATCCGACGCTGACCTGGGCCGATATCGGCGCGATCGGTTGGCTGGTCGATGGCGCCGCCATCATGAATCAGATTCCGCTGTGCCGCTGCTCCTACGGTCCCTATGCGCGCGCGATGATCCGCGTCTGCAAGGAAGAGTCGTTCCATCAGCGCCAGGGTTTCGAGATCATGCTGACGCTGTGCCGCGGCAGCGAGGATCAGAAGGCGATGGCGCAGAACGCGCTGGATCGCTGGTGGTGGCCGGTGCTGATGATGTTCGGCCCGCCGGACAAGGCGAGCCAGCACAGCGACACCTCGACCAAGTGGAAGATCAAGCGCTTCTCCAATGACGAGCTGCGCCAGAAATTCGTCGACGCCACCGTGCCGCAGGCGCAGTTCCTCGGGCTGACCATTCCCGATCCCGGCATGACGCAGGATGCGGAAGGGCACTGGCGCTACAGCGCGATCGACTGGACCGAGTTCAACCAGGTGCTATCAGGCAACGGCCCGTGCAATCGCGAACGGCTCGCGGCGCGGCGCAAGGCGCATGACGACGGCGCCTGGGTGCGCGAGGCGGCGGCTGCCTATGCCGAGAAGCGTAAGGCGCGCCAGCTCGCGCAGGCCGCGGAATAGGGAGATCGCAATGGCCACGCCGAACACGCCGCTCTGGGAAGTCTTCATCCGCAGCCGCAACGGGCTTGCGCACAAGCATTGCGGTTCGCTGCACGCGGAGGACGCGACGCTCGCGATCCAGGCCGCGCGCGACATCTACACCCGCCGCGGCGAGGGGCTCTCGATCTGGGTGGTGCCGTCGAATGCGATCACCGCCTCCGATCCGAGCGAGAAGGGCATGATGTTCGAGCCGGCGGAATCCAAGATCTACCGGCACCCGACGTTTTATGACGTGCCTGAAGAAGTCGGGCATATGTGATGGCCGTCGCATCGATCCAGGTTTCCGAAACGCCGCTGGTGCTCTACGTGCTGCGCCGCGCCGACGATGCGCTGATATCAGGCCATCGGCTGTCGGAATGGTGCGGGCACGCGCCTTCTCTCGAAGAGGACATGGCGCTCGCCAATATGGGCCTCGACCTGCTCGGCCAGGCGCGCGAGCTTTACAGCTACGCCGCCAAGGTCGAGGGCAGCGGCAATGACGAGGACAAGTTCGCCTACCTTCGCGACGTCAGGCAGTACCGCAACCTGCTGCTGCTGGAGCAGCCCAACGGCGATTTCGCCCGCACCATGGTGCGGCAATTCTTCTATTCCGCCTTTGCCGATCTCTACTGGCGCGCGATGATGAGATCATCCGATGCGACGCTGGCTGCGATCGCCGCCAAGAGCGAAAAGGAAAGCGCCTATCACCTCCGCCATTCCTCGGAATGGATCGTCCGGCTCGGCGACGGCACCGACGAAAGCCACGGCCGCGCGCAAACCGCGATCGACGATCTCTGGGCCTTCACCGGCGAGATGTTTGTGGTCGACGAGGCCGAGCGTGCGCTGATCGATGCCGGCGTCGCCATCGATCCGGCAAGCCTGAAAACTCAATGGCTCAAGACGGTGACCGGCGTGGTCAATGAGGCCACGCTTGCGCTGCCGAAGAACGACTGGATGCAGCAGGGCGGCCGCGTCGGCCGCCACAGCGAGCATCTCGGCCATCTCTTGAGCGAATTGCAGTCGCTGCAGCGAACCTTTCCGGGGGCGACATGGTGACGGCTGTTCTCGGCGATGCCGATCTGCGCCAACGCGCCTGGAACGCTGCGGCGCGCGTGGTCGATCCGGAGATTCCGGTTTTGACGATTTCCGATCTCGGCGTGCTGCGCGAGGTCAACGTCAGCGACGGCCATGTCGAGGTCGCGATCACGCCGACCTATTCCGGCTGCCCGGCCATGAACATGATCGCGCTCGAGATCGAGATTGCGCTGGAACGCGCTGGCTTTGCCAAACCGAAAATCCGCACCGTGCTGTCGCCGGCCTGGACCACCGACTGGATGAGCGAGGACGGCCGCCGCAAGCTCCGCGAATACGGCATCGCGCCGCCGCAAGCTGCGTCGTCGCGCCGCGCGCTGTTCGGCGTGCAGGAGGTGGCGTGTCCGCAATGCGGCTCCGGCAATACCGAACTGCTGTCCGAGTTCGGCTCGACCTCGTGCAAGGCGCTGTGGCGCTGCAAGGCCTGCCGCGAACCTTTCGATTACTTCAAGTGTCATTGATCATGTCAGCCGCCGCACCGCGTTTCCATCGCCTCGCCGTCAACGATCTGCGCCGTGAAACCGCGGATGCGGTGTCGATGACCTTCAAAATTCCCAACGAGCTTGCCGATGATTACGCCTTCGCGCCCGGGCAATATCTGACCTTGCGCACCACCATGGACGGCGAGGAAGTCCGCCGCTCCTATTCGATCTGCTCAGGGCCCGATGACGGCGAACTGCGCATCGCCGTCAAGAAAGTCGACGGCGGCGCGTTCTCGTCCTGGGCCGCGGACGAATTGAAATCCGGCGACGAGCTCGACGTGATGACGCCGACCGGCCGCTTCGGCGTCACGCCTGCGCCGGAGGACGCGCGGACCTATGTCGGCTTTGCCGCCGGCAGCGGCATCACGCCGCTCCTCTCGATCGTCAAGGGCGTGCTGGCGCGCGAACCGAACAGCCGCTTCTTCCTGTTCTACGGCAACCGCGCCACCGAAGGCGTGATGTTCCGCGAAGCGCTGGAAGAACTGAAGGATCGCTTCCTGCAGCGCTTCTCGCTATTCCATGTCATCTCCGGCGAAGAGCAGGACATTCCGATCCTGCACGGCCGGCTCGATGGCGAGAAGGTGAGGGTGCTGTTGCGCTCGCTGGTGCCGGCTGCGACCGTCGATCACGTCTTCATCTGCGGCCCGACCGGCATGAGCGAGGACATCGAGGCGACCTGCCGCGACATCGGCATTGCCGAGGACCGCATCCATGTCGAACGCTTCGTTTCCGGCCTCGGCGGCAAGCCGCGGCCCAAGGCGGTCGTCGCGCCGTCGGCACCGCCGAAAGCCTTCGCCTCCTTGATCATCGACGGCAAGCGCCGCGACGTGCCGGTGGCCGAGGGCGAGGCCATCCTCGACGCCGCCTTGCGCGCCGGCATGGACCTGCCGTTCGCCTGCAAGGGCGGCATGTGCTCGACCTGCCGCGCCAAGCTGGTCGAGGGCAAGGCCGAGATGGACGTGAACTATTCGCTGGAGCCGTGGGAACTGAAGGCCGGATTTATCCTGACCTGCCAGGCCAAGCCGGTTTCGGACAAGGTCGTGGTCGACTACGATCACGTCTAAATTGCTGGAGGATGCTCTTGAACCTCAAGGCCACGCTATCGCCCGACGACCTCGCGCGCGCCTGTGCCGACGCGATGTGGAAGGACGACAGCGCCTCCTCCGGCCTCGGCATGACGATCGTCGACATCGGCGCGGGCCGGGCGACGCTGACCATGACCGTGCAACCGCATATGGTGAACGGCCAGCGCATCGCCCATGGCGGTTTCATTTTCACGCTGGCGGATTCTGCCATGGCCTTTGCCTGTAACAGCTACAATGAAAAGGCGGTCGCCTCGCATGGCGACATCACCTTCATCAGGCCGGGCAAGCTCGGCGACACGCTGGTTGCTGTCGCGCGCGAAATTTCGCGCAGCGGCCGCTCCGGCATCTATGACGTGCGGGTGACCGCGGGCGATGAGGTGATCGCCGAATTTCGCGGGCATTGCCGCACCATTGGCGGCACATGGCTGCCGGCGAGCGAGACCGACACAAAGAAAAAATAGGATTCCAAGGAAACGCACATGGCCACAGCAAATCTCAAGACGAAAGGTTCAGGCTACACGCCGGAGCTTGACGACGCCGAGCGCGCCTCGCGCGACGAGATGATGGCGCTGCAAAAGAAGCGTCTCGCCTGGTCCCTGAAGCACGCCTACGACAACGTCGCGCATTACAAAAAGGCGTTCGACACTGCCGGCGTGCATCCCGGCGACTTCCGCGACCTCTCCGACCTCGCCAAATTTCCGTTCACGGTGAAGACGGATCTGCGCGACAACTATCCCTTCAACATGTTCGCGGTCCCGCGCGAGAAACTCGTGCGCGTGCATGCGTCCTCGGGCACGACCGGCAAGCCGATCGTGGTCGGCTACACCCGCGCCGACATCGGCATCTGGTCGGACGTGATGGCGCGCTCGATCCGCGCCGCCGGCGGCCGCACCGGCATGATCATCCACAACGCCTATGGCTATGGCCTGTTCACCGGCGGGCTCGGCGTGCACTACGGCGCCGAACAGCTCGGCTGCACCGTGGTGCCGATCTCCGGCGGCATGACCGAGCGGCAGGTGCAACTGATCAACGATTTCCGCCCCGACATCATCACGGTGACGCCGAGCTACATGCTGGCGATCCTCGACGAGTTCAAGAAGCGCGGGCTTGATCCGCGAAAGTCGTCGCTGAAGTTCGGCATCTTCGGCGCCGAGCCCTGGACCAACGCCATGCGCGTCGAGATCGAGCAGACCTTCGACATGGACGCCACCGATATCTACGGGCTGTCGGAGGTGATCGGTCCCGGCGTCGCGCAGGAATGCGTGGAGACCAAGGACGGCCTGCACATCTGGGAGGATCATTTCTATCCCGAAGTGATCGATCCCGAGACCGGCAAGGTGCTGCCCGACGGCGAGAAGGGCGAACTGGTGTTCACCTCGCTCACCAAGGAAGCTTTCCCCATCATCCGCTATCGCACCCGCGACCTGACGCGGCTGTTGCCGGGCACGGCGCGGCCGGGCATGCGGCGAATGGAGAAGGTGACGGGCCGTTCCGACGACATGATCATCCTGCGCGGGGTCAACGTGTTCCCGACCCAGATCGAGGAGGCGCTGCTCGCGACCGACTGGTGCGGCGGCCACTTCATCATCGAGCTGACCCGCGAGGGCCGCATGGACGAGATGGTCGTGCTCGCGGAGGCGCGGCACGAGCACTGGGATGGCAGCGGGTTGACTGCGCATGCCGAGAAGGTCTCGGCCTTCATCAAGAACACGATCGGCATCTCCGCGGGCGTCAAGATCGTCGCGCCGGAGACCCTGGAACGCTCGCTCGGCAAGGCCAGGCGGGTTTACGACAAGCGGCCGAAGGGGTAACCACTCCCCAACGGGAGTCGGGAATGCAGGTTACCCAGAACTCGGAAGTGCGGCCGCTCACCGTCGACGCACGCTGCGTACGGCTGAACGCCAAGGCCGAGAACGCCGATGCGCTCGCGCCTGCGGTCGAGCGGCGGCAGCTTGCGCGCGGCGCCAACGAAGTGCTGATCGAGATCAAGGCCGCCGCGGTCAATCCGTCCGACGTCAAGGCCGCAACCGGTCTGATGCCCTACGCCGTGTTTCCGCGCACGCCCGGCCGCGACTATGCCGGCGTGGTCATCGATGGCCCACCCGGCAGCGTCGGCCGCGAGGTGCTCGGCTCCTCCGGCGATCTCGGCATCCGCCGCGATGGCACGCACGCGACGCATCTCGCCGTCGAACTCGAAGCCACCGTCGAGAAACCCAAAAGCATCTCCTGGGAAGAAGCAGCCGGCATCGGCGTGCCCTTTGTCACTGCGATGGAGGGATTTCGCCGCGCCGGCATTCCGAAGCCGGGCGAGACCGTGCTTGTGATGGGCGTCAACGGCAAGGTAGGCCAGGCCGCGGTCCAGATCGCGACCTGGCATGGCGCGCGCGCCATCGGCGTGGTGCGCAAGCAGGAACCTTATGAAGGCCACGCCACTGCCGCGGTCGAGGTGATCGACGCATCAAGCGCCGATGTCGCAACGCGCGTGCGCGAGTTCACCAATGGCAAGGGCGCCGACATCGTCTTCAACACGGTCGGCGATCCCTATTTCCAGGCTGCCCACAAATCGCTGGCCCTGCGCGGCCGGCAGATCCTGATCGCCGCGATTGAGCGTATCGTTCAGTTCAACATCCTGGAATTCTATCGCGGCCAGCACACCTATGTCGGCATCGACACGCTCGGACTGTCCTCGATCGCAACCGGCGATGTTCTGCGCGAACTGGCGCCGGGCTTTGCCGGCGGGCATCTGAAACCATTTCCGATCAATCCGGCGTCGGTATTTCCGCTCGAGGACGCCAGGCGGGCCTTTGTCGCGGTCGCCGGTTCCTCCCGCGATCGCGTGATACTCAAACCCTAACCGTCATCGCGAGGAGCGAAGCGACGAAGCAATCCAGACTGTCTCTGCCTTTACATCTCTGGATTGCTTCGCTTCGCTCGCAATGACGAGGAAATTGCGATGGACCCCGCCCAAATCGCCGTGCTCTCCGGTCTGGTCATCGGCCTCGTCTACGGCTCGATCGGCTTGCTCAGCGGCTTCTGCATGATGAGCGGTCTGCGCGGCTGGTGGGCGGAAGGCGACAGCCGGCTGGCGCGCACCTATGCGCTGGCGATGGGCGTTGGCATCGCGGCCTCGCAGCTGTTGGCAGCGCGCGGCACCGTCGATCTCGGCAAGTCGATCTATCTGCAAACGTCGTTCTCGGCCCCGGTGATGTTCCTCGGCGGGCTCTTGTTCGGCTACGGCATGGTGCTGTCGAACGGTTGCGGTTCGCGCGCGCTGGTGCTGCTCGGACGCGGCAATCTGCGTTCCCTCGTGGTCGTGATCGGGCTTGGCATCTTTGCCGAGATGACCTTGAAGGGACTGATCGCGCCGGCACGGATCGCCGGTGTGCAGATTTCGACGATCACGACCAGGATGGTGTCGGTGCCATCGGTGCTCGCGAGCTTCGGCCTGACGGAATCGTTGGCGCGCATGCTTGCCGCGTCGGTCATCTCGGCGGCACTGATCATCTTCGCCTTCGCGCACGCGCCGTTCCGCCGCTCCCCGGGGCAGGTCGCGGCTGGAATCGCGATGGGACTGCTCGTCGCCGCCGGCTGGTATGCGACCGGCTATCTCGGCAACGACGATTTCAATCCGGTGCCGGTGACATCGCTGACTTTCATCGCGCCGATCGCCGACGCCCTGCAATACGTCATGCTGTCGACCGGTTCGACTCTGAATTTCGGCATCGCGACTGTCGGCGGCGTGTTCGCCGGCAGCCTGATCACGGCGCTCGCGACCGGGCGCTTCGAACTCGAAGGCTTTCGTTCGCCGCAGCACATGCTGCGCTCGGCCGGCGGCGCCGCGCTGATGGGTATCGGCGGCGTGATGGCGTTCGGCTGCTCGATCGGGCAGGGGCTGACGGGATTGTCGACGCTCGCGGTGGCGTCCTTCATCGCGGTCGCCGGCATCATGCTCGGCACTGCGATCGGTCTGCGCGGCGCGCTCCGGGTGCGGTCGCTGCCTGCCGCCTGATCAGTCGGCCGCCCTGGTCACGATCCGGATCTCCGACGTCAGCGTGCGATGCACCGGACATTTGTCGGCGATCTCCAGAATCCGCTTGCGCTGGTCGGCGTCGAGCGGACCGTCGAGGCCGATCGCGACCTCGATCTGGTCGAGCATGCCTTCCTTGGTCTCGCACTCCGCGCAATCCTTGGCGTAGATCTTGCTGTGGTTCAGCGTCACCGTGGCGCGCTCCAGCGGAAACGATTTGCGGTCGGCATAGAGCCGCATGGTCATGTTCTTGCAGGCGCCGAGCGCCGTGAGCAGGAAGTCGTAAGGCCCCGGTCCGGTATCCTCGCCGCCGGCGGCGCGCGGCTCGTCGGCGAGCAGATGGTGCGGGCCGATCGCAACCGTGTTCTGGAACTTGCCGTTGCCGGTTTCCTGCACCACGACCTGCCGCGGCTTGTCCTGTACCTCGGCAGCCGGCGCCGCGGCGAGATCGACATAGCGCGTCGCCCAGGCCGCAATCATTTCGGCGACATAGGTGGAATCGCGGCGCTGGCTCAGCAGATGATCGGCGCCGGATAGCGATACGAAGCTCTTCGGGTGTTTCGCGGCCACGAAAATGCGGGTGGCATTGTCGATGCCGACGGTGTCGTCGGTCGGCGACTGCATCACCAGCAACGCCTTGCGCAAATTGTGCACCTGATCGAGCAGGCGCTGCTCGGCGACATCGTCGAGGAACTCGCGCTTGATGGTGAAGGGCCGGCCCGCCAGCGACACCTCGGCCTTGCCGTGCTCGCGGATACGATCGACATGGTCCTTGAAGAGGCCGGTGACATGCACGGGATCGGACGGCGCCGCGATGGTGACGACGGCCTTTGCTTCCGGGATTTTGTCGGCGGCGGCGAGGATTGCGGCGCCGCCGAGGCTGTGGCCGATCAGGATCGCAGGCGCTTTTCGGACGCTGCGCAGATGGTCTGCGGCGCGGACGAGGTCGGCGACGTTGGAGGAGAATGTCGCGTTGGCAAAGTCGCCCTCGCTGGAGCCGAGCCCGGTGAAGTCGAAGCGCAGCGTCGCGATGCCCTTGGCGCTGAGCGCAGTCGCGATGCGCCTTGCCGCCAGCACGTCCTTGCCGCAGGTGAAGCAATGCGCGAACAAGCGCGTAGGCTGTGGGCTCGCCGTCGGGCAGATCGAGCGCGGCGGCAAGCTGATGGCCGCCTTCGCCGGCGAATTGGAATTTTTCGGTTGGCATGGGTTGCTCCTACATATGGCCTTGCGACCCTCATCCTGAGGAGCCGCGAAGCGGCGTCTCGAAGGATGCAGGCCACCAGTCGGGCCTCATGGTTCTCCCGGCGATGCGAAGCATCGTCCGGTGACGCGCGCTTTTTGATTTTGCGCCGTTCGCGGCAGCCTCGCAACTGCTCGGCCTGCTCGGGCGCCCGCGCTCCTCACCATGAGGGGTTAATCCCCGGAATAGCGCTGCTCGGCCCAGGGATCGCCGCGATTGTGATAGCCGCGGACTTCCCAATAGCCCGGCGCATCTGATGTGACGAACTCGATCGCCTGCAGCCATTTCGCGCTCTTCCAGAAATAGAGATGCGGCACCACCAGCCGCACCGGGCCGCCATGCTCCGCGCTCAAAGGCTTGCCGGACCAGCTATGCGCGAGCAACGCATCTTCCGCGGCAAAATCCTCCAGCGACAAATTGGTGGTGTAGCCGTCATAGGAATGCAGCACGACAGCGCTTGCGTTCTCCTGCGGCTGACAGGCATCGAGCAGTTGCCGCGTCGGCAGGCCCGTCCATTGATTGTCGTAGCGCGACCAGGTGGTGACGCAATGGATGTCGGACATCACTTCCGTCTGCGCCTGCGCGTAAAACTGCGTGAAGTCCCAGAACACGGGATTGTCGATCGCGCCGTAGACGTCGAGCCGCCAGCGCTGCGTGGAAATCTCCGGCGTCAGCCCGAGATCGAGCGTCGGCCAGTCCCGCGTCAGATGCTGGCCCGGCGGCAGCCGCGCTTCTTCGGGTCGCGTCGTCTTGCCGGTGAGAAAACGGCCCTCCGCCGCCCAGCGCTGTTTGCTGCGCGTCAGCTTGGAATCGGGCGGCGGTTCTTGCTCGTCAGTCATGTCTAATTGCGTGTCATTCGTGGCGGTGCATCGCGGATTCATGCTTGGTGTCGCGCATGGTCGAATAGATCAGGAGCGACAGGAAGATCATGCCGCTGAGATAATAATAGAACCACTGCTCATGGCCCGCGTTCTTGAAGGAAAGCGCGACCGCGGGCGCGGTGCCGCCGAAGATCGACACCGTGATGGCGTAGGGCAGGCCGACGCCGAGCGCGCGCACATTGGTCGGAAACAGCTCGGCTTTCACGATGGCATTGATCGAGGTGTAGCCCGCGACGAAGATCCAGGCGGCGCAGATCAAGAGGAACGCGACCAGCGGCGACTTGGTCTCCTTCAGCGTCATCAGGATCGGCACAGTCGAGAGCGTGCCGACGACCCCGAAGAAGATCAGCAGCGGCTTGCGGCCGATGCGGTCGGAGATCATGCCATAGATCGGCTGCAGGATGGTTGCGAAGATCAGCGAACCGAAGATCACGAGCGTGGTCTGGTCCTCGGTGAGGCCGACCGACAACTTGACGAAGGTCTGCATGTAGGTGGTGAAGGTGTAGAACGCCGCGGTGCCGCCGGCCGTGAGTCCGACCACCAGCAGCAATTCTCTGGGGTATTTCAGCAGCGTGACGATCGAGCCCGACGGATTCACGGTTTTCTTGGCTTCGATGAAGGCTTCGGTCTCCTGCAGGCTGCGCCGCATCACGGCGGCGAAGATGGCAAGGCAGGCGCCTATCACGAAGGGAATGCGCCAGCCCCAGGCTTTCAACTCGTCCTGCGTCAAAAACACCTTCTGCAGCAGAAGCAGCACGATGATCGCAGTCAACTGGCCGCCGATCAGCGTGACGTACTGAAAGCTGGAATAGAAGCCGCGATGCTTGGCATCGGCAACCTCGGACAAATAGGTGGCGCTGGCGCCATATTCGCCGCCCAGGCTCAGGCCTTCGATGACGCGGGCGAGCGCGAGAATCATCGGCGCGGCAAAGCCGATCGAGGCATAGGTCGGCGTCACCGCGATCATCAGCGAGCCGAAGCACATGCAGACCACCGAGAGCGTCAGCGACAGCCTGCGGCCGAAATGATCGGCGAGATAGCCGAACAGCCAGCCGCCGAGCGGGCGCATCAGGAAGGTGGCGGCGAACAGCACGGCGGCGTTGAGCTGCTGCACCACGGGATCGCTGTTCGGGAAGAAGGCCGGCGCGAAATACAGCGCGAACGCCGTATAGGCGTAGAAGTCGTACCACTCGACGAGATTGCCGACCGAGCCGATGAAGATCGCCTTGATGCGGCGTTCGACGTCGGCGATATCGAGATGATCGCCGCCTGAATTGACGGTTTGCGTGGTCATGACAGGCCTCCCTCGCCAAGGGCTGGCCTGTTATCTAGCTCTTCGAATTCAGGCCGTCTTTCCGAATAGCACTGGAAGCTGGCGCGGTCCACGCACGGTGCCCTCGGACCAGGTGACCTTGCCGGCCGGATCGAGCCGGAAATCCGGAATCCGTTTCAGCCATTCCTCCAGCGCCACCGTCATTTCCATCCGCGCGAGGTTGGAGCCGACGCAGCGATGAATGCCGAGGCCGAATGCGGCATGGCGGTTCTCCTTGCGATCGAGCATTACCTTGTCGGCGTCGGGAAACATCGCCGGATCGCGGTTGGCGGCGGGGAACGACAGCAGCACCATGTTGCCCGGCTTGACCGGGCAGCCGCTGACGGTGGTTTCCTTCATCACCTCGCGCGCCATGGTGACGGGCGAATAGGCACGCAGCAGTTCCTCGACGGCAGACGGCATCAATGCGGGTTCGCGAACGAGCCGCTCGCGGTCGGCTGGTGTCCTGGCGAGATGCCACAGCGAGGCGCCGATCGCGCTCCAGGTGGTATCGATGCCGGCGATCAGCAGCAGCCGCAGCGAGCCGCGCACGTGCTCGTCGCTGAGCGGCTGGCCATCCTTGGTCCTGGCGTTCATCATGGTCGAGATCAGGTCGTCGGTCGGATGCGTCTTGCGATGCTCGATATGCCCGGCGAAGTACGTATCCATCTCGGTCGCGGCCCGCACCAGGGTTTCCTGGCTCTTGATGCCGAGCTCGAGGATCTCGTGAATCCATTTGATGAAGAGATGGCCGTCCTTCTCGGGAATGCCGAGCATGTGGGCGATGGCGCGCACCGGAATATGCTTGGTGTAGTGCGCGGCAGCGTCGCATTGGCCGTCGGCGATGAACGCGTCGATCAGCTCGTTGCAGATCGCGCGCACCCGCGGCTCCAGCCTCTTCATCGCGTCGGGCGTGAACGGCGGCAGCAGCACCTGCTTGGCCGGCTTGTGCTCGGGCGGATCGGAGGTGATCGGCGGCGCCTTGGCGGTCTGCTCGGGGCGGATGTCGCGCACGATGATGCGGCGCGAGGAGAAATGCTCGCTGTCGTTGGCGATCGCGCGCACCGCCTCATAGGTGGTCGGCAGGTAGCAGCCGAGGAAACGCTCTGTGTGCACCACCGGCGCGTGCGCGCGCAGTTCTTGCCAGATCGGAAACGGATCTTCCGTCCAGCGCGGATCGGTGTGGTCGAAATCGTTCACCCAGTCGGTGACGGGCGGATGTTCGGGCAGAAAGCTTTCCGTGTCGGACATCGGTGTCGATCCTTCGAGAGCGTGATCAAACGGGGTTCAGGGCAGGGCGCGTGCGCGCCTATTCCTCGGTTACTTCGATCGCAATTTCCGGGCAGTTGGTCTGGGCCAGCCAGGCCTTGTCTTCGAGGCCCGCGGGCACCGTGCCGTCGCCGATCTCATGCGCATTGCCGTATTCGTCGAGCTCGAACAGCTCGGGCGCCAGCGACTTGCAGCGGGCATGGCCCTGGCACTTGTCCTGGTCGACGCGGATCTTCAGCTTTCCCATGAGCTGCTTCCCTTTATCGCGCGGGCGAACGGCCCGCGACTGCGTTCCCTGGTGATGCCGGCGCGAGATTTTGTTGGCAATTTCAGGACAGCGCCGGTAAGTTATAGCCTATTACATTAGGACGGCGTCCGTCCGTCAAGCGAAAAGATCGTTACAAACAGATGCCGACACAACTGCAGCGCAAGCCGGTCAATACCTACCACCATGGCGATCTGCGCGAGGCCCTGGTGCGGGCCGCACTTGCGGAAGCCGAGCGCGGCGGCCCGGAGGCCATCAGTATCAAGGCCTTGGCGAAAAGGCTCGGTGTCTCGCAGCCCGCGCCATACCGGCATTTTGCCGACCGCGAGGCGCTGTTGCAGGCGGTGACCGCCGAGGCGTTTCGGCAATTCAACGCGATCATGCGCGAGGCGATCGCCAAACCATCGAAACATTCGAAGCTGTCGCGCTTCGCGCAGGCCGCGCTCGATTTCGGCCTGAACCGAAACGGAATCTACCGCCTGATGTTCGCGTCCCGCACGATGGCGTGCGCGGCCGCTGACAGCGAGCTCCACATCGCCGCGCACGAGACCTTCGTGCTGCTCGTCGAATCCTTCGAGGCGCCGAAAGTAGGGTTGTTAAGAGAACAGCACGCGTTGCAGATCTGGGCCGCGCTGCACGGTGTCGTGATGCTGGCGGAGCAGGGGCTGCTGACCGGGCAGTCGGCGAAGATCACGCGCGAGCAGGTGCTCGACAATATCGTGGAGCAGACGAGGGCCGCGCTGATGGCCGCGAGCGGGGCGGCGGGAGCAAAACCCTCATCCTGAGGAGCACCTCATCAGGTTCGTCATGCCCGCGCTTGTCCCGGCCATCCACGTCTTTCGTGCACAGCGTACAAGAAAAGACGTAGATGCCCGGCTCAAGGCCGGCCATGACGACGGAAAATGTTGAAGGATTACGCCTTCGGCGCCTTTGGATCGATCGGCGTTGAGCCGCGTACGCCCAGGATATCCTCGAGCACCTTGGCGCCGGCGAGCAGTTGCGCCTCGCCACGCGGCGGACCTATGATCTGCAATCCCACCGGCAGGCCGGACTCGGTGAAGCCGCAGGGCAGCGACAGCGCCGGACAGCAGGCCAGCGTGATCGCATAGACGATGCCGAGCCACTGCACGTAGTTGTCGAACTTGTGGCCGTCGCATTCGGCGACGTAGCGGTTCTCGATCGCGTAGGGCGGCACGATGGTCGCCGGGCACAGCAGCAAATCGTAGGTTTTGAAGAACTCCAGCGCGCGTTCCATCATCGCGGTGCGTTGCGCCAGTGCGCGCTGCAGCTGGTCGACCGTGAGCTTCAGCCCTTCCTCGATATTCCAGATCACTTCGGGCTTGAGCATGTCGCGCTGGGTGCGCAGCAACTCTGCCTTGCTGATCGCGAAATCAAATGCACGCAGCACGTGAAAGGACTCATGCGCTTCGGAAAAATCCGGATGCGCTTCCTCGACGATGGCGCCGGCATCGGCGAAAGCGTTCCGCCGCACGCCGCGTGATGCGCGCAACTTCCGGATCGACCGGGGTGATGCCGAGATCGTGCGAATAGGCGACGCGCTTCGGCCGCTTGCCCGACCACGCCGCCGACAGGAACGAGGTCGGCAGCTTCGGCAGCGACAGCGGATCGCCCGGGTGCTCGCCGCTCATGGCGTCCAGGAGCAAGGCGAGGTCCTCGACATTGCGCGCCATCGGACCCTGGACGCCGAGATTGCGGTCGACCGCGAATTGCGGCGTGTGCGCGACGCGGCCGATGCTCGGGCGCAGGCCAACGATGCCGCAGAAGCTCGCGGGGTTGCGCAGCGAGCCGCCCATGTCGGAGCCATGCGCGAGCCAGGCCATGCCGGTTGCGAGCGCGACCGCGGCGCCGCCGGAGGAGCCGGCCGCCGACTTCGACGTGTCCCAGGGATTGCGGGTCGCGCCGAACACCTCGTTGAAGGTGTTGGCGCCGGCGCCGAATTCCGGCGTGTTCGACTTGGCGTAGACCACGCCGCCGTTTTCCTCGAGCCGTTCGACCAGGATGTCGGAATGTTCGGGCACCCGGTCTTTGTAGATCGGCGAGCCCTGCGTGGTCCTGACATTGGCGACGTCAGTGAGGTCCTTGATCGGGATCGGCAGTCCCGCAAGCAAGCCGCGCTCGGCCGGCTTCTTCTGCATCAGCGCCTTGGCGTGGTCGCGGGCGCGCTCGAAGCACAGCGTCGGCAGCGCATTGACGGCGCCGTCGACCTCACCGATGCGCTTTTCCAGAACGTCGAGCAGGTCGAGCGGCGTGACGTCGCCCTTTTTGAGCTTGCTGACGACCGCGTAGGCGGTGTCCCGCACCAGTTCCTGGCCAGCCAATGGTGCCCCCCGTTATCGTGCTTCTTGTTATGAAATCATCTAGAACATTTTTCGGCTTAGTGGCAACGCGGGGTTTTGGGGGATTGGGCATGACGACGCCGTTTGATGCGCCGGACTGGCGCGGATTGAGCCGGGCCGAGCTCGACCGCGGTCTCAACAATGGCGAGGCGGTGGCCGGCAGCGGCGAGATCGTGGCGGGCTGGGAGCGGCAATCGGCCGAGTTGCGCGGGCGTCATCCCGACCATCTCGATCTGCGCTATGGCCCGCGCGAGCGCAATCGCATCGACTATCTGAGGGCGCACGACGATGCGCCGACTCTGCTGTTCATTCACGGCGGCTACTGGCAGAACCGGGCAAAGGAGAATTTTACGATGTTTGCCGAGGGTCCGCTCGGCTACGGCATCAATGTGGCGTTGATCGGCTACACGCTGGCGCCGGACGCCACGCTCGATGCGATCGTCGCGGAAATCCATGCCGGCATCGATTTCCTCGCGCGCGAATTGCCCGCGCTCGGCGGCGACGGCAAGGGCCTCGTGGTCTCGGGCTGGTCGGCCGGCGGGCATCTTACCGCGATGGCGCTGTCGCATCCTTACGTGAAGGCGGGCATGGCGATCTCGGGCATCTACGATCTCGAACCGATCCGCGCCTCCTATCTCAACGTCAAGCTCGGGCTGGATGAAGCGATGTCACGCAGGAATTCGCCAATGATGGTCGCGGGAGGTCCGATGAAGCCGCTGTCGCTGGTGGTCGGCTCGGCCGAGCTGCCGCTGCTGCGCAAGCAGACCGCTGACTTCGCCGGCCATCGCGCCAGGCATGGCCTACCGGTGACCTATGAGGAAATTCCCGGCGCCGACCACTTCTCGATCATGGACGAATGGCTTCGCCGATGGGCCGGATCACGACGCTGATCAGGCAGTTGTTTGCGAGGACGGCGTTAATCGTCATTGCGAGGAGCGGAGCGACGAAGCAATCCATATTGTCACGTGCTGCGCCATGGATTGCTTCGCTTCGCTCGCAATGACGGGAGGCTCTACCCCCACCCCGCCGCAATCCCGCCATCGACCGTGAAAATCACGCCCGACGTGTAGCCCGACCGCTCCGAGGCGAGGAACGCCATCAGGTCGCCGATCTCGCGCGCATGCGCGGGCCGGCCGCGCGGCATGCCCTTCTGGAATTCCTTGTAGCGGTTCTCGTCGCCGAACTGATGCTTGGCGCGAGTCTTCAGCAGCGTGACATGGCGATCGGTGCCGACCGGCCCCGGATTGATGCCGACCACGCGGATATTGTCGGCTAGGCTCTTTCCACCCAACGCGCGGGTAAACGCCATCAGCGCCGCATTGCCGGCGCTGCCGCAGATATAGTTAGCGTCGAATTTTTCGCCAGCCGCGCCGATGTCGTTGACGATCACCCCGCCGCCGCGCGCCTTCATCTGTGCGTAGATTGCGCGCGTCAGGTTGATGTAGCCGAACACCTTCAGCTCCCAGGCATGCCGCCAGGTCGGCTCGTCGATCTTGTCGATCGAGCCGCCGGGAATGTCGCCGGCATTGTTGACGAGGATGTCGATGTCGGAGGCATCCTTCACCAGCCGCTGGATGTCCTCGCTTTTGCGCAGGTCGACGACATGCGCAGACGCGTCGATCTGGTGCGCCGACCGCAACCGGTCGGTCAGCGCCTTCAGCGCGTCGCCCGAACGCGCCGCGAGCCGCAGGTGGCAGCCTTCCTCGGCGAAGGCTTCGGCGGCGGCGGCGCCGATGCCCTTTGACGCGCCGGTGATGAGAACGCGCTTGCCGCGCAGATGCAGGTCCATGGGAATACTCGCTGGAATAAAGTGCGGGGAGGGATTGTTAGGCGGGAGGCAACTCGGCGGTCAACACTGCACTGCAGCGTTGCGCTTGATCCCAGTTTGGTTCATTGCAGGGCGACGAAGCAAGCGCCGGGACAGGCGGATCGGATCACAAGGACGTTCTCGATGAGCAAGAAACAATATCGCATCGCGGTCATTCCCGGCGACGGCATCGGCAAGGAAGTGATGCCGGAGGGCCTGCGCGTCATCGAGGCGGCGGCGAAGAAGCACGGCGTCAGCCTGTCTTTCGATCATTTCGACTTCGCGTCCTACGACTATTACGAGAAGCACGGCCAGATGATGCCGGACGACTGGAAGGACAAAATCGGCAAGCACGACGCGATCTATTTCGGCGCGGTCGGCTGGCCGGCGAAAATCCCCGATCACGTCTCGCTGTGGGGCTCGCTGATCAAGTTCCGCAGGGAGTTCGATCAATATGTGAATTTGCGTCCGGTTCGGCTGATGCCCGGCGTGCCGTCGCCGCTCGCCAACCGCAAGCCCGGCGATATCGACTTCTGGGTGGTGCGCGAGAATACCGAAGGCGAATATTCATCCGTCGGCGGCCGCATGTTCCCGGACACCGACCGCGAATTCGTGACGCAGCAGACGGTGATGACCCGCATCGGCGTCGATCGCATTTTGAAATTCGCGTTCGAGCTGGCGCAGTCGCGGCCGAAGAAGCATTTGACCTCGGCGACCAAGTCCAACGGCATCTCCATCACCATGCCCTATTGGGACGAGCGCGTGGAGGCCATGGCGAAGCAGTTTCCCAAGGTAAAGTGGGACAAGTACCACATCGACATTCTCACCGCGAATTTCGTGCTGCATCCGGACTGGTTCGACGTCGTGGTCGGCTCCAACCTGTTCGGCGATATTCTGTCGGACCTCGGTCCGGCCTGCACCGGCACCATCGGCATTGCGCCGTCGGGCAACATCAATCCGGAAGGAAATTTTCCGTCAGTGTTCGAGCCGGTGCATGGCTCGGCGCCCGATATCGCGGGGCAGGGCATCGCCAATCCGATCGGCATGATCTGGTCTGGTGCGATGATGCTGGAGCATCTCGGCGAGAAGCAGGCCGCCGAGGCCATCGTCGGCGCGATCGAGCGCACGCTCGGCGAACGCACGCTGCGCACAAAGGATCTCGGTGGCAACGCCGACACCGGCGCTTGCGGCAAGGCGGTCGCGGAGATGGTGGATTGAGGCTGTCGTCCCCACGAACGCGGGGACCCATAACCACAGGCCGAACTCGTTGCGACGAGCGTCAACCAGTTCGCCATAACGCTAGATCACGCGGTATGGGTCCCGGATCGCGCTCGCTACGCTCGCTTGTCCGGGACGACAGGTTTCTTTTACCCCCCCACAATCCTCCGGCAATGCTCCCACGCCGCACGGATCAGATTTTCGCTGGCCTCCGGCGTGCGGAATGCGGAATGCGCCGACAGCGTCACGTTTGAAATCTTGGTCAGCGGGTGATCGGCGGGCAATGGCTCGATGTTGAAGACGTCGAGCCCGGCATGGCGGATATGGCCGGTCTTCAGCGCGTCGATCATCGCGGCTCGTCGACGATGGCGCCGCGCGCGGTGTTGACCAGGATCGCGCCCTTGCGCATCGCCGCGATCTTTTCGCGTGACAGGAAGCCGCGGGTCTCGTCGTTGAGCAGCAGGTGGATCGAGATCACGTGGCTCTCGGCGAGCAGCTTGTCGAGCGGGACGAACTCGACATTCGCCGCGGTCTTCGGCGTCCGGTTCCAGGCGATCACCTTCATGCCGCTGCCGGACGCAATGCGCGCCACCTCGGCCGCGATGCCGCCGAAGCCGATCAGGCCGAGCGTCTTGCCGGTCAGCTGCATCGCGTCCTCGCGGAGCCAGTTGCCGCGCCGCATCTCGCGATCCATCCAGGGGATCACGCGCGCCGAGGCCCACATCAGCGCAATCGCGGCTTCCGCCACCGCGGTGTCGCCATAACCCTTGATCAGGTGCACTTCCATGCCGAGCTCGGCGAGCTCGTCCGGGTTCATGTAGCTGCGCGCGCCGGTGCCGAGGAACACCACGTGCTTCAGCCCCTTGCACTGCTTCGCGACATCGGTCGGCAATGCCGTATGATCGACCACGCCGATCTCGGCGCCGCCGAGCAGCGCGGGCCATTGGTCCGGCTTGATGTTGGGATCGAGATTGACCTTCACATCGGGATCGCCGGGCTTGCGCTGACGCTCGAAAATCTCCGCTAACGAATCATTGGCGTCGACAAAAACTCCACGCACGAAAGCCTCCCTTTATATTCTTGTTGTCACGATGCGACGCCGGCCAGCGACAGCACCGTGTGCAACAGCACATTGGCGCCGGCGGCGCAGTCCGGCTGCGTCGCGTCTTCCAACTCGTTGTGGCTGACGCCGTCCTTGCAGGGCACGAACACCATCGCCGCCGGAACGACGGTGGCGAGATTGCAGGCATCGTGACCGGCGCCCGAGGTGATGCGGCGATGTGTATAACCCAGCATCTTGGCGGAAGCCTCGACGGCGTCGACCAGTTTGGCGTCGAACACCGTCGGCTCCTTGCGCCAGATCGCTGATAGCTCGATCTGCGCCTTGCGCCGTGGCGCGATCCCGGCGATCGCCGCGCGCAAGTCCGCGTCGATCGCATCCAGCGTCGTCGCCTCGGGGCTGCGCACATCGACGGTGAAGGCGATCTCGCCGGGAATGACGTTGCGCGAGGGCGCGGCAATGACCGCTTCACCGACGGTGCCGACCGCATGCGGGCCGTGCTTGTTCGCAATGCTTTCGACCGCCAGCACGATCTCCGACAAGGTTGCCAGCGCATCGCGGCGCAGCGGCATCGGCGTGGTGCCGGCATGGCTTTCGAAGCCCACGATCTTGCCGTCGTACCAGATGATGCCCTGGCCGCGGTCGACCACGCCGATGGTCTTGTTCTCGGCTTCCAGCAGCGGGCCCTGCTCGATATGCAGCTCGACGAAGGCGCCGAACTTGCGTTGCCCGACCGGCTCGCTGCCGCGATAGCCGATGCCGTCGAGCGCTTCGCCCACGGTCATGCCGGTCGCGTCCTTGCGCGCCAGGATGTTCTCGGTGGTGTATTCGCCGGCATAGGCGGCAGAGGCCATCGTGGCCGGCGCAAAGCGCGAGCCTTCCTCATTGGTCCAGTTGCAGATGCAGAGCGGCACCTCGGTTTCGATGCCGGCATCGTTGAGCGTGCGCACCACTTCGAGCGCGGCGAGCGTGCCGAGCACGCCGTCGTACTTGCCGCCGGTCGGCTGGGTGTCGAGATGCGAGCCGAGGCCCACCGGCGGTTTCGAATTGTCGCGTCCCTTGCGGACGCCGAACATCGAGCCGAGCCCGTCGACATGCACCTCCAGCCCCGCCGCCTCGCATGCCCTGCGGAACCAGTCGCGCACCTGCTTGTCCTCAGGCCCCAGCGTCAGCCGGCGCACGCCGCCCTTCGGCGTCAGGCCGAACTGCGCGGTTTCATGGATGGTGTCCCACAGCCGGACGGAATCGATCTGCAGGTTGGATGCGTTTCTGGTCATTCAGGCTTCCGGAATTACGGTGGTGCGTAGAACGGGCGGCCATGGTAGAATCATAGTGTATTGTCTGTCGAGGCACGGAGCGGCCAGATGAATGTCGGTCTGAGCGGGAAAGAGCAGGGGCAGGCGATCCTGCCGAGCCACCAGGCGCGGCTCGAATACCGCGCTGGCCTGGCGGAGACGACGTCGGGCGTCGCCAACGGCTATGTGCAGGGCAATCTGGTCGTCCTGCCGGAGACATTCGCTTCCGCCTTCCACCGCTTCTGCCAGCTCAATCCAAAGCCGTGCCCGATCATCGGCATGTCGGACGTCGGCAATCCCATGATCCCCTCGCTCGGCACCGACCTCGACATCCGCACCGACGTGCCGCGCTATCGCGTCTGGCGCCACGGCGAGGTGGTGGACGAGCCGACCGATGTTATGGCGCATTGGCGCGACGATCTCGTCGCCTTCGTGCTCGGCTGCTCGTTTTCGTTCGAGGAGGCGCTGATGGCCGAGGGCCTGCCGCTCCGCCACATCGAGCACAAGGTGCGCGTGCCGATGTACCGCACCAATATCGTCTGCAGCCCGGCGGGTCCGTTCGCGGGACCGATGGTGGTGTCGATGCGGCCGTTGAAACCCGCGCAGGCGATCCGCGCGGTGCAGATCACCTCGCGCTTTCCGAGCGTGCACGGCGCGCCGGTGCATCTCGGCCATCCGCATTCGATCGGCATCGCCGACATCAACAAGCCCGACTACGGCGATCCCGTGCCGATCGCGGCCGACGAGATCCCGGTGTTCTGGGCCTGCGGCGTCACGCCGCAATCGGTCATCGCGGCGGCGAAGATCCCGTTCGCGATCACGCATGCACCGGGCCTGATGCTGATCACGGACTTGCAGAACAGGCAGCTGGCCGTGTTGTAATTTGTAGGGCGGGTGAGCCCGAAGGGCGTAACCCGCCGCGGCGGATTACGCTTCGCTAATCCGCCCTACGCCTCAAGGGGAGCATGCGCATGTTCGATCTCGAGCAATTCACCGCCGATTGCCGCGCCGCGCTCAAGGCAGACTCGTCCCACAAGTCGGTGCGCGAGGTGCTCTCCCGTGCCGTTGCCGACCCGTCGGGCATTCTGAAGACGCTGGGTGAGCCGAAGCGCCCGGAAATCCAGAAGCTGTATCACGCGCCTGATCTCACGATCATCAACGTGATCTGGGGGCCGATGATGACGGTGATGCCGCATAACCATCATATGTGGGCGGTGATCGGCATCTATACCGGTCGCGAGGACAATGTGTTCTGGCGCCGATTGCCCGACGGCAGCGGCCGCATCGAGGCCGCTGGCGCACGCGCGCTCTCCGTCGGCGACGCCGAGCCGCTCGGCCACAACATCATCCATTCCGTGACCAATCCAATTCCGCGGCTGACCGGCGCCATCCACGTCTACGGCGGCGATTTCTTTGGTGCTCACCGCAGCGAATGGGATGCCGAGACGCTGATGGAAGGCCCGATGGACGGAAAGAAGGCGGTTCGCCGGTTCGAGGAGGCGAACGAGATGTATGAGCGGTTCTATCGAACGCAGGTGATGACCTAGCCGGAAGGCGTGCCGCCTATAGAGGACTCGTCATGCCCGGCCTTGAGCCGGGCATCCACGTCTTTGTCGCCGCGGAAAAGAAGACGTGGATGGCCGGGACAAGCCCGGCCATGACGAAAGTCAATGATGCTCCGGCAGCTCGACGCCAAACACCTTCACCAGATCGGCGACCTGCGCCGGCGACAGGAACCGCGGGTTCAGTCCGCGCAGCAGGAGATACAGCTTCGCCGTCTCCTCCAGCTCTTCCATCGCAAACACCGCGGCCTCCAGCGTGTCGCCCGACACGACCGGACCGTGATTGGCGAGCAGCACCGATGAAAATTTCCCGGCCAGCCCCTTGATCGCGTCGGCGACCGCGGGATCGCCCGGCCGATAATACGGCACCAGCGCGGTGGCACCGCATTTCATCACGTAATAGGCCGTCATCGGCGGCAGCGCCGCACGCGGATCGATCTCCGGCAGCATCGACAGCGCGACCGAATGGGTGGAGTGCAGATGCACCACCGCGCGTGCCGCGCCCCGCGTCTGATACAGCGCGCTATGCAGCGGCACTTCCTTGGTCGGCGCATCGCCCGAGACGAGCTTGCCATCGGCGGCAAGCCGCGACAGTTTCGCCGGATCGAGGAAACCGAGCGAGGCGTTGGTCGGCGTCACCAGCCAGCCGCCGTCGTCGAGCTTGACGCTGATATTGCCCGACGAGCCCGGCGTCAGCCCGCGCTCGAACAGCGAGCGGCCGAGACGGCAGATGTTTTCGCGGAGCTTTGTCTCGCTCATGGCTGTTGGTTGTCTCACGCTTTGGCAGCGCGGCCAAGCCGTGATAGGCAGGACAGCAAAACCGGACAACAGGGAACAGGAAACGCCGATGGCCGACACCGCGAAACTGAAGATGGCCGTCATCGGGCTCGGCTCGATGGGATTTGGCATGGCGACCTCGCTCCACCGCAGGGGTTATGAGGTCACCGGCTGCGACGTGGCCGCGGATGCGGTGGCGCGCTTCGTCAAAGACGGCGGCAAGGGCGCAGCCACGCCGGCCGAAGCGGCCAAGGGCGCCGACATCGTTATCTCGGTGGTGCTCAATGCCGCACAGACCGAAACCATTTTGTTCGGCAAGGACGGCGTGTCAGACACGCTCGCCAAAGGTGCGGTGTTCGTGTCCTCGGCGACGATGGATCCCGACGTCGCGCGGCGCCTCGCCAAGCAGCTGGAGCCGACCGGCCGGCATTATCTGGATGCGCCGATCTCCGGCGGCGCGCAGCGCGCGGCGCAGGGCGAGCTGACGATCCTCGCCTCCGGCAGCGCCGCGGCCTTTGCCAAGGCGCGGCCCGCGCTGGATGCGATGGCGGCAAAACTCTACGAGCTCGGCGACGAGCCGGGGCAGGGCGCCGCCTTCAAGATGGTCAACCAGTTGCTCGCGGGCGTGCACATCGTGGCGGCGTCGGAGGCGATGGCGTTTGCCGCCCGGCAAGGCCTCGACCTGCGCAAGGTCTATGACGTCATCACCGCCTCCGCCGGCAATTCCTGGATGTTCGAGAACCGCATGAAGCAGGTGCTCGACGGCGATTACCGGCCGCGCAGCGCGGTCGAGATTTTCGTCAAAGACCTCGGCATCGTCCAGGACATGGCGCGCTCGGCGCGGTTTCCGGCGCCGGTCGCCGCCGCCGCGCTGCAGATGTTCCTGGCCGCAGCGGGAAGCGGCATGGGCCGCGACGACGACGCCTCGGTGGCGCGGCTCTATGCCCGCATCAGCGGCACCAAAATCCCGGGCGAACCCAAGTAAACAAGAGGTCAGTCATGCCCCGTTTCGCCGCCAATCTGTCGATGATGTTCAACGAGGTGCCGTTCCTCGACCGCTTCGAGGCGGCGGCGAAGGCCGGCTTCACCGCGGTCGAATTCCTGTTTCCCTATGAGCACCCGGCGAAAGAGGTCGGCGAACGCCTGCACGGCAACGGCCTCACCCAGGCGCTGTTCAACCTGCCGCCCGGCGACTGGGCGGCCGGCGAGAAGGGTTTTGCCGCGCTGCCCGCACGCTTCGCCGACATGCAGCAGAGCTTCAAGACCGCGCTGCCCTATGCGCAGGCGACCGGCGTCAAGCGCGTGCATCTGATGGCCGGCATCGCCAGCCGGGACGATCGCAAGGCCGTCGAAGCCTTCACCAGGTCGGTGGCATCAGCGGCCGAGTTCTTCGCGCCGCACGGCCTCGATGTCGTGATCGAGCCGATCAATCCGCGCAACGTGCCCGGCTATTTCCTCAACGATTTCTTCTTCGCGCGCGACCTGATCCGCGAGTTGAAAATCCCGAATCTCAAGCTGCAGTTCGACATCTATCACTGCCAGATCATCCATGGCGACGTGACGATGCACCTGCGTGAAATGCTGCCGATCATCGGCCACATGCAGATCGCCAGCATTCCCTCCCGCAACGAGCCCGACGGCGAGGAACTGAACTATCCGTTCCTGTTCGATGAGATCGACCGGCTCGGCTACACCGGCTTTGTCGGCTGCGAGTATAATCCGCGCGGCAAGACCACCGACGGCCTCGGCTGGTTCAAGACATATGCGGGGAAAAAGCCGTGAGCCTCAAGCTCGGCTGCATCGCCGACGACTACACCGGCGCCTCCGACCTCGCCAACACGCTGACGCGCGCAGGCCTGCGCACCGTGCAGACCATCGGCGTGCCAGCGGATGATCTCAAGCTGCCCGAGGTCGATGCGGTCGTGGTGTCGCTGAAGAGCCGCTCGATCGAGGCCAGCATCGCGGTGGAGCGTTCGCTCGCCGCCGAAAAATGGATGCGTGGCCGCGGCGCCGATCATGTGTTGTTCAAGATCTGCTCGACTTTCGACTCCACCGACAAGGGCAATATCGGCCCGGTGACGGATGCGCTCCGTGCCGAGTCCGGCGACGCCATCGTGCTGGTGACCCCCGCTTTCCCCGAGACCGGCCGCACCGTTTACAAGGGCAACCTGTTCGTCGGGGCCGTCCCGCTGAACGAAAGCCCGCTGAAGGACCATCCGCTCAACCCGATGCACGATTCCAATCTGGTGCGGGTGCTGGCGCGGCAGAGCAAGACCAAGATCGGCCTGATCGATCTCGCCACGCTGTCGGGCGGCGCGGACGCGGTGCGCGCGCGGCTTGCCGATCTCGCCGGGCAGGGCATCGGTGCGGCCATCATCGATGCCGTGTTCGATCCTGATCTGGAAACCATCGGCAAGGTCGCCGTCCAGCATCGCCTGTCGGTCGGCGCCTCCGGCATCGGGCTTGGGCTGGCGCGAGCGCTGGCCGGTGCTGCCGCGCCGAGCGCGGCGGCATCGGTGTCGGAGAAGCCGGTCGGCGGTCCCGCAGCTTGCCTCGCGGGCAGCTGCTCGCAGGCGACGCTGGGCCAGATCGCCAGCGCCGAGAAGATCATGCCGGTATTGCACCTCGATCCCGACCAGATCGTGAAGGGCAAAGACGAAGCGCGCCGCGCGCTGGCCTGGGCGCGCGAACGGCTCGGCAGCCATCCGATCCTGATCGTCAGCAGTGCGACGCCCGATCAGGTGGCGGCGCTCCAGGGCCGTCATGGCCGCGACGCCGCGGGTCACGCCATCGAGCAGGCGATGGCCGACATCGCCGAAGGTCTGATCGGCGCCGGCGTGCGGCGGCTGGTGGTGGCGGGCGGGGAGACCTCAGGCGCGGTGGTCGACCGCCTCGGCATCCCCGGCTTTCTGGTCGGCGCGGAAATCGCCGCAGGTGTGCCGGTGCTGCGCGCCGTCGGTGCCAGGCAGGGCGACATGCTGATCGCGCTGAAATCAGGCAATTTCGGTGGGCCGGAGTTCTTTTCCGACGCGCTCGCGCTCATGCGTTAACCACAGACCGCCAGCTATCGCGGAAGTGAAGGGGCGCCTTGCGCCACGATATTGGCTCATCGCCCGCGGTTCGGGTAAAGAGCCTCGAACGGCAGCCGGCGGGGGTTTTGGGCTGGCCGGATCCCTGGGAATACCATGATCGCACTGGTGCGCATCGCGCTCAGCCGGCCTTATACTTTCGTCGTGCTCGCGTTGTTGCTGATGCTGCTCGGTCCGCTCGCGGCGCTGCGCACGCCGACCGACATCTTTCCGGACATCCGCATCCCCGTGATCGGCGTGGTCTGGCAGTACACCGGCCTGCCGCCGGACCAGATGTCCGGCCGCATCACCACGCCGTTCCAGCGCGCGCTGACGACCACGGTCAACGATATCGAGCACATCGTCGCCAATTCCTATAACGGGGTCGGCATCGTCAAGATCTTCTTCCAGCCCAATGTCGACATCCGCACCGCGAATGCGCAGGTGACCGCGATCTCGCAGACGCTGTTGAAGCAGCTGCCGCCCGGATCGACGCCGCCGCTGATCCTGAACTACAGCGCCTCCACCGTTCCGATCATCCAGCTCGCGCTGTCCGGCGACGGGCTGACCGAGCAGAACCTCGCCGATATCGGGATCAACCAGCTGCGCACGCCGCTGGTGACCGTACCCGGCGCGGCCATTCCCTATCCGTTCGGCGGCAAGCAGCGTCAGATCCAGATCGATCTCAATTCAGGGGCGCTGCAGGCCCGAGGCCTGTCCGGCCAGGACGTCGCCAATACGCTGGCCGCGCAGAATCTGATCACTCCGGTCGGAACGCAGAAGATCGGCCAGTTCGAGTACAACATCCAGCTCAACAACTCGCCGCTCAAGATCGAGGAACTCGGCGACCTCCCGATCAAGACCGTCAATGGCGCCATGGTCTATGTCCGCGACGTCGCCAGCGTGCGCGACGGCAACCCGCCGCAGACCAACATCGTCCATGTCGACGGCAATCGTTCGGTGCTGATGATGGTGCTGAAAGCCGGCGCGATCTCGACGCTGGATATCATCGCGGGCATCAAGCAGAAGGTCATCGACACCAAGTCGCAGATGCCGGACGCGCTCAAGGTCGGCTTTGTCGGCGATCAAAGCGTGTTCGTACGTGGTGCGATCGGCGGCGTCGCCAATGAAGGCGTGATCGCGGCCTGCCTCACCAGCCTGATGATCCTGCTTGTTCCTCGGCAGCTGGCGTTCCACCGTCATCATCGCGGTGTCGATCCCGCTGTCGATCATGGGCGCCATCGTCATGCTGTCGGCGATCGGCGAGACGCTCAACATCATGACGCTGGGCGGCCTTGCACTCGCGGTCGGCATCCTCGTCGACGACGCCACCGTGACCATCGAAAACATCAATTATCATCTGGAGCAGGGCAAGCCGGTCACGCAGTCGATCCTCGACGGCGCCAACCAGATCGTGACGCCGGCCTTCGTCTCGCTGCTCTGCATCTGCATCGTGTTCGTGCCGATGTTCTTTCTCACCGGCGTCGCGCGCTTCCTGTTCGTGCCGATGGCGGAAGCCGTGATGTTCGCGATGATGTGGTCGTTCATCCTGTCGCGCACGCTGGTGCCGACCATGGCGAACTATCTGCTCAAGCCGCACATCCATCATGAAGAAGGACCGCCGCCCACGCGCAACCCGCTGGTCATGTTCCAGCGCGGCTTCGAGGCACGGTTTGAGCGGCTGCGGCACGGTTACCGCGGATTGCTGTCGATGGCGCTCGCGCACCGGCCTGTTTTCGTGATCGGTTTCCTCAGCTTTGTCGCGGTGTCGTTCCTGCTGGTGCCGTTCCTCGGCCGCAACTTCTTCCCCGCCGTCGACGCCGGCAATATCCTGATGCATGTCCGCACCCAGGTCGGTACGCGGGTCGAGGAAACCGCCGGACAGCTCGCCGACGTGCAAAAGGCGGTCCGCAAGATCATTCCGCCGCAAGAGATCGAGACGGTCACCGACAATATCGGCATGCCGATCTCCGGCATCAACATGACCTACAACAATACCGGCGTGATCGGCCCGCAGGACGGTGACATCCAGATCAAGCTGAAGGAGGACCATCGTCCGACGGCCGAGCACGTTCAGGCGCTGCGCGAGCAGTTGCCGCGGCTGTTTCCCGGATTGACCTTCGCATTCCTGCCCGCCGACATCGTCAGCCAGATCCTGAATTTCGGCGCGCCGGCGCCGATCGACCTGCAGGTGCGCGGCGCCAATGTCGATGCCAATTTCGCCTATGCCAACAAGCTGCTCAGCCGTATCCGCAAGATTCCCGGCGTCGCGGACGCGCGCATCCAGCAGTCACCGAGCGCGCCGACCTTCAACATCGACGTCGACCGCACCCGCGCGCAATATGTCGGACTGACGGAGCGCGATGTCACCAACAGCCTCGTCGTCAATCTCGCCGGCAGCTCGCAGGTCGCGCCGACCTACTATCTCAATCCGGACAACGGCGTATCCTATTCGATCGTGATGCAGACGCCGCAATACCAGATCGATTTGCTGAGCGCGCTGCAGGGATTGCCGATCACCGGGGTCGGCAACGCGCAATCGCCGATCCTCGGCGGCATCGCCAACGTCAAGCGAACGACGTCGAGCGCGGTGGTCTCGCAGTATGACATTCAGACCATTGTGCAGATTTTTGCGACTCCGCAGGGGCGCGATCTCGGCGCGGTGGCGGACGACATCCGCAAGCTGGTTGCCGAAACCGCCAAGGATGTGCCGAAAGGTTCGTCGGTGGTGCTGCTCGGCCAGGTGCAGACCATGAACTCGGCATTTTCAGGCCTGCTGTTCGGCCTGCTCGCCGCCGCCGTGCTGATTTATCTGCTGATCGTCGTGAACTTCCAGTCGTGGTCGGATCCGTTCGTGATCATCACCGCGCTGCCGGCCGCGCTCGCCGGCATCGTCTGGATGCTGTTCACGACGCAGACGACGCTGTCGGTGCCAGCCTTGACCGGGGCCATCATGTGCATGGGCGTCGCCACCGCCAACAGCGTGCTGGTCATCAGCTTCGCGCGCGAACGTTATGAAGAGCTCGGCGACCCCATCCAGGCCGCAGCTCGAAGCGGGCTTCGTCCGCTTTCGTCCGGTGTTGATGACGGCGCTCGCGATGATCATCGGCATGACACCGATGGCGCTGGGGCTGGGCGAGGGCGGCGAGCAGAACGCGCCGCTCGGCCGCGCCGTGATCGGCGGGCTGATCTTCGCCACCACTGCGACGTTAATGTTTGTTCCCGTTGTTTTCAGCATGGTACACAAGAAGCAAGGCGTCAAAGCCGCCGCCCCCTCGGAGATGCCGCATGCCCACTGAACAAAGCCCGCCGGTGTCGCACCGGAAGCTGGGCCTTTTCGGCATGCTTGCCGGCATCGTGCTGATTGTGGTGGTGATCACAGGGATCCGCTCGCGCGAGGAGGCCAACGCGCGCTTGCGCGAATGGACCGACGATCAGGCGGTTCCCACGGTCGCGGTCACGCTGCCGGAAGCAAAGGTCATCAATCCCACCGTCGACCTGCCAGGGCGGATGGAGGCCTACCAGCGTGCCCCGATCTTCGCGCGCGTCTCCGGTTACCTGAAGAACTGGAGCGCCGACATCGGCGCCCGTGTCAAGGCGGGCGACGTGATCGCCGAGATCGAGGCGCCCGACCTCGATCAGCAACTGCTGCAGGCCCGTGCCGATCTCGCCAGCCAGCAGGCCAGCGCCAAGCTGTCGGAAGCGACGTTGAACCGGCGCAAGACACTGGTCGCCTCGAACTTCGTCTCGGCGCAGGAGATCGACGAGCGCACGGCCGACCTCTCCAACAAGAACATGGCGGTGAAGGCAGGCCAGGCCAATGTCGAGCGGCTGGAAGCGCTGGCCGGCTACAAGAAGATCAGCGTGCCCTTCGACGGCATCGTCACCGCGCGCGACACCGACGTCGGCGCGCTGATCAACGCCGGCGGCGGCACGGGACCGGCGATGTTCGTCATCTCCGACATCCGCAAGCTGCGCGTCTACGTCAACGTGCCGCAGAGTTATGTGCCGTCGATCAAGATCGGCGCCAAAGCCGTGATCACGGTGCCGGAATATCCGACCCGCAGCTTCGAGGCGACGGTGGAGGCCTCCGCGCAGTCGGTCGACGTCGCCTCGGGCACGACGCGGATGCAACTCGGTCTCGACAACGCCAGGGGCGAATTGATGCCGGGCAGCTACGCCAATGTGCGGCTGATCCTGCAGCGCGACGGCGTGCCGCTCAACATCCCCGCCAGCGCCCTGATCTTCAACCAGAACGGCTTGCGCGTTGCGACCGTCGGGTCCGACGGCAGGGTGCTGTTCAAGGCCGTGACGATCTCGCGCGATCTCGGTCGTTCCATCGAGCTTGCCTCGGGCCTCGCGGTGGATGATCGCATCATCGTCACGCCGCCGGACGGCATCGCCGACGGCGATCCCGTGCGGATTGCGGGTGAGGCGGCGAAGGTGAAGCCGGCGAAGGTCTCCGAAAAGCAGGATGTGAAGGGGTAGGGTTCTCCCTTTCATTCGTCATGCCCGGCCTTGTGCCGGGCATCCACGCTTACTTATTCGAGGCCGAAAAGGCGTGGATGGCCGGGCCAAGCCCGGCCATGACGAAGAATGTCGTTATCCCGCCCGCCACACCGGCGCGCCATCATCCGCCATTGTGATGTCGCCGAGCGAGCCGACCGGCGTGCGGTCCATGCTGCGCAGATGCGCCAGCGTCGCGGCGTCATCGGCGGGAATACGCGCGAGCGTGCGCTTTCCATCCTCGGTGCGCAGCATGACGACGCCATGCTCGACCTCGCCATTGCCGCGATAGATCACGGTGAAGGCCTCGACCTTGCCCTTGCCGCCGGCTTGGTCGACGAACTCCGGCACCGCGCGCTTGTTGCGGTCGGCTTCGGACTGGACCGACGTCGTCTTGATTGATCGCCTCGCGCGGCATCTCGCGCGACAGCACCAGCCCGTGATGCTTGGTGACGAAGCCACCCTGGCCGTAGAGCAGGCCGAGCTTCGCGCCGCTCCTGATCCTTCGCACCATCGCGCAGGCGGCATGCGTCATATAGGTGTTGAGCGGCGCGCCGAAGAAGGTGAGCCCGCCCGTCACCGTCGGCTGCACGTCGCGGCCGAGGCCGAGCGTGCGCCGCGCCATCTTGGGCACGCAAGGAAAGCAGCTGTAGAGTTCGATCGCCTCGAATTTCCTGCCGTCGCCGCCGACCAGATCCATCACCGCATTCAAGACCGCGTTCTGCGGATGGCTTTCATAGAACTGGTCGCGCAAGAGGTAGTCGCGCGGCTCTTCCGCCGAGGCGCCGCCGAGCGGATAGACCAGTTTCTCCTCCGGCACGCCGGCCGCGCGCGCTTTCGCAAGCGAGGTCATCAGCACCGCCCCGCCCATGTTCACGCTCGGATTCGCCACCATCAGCTTGGTGTAGGGCCACGCGATCAGCCGGTTGTCGGGCGAGGGCGTGGTGATCTGCTCCGGCGCAAAGCGCTTTTTCGACCATGAGTTGGGATTGTCGGAGGCGACCGCGGCAAACGTCGACCATAGCTCGCCGGATTCGGCGAGCGCCTCGCGCGGCGTCTGGCCCCAATGCGCAGATGTCGCGGACTCATAGAGCGGATAGACCGTGATCGGGCGGAACACACCGAGCTTGACCGCGAGCGGTTTCTGGAACGCCGCGCCGCGCTTCGGCTCCTCCACGTCGGTCGCGAACGGCGTCCATGACGGTGTGAGACCGGCGCGTTCGGCCTTGGTCGCGGTCGATTGCGCCTCCGCGCCGGCGACGGCCGCGACCTCGCATTCTCCGCGTGCGATGCGCTGCGCCGCCTCATGCAAATAGCGGATCGGGCTCTCGCCGCCGACCGGGCCGTAGTAGCAATGCGCAGGCGTCGCGCCGAGGCGCAGCGCCAGCTGCTTCTCGGGATCGCGATAGCGCCAGCTCAGGAAGCTGACGACATCGAGCGAGCCCAGCTCATGCAGCAGCTTGGCGCCGGAGTCGGCTTCGGCGCGCTTGCAAGCCTGTTCGAGCAACGCCAGCGGCTCGAGTCCATCAGTGATTTCCTTCGGGCGGTCGACGATCTCGCCGACGCCGACGATGACGGGGATGCGTTCTTCGTTGAGTGCCATTGTTCTTGTTGTTGTCCCTTATTCTGCGACCAATGCGTTCATGTGCTCGACCGCCTCGATGAAATCTTCCTTGAACTCCTGCACCACGGCGCCGGCCGACTTCACGCTGTCGATCAACCCGACGCCCTGGCCGACGAAATAACTCACGAGATCGCGCGCCTTGGGATTGCCGGCCGCGGCTGATCGGTCGATCGAGTTGAAGGCATCGCGACTGATGATGCTCTGCAACGGCATCGGCAGCGCGCCGGGGCTGTCGGGCCCGCGATCCCATGCGTCGGTCCAGACCGAACGCAGCTGACGCGCCGGTTTTCCGGTGCGGCCCTTGGAGCGGACCGCGTCGCGCGACGACGCCGCGATCATCTTCTCACGGAAAATCTCCGACGTCTCCGACTCCACGGTCGCGAGCCACACCGAGCCGGTCCAGGCGCCGGCCGCGCCCATCGCCATGCAGGCCGCCATCTGCCGGCCCGTCATGATGCCGCCCGCCGCGAGCACCGGCACATCGCGGATCGGCTTGATCGCCTTGATCACCTCAGGCACCAGCACCATGGTGGAGACCTCGCCGCAATGCCCGCCGGCTTCCGTGCCCTGGACCACCAGAATGTCGACACCGGCCGCGACCTGGCGCAGCGCATGCTCCTTGGCGCCGACCAGCGCCGCCACCGGCACGCCGTGCTTGCGGCCGCGCGCGATCATCTCCTTCGGCGGCACGCCGAGTGCGTTGGCGATCAGCCGGATCGGATGCCGGAACGAGACCTCGAGCAGTTCCATCGCGGTCTCGGCGTCGAACGGTTGCGGCTGGTTGTCGGCGACGTTCTTCGCCGTCAACTCGATGTCGTATTTCTTCAGGAGATTGCGCGTGAAGTCACGATGCTGCTGCGAGACGCGCGCCTCCAGGCTCTTCCAGGTGACGTTCTTCTCGCCTGATGTCGAGATGTTCTCGGGGATCAGCACGTCGACGCCATAGGGCTTGCCGTCGCAATGCGCGTCGATCCATTTCAGCTCCTGCTCCAGCGTGTCAGGCGAATGCGCGGTGGCGCCGAACACGCCGAAGCCACCGGCGCGGCTGACGGCGGCGACCACGTCGCGGCAATGGCTGAAGGCGAGCAGGGGGAACTCGATGCCCAGCATGTCGCAGATCGGCGATTTCATGAGTGTCGTCCCCCGGCTGATGTTTCTTGTGTGAACGCTAACCCAACACAGGTCTTCACGCCAAGCGGCTTTCGGTTGACCCTCATCCTGAGGAGCCTGCGCAGCAGGCGTCTCGAAGGATGTGGCCCCTATCGGGCCTCATGGTTCGAGACGCGCTGACGCGCTCCTCACCATGAGGGTAATAGAATATCTCCGCTGCTGTTTTGGCACTTGCGCTTTGGCGCTACGCGGAGAATCCTCACCTCCAAACAAGTGATCAATTCCCGGGAGTTTTCGTCCATGTCCGCCCAATCCCTGACCGCCGGCAAGAGCGCCGAGACCTACGACGTCGTCGTGGTCGGCGCGGGCTTTGCCGGCATGTACATGCTGCACCGGCTGCGCGGGCAGGGATTTTCCGTGCGCGTGTACGAGCAGGGCGACGGCGTCGGCGGCACCTGGTACTGGAACCGCTATCCCGGTGCGCGCTGCGATGTCGAAAGCATGCAGTATTCCTATTCCTTCTCCGACGAATTGCAGCAGGAATGGGACTGGAGCGAGCGCTACGCGCCGCAGCCGGAGATTCTGCGCTATGCCAACCACGTCGCCGACCGCTTCAACCTGCGGCCCGACATCCAGTTCTCGACCCGCGTCGAGCGCGCGGTGTTCGACGAAGGTGACAACATCTGGCAGGTCGCGACCTCGGACGGCAAGACGGTGACGGCGAAGTTCGTGGTGCTCGCCACCGGCTGCCTCTCCAATGCGCGCAAGCCCGACATCAAGGGGCTCGATAGCTTCAAAGGGGCGGTCTATCACACCGGCAACTGGCCGCATCACCCGGTCGATTTCACCGGCCAGCGTGTCGGCATCATCGGCACCGGCTCGTCAGGCATCCAGTCGGTGCCCGTGATCGCTGCGCAGGCGAAGCATCTCACGGTCTTTCAACGCACGCCGCAATTTTCGATTCCCGCGCGCAACAAGCCGCTCACGGCCGAGGAGCGCAAGACGTTCCGCGACAACTATCCTGAAATCCGCCGCTTCGCGCGCGAGGAGGCGCGGAACGGCATCTATGCCGAGATGCCCGACCGCGGCGCACTCGATGACGGCGACAACGCGCGCCGCTCCCGATATGAGGCGCGCTGGCAGTATGGCGGGCTGACCTTCATGTCGGTCTACAACAACCTCGCGCTGGACCAGGCCGCCAACGACACCGCCGCCGATTTCGTCCGCGAGAAGATCGGCGAGATTGTGAAAGACCCGGAGAAAGCACAGCTGCTGAAGCCGGCAAGCTATCCGATCGGCACCAAGCGCATCTGCATCGACACCGATTATTTCGAGACTTTCAACCGGCCAAACGTCACGCTGGTCGACATCAAGGCCAGTCCGATCGAGGAAGTCACGGCGCATGCGGTGCGCGCGGGCGGCAAGGATTACGAGATCGACGCGCTGGTGCTGGCGACCGGCTTCGACGCCATGACCGGCTCGGTCGCGAAAATCGATATCGTGGGCCGTGAGGGGCAGACCCTGAACCAGAAATGGGCGGAGGGGCCGAAGACCTATCTCGGCCTGATGACCACAGGCTTCCCGAACCTCTTCATCATCACCGGTCCCGGCAGCCCGTCGGTGCTGTCCAACATGATCGTCTCGATCGAGCAGCATGTCGACTGGATCGCGGATGTCGTCGGCGCCATGCGCGACCGCAAGCTCGACACCATGGAAGCCGAGCAGGACGCCGAGGACAAGTGGGTCGCGCACGTCAACGAGGTCGCGTACACCACGCTCTATCCGCAGGCGGATTCCTGGTACATGGGCGCCAACATTCCCGGCAAGCCGCGCATCTTCATGCCCTATATCGGCGGCGTCGGGCCGTACCGGCAGATTTGCAACGAGGTTGCCGCCAAGGGGCTATGAGGGATTTGCGATGACGCGCGCGGCACAGAAGCAGAAAGCGGCGGCATCGTAACTCTTTCCGCTCGTCATGCCCGGCCTTGTGCCGGGCATCCACGTCTTGACAAGAATGCGATCGCAAAGTCGTGGATGGCCGGGCCTTCGCCTCGCCGAAGCGGCTTCGGCCGCGCAGGCGGGTCAAGCCCGGCCATGACGAAATTCATCTCAGTTCGCGCGCCAGCGCCGCTGCTTTTCGCGATTGCCGCAGTTGGTCATGCTGCACCAGTGCCTGCGGCGGCCCTTGCTGCGGTCGATGAAGTAGACCTCGCAATCCCCGGCGCCGCATTTGCGGATGCGGCTGCGGTCGGCGGTGGTGAGCAGATCCTCGATCGCCAGCGCACAGGCATGAAGCGGCACCTCGGCCGCGTGCGGTGAGCGCCAGTCGTAGCCGAAGATGGCCTCTCCTTTGGAGACTGTCAGCACCCGTGCGGCCCGCGCCTCGCGGATGGCAGCGGTTATCGCCTGAAGCGTGCGCGGACGGAACTGCCTTCCGCTGCCGCACCGCGGTCAGCATGCCGTACAAATGCTCGCGCAATTGACGCGCGCGCCTTGCGACAGGCGCGTGGTCGGCCGCAGCGAGCTTGCGCAACGCTCTCGCCTGACGAGTGGCGACAAGGCCCGTCAACGCGGCGAAGCGAACGAGGTCGGTGTAGCTCGCCAGGTTCTCGATCGGTTCAGGAAAAGGCCGCTCATCCAGCGTGTTGACGAAGTCGAGCGCCGGATGACCTCCGCTGAGGTCGAACGGGTCGGCGTTTGCGGTCATCTGCGGCTTGCCTTGGATCGATTCAGTCCGTAACCTTATAAAACAATAATAACAGTTATGGGAGAGGGTCATGGCCGAGTCTCTCGACCTTGCGCGTTATCTGCGCGGCGCGGCCTGCGGTCTGGCTGCGGTCAGCATCTGGTCCGGGTGGATCGTGGTGGCGCGGCTTGGGCTGCGCAGCAGTCTCACGCCGTGGGATATTGCTGCGCTACGTTTCGGCGTCGCAGGCCTCGCAATGCTGCCGCTCGTCGTTGCGCGGGGTCTTGCCATCGATCGTCTCGGCTGGGGAGGGCTTGCCGCGATCGTGCTCGGCGGGGCGGCGCCGGTATTCTTTGCCAACTGGGGTCTCACATTTGCTCCCGCGGCGCATGCCGGTGCCTTGTTTCCGGGTGTCATGCCGCTGCTGGTGGCGCTGCTGGCGGCAGCCGTGCTGGGCGAGGAATTCGGCTCTGCCAAGAAGCTCGGCTTTGCGCTGATCGTGCCCGGCGTGCTCGCAATCACGCTGGCGTCGGGCGGCGAGCTCGGCTCGGCGCAGAACCTCGGTCACATGCTGTTTCTCTGTGCCGGTCTCGCCTGGGCGTTCTACACCGTGGCGCTGCGGGGCGCGCGGCTCGACGGCCTGCATGCCGCTGCCATTTCAGCCGTCGGCTCCGCGCTGCTGTACCTGCCGATCTATTTGGCCTTGCCGGCGACGGGCATCGCGCAGGCGCCCTGGCTAGACATCGCATTGCAGGCCTTCGTCCAGGGCATCCTGACCGCCATCATCTCGCTGATGCTTTACGGCAAGGCCGTCAGCATCCTCGGCGCATCGAGTGGTGCGGCCTTCGCGGCCCTGTGCCCGGCCATGACCGCGCTGATGGCGATCCCGGTGCTCGGCGAATGGCCGCAAAAAGCCGATTGGGCGGCCATTGTCTTGATCTCCGCAGGCGTCTACATCGTAAGCGGCGGGCCGCTCCCCCGGCGGCTGCAAAGAACAACATAAGAAGGCAGAACCGTTTTCGACGAGTTCTGCGGGAGCCAGAGCGATGTCCGATGCACCCCCGACCAGCGGCTACGAACCCCCCAAAGTCTGGACCTGGAACAAGGAGAGTGGCGGCCGCTTCGCCGCCATCAATCGCCCGATCGCCGGTCCCACCCATGACAAGGAACTGCCGGTCGGCAAGCACCCGTTCCAGCTCTACTCGCTGGCGACGCCCAACGGGGTCAAGGTCACCATGATGTTCGAGGAGCTGCTCGCGGCCGGCCACAAGGACGCCGAATACGATGCCTGGCTGATCCGGATCGACGGCAACCAGTTCGGCAGCGGCTTCGTCGGGGTCAATCCCAATTCCAAGATCCCGGCGCTGATGGACCGCAGCGGGCCGACGCCGATCCGGCTGTTCGAATCCGGCGCGATCCTGATGCATCTCGCGGAAAAGTTCGGCGCGTTCATTCCTGATAGCGGGCAGGCGCGCGCCGAATGCCTGTCGTGGCTGTTCTGGCAGATGGGCTCTGCGCCGTTCCTCGGTGGCGGCTTCGGCCATTTCTATGCCTATGCGCCGACCAAGATCGAATACGCCATCGACCGCTACGCCATGGAGGTCAAGCGCCAGATGGACGTGCTCGACCGCCGGCTCGCCGACAACGAATATCTCGCAGGCAGCGAGTACACCATCGCCGACATGGCGACCTGGCCGTGGTACGGCGCGCTGGCCAAGGGGCTGATCTATGGCGCGGGCGAATTCCTCGCCGTGCACGAATACAAGAACGTGCAGCGCTGGACCGACCAACTCGCCAAGCGCCCGGCCGTGAAGCGCGGCCGCATGGTCAACCGCGTCCAGGGCGATCCCGCGAGCCAATTGCACGAGCGGCATGCGGCCAGCGATTTCGACACCCAGACGCAGGACAAGATCGGAGAACCGGCGAAGACATGATATCTCGATCGTCATTCCGGGGCGCCGCGTAGCGGCGAGCTATGATGCGCAATTGCGCATCTGAGAATCCATACCCACCGGCTGTGGTTATGGATTCCGGGCCCGCGCCAAATGGCGCGTCCCGGAATGACGAGTGGTGGGTACCGCAGGAGGACGTCCATGATCAATTCAACGCGACGCGACATACTGGCCACCGGCGTAGCAGCGACGGCAATGGCCGCAGCACCGAAAGTGCTGGCGCAAGCACAGGGAGGAGCCGCCATGAGCTTTTACGAGAGAGGTCCGGTTCGCATTCATTATGAGGAGAGGGGATCGGGCACTCCGCTGCTGGTGATTGCCGGCGGCGGGCTGAACTCGACGATCGCGGGGCTCGCGGGTGAGCAGTCGCCGTACAATCCGCTCACGGAGTTCAGCGGCGAGTATCGCGTCATCGCCGCCGATCTGCGCAACGCCAACGGCGGCCAGTCGACGGGTCCGCTGGAGGCCGACCGTCCCTGGGATTCCTACACCGACGACCATATCGGCTTGATGGACCATCTCGGCATCGACAAGTTCATGGTGCACGGCTTCTGCATCGGCGGTCCTTTCATCTGGAATCTGTTGAAGCGTGCGCCCAACCGCGTCGTCGCCGCCGTGCTGGCGCAGCCGAGCGGCTCGCGCCCCGAGGCGCGCGATCTCTTCTACGACAACAACATGAAGGGCTGGGGCCCGGAGCTGGTGAAGCGGCGGCCGGAGATCACGATGGAGCAGGTCGACAAGTTCCTGACCAAAATGTACCGCACCGATCCCGACTTCGTGTTCACGGTGAGCCGTGACTTCGTCAAGCAATGCCAGACACCGGTGCTGATCATGCCGGACGACATCCCCGCGCATCCCTATGCGGTCGCCATGGAGGCGGCGATGCTGGCGCCGAAGGCGGAGGTGACGATGTTTCCGTGGAAGCAGCCGAAGGAGCGCATTCCGCTGGCGCTGCGGCAGGTGCATTCCTTTCTGCGCGCGCACCGACCGGCGACGGCGTAGCCATGGCCTTCTTTGAAAAGGGTGCCGTCCGCATCCATTACGAGGAAGCCGGCTCCGGCTTTCCGCTGCTGCTGATCGCGGGCGGCGGTTTGAACTCGAACATCCAGAATATCACCGGCGCTTATCCGCCGTTCCACGCCATGAAGGAGTTCGGCAACGAGCACCGTTGCGTCGCCTTCGACCTGCGCAATGCGCCGCCCGGCCAGTCCTCCGGCCCGCTCGAGATCGACAGGCCCTGGGATTCCCATACCGACGATCAGCTCGCGCTGATGGATCATCTCGGCTTCGACAAGTTCATGGTGATCGGCTTCTGCATCGGCGGTCCCTTGATCTGGAATCTGATCAAGCGCGCGCCTGATCGCGTCGTTGCCGCCGTGCTCGCAATGCCCTCCGGCTCGCGTCCCGAAATGCGCGACCTGTTCTACGACAACAACATCAAGGGCTGGGCGCCGCAGCTGGTCGCACGCCGGCCCGACATCACGATGGAGCAGGCGGAGAAGTTCCTGACGCGGATGTACCGTACCGATCCGGATTTCGTCTTCACGGTGTCGCGCGATTTCGTGCGGCAATGCCAGACGCCGGTGCTGATCATGCCCGATGACGTCCCGGCGCATCCCTACGCGGTCGCGATGGAGAGCGCGATGCTGGCGCCGAACGCCGAGGTCAGCATCTTTCCGTGGAAGGAGCCGAAGGAGCGCGTGCCGCTGGCGGTGCGCCAGATCCGCTCGTTCCTGCGCGCGCATCGGCCGGCGGGGGTGTAGGGGTCGATCGTATGGCAGCGAAGAAAATTCGCCCGTCATGCCCGGGCTTGACCCGGGCATCCACGTCTTGATGAGTTTGCGGTGGCGAAGTCGTGGATGGCCGGGTCAAGCCCGGCCATGACGAAGAGATCCTACTGCTTCTTCCGTGTCGCATCGACATTGATGCCGAGCACCTTCCAGACATGGTTGTTCTGGATGAAGCGCAAACGGTACTTCACCAGCATGTCGTCGGTCTTGAACACGCCGGCCAGCACCAGCGCGCCCTCATTGTCGAGCATCGCCTTCTCGAAGGAGTTGTAGTCCGCCGTCACAACGTCCTCGAAGAACAACTCCTTGCTGCGGAACGGCTCGAACGCCGCCTGCAGCTTCTCGACGGCAACCTGCGACTGCAGCTCTTTCGAGGCCTTGGCGTGGAACACCGCATAATTGTTGGTCATGTTGGCGTCGTTGAACGTCATCAGCGTGGTTCGGATCAGGATGTCCTGGTCGTCGTCATCGGGGATTTGGGTGGCGGCGAAGGCCGGTGCGACGATGGCCAGCGCCAGCAATGCGATGGTGGCGGCAAGCCTGCCGGAACGGAGGAAAATATTCAGCGCACTGGAAATCGACGCCATGGAAGCCTCTACGAAAAAACCCGGCGAACCAAACGTCCGCCCCCGCTCATGGAATAGCGAGAGGCGGATGATTTGCCAACGGGTGGCGGTGGGGGAGGGCTGAAATGGGTATGGAAAAGCCTCGTGAGCGCGGTGCGGCCCGCTAATCTCGTCATTGCGAGCGAAGCGAAGCAATCCATCTATCCGCCTGCGGCGCCATGGATTGCTTCGTCGCTAACGCTCCTCGCAATGACGACGTTCGCCTACGTCTTCACCGCCACCGCGCCTTCCGCCGCAGGGAAGATCACACGGTCGTCGGTGCGGCAGTAGCGGTCGGCGAACATGCGCCCCATCGGGTGGTAGCGGTCCATATGCACGCGCATGGCGTCGACGTCCCACAACTCGTCGCGAATGTAGAAGTGGATACCTTCGCCCATGATGAGCACGCGGTCGCCGTTGACGTCGATCTGCTTCCAGACCTTGCACTCCATCGCCCAGGGCGTGTCGGCAAGCCGCGGCGCGGCGACCTTGCGCGAGGGCGCGAGCTTGAGCCCGAGATAATCGGGCTCGCCGATATCAGGGGGGAAGTCGCCGCTCAACTCATGCATGGCGCGCGCGAGATGCTCGTCGGCGATATTGACCACGAATTCGCCGGTGCGCTGAATGTTGGTCAGCGTGTCCTTGCTCCGACCGTCGGGACGGCGGTTGACCGCGAACATGCAGAGCGGCGGGTCCTCGCAGAAGACGTTGAAGAAGCTGTAGGGCGCCGCGTTGACCACGCCGGTGGGGCCGAGGCAGGTCACCCAGGCGATCGGCCGCGGCAGCACGAAGGAGGCCAGCATCTTGTAGCGATCGCGGGGTTGCAGCTTGCTCGCATCAAATTCCATGGACGCTTCCTGTTTTTGGCCGCAGGAGACTAGGGAATGGGCGGCGCTTCGACAAGCGCCACTGCGGGGAGAGGGAGAAGCTCAAAACGCCGTATACCCGCCGTCGATCACGAAGGTGTCGGCCGTGTGATACGACGATGCCTTGCTCATCAGATACACCGCGATGCCGCCGAAATCGGTGGGTTCGCCGAATCGCCGCACCGGAATGCGCGGCATCACGGCGCTGACGAACTTCTCGTCCGCCAGCACGCGCGCCGTCATATCGCTTTTGATCCAGCCGGGCAGGATCGCATTCGCTGTGACGCCGAAGCGCGCGAGCTCGACCGCAAGCGCGCGGCACAGCGCGTTGATCGCTGCCTTGGTGCCGGCGTAATGCTCGTTGCGCGCGGTGCCGAACAGCGAGGCCAGCGAGGAGGTCGCAACCAGGCGGCCGAACGGGATCGCCGGCCTGCGCGCGCTCGGTCATGTGGCGCGCGGCGACCTGGAATACGTGGAAGACGCCATCGAGGTTGGTGGCAAACATCTTGCGCCAGTCCTCCTCGCTACGGTCGATGAAGGCTTTGCGCCCGCCGCCGCCGATGCCGGCATTGGCAAAGCAGCCATCGACGCGTCCGAACGCATCCAGCGTCGCCTTCATCGCCTCCTTCACCGAGGCGGGATCAGAGACGTCGCAGATGCGCGTATCGACTTTGCCCGGCCCCTTGGCCATCGTCTCGGCCGCCGCCTTGTTCTTGTCGGCATTGCGGCCCCAGATCGAGACGTTGCAGCCACTGGACGCAAGAGCTTGCGCGATGCCGAGCCCGATACCGCCATTGCCGCCGGTGATCACGGCGACGCGGCCGGAGAGATCGAAGATGTTCATGAGGCGTTTCCGTTCTGATTGATCGCGCGAGCATGGACAAGCGCGCGCCAAAAATCAAATATGGCGCCAACGCCGCATAACGCGCCGAACGCGCGCCACAGACCAGTGAGGAAACGATGCAATTCAAGCACTGCACGCTCGAGATCGACGGACCGGTCGGGGTCCTCAGGCTCGATCACCAGGAGGTCATGAACGCGGTCTCCATGGACATGCTCGGCGGGCTTGCCGAGGCGCTCGACACCGTCGACGAGAAGCGGGACGAGGTCCGCTGCGTGGTGTTGACCGGCACGGGCCGCGCCTTCTGCACCGGCGCGAACTTGCAGGGCCGCAACGCGCCGACCGGAAAGCGCAGCAATGCCGGCGCCGCGCTGGAAACCGGCTTTCATCCGTTCCTGCGCAAGCTGCGCAATTTGCATTGCCCGCTGGTGACCGCGGTCAATGGTCCCGCCGCCGGCGCTGGCATGAGTTTCGCGCTGATGGGTGACATGATCCTCGCCGCGCGCTCGGCTTACTTCCTGCAGGCTTTCCGCCGCATCGGGCTGGTGCCGGATTGCGGCTCGACCTGGCTGTTGCCGCGTCTGGTCGGCAAGGCGCGCTCGATCGAGCTGTCGCTGATGGGCGAGCGGCTGCCGGCAGAGAAGGCGCTGGAATGGGGCCTCATCAACCGCGTCTATGACGACGGCGCGCTGATGGGCGAGGCGATGAAGCTCGCGCATGAGCTTGCCAACGGACCGACGGTCGCGCTGTCGCTGATCCGGCAACTTTATTGGGAGAGCCCGGACAATTCTTTCGAGGAGCAGCTCAATCTCGAATTCGAGTCGCAGCGCGTCGCGGGCGCGGCGGAGGATTTCCGCGAGGGCGTCACCGCCTTCCTCGAGAAGCGGCCGGCCAAATTCAAGGGCAAATGATCGAGCAAGCGCTTTTCCGCTGCGTCGCAACGTTCGATCCGGCCGCAACCGGCGTGACGGATGCCACGAAGCTGTCGGGCGGCGCGAGCCAGGAGACCTGGTCGTTCGACATCGTGCGTCCGAACGGTCATGTCGGCGCGATCCTGCGCCGCTCGCCGCAGGGCTATGGTGCGGCGCCGACCCGCGCGGCCGGGCTCGATGCCGAAGCGCGTTTGATGCAGCTCGCGCATGACGCCGGCCTGCCGTCGCCGAAGGTCATGCACGTGCTCAAGCCTGAAGATGATCTCGGCAGCGGTTTCATCATGGTCCGGATCGCGGGCGAGACCATCGCGCGCAAGATCTTGCGCGACGAGCAATTCGCCAAGGCGCGGCCGATGCTGGCTCGCCAGCTCGGCAGGGTCGCCGCCGGTATTCATGGGTTGCCGCGTGCGGCGCTGCCGAAGCTGCGCGAGAGCTCATCGACCACGGAGATTGCCGAGCTCGGGCGCGAATATCGCAGCTTCAACTGGCCGCGACCGGTCTTCGAACTGGCATTGAGCTGGCTCGCCGACCATGATCCCGGACCGTCACCGGCGGTGACGCTGGTGCATGGCGATTTCCGCCACGGCAACCTCATCATCGGTTCCGACGGTGTGCGCGCGGTGCTGGACTGGGAGCTCGCGCATCTCGGCGATCCCATGGAGGATCTCGGCTGGATCTGCGTCAACTCCTGGCGTTTCGGCGAGATCGACAAGCCGGTCGGCGGCTTCGGCTCGCGCGAGGAGTTGTTCGCGGGCTACGCGGAGGGCGGCCGCAAGGTCGATCCGGGGCGTGTGAAATTCTGGGAAGTGATGGGGACCTTGCGCTGGGGCGTGATGTGCTGCGGCATGATGCAGCGCTTCCGATTGGGGCCGGATCATTCGATGGAGCGCGCGATGATCGGCCGCCGTGCCTCCGAGACGGAAATCGATTTGTTACGGTTACTCGCGCCGCGAGGAGATTAGGATGCAGGACGAACCGACACCAGTCGAGTTGGCGAAAGCGGTCGCAGATTTCCTCCGCAACGACATCGCGCCCGCCATCACCGGCCATAATGCCTTCAAGCTCCGCGTCGCCATCAACATGCTCGACCTTGTCGGGCGGCAATTGACGCTTGCGCAAGGCAGCGATGCGGCGGAGGCCGCGAGCCTGAGAGAGCTGCTCGGCATCGACGGCGCCTTGATCGATGCTGAACCGTGCGCTGGCGGAGAAGATCGCGAGGGCGACGATCGATCTTGCGACGCCTGGGCTATCGGAGCATCTGTGGCAGACCACGATGGCCAAGCTTGCGGTCGATCAGCCGAGCTATGGGTCGTACAAAAGGGAGTTGGGGCGCGAAGTGCGAATGCTGACGCACTCTCCAGTCGTCATGCCCGGCCTTGTGCCGAGGCATCGCACGTCTATCCTTCACACGGTCTGTGATAAAGACGTCGGATGGCCGCGCGTCAAGCCCGGCCATGACGACGGAGTTATGTTACCGCCCCAGCCACTTCGGCGGGCGCTTCTCGGAAAACGCCTTCGGTCCCTCGATATAGTCCTGCGAGGCGGCCATCGCCTTCACCGCCGGGTAGTCGCGCTGGTCGGTCATCGCCTTCTCCAGCGACACCTCCATGCCCATCCGGATCGCCTGCTTGGAGGCGCGGATCGACATCGGCGAGTTCTTGGCGATCGTCTCTGCCCAGCGCTCGGCGGCGGCGAGCGCGCCGCCCGCAGGCGCCACTTCGTTGACGAAGCCGAGCTCATATCCCTCCTTGGCCGAGACATGCCGCGCGGTCAGGATCATGCCCATGGCGCGCTTCAGGCCGATCTGCCGCGGCAGCCGTTGCAAGCCGCCGGCGAGCGCGGCAAGGCCGACGCGCGGCTCGGGCAGGGCAAAGGTCGCATTCTCGGCTGCGATGATGAGATCGCAGGCCAGCGCGATTTCGAAGCCGCCACCCATCGCCACGCCATTGACGGCGGCGATGATCGGCTTGTCGCAATCGAAGCGCGTGGTGAGCCCGCCGAAGCCACCCTTGTCCCATCCGCGCTTGCCGCCGGCGGCCTGCCATTTCAGGTCATTGCCGGCGCAGAACGCCTTGTCGCCGGCGCCGGTGACGATCGCAACCCACTGCTCGGGATCGGCGGAAAAATCGTCGAACACCTTGTTGAGCTCGAAATGTGCGTCGATATGCAGCGCGTTGTACACTTCGGGCCGCGACAGCGTCACGATGGTGACCGGTCCCTTGCGCGTCACCTTGGAAAATTTCAGGTCCATTGTTCCTCCCGGAATTTTTTCTGTGGCATGGAATGCTCGGGCGACAATAGCCCGCTTCCACGCACCCATGTCATTCCATTACGCAAGGGCGCCACGCGCGGCAAGCCGCACTTGCTTGACTTGGCGTCGCGCCGTCACCTTAATCGGCCGCAACCACGATAACCTTCGGGAGACGCGCCTTGGATTTCAACCTGCCGGCCGATCTGGTCGCCTATCTCGGAGAACTCGACCGCTTCATCGCGCGCGAGATCAAGCCGCTGGAAGAGGCCGACGACAACATCCGCTTTTTCGACCATCGCCGCGAATGGGCGCGCACGGATTTCGACAATGGCGGCCTGCCGCGGCACGAATGGGAGGCGCTGCTGCGGAAAGCCAAGGACCGGGCCGATGCGGCCGGTCATCTGCGCTTTGCGATCCCGAAGCGCTATGGCGGCAAGGACGGCTCCAATCTCTGGATGGCCGTGATCCGCGAGCATTTCGCTTCCAAAGGCCTCGGCCTGCATAACGACCTGCAGAACGAGCACTCGATCGTCGGCAACCTTCCGATTGTGACCATGCTCGACCGTTACGGCACCGACGAACAGAAGGCGATGATCGACGGGTCGATCAGGGGCAAGTACCGCATCACGTTTGGTTTGACCGAGCCGGAGCACGGCTCGGACGCCACCCACATGGAGACAAAGGCGAAGCCCGCCACCAGAGACAACGTCAAGGGCTGGCTGATCGATGGCGAGAAGATGTGGACCACGGGCATGCATGTCGCCACCCACTGCGCGCTGTTCGCGCGCACGCGCGGCAATGACGGCGATGCGCGCGGCATCACCTGCTTCCTGGTGCCGGCAAAGAGCGACGGCGTGAAGGTCGAGGAATATATGTGGACCTTCAATATGCCGACCGACCATCCGCGCGTCAGCTTCACCGACGTGTTCGTGCCCGAAGATGCGTTGTTCGGCGAGGTCGGCAAGGGGCTGTCGCTGGCGCAGTGCTTCGTGCACGAGAATCGCATCCGCCAGGCCGCGAGCTCGCTCGGCGCCGCGGTCTATTGCATTAATGAAAGCGTCAAATATGCACGGCAGCGGAAGCCGTTTGGAAAAGCGTTGTCGGAAAACCAGGCGATCCAGTGGCCGCTGGTCGAACTGGCGACGCAGGCCGAGATGCTGCGGCTCCTGATCCGCAAGACCGCGTGGGAGATGGATCAGCTGACCCAGGCGCAGGTCGAGCACACACTCTCCGACAAGGTGTCGATGTGTAATTTCTGGGCCAACCGGCTCTGCTGCGAGGCCGCCGATCGCGCCATGCAGGTGCATGGCGGCATGGGTTACTCGCGCCACAAGCCGTTCGAGCACATCTATCGCCATCACCGCCGCTATCGCATCACCGAAGGCAGCGAGGAGATCCAGAAGCGCAAGGTCGCGGGATTTCTGTTCGGTTACATGGGTGCGGGGAAACACTAGGGAGGAGGAAGATGGAAGGCGGCTGCACCTGCGGACATATCCGCTACCGGCTCGACGGCAAGCCGCTGATCGTTCATGCGTGCCATTGCACCTGGTGTCATCGCGAGACCGGCACCGCGCATGGACTCAACGCGCTGTACGAGGCCGACCGCGTGGTGCATCTCAAGGCGGAGCCTGAGATCATCGACACGCCGTCGGCGAGCGGCAAGGGCCAGCGCATCGCGCGCTGTCCGACTTGCAAGGTCGCGGTGTGGAGCAACTATCCGCAGGCCGGGCCTGCCGTGCGTTTCGTGCGGGTCGGCACGATGGACGATCCGGGCCGGTGCCCGCCGGACATCCATATCTTCACAACGACGAAGTTGCCGTGGTTCGTCTTCCCGCCCGGCGCGAAGGTGGTCGACGAGCTCTACGACATCGACACGGTGTGGTCGGACGAAGCCAAAGAGCGCAGGAAGATCATGCGCGACAAGGCGAGGGCGGCGAGGGCGTGACGGATCAATTCACCTGCCTGTCCTTGCCCGCCCAGTAGGGGTCGCGAAGATTTCGTCTGAGAATCTTGCCCGACGGGTTGCGCGGCAGCGCCGGGATGAAGTCGACGGTCTTCGGCGTCTTGAACCCTGCAATTCTTTCGCGCGCAAAATTGATGATGTCGGTCGCATCTGCCGTCTTACCCGGTTTCATCACCACGATCGCCTTCACCGCCTCGCCCCATTTGTCGTCGGGGATACCGATCACGGCCGCTTCCGCTACGTCAGGGTGATCGCAGATCGCGCTCTCGACCTCGGCCGGATAGATGTTCTCGCCGCCGGAGATGATCATGTCCTTGATGCGGTCGTGGATGTAGAGATAGCCGTCCTTGTCCATATAGCCGGCATCGCCGGTGCGCAGCCAGCCGTCCTTGCCGAGCGTCGCCGCAGTTGCCTCCGGCAGGTTCCAGTAACCCGCCATGTTCGAGCCCGAGCGCGTCGCGATCTCGCCGACTTCACCCGGCGGCAATCGTTTGCCGTCCGCGTCGAGGATCCCAAGCTCGACACCGGGCAATGCCTTGCCGGCCGAGCGCATGCGCTCCAGCCCCTCGATATGATCTTCCGGAGGCAGCGCGACGATGGTGCCCGTCGTCTCGGTCATGCCGTACATCTGGACAAAGCCGCATTTGAAGACCTCGATGCATTCCCTCAGCAGCGCCGCCGGAATCGGCGAGGCGCCGTACAGCATGTACTTCAGCCGCGAGAAGTCCATTTGCCGGGCGCGGGGCTGGCGCACCACGAACTGCATCGCGGCCGGCACCATGAACAATTTGGTGATGCCGGAGTGCTCGAAGAAATCGAGTACCTTTGTCGGATCGAACTCGCGCGCGATGACGCCGCGGGCGCCGTGGTAAAGGCCCATCACGCCCCAGCCGGAACCGCCGATATGGAAGATCGGCATCGCCACCAGCGAGACGTCGTCAGAGGTCCATTTGTTCCATTCGGGCTTCTCGGCCTCGTTGCCGGACTGCACGAGGTTGAGCATGTTGCCATGCGCCAGCATCGCGCCCTTGGGCTTGCCTGTCGTGCCGGAGGTGTAGAGCTGTATTCCAATATCGTTCCGGCTGATCGCAACACCGGGATCGTCGGCGCTCTGCGCCTCGCGCCAAGTAGCAAAATCCTGCCATTCGCCCGCGCCGCCCTCGGTGGTGATGATGCTGCGCACGCTCGGCAGCTTGTCCTTGAGGCCGCGCGCCATGGTCACGAACTCAGGCCCGGCGAACAGCAGCGGCGCCTTGCAATCCTCGACGATGAAAGCGATCTCGGGTCCCGCGAGCCGCCAGTTCACCGGCGCCATCACGACGCCGGCCTTCATCGCGCCGAACAGCAGCTCGAAATAGATGTCGCTGTTCTTGCCGAGATAGGCGATGCGCTCGCCGTGTTTGACGCCGGCTGCCTTCAGCGCATTGGCGACGCGATTGGTGTTGCGGTCGAATTCGGCGAACGTGGTCTGGCGTCCCTCGAATTCGAAGACGATGGCATCGCCGCGGTTCTTCGCTTGCATGCGCACCGTCTCGGCAAGGTCGTTCGGCAGCTCGGACATGTGTCTCCTGGAAATAGTTTGGATATCGTTCCGCAATCACTCGTCATTGCGAGCGAAGCGAAGCAATCCATTCTTCCACTTGCGGCACTATGGATTGCTTCGTCGCTGTCGCTCCTCGCAATGACGAAATCAACCTCTCGCCGCGCGGTCTTTCTCGTTCTGCGCCTTGATCGAGTCGCGCGCCTTGGTCCAGTCGTCGTCGCTCCAGTCGCGCAACTGATAGAAATTGCCGCCCATCGCCAGTCCCTGCGCGCCGTCCATCGCGATGGTCTCGCCGTTGATCCAGTCGCAGCCGCCGGAGATCAGGAACACGGCGAGATTCTGCAATTCCTCCATCGAGCCGACCCGGCCCATCGGATTCATCGCCTTGGTGCGCGCGCCGGCCTCGTCGCCGGGCTTGATGCGCTTGCTCATCCCTTCGGTCGGGATTTCGCCCGGCGCGATCGTGTTCAAACGGATGCCGTAACGGCCCCATTCGGTCGCCAGCGACATCGTCATGGCGTGGATCGCCGACTTGCTCATGGCAGAAGGCACCACATAGGGCGAGCCGTTGCGCACCCAGGTCACGGTAATCGACACCACGTTGCCAGGCATCTTGCCCGCGATCCATCGCCGGCCGACCGCATGCGTCACGTAGAAGGTGCCGTGCATGACGATGTTGGCGACCGCATCGAAACCGCGAGGACTCAGTTCCTCCGTGCGCGAAATGAAATTGCCGGCGGCATTGTTGACGAGATCGGTGAGGGGACCGCCGGTCCAGATCTGCTCGATCATCTCGTCGACGGCCATGGCATTGCGGATGTCGACGCCGTGGCTGACCACGCGGCCGCCATATTGATCCATCAATTCGGTCGCGGTCTCGTCGCACACGATCTTGCGGCGGCCGCAGATGTGCACCTCGGCGCCGAGCTCGAGAAAACGCGCGGCCATCGACTTGCCGAGGCCGGTGCCGCCGCCGGTCACGAGGATGCGGCGGCCTGCGAGAAGCTGATCCCTGAACATCGTTTCCACCCGAAAAATTGCTTGTTAATTGACTAAAACCGGCCCACGCCGTTCTGTAAAGCTGCAAAGAATAAGATCCGAGGAGAATGGCCATGGAGCAACGCGTCTCGATCACGATCACGGACGGCGTCGCCGATGTCCGCCTGGTGCGCGCGGACAAGATGAATGCGCTCGATGCCGCGATGTTCGATGCGCTGGTCGGCGCGACCGAACGGCTCGGCAAGGAAAAGGGGCTGCGGGCGGTAGTATTGTCCGGCGAGGGCCGCGCGTTCTGCGCCGGTCTCGACATGGGCCGCTTTGCCGCGATGAAGGAGAATGGCGGCCATGGCGTGCCCGGCGCGGAAAGCCGCGATCTCACCAAGCGCACACATGGCTTGGCGAATTTCCCGCAACAGGCGGTGTGGGGCTGGCGGCAATTGCCGGTGCCCGTGATCGCCGCGATCCAGGGTGTCGCCTTCGGCGGCGGTTTCCAGCTCGCGCTCGGCGCCGACATGCGTTTCCTCACGCCGGATGCCCGGATGTCGATCATGGAGATCAAATGGGGCCTGGTGCCGGACATGGCGGGCACGCCGATCCTCGCCACCCTGGTGCGCGACGACATCCTGCGCGAGCTGACCTATACGGGGCGAATTTTCTCGGCGCAGGAGGCGCTGTCCTATGGCCTCGCCACGCGCATTTGCGACGATCCGCGCACGGTGGCTCTCGCGCTTGCGCGCGAGATCGCCGGCAAGAGTCCGGACGCGATCCGCGCCACCAAGCGCATGCTGAACCAGCTCTCGGTCGATCCCGGGCCGGCGCTGCTCGCCGAAGCCGTCGAGCAGCAGAAGTTGCTCGGCAGCGCCAACCAGCTCGAGGCCGTTCGCGCCAATATCGAGAAGCGCTCCCCGCGCTTCGCGGATGCCGGTTGAGGTCAGCGAACGTGCAAGTGGCGTCGAAGCCGGACACCGGCTCGCTCTTTCTCGGCATCACCTCCGGCGATCGCCGGCGCCCGCATGCCGAAGTCGCCGACCGTGTCGCGCGTATCGCCGGCGGGCTGCATCGGCTCGGCGTCAAGCAGGGCGACAGTGTCTGCATCCTGATGCGCAACGACATCGCCTTCATCGAGGCGGCTTACGGAGCAATGCGGCTCGGCGCCTATGGCGTGCCGGTCAACTGGCATTTCAAGCCGGAGGAGATCGACTACATCCTGAGGGATTCCGGAACCTCGGCGCTGATCGGCCACGCCGACTTGCTGCATCAATTGCGCGAGGCGATCCCGTCCGGCGTCACCGTGCTGAGCGTGCCGACACCGCCGGAAATCCTTTCGACCTACAAGATCGACCGCGATCATCTTGCGACGCCGGCCTTCGCGATCGATTTCGAATCCTGGCTCGCACGACAGGCGCCCTATGACGGGCCTGTGGTGCCGCAGCCGTCGAACATGATCTACACCTCGGGAACGACGGGTAATCCCAAGGGTGTCCGCCGCGCCGCGCCGACCCCGGAGCAGAGCGCGGCCGCGGAGCGGATGCGCGGGATGATCTATGGCCTGAAGCCCGGCGCGCGTGCGCTGCTGCCGGGACCGCTCTATCACTCCGCGCCCAATTCATTCGGCCTCCGCGCCGGGCGGCTGGGCGGCGCGCTTGTGATCATGCCGCGCTTCGAGCCGGAAGAATTCCTGCGCCTGATCGAGCGCGAGCGGATCGACACCATCTTCATGGTGCCCACCATGTTCATCCGCCTGATGAGGCTGCCGGAAGACGTCCGCAGGAAATACGACGTCTCGTCGTTGCGCCACGTCATCCACGCGGCGGCACCCTGTCCGCCCGACGTCAAGCGCGCCATGATCGACTGGTGGGGACCGATCATCTACGAGTTCTACGGTTCGACCGAGTTGGGTGCGGTGACGTTCGCCAATTCCGAGGACGCGCTGAAGAAGCCCGGCACCGTCGGGAAAATCTCGCCCGGCGCGGAGCTGCGCTTCGTCGGCGACGATGGCCGCGTGCTGCCGCAAGGCGAGATCGGCGAAATCTATTCCCGGATCGCGGACAATCCCGATTTCACCTATCACAACAAGCCGGAGAAGCGCGTCGAGATCGAGCGCGACGGTTTCATCACCTCGGGCGATGTCGGCTACATCGATGCCGACGGCTACGTCTTCATCTGCGATCGCAAGCGCGACATGGTGATCTCGGGCGGAGTGAACATCTATCCCGCCGAGATCGAATCCGTCCTGCACGCGGTGCCCGGGGTGCACGATTGCGCGGTGTTCGGGATTCCCGATGCGGAATTCGGCGAAGCGCTGATGGCGGTGGTGGAACCGGAAGCCGGCGTGACGCTGGATGCCGCCGGAATTCGCGCCAAGCTGAAGGCCTCGCTTGCCGACTACAAGGTGCCCAAGCACATCGAAATCCAATCCAGCCTGCCGCGTGAGGATTCGGGCAAGATCTTCAAGCGCCGCCTGCGCGATCCCTATTGGGAGCGCGCCGGGAGGAGGATTTGAGTACAAATACCCTGTCGTCCCGGACAAGCGAGGCGAAGCCGAGCGCCGATCCGGGACCCATAACCACAAATGCCAGTGTTGCGCGACGCTGTGGACCCAGCGAAATTCATTACCGATTGCGGTGGTTATGGGTCCCCGCTTTCGCGGGGACGACAATAGTGGGTGAAGACCTGCCGCCTCCATCTTCATCTTGCGCTGCGGCAAAAAACTTGCAGACTTGGTCCGCCGGGCATTTCTGGAGAGCCCATCAATGTCCCCCCAGGTCATGCCCTCAGAGGCCGAGATCAGGTCCAACCGCGCCGACGACGCCCAGGCGCTGGAGGAGGACGCCCGTCTCAGGAACGACATCCGGCTGCTCGGACGCATCCTCGGCGACACCGTGCGCGACCAGGAGGGCGCCGACGTGTTCGACCTGGTCGAGCGCATCCGGCAGACCTCGATCCGGTTCCATCGTGACGAGGACCGCGCCGCCCGCCGCGAACTGGAGCAAATCCTCGACAGCATGTCGATCGGCAAGACCTTGCGGATTGTCCGCGCCTTCAGCTATTTCTCGCATCTCGCCAATATTGCCGAGGACCAGAACAACATCCGCCAGATGCGGGCACGGACGGAGCGGCGGGGCGCCGCGCGCCAGCATGCTCAGCCAGACGCTGGCGCATGCGCGCTCGGCTGGCATTACCGCAGCGCGATTTGCGCCGCTTTTTCGAGACCTCCCAGGTCAGTCCGGTGCTGACCGCCCATCCGACCGAAGTCCGTCGAAAGAGCACGATGGACCGGGAGATGGAGATCGCCGGATCTGCTGGACCGCCGCGAGCGGGTGCAGTTCACGCCGGAGGAGGCCGCGGCCGAGGACGAGCAACTCCGCCGCGAGGTGGTGACGTTGTGGCAGACCAACCTGTTGCGGCGGACCAAGCTCACCGTACTCGACGAGGTTGCCAACGGTTTGTCGTTCTACGACTACACGTTCCTGCGCGAAGTGCCGCGGCTGCATTGCGCGCTGGAAGATAAGCTCAACGACGGGTGACGGCGCCGCGCGCGGCGAACTTGCCTCGTTCCTCAAAATGGGGAGCTGGATCGGCGGCGACCGCGACGGCAATCCGTTCGTAACGGCGGACGTCATGCGCGGCACGCTGAGGATGCAGGCGAGCCGGGTGCTGCGATTCTATCTCGAGGAACTGCATGTGCTCGGCTCGGAGCTGTCGATGGCCGCGCATCTGACGGAATCTCGGCAAAGACCTGCGCGCTGCTCGCCGAACGCTCGCCCGACAACTCGCCGCATCGCAGCGGCGAACCCTATCGATTGGCCGTATCGGGCATATTCGCGCGCCTCACGGCGACGGCGGAGAAGCCTGGAGGTGGAAACCACCCGCGCCGCGGTCGGCAAAGCGGAGCCCTACGACAGTGTCGCGGAGTTCAAGGCCGATCTCGACATGCTCCACCGCTCACTGTTTTCCAACAATGCCGGCGTGATCGCCCGCGGGCGGCTGCGGCTGCTGCGCCGCGCGGTCGATTGTTTCGGCTTCCATCTTGCGAGCCTCGACATCAGGCAGAATTCGGCCGTGCACGAACGCACGGTCGCCGAACTCTTCGACTCGGCGATGCCGGGCATGTCTTATATGGCGATGAGCGAAGAGGCGACGGGTGGCGTTGCTCATCAGGCGAGCTGCGCAACGCGCGTCCGCTTGACATCGAGTTTCGTCAAGTACAGCGAAGAGACCGCGGGCGAACTTGCGTTGTTCCATGCCGCGGCCGAAGCGCATGTCCGTTACGGCGCCGATGTCGATTCCCCAATGCATCATCTCGATGTGCAAGGGCATGAGCGACATGCTGGAGGTGGCGCTGCTCCTGAAGGAGGTCGGCATCATCCATCCATCCGGACGCTGCGCCATCAACGTCGTGCCGCTGTTCGAGACCATCGAGGACTTGCAGGCATCATCCGGCATCATGGACCGCATGCTGTCGCTGCACGATTACCGCAAGCTGGTCGACAGCCGCGGTCGGCCTGCAGGAGGTCATGCTCGGCTATTCCGACAGCAACAAGGACGGCGGCTTCGTCACCTCGGGCTGGGAACTCTACAAGGCCGAGATCGGTCTGGTCGAGGTGTTCGAGCGCCACGGCGTGCGGCTGCGGCTGTTTCACGGCCGGGGCGGCTCGGTCGGCCGCGGCGGAGGGCCGAGCTATGACGCGATCATCGCGCAGCCCGGCGGCGCGGTGAACGGCCAGATCAGGATTACCGAACAGGGCGAGATTATCTCGTCAGCAAATATTCCAATCGCCGAGGTCGGTCGCAGCAATCTGGAAATTCTCGCTGCGGCGACGCTGGAGGCAAGCCTGCTGCAACCGAAGCCAGAGCGGCGCCGAAGCAGGAATATCTGATGGCGATGGACGAGCTTTCCAATCTCGCTTTCAAGGCCTATCGTGGGCTCGTCTACGAGACCGACGGCTTCGCCGATTACTTCTGGGGATCGACCGTCATCAACGAGATCGCCACTCTGAACATCGGCAGCCGTCCCGCCTCACGCAAGAAGACCCGCGCGATCGAGGATCTGCGCGCGATCCCCTGGGTGTTTTCCTGGGCGCAGTGCCGGCTGATGCTGCCGGGCTGGTACGGCTTCGGCCATGCGCCGTGGAGAATGGATCGACGCGAATCCCGACAAGGGCATGGCCGTTCCTGCAAGGAGCTTTACCGCGAATGGCCGTTCTTCCGCATGCTGCTGTCGAACATGGACATGGTGCTGGCAAAGAGCTCGATCGCGATCGCTTCGCGCTATGCCGAGCTGGTGCCGGACGTCGCGCTGCGCGAAAAGATATTCGGCCGTATCGAAGCCGAGTGGCACGATCTGGTGATCGCAATGCTGTCGAAAATCATGGGGCAGGACCGGCTGCTGCAGGGCAATCCGCTGCTGGAGCGCTCGGTCCGCCACCGCTTCCCCTATCTCGATCCGCTCAATCACGTGCAGGTGGAGTTGTTGAAAGAGCATCGCGCGCGAGAATCCGGACGAGCAGGTGCTGCGCGGTATTCAGATCACCATCAACGGCATTTCGGCGGGGTTGCGGAATACGGGGTAAGGAGGCGCGTCGCCCCAAACTCCGTCGTCATGCCCGGGCTTGACCCGGGCATCCACGCCTTTCTTTGAGGACCAAAACGTGGATGGCCGGGACAAGCCCGGCCATGACGAAGTCTGTTGGAAATGCGTTCGACAAACTGTGAGCCGTCTACGGCTTCATCGCGCCTTGCGCGCTGGTGTAGACCGCATAGAGCGACGTCGAGCCGCAGATGTAGAGCCTGTTGCGCTGCTGACCGCCGAAGCAGAGATTGGCGACCGTCTCGGGAATGTGGATCTTGCCGAGCAACTCGCCCTGCGGCGAATAGCAGCGCACGCCGTCCTCATTCGGATCGCCCCAGCCGACCGAACACCAGACCCGCCCGTCGCGGTCGCAGCGGGCGCCGTCGGTGATGCTGGGCTTGGGCATTTCCGCGAACACTTTGCCGTTGGTCAGCTTACCCTCCGAGAGGTTCACATCGAACATGCGGATGTGCGAGGGATTGTCGGGGCCGTCGGTGAAGCCGGTGTCGAGAATGTAGAGCCGCTTCTCGTCGGGCGAGAAGGTCAGGCCGTTGGGCTCGACGAAGTCGTCGGCGACCACCTTGATGTCACCCGACTTCGGATCGACCCGGTAGACATTGTGCTTGGCCTGCTCCTGCTCGGCCTTGATGCCCTCGTAATAGCCGCCGATGCCGTAAGCGGGATCGGAGAACCAGATCGAGCCGTCGGATGCCACCACGACGTCGTTCGGCGAGTTCAGCTTCTTGCCCTCGAACTTGTCGGCGATGATGGTGATCGAGCCGTCGAGCTCGGTGCGGGTGATCCGCCGGCCGCTATGCTCGCAGGTGAGCAGGCGTCCCTCGCGGTCGATGGTATTGCCGTTCGAGTTCATCGACGGCTGCCGATAGACGCTGAGGTGACCGTCATCCTCCGAGAAGCGCATGATGCGGTTGTTCGGGATGTCGGAGAACAGCACGTAGCGTCCGGCTGGGAAGTAGACCGGCCCTTCCGCCCAGCGCATGCCGGTGGCGACGCGCTCGACCGCCATGGTGCCGGCGAATGCGGGGAAGCCGGGAGGCCCGAAGTTCGGCTTGGTCGCCTTTGTGCCGGCCTCCAGATGAGCATCCGGATAGCGGCTGCCCGGGCAATGGCCCGAGCGGCAACCGATCGGTCGACCGGGTCGGCGCGCCGGTCTGGCCGAGCGGCGCGACCGTCTCCGCGGACGCGGCGCCCGCCGTCACGGCAGTTGCCGCGAGCGCCGCCGCACCCTTGATCAGCCTGCGGCGGTTGAAGGGAACGTCAGGAAAGGTCAGTGGACTTGTCATGATTTCCTCCCTTGATTTTTTCGTTGGGAGGACATCATGCGCACGCAATCCGGCATAAAGCAGGCGGATTACACGAAACAACCTCAGATAGGCCTACCTCGCAGGCGCGAATAGGGAATGGCGAGTAGCGAATGGAATCCCATTCTCTATTCGCCACTCCCCATTCGCCGCTCAGACCGGATCCCAGGTGAAGATATCGCCCGAGCGGTCGAGCTTGTAGAGCGAATCCTTGAACGCCGGCATGCCGTGCTCGGCAATGCTTTGCGGTGTCCAGCCTTCGCCGCGATGCACCGATCGCAACGGGCGGTTCTGGCTGAACAGGAAAATCTCGTTCATGCGCACACCGAAAATTTGACCCGTCACGTCCTTGGCGAGGTCGCTGAGCAGAAAGCCGCACATCGGCGCGATCTTTTCCGGGCCCATCTGCTTGATCTTCTCGACCCGCGCCTTCTGGGCATCGGTCTCGGTCGGGATGGTGCCGATCATGCGGGTCCAGGCAAACGGCGAGACGCAGTTGGAGCGCACGTTGAAGCGGCCCATGTCGAGCGCGATCGACTTCGAGAGCCCGACGATGCCGAGCTTGGCGGCGGCATAGTTGGCTTGTCCAAAGTTGCCGATCAGGCCCGAGGTCGAGGTGAAGTGCACGAAGGAGCCGCTCTCCTGCTCGCGGAAGATGCGCGCTGCCGCGTGGCTGACATAGAACGAGCCCATCAGGTGCACCTTGATGACGGATTCGAAGGCTTCCACGCTCATCTTGTGGAAGATCATATCGCGCAAGATGCCGGCATTGTTGACGACGCCGTCGAGGCGGCCGAAATGATCGGTCGCCGTCTTGACGATCTTGCTCGCCGGGATGGCTTCCGCCACCGACTCGAAATTGGGAACGGCGATGCCGCCGCGCTTCTTGATCTCCGCGACCACTTCCTCGGCCGGCGCGGCCGACGAGCCGGCGCCGTCAGCGGTGCCGCCGGGATCGTTGACCACGACCTTGGCGCCTTCGGCAGCGCAAAGCAGCGCGATCTCGCGGCCGATGCCGCGGCCCGCGCCGGTGACGATGATGACCTTGTCTTGCAGCGATTTTGCCATTGATATCTCCCGTTGATCCATCTTGCTTACCTCTCCCGCCTGCGGGGAGAGGCGTAGGCCGCCTTCGGCGGCCGTCCATTAGAACGCCGAAGCTCTGCTTCGGCTATGTCGCATCGACAGATGCGATCCGGGTGAGGGGGACTCTCAGCGAGTCCGGGTGTGTGAAAGCGGCCCCTCACCCCAACCCTCTCCCCGCAAGAGCGGGGAGAGGGAGACGAGAGGCGACTCTCCGTTAGCGCTCGTTCGTAAAAATGATCGTGCCTGACGCAGCGAACATGCCGCCGACGCCGTGACAGACCGAAATCTTCGCATTCGGCACCTGCGCCGGGGCGATGCCGCGCATCTGCCGCACGCTCTCCTGCAGCGCGTACATGCCGTACATGCCCGAATGCATGTAGGAGAGGCCGCCGCCATTGGTGTTCAGCGGCAGTTTCCCGCCAGGCCGCGTGTGGCCATCGGCAATGAATTTGCCGGTCTCTTCATAGGGCATGAAGCCGAGATCGCCGAGCCCGAACAACGGCAGATGCGCGAAGGCGTCGTAGATCATGAGGTGATCCACGTCCTTGTGCGCGATGCCGGCCTCCTTGAAGGCGAGAGGCCCCGCGACCTTGAAGGCACGCGAGGAGTTGAAGGTCTCCATCTGGCTGACCATCGGCGTTTCCACGCTCTCGCCTGTGCCGAGGATATAAACGGGCTTGCGCGGAAAATCCTTGGCGCGGTCGGCAGAGGTCATGATCAGCGCGCCGCCGCCATCGGTGACGAGGCAGCACTGCAGCAGGCGGAACGGGTAGGCGATCATCCGCGAGTTGAGGACATCGGCGACCGTGATCGGGTCCTTCATCGTGGCGCGTGGATTTTTTCCGGCCCATTCCCGCTGCACCACAGCGACCATGGCAAGCTGCTCGTGGGTGATGCCGTAGGTCTTCATGAAGCGCAGCACGGGAATCGGAAACATGCTGGGCGGTCCGTAGACACCAAACGGCGACTCGAACTGACCATTCAAGCTGTCCGGCGCCGTCGAGCGCGGCTGCTTGCCGATCATCGACTTGCCGCTCTCGGCGTGCGTAATCAACACGGTCTTGCACAATCCGGCTTCGATCGCGGCCGCAGCGTGGCGGACATGGAGCATGAAGGAGCAGCCGCCGACCGAGGTGCCGTCGACCCAGGTCGGCGTGATGCCGAGATAATGCGCGACTTGCTGCGGCGTCTCGACCGCGGTGGCAAAGCCGTCGATGTCGGAGAGTTTCAAGCCGGCGTCCGCGAGCGCGTTCAGCGCCGCGTCCGCATGCAGCTGGATCTGCGAGACGTTGGGGATGACGCCGAGCTCGGTGGTCTCGGCCGCGCCGACGACGGCAACCTGATTCCTGCGCATCGCCTTATCCCTTCGCCGGACGGAACAGGGGAAGGGTGATCTTGTCGTCAAGCGGTTCGTACTTGACCTCGACGTTCATGTCGAGCTCGAGCGCTTCCGGCGTCTGCGGGCAGTCGACGATGTTGGTCATCATTCGCGGGCCCTCGTCGAGCTCGACCACCGCGATCGAGTAGGGCGGCGTGAAGCCGGGCGCCGCCGGACGATGGTTGATGACGTAGCTGTAGAGCTTGCCCTTGCCGCTCGCCTTGAACACGCTGACCTTGCGCGAGGCGCATTTGGGGCAGAACGGGCGCGGCGGAAAGTAGACGTTGGCGCAGGCGTCGCAGCGCTGCAGCCGCAATTCGCCCTCTCGCGTGCCGTCCCAGAAATGCTGGGTCTCCGGCGTCGGTTTCGGTTTGGCGCGCGCAGGCTCGGCCATTTTTGTTCCTCCCGATATTATTGCAATCTTGATGCGACATCGGCCGTTGCCCGTCAACGGGCGAGCCCGGCATGCATAGCCCTATTCCGTTACAGGCAGAATGGATGAAGCGGGAATGCTTGTGTCCCCCAAAACCCGCGCGTAGAAGGGCTGCCAGAAACCAAGAAATCCGGGAGGATCAATGTTCAAGATCACTGGCGCGGCACTGGCCGCAAGCCTTGTATTTGCAACGCAGGCGATGGCCGCCGATGCGCCGTCCGAGATCAAGATCGGCACGCTCTATGCGTCGTCCGGACGTTTCGCCTCGATCTCGATGCCCGTGCACAGCGCGCTGAAACTCTGGGCCGACCAGAAGAACGCCGAGGGCGGCGTTTACGTCAAGGCATTCGACAAGAAGATCCCGGTCAAGCTCGTCGCCTATGACGACCAGAGCAACACCGCGACCGCCTCGACGCTCTATAACCAGCTCATCACCCAGGACAAGGTCGACCTGCTGGTCGCCGATTCCGGCTCGGTGCTGACGGCGCCGGCGGTCGCGATTGCGCGCGACCACAAGATGTTCCTGTTCGACCAGACCGGCACCGGCGCGAGCTTCTTCTCCAAGGACAATCCCTACATCGCGCTGATGGCCGATCCGGTTTCGACGGTGTGGCCGAAGCCGGTCGCCGATTTCGTCAGCCATGACGGTCCCGGCCTCGGCATCAAGAAGGTCGCGATCCTCTATGCCACCAACGAGTTCACGGGCACGCAGGCCAACGCCTTCCGCAAGTTCGTCAAGGAGTCGGGCGCGCCGATCGAGATCGTCTACGATCAGGGCATTCCGACCGAGACCACCAACTACACCGTCATCATCAACAACATCGCCAACACCAATCCCGACGCGGTGATCCACTTCGGCTACGCGCCGAACGACATCGCGTTCCTGCGCAACGTCCAGGACGTCGGCGTCAAGTTCAAGATGCTGTTCTCGATCTATGCCGGGCTCGAGACCGAGCTTCTCGAGAAGAACGTCGGCGCCAAGGGCCTCGAGCACATCTGGACCTATGTGCCGCCGTCCGAGCTCGACTATCCCGTCAATTTCGGCATGGACATGAAGGCGTATAAGGCTGCTTGGGACAAGAAATATCCCGACGGCAAGATCGAGTTCGGCTTCAATGCGGTCGCCGGCTACACCACCGGCCTGGTGCTGGAGAAGACGCTGTCGGTTGCGACCAGCCTCGACCAGATGGAGCTGCGCAAGGCGGTGTTCTCGCTGTCCGGCCAGCTCAAGACGCTCGACGGCACCTTTGCGCTCGACGACATGGGCGGCCAGATCGGCGAGCTGACGCCGCTCGGCCAACTCGTTGTCGACGAGCACGAGCACATCAAGTTCGTGTCGATCTATCCGCACGAGACCGCCACCGGCAAGCCGGTCTATCCGGCTCCATGAGGCCGGCGCGGTTGACGCGTAACCAGGCGGCGGGGCGCGGATGCTGATCTACGCGCTCGTCGCCGGCGTGCTGTTCGGCCTCTACTTCAGCCTGGTCGGCATCGGCCTCAATCTCGTGTTCGGCGTCATGCGCATCGTCAACCTCGCGCATGGCGACACCCTGATGCTGGGCGCCTTCATCGCCTTCGGCGTGGTGGCGATTTTTGGCATCGATCCGCTGTTTGCGATCCCGCTCGCGTTTGTCGTGTTCGTGCTGGCTGGCTTGCTCTTGTACTGGGTGCTGGTGCCCCGGCTGCAGGGATCGAGCAATCCCGAGATGCTGTCGATCATCCTGTTCTTCGGCCTGTCGCAGGTGATCGAGGCCATCACCACGATCTTTGCCGGCACCAGCGAGCGCTCGATCCAGAGCCGGCTGCTCGGCACGGTCTTCACGACCATCAAGGTGAAATGGTTCGGCGGCAAACCGGGTGGCGCGGGGCCGATCCAGATTTTCGGGCAGGGCTTTCCGGCGCCGTGGGTGATCGCTGCGGGCGCAAGCCTGATCGCGATCGGCTTCGTCTATCTCTATCTCTACCGCACCCGGCTTGGCACCTTGACCCGCGCGGTGATGTCGCGGCGCGACGAGGCGCTGGCGACCGGCATCGACGTCGACCGCGTCTCGGCCGCCGCCTTCGGTATCGGACTCGGGCTTGCCGCAGTCGCGGGCGTGTTCGCGCCGTTCATGTTCGGCTCGGTGACGCCCGCCTTCGGCGCTGATGCGACCGTCACGTCGTTTGCCATCGTGGTGCTAGGCTCGCTCGGCAATCCCCTCGGCACCGCGCTCGGCGGCATCGTCTATGGCGTCTGCTACATGCTGGTGCAGACTTATCTCAGCTCATGGGCCGACCTGCTGCCCTATGTGCTGCTGATCCTGATCCTGCTGTTGCGGCCGAGCGGCCTGCTCGGAAGGCGGGTGCGCGTTGCCTAGCGCCCTCAAGCACATTCTGTTCATTCTCGCGCCGCTGGTCGTGGTGTTCGCGGTGGCGCCCGGCGTCTACCAGAACCATCTGCTGCTGTTCAATTTCGTGATCTTCCTGATCCTGGCGCAGGGCGTGAACATCATCTACGGCTTCACCGGCTACCTGCCGTTCGGCTATGTCGGCTTCTTCGGCGCCGGCGCCTACGGCTTTGCCATCATGGTGATGCATCTGCATTCGCCGGCGCTCATTGCGGTGCTGGTCGCGGGCCTCGTCGGCGTCGCGCTGGGATTGTTGCTGACGCCGCTGCTGCGGCTGTCCGGCGCCTATTTCGCCATCGCCAATCTCGCGGCCTCGCTGGCCGTGCTCCACTTCGTCGCCAATCCCGCGCTGGAGGGCATCACCAAGGGGCCCTACGGCGTCTCGCTCACCGGCATCTTCAATCCGAACGATGCCTATATGACCGCGCTGGTCGTGATGGCGCTGACGGTCGGTGCGGTGATCTATCTGAAGAACTCGGCCTTTGGCCTCGCGCTGCAGGCCGTGCGCGAGGACGCGGTCTCAGCCTCGATGGCCGGCGTCAATGTCGTGAAGATGCGCGTGATCGCCTGGCTGGCGTCGGCGCTGGTCGCGGGCCTCGCCGGCGGCATCTACGCCTGGTACGTCTCGGTGTTCTATCCCGACAACGTGTTCTCCGGCGAGTTCTCGATCTTCGCCATCGTGTTCGCGCTGTTCGGCGGCGTCGCCACCATCACCGGTCCGATCGTCGGCGTCATCATCCTTTACGGCATCTACAATCTGATCGGCTTCACCACGCCGCAATATTTCCAGCTGATCTATGGCCTCTTGATCATGGGGCTGGTGCTGTTCCTGCCCGCAGGTCTCGTCTCACTCGCAACGCGCAGGGGGTGGCATGTCCCCTGAGACCAAACCGATCCTCAACGTGACCAAGCTGGTGAAACGCTTCGGCGGCTTCCACGCGCTCGACGGCCTGAGCTTTCATGTCGTGTCCGGCGAGATCCTCGGGCTGGTCGGTCCCAACGGCTCCGGCAAGACCACGGCGATCAACGTCATCTCCGGTCTTTACGCGCCCGATGGCGGCGAGGTCGTCTTCGACGGCGCATCGATCGGCGGCACGGCCTCGCATCGCCTCGTCCATGCCGGCATCAACCGCACCTTCCAGATTCCGAAACCGTTCCTGTCGCTCACCGTGCGCGAGAACATCAGGGTTGCGCTGGCCTATGGTCGCGCATCCGTCGCGCCGCCGACGGTCGAGGCATTGCTCGACGAATATCACCTCACTGGCGTCGCCGATCGTCCGGCCGCCGACCTCAACAGCGCGCAGCAGAAGATGCTCGATCTGACCCGCGCGCTGGCGACCCGGCCGCGGCTGCTCTTGCTTGACGAACTCGCCGCGGGCCTCAATCCGACCGAGCTCGACTGGATCGCCGGGCGCATCAAGGCGCTGGCCGCGACCGGCATGGCCGTCATCGTGGTCGAGCATCTCATGGGTTTCATCGAGCACATCACCGATCGCGTCATCGTGCTCAACGCCGGCAAGGAGATCTTCGAAGGCAAGCTCGCCGCCGCGGTGCGCGAGCCCCAGGTGATCGAGGTGTTTCTGGGAGGCGAGCATGCCGCCTGACGCCGCGCCACTGCTTGACGCCAAAGGCGTCGACGCCGGCTACGGCACCATGCAGGTGCTGTGGGGCGTCGATCTCGACGTCCGCGCCGGCGAGACCGTGTTGCTGTTGGGCGCCAACGGTGCCGGCAAGACCACGTTCCTGAAATCGCTGGTCGGCCTCGTCGAGGCGCGGCACGGCTCGATCAGGCTGGGCGGCACTGAACTGACGAAGATGCGCTCTGCCGATCGCATGAAGCTCGGCATGACCTATATGTCGGAGCTTGCGGTGTTCCCTGATCTGTCGATCGAGGAGAATATCCGTGTCGGCGCACAGGCGCTGGGCCACGCCGATCCCGGCGCCCGTGTCGATGAAATGTACGGGCTGTTTCCGGTGCTGCGCGACAAGCGCCGCGATGCGGCCTCCAGCCTGTCCGGCGGCCAGCGCAAGATGCTTGGCATTGCCAAGGCGCTGGCCGCCGAGCCGAAGCTGCTGGTGATGGACGAACCGTCCGCCGGCCTGTCGCCGCTGTTCGTCAAGGAAGTGATCCGCATCCTCTCCGGCCTGCAGGGCCATGGCATTGCGCTCTTGATCGCCGAGCAGAATATCGGTTTCCTCGAGGTCGCAACACGCGTGTTCGTGCTGGAGGGCGGGCGTATCCGGTTCTCCGGCACGGTCGCCGAGATGAGCGGCAATGATGAGCTGCACCGCGCCTATTTCGGGCTGAAATGATGCGAACGATCAGGATCGGTTCAGGCGCAGGCTATTCGGGCGACCGCATCGAGCCCGCGGTCGAACTCGCCGAGAAGGGCGAGATCGACTATCTCGTGTTCGAATGCCTCGGCGAGCGCACGGTGGCGCTGGCGCAGCAGGCGCGGATGAAAAACCCCGAGAGCGGCTACGATCCGCTGCTGGAAGAGCGCATGCGCGCGGTGCTGCCGCTCTGCGCGGCCAAAGGCATCAAGATCGTCACCAATATGGGCGCGGCCAATCCGGAAGCAGCCGCCAAGAAAACCGCCGAGATCGCGCGCTCGCTCGGGTTGTCGCGGCTGAAGATCGCGGCCGTCGTCGGCGACGACGTGCTCGACGCCTGCAAGGCCAACGATCTGCCGATCATGGAATTCGAGGGCACCATCAAGCAGCTCGGCAACAAGCTGCTCTCGGCGAATGCCTATCTCGGCGCCGAACCGATGGCGCAGGCGTTGCGCGGCGGCGCGGACGTCGTGATCACCGGCCGGGCCTCCGATCCCGCGCTGTTTCTGGCGCCGATGATCCACGCCTTCGGCTGGGCGATGGACGACTGGAATTTGCTGGGGCAGGGCACCGTCGCCGGTCATTTGCTGGAATGCGCCGGCCAGATCACCGGCGGCTATTTCGCCGACCCCGGCTACAAGGACATTCCCGATCTGGCGCGGCTCGGCTTTCCCATCGGCGAGGTCGGCGAAGACGGCTCGCTTGTCATCACCAAGGTGCCGGGCTCGGGCGGCGCGGTGACCGCGCAGACCTGCAAGGAGCAGTTGCTCTACGAGGTGCACGATCCCACGCAATATTTCCAGCCCGACGTGGTCGCCGACTTCTCGCAAGTCTGCGTCGAAGAGATCGCGCCCGATCGCGTGCGCGTCAGCGGCGGGCGCGGCACCAAGCGTACGAGCACGCTGAAAGTGTCGGTCGGCTATGTCGACAGTTTCATCGGCGAGGGGCAGATGTCCTATGCCGGTCCCGGCGCGCTCGCGCGGGGCCGATTGGCGCTCGACATCGTGCGCGAGCGATTGAAGCTGACGGGTGTTTCGACCAGTGAGTTGCGCTTCGACCTGATCGGCGTGGATTCGCTGCACGGCGGGCAGGTCTCCGCCCACGCCAACGAGCCCTATGAGGTGCGCGTGCGCGTCACCGGCCGCACCGAGAATTTGCGCGAGGCCGTGCGCATCGGCAATGAGGTCGAGACACTCTACACCAACGGTCCGGCCGGTGGTGGGGGCGCCTGGAAATCGGCGCGCGACGTGGTCGCGGTCGCCTCCGTGCTGCTGCCGCGCGAGCTGGCGAAGCCGCGCGTGCATTTTGTCGAGGCATAGATGAAGCTGCGCGACATCGCCCATTCCCGCACCGGCGACAAGGGCAATACGTCCAACATCTCCGTCATTGCCTATGACGCGACGCATTATCCGCTGCTGAAGGCGCAGGTCACGGCTGACCGGGTGAAGGCGCATTTCGCCGGCGTTGTCGAAGGCGATGTGGTGCGTTATGAATTGCCCAACATCGCGGCGCTGAATTTCGTCATGGGCAACACCTTGGGCGGCGGGGTGACGCGCTCGCTGGCGCTCGACGCCCACGGCAAGTCGCTCAGTTCAGCGCTGCTCGATCTCGAGATCACAGCAGCGTCCGAACTCGAAATAACAGGCGGAACATCATGCCGAACCCGACCCTTGCTGCGCTCGCCGACGATCTCGACAGCGGCCGAACCACCGCCCGCAAGCTGGTCGAGGAATGCATCGCGCGGATCGCCGATCCCGCGGGCGAGGGACAGCGTGCCTTCATCCATGTCGACAGGGATGCTGCGCTGGAAGCAGCCGACGCGATGGATCGCTTGCGGAAAGCGCGCTGCCGCGCCGTCGCGCTTTGCCGGCATTCCCGTCTCGGTCAAGGACCTCTTCGACATCACGGGCCAGGTCACCCGCGCCGGCTCGCGCGCGCTGGAAGATTCCGCGCCGGCTACGGCCGATGCGCCTGTGGTCGCGCGGTTGCGCCGTGCCGGCTTCATCGTGATCGGCCGCACCAACATGACCGAGTTTGCCTATTCCGGCATCGGCATCAATCCGCATTACGGCACGCCGAAAAGCGCCTGGCAGCGCAATGTCGGCCACGTGCCCGGCGGCTCGTCTTCGGGCGGGGCGGTGTCGATTGCCGACCGCATGGCCTACGGCGCGCTCGGCACCGACACCGGTGGCTCCTGCCGGATTCCCGCGGCCTACAACGGCATTGTCGGCTACAAGCCGACGCAGCGGCGCGTACCGCTCGACGGCGGCGTGCCACTCTCGTTCACGCTCGACAGTTTTGGGCCGCTTGCCAATTCCACGCAATGCTGCGCCACGCTCGACGCGGTGCTCGCGGACGAGCCGCCATCGATCGTCACGCCGCGGCCGATCAAGGGGATGCGGCTGGCCGTTCCGATGACGGTTGCGCTCGACGATCTCGACGACGCCGTGGCGAAAACCTTCGAGCGTGCGCTTGGGACATTGTCGCGCGCGGGCGCGCTGGTCGAGCATATCGAGGTGCCGGAATTCCTCGATGTCGGCCTGATCAATGCCAAGGGCGGGTTTTCCGCGGCCGAGAGCTATGCCTGGCACCGCTATCTCCTGACCAGCAAGGGTGACGTCTACGATCCGAGGGTCGCGGTACGTATCCTGCGTGGCGAGCACATCAGCGCGGCCGATTACATCGATCTGCTCAATGCGCGGCGTTCGCTGATCGCGCGCGCCAATGCGCGGCTTGCGCCCTACGACGCGCTGGTCATGCCGACCACGGCGAACACGCCGCCGCGCATCGCCGATCTCGCCGACGACAAGGCGTTCACCACGCAGAATTTGCGCTCGCTTCGAAACTGTACGCTGATCAACATGATCGACGGCTGCGCGATCTCGCTGCCGGCGCATCGCGAAGGCGAGGTGCCGGTCGGGCTGATGCTGGCTTCAGCAGGCGGATCGGACCACCGCATCTTCGAGTTGGCCGCGGCAATGGAGGGCGCCATCCGTGTTTGATCTCACCTTCACCGTCGACGACAAGGGCGCCGCGACGCCGCTGACCATGCCGATCGACCAGGTCGTGATTGCCGGCTGGACCGGGCGCGATCCCGTCGCGCGCGACAAGCATATCGCCGAGCTGGAAGCGCTCGGCATCGCACGACCGGCCTCGACGCCGATCTATTACCGCTGCTCGGCGCGGCGGCTTACGATGGAAGACTCCATCGAGGTCTGCGGCACCAACTCCAGCGGTGAGGTCGAGTTTGTCCTGATCGGCTGGCAGGGCCGTACCTTCGTCGGCCTCGGCTCCGACCACACCGATCGCAAGGTCGAGAGTTACAGTGTCACGGTCTCCAAGCAGATGTGCGACAAGCCGATTGCCTCCGAGCTGTGGGAGCTCGAGGACGTGATCGGCCATTGGGACAAGCTGATCCTGCGCTCCTGGGCCACCATTAACGGCAAGCGCGAGCTCTACCAGGAGGGCGCGCTGGATGCGATCCTGCCGATTGCGGAGCTGCTCAAGCGCGGCTTCGACGGCGGCAAGCTGCCGGACGGATGCCTGATGTTTGGCGGCACCTTTGCCGCCAAGGGCGGCATCCGCCCCGCCGATCGCTTCGAATGCGAATTCGAGGATCCGGTGCTCAAGCGCAGCATCCGCAACGCCTATGACGTGATCCCGCTGCCGATGAGGGGGTGACTGTCGTCTCGGCCAAGCGAACGAAGTGAGCGCGAGCCGGGACCCATAACCACAGGGAATGGTTTGGGACGAACCAGTCACAGCTTGCTCGCGTTACACCTGCCGCCAGTGGTTATGGGTCTCCGCTTTCGCGGGGACGACAGCGGAGTTTTTGGCGGCTACTTCTCGGAAATCGGGTGGCAGTTGAGGGCAAGACCGTCCACATTGGCCGCATGACAGCCAAGTCAGCCATTCGCCAGGTTCCCGCCACCAACGCCACCCGCGTCGACACGATCGACTGGGGGCAGGCCGAGCGCGATCTCGACGCACAGGGCTGCGCGGTCCTCAAAAACCTGCTGACGCCGGACGAATGCCGCGCGCTCGCCGCGCTCTATCCCGACGATACGCAGTTCCGCAGCCGTATCGTGATGGGCCGTCACGGTTTTGGCCGCGGCGAATACAAATATTTCAGCTATCCGCTGCCCGACCTGATCGCCGGCTTGAGGCCAGCGCTGTATGCGCGGCTGAAGGGCATCGCCAATCGCTGGAACGAGGCGATGGGAATCGACATCCGCTATCCCGACCGTCACGAGACCTTTCTGAAGCGCTGCCATGACGCCGGCCAGAGCCGCCCAACGCCGCTGCTGCTGCAATATGAGGGCGGCGACTTCAACTGCCTGCATCAGGATCTCTATGGCGAGCATGTGTTTCCGCTGCAGGTTGCGATCCTGCTGTCGGAACCGGGCCGCGATTTCGAAGGCGGCGAGTTCGTGCTGACCGAGCAGCGGCCGCGCATGCAGTCGCGCGCCGAGGTGGTGGCGCTCCGGCAGGGCGATGCCGTCGCCTTTGCTGTGCATCATCGCCCGGTGCAGGGGACGCGCGGCACCTATCGGGTTAATCTGCGTCATGGCGTGAGCCGGCTGCGCGCCGGCAAGCGCCACACCGTCGGCGTGATCTTCCACGATGCGAAATGACTGCGGACCTGTTTGACAACGTCAGCGCTGCACTGCCGTCCCGCGAAGCGATGACCGAGGGCGCCGTGCTGCTGCGCGGTTTTGCGCGGCCGATCCAGCATGAGCTGTTGCGATCGCTGGACGAGATCACGGCGCAGGCGCCATTTCGCCACATGTCGACCCCGGGCGGCTTCGAGATGTCGGTCGCGATGACGAATTGCGGGAGCCTCGGCTGGGTCACCGACGCCAAAGGCTATCGCTATGACGGCAACGATCCCGTCAGCGGCAAGTCTTGGCCGGCGATGCCATCGGTCTTTCGCGAGCTGGCGGAGCGTGCGGCGGTCCAAGGCGGCTTTGCCGGCTTCGCTCCGGAAGCCTGTCTGGTCAATCGCTACGAGCCCGGCGCGCGCATGTCGCTACATCAGGACCGCGATGAGACGGATTTCTCCGCGCCGATCGTCTCGGTCTCGCTGGGACTGCCGGCGATTTTCATGTTCGGCGGCTTGAAGCGATCGGACAAGCCGGCGCGCTACCGGCTGGAGCACGGCGATGTCGTGGTCTGGGGCGGGCCGTCGCGGCTGTTCTTCCATGGTGTTGCCCCGCTCGCCGATGGCGAGCATGCGCTGCTTGGCCGCAAGCGCATCAACCTGACCTTCCGGAAAGCGCGTTAGCCGCATTTCCTCGAAACCCCGCCTGCACTATGCTGGCGGCATGACCACGACCGAAATCACCGCAGACACCAGCGCGACCGGCAACCGCACCGGGCTCTATCTCGCGTTCCTGCAACTGGTCTTCACGCTGGGCTGGACCACCTACGTGATCTATCTGCCCAAGCTCGCGGCGGAGGTCGGCATCGCGCCGACGGCCGTGATCTGGCTGCTGATGCTGGACCAGGCGATCTTCACCATCACCGATACCGCGATGGGCGTTGCCGCCGATCGCATCGCGCGGCTGGTCGGCCGGCTCGGCATCTATGTCGGCGTGCTGACGGCGTTGTCGTGCGCTGCTTTTCTCGCGCTGCCGTTCGTTGCCAGCACGGGTCACGGCGCGCAACCATTTTTCATCGCGCTGATCGTGATCTGGGCCATCACGTCGTCCGCACTGCGCGCGCCGCCATTGGTCCTGCTCGGCAAATATCGCGCCAGGCCGGAGATTCCCTACCTCGCGGCATTGGTCATGCTCGGCTACGGCGTGGCCGGCGCGGTGTCGCCCTATCTCGGCGTGGTGCTGCGCGACGTCGATGCACGACTGCCGTTCGTGATTTCGAGCGTGGTGCTCCTGATCACGACGCTTGCGCTATCGAAGGTCGAACGCGGCCTCGCAGACGAACCGGCACCCGCGAAATCAGCCGCGCCGGCAAAGCCGTTCAGCACCGTACCCGTGATCTTCATTGCGGCGATGGTGATCCTTGCGCTCGGCTATCAGCTGCACTTCTCGATCAACAGCGGGTCGTTCTATTTGCGCTTCGCCAAGCCGGCCGAGCTGCAATGGCTGATGCCGGTGTTCTGGATCGGCTTCAATCTCGCGATGTTTCCGGCGAGCCTCGTGGTCAAGCATCGCGGCGGGTTGATCGTGATGGGCGCGGCCGGCCTGTTCGGCGCGGTGGCGATCATCGTCGCGGAGTTCGCCGGCGGGCTCAACATGCTGATCGCAGCCCAGTTCATCGCGGGCGCGGCCTGGGGCTGCATGCTGATGAGCGCGATTTCCGCTGCGCTTGCGATCGGCGAGACCGGCGCGGAAGGCAAGGTCTCTGGGCTGGTGTTCTCCGCGCTGGCGCTGGCGACCTTTGCGCGGATGGCCGCGGTCGCCGGTGGCCTGCAGAAGCTGCCGGACTATGCGCCGCTGCTGCATTGGGCGCCGGTCGCCTGCTGGTCGGTTGCCGGTGCCGGGCTATTGGTGATCGCGGCTGCGAGATTGCAGCAGGGCGCGCGGCGCGTCTAATTCCTTGCCGGATGGATGAACGTCCACGGCGTGACCTCGGAGTCTCTGGGCACTTCGACCGCGATCAGAGACGGCCCGCCATGTGCCAGCGCCTTCTCCAGCGCCGGCTTGAAATGATCCGGCGAGGTGACGCAACTCGCGGCGACGCCGAAAGATTCAGCTAACTTGACGAAATCCGGATTGACGAGATCGGCGGCGACGACGCGGCCGTCGAAGCGGTTGCGCTGGTCGCGCCGCACATTGCCGTAGGAATTGTTGTTGAACACCAGCGTCACCACGCCGATGTTGAATTGTACCGCGGTGGAGAGCTCCTGCACGCCGAACATGAAGCCACCGTCGCCGGTGATCGCCACCACCGGCTTGTCGGGATTGGCGATCTTGGCGCCGAGCGCGGTCGGGAATCCCGAGCCGAGCGTGCCCTGATAGCCGGAGGTGATGAAGGTGCGCGGCTGATAGATCGGAAAGCCGTACCAGGAGGCGAAGCCGACCTGTGACAGCTCGTCGGTGACGATGGCGTCGTGCGGCAGCACTTCGCGCAAGATATTCAGATAAGCCATTTGCGGCTGCACCTTCTGAATCTCTTCCTGCGCGGCCGCGCTCGCCTCGCGGATCTCGGCGCGGCGGCCAGAGGTCTTGCTGTAGCCGGCCTTCTTCACGGCAGCCGCAAGGTCGCGCGTGCCGCTCTTGCTGTCGGAGATCACGGAAACGTCCGAGACGTAACGCCGCATCTCCACGGGATCGATGTCGATGCGGATGCTCTTCAGTCCGTCCGGCCGATAGGGCCAGCGCGACATCGTCGTCAGTTCCTGCCGCGTGCCGATGCCGATCATCAGGTCCGTCGTCGGCCAGAGCCGGTAGGCTGCCGCCATGGTGAGACCAAGCTCGTGCGCGTTGGAGACGATGCCGCGGCCGCTGCGGAACGCCACCACGGGTGCATCGATCATCTCGGCAAGTTCGAGGATTTCCTCAGCCGCATGGATCGCGCCCGAGCCGACCAGGATCATCGGTCGCTTGGCGGCCTTGATCAACGCGGCGGCATCCTTGATGCGATCGGCGTCGGGCTGCGGTGCAGGGAAGGGATCGAACACCTTCGACGCACCGACCTCGGCGCGCTGGGTGAACACATCCCAGGGCATTTCCAGCGCGACCGGCCCGCGGCGGCCCGACAGCATCTCCTGGAACGCGCGCGACACCATCGACGGCGCGATATCAGGATATTCGATGCGGTCGGCCCATTTCACGAAGGTGCGCAAGGTCGCGAGTTGGTCCGGCATCTCATGCAGATGACCGCGGCCCTTGCCCAAAAATTGCGTCGGCACCTGACCGGTGAGGCACAGCACCGGCTCGTTCCCTCCAAATGCGGTCAAGAGCGCGGCACCCGCATTGAGCACGCCGGGACCGGGCACCACGCTGAACACGCCGGGCTTGCCGGAGGAACGCGCGTAGCCGTACGCCATGTAGCCGCAGGCCTGCTCATGCCGCGCGCCGATCACCCGGAGCTGAGCCTGATGGAAGGCGTCGAACAGCCCATAAACCTGCGCGCCGGGCAGGCCGAACACCGTGTTGACGCCGTGCGCGACAAGGCCGCTTACGATCGCTTCGCCGCCGGTCATGGAAGTCATTGCGCGTTCCTATTGTTCGTCGACCACGCCATTGCGCAGGGTGCCGATGCCTTCCGCCTCGACCTCGATGACGTCGCCGGGCTTGAGCCAGCGCGGCGGATCGAAGCGGGCGCCGGCGCCGGTCGGCGTGCCCGTGACGATGATGTCGCCGGGCACCAGCGTCGCAAAGGTCGAGATGTAATTGATGAGATAGCGGAAGCCGAAGATCAGCCGCGAGGTGCGGTCTTCCTGCCGCAGTTCGCCATTGACCTTCGTCGTCAGCCGGATGTCGGCGATCTGCAATTCCTGCGTGTAGGGCACGAGCCACGGGCCGAGACTGCCGGTGGAGTCGAAATTCTTGCCCTGCGTGACGTTGAATTTCGCGTGCCGCAGCCAGTCGCGGATGGTGCCTTCGTTGCAGAGCGTCACCGCGCCGATGTGATCGAGCGCGCTTTTCTCGGGGATATGCCGGCCGGCCTTGCCGATGATCAGCACGACCTCGCCTTCATAATCGAGTTGCGGCGAGGCGTGCGGCCGCACGATCGGCGTGTCGTGACCGACGAACGAGCGCGGCGTGCGCATGAACATCGAGGGATATTTCGGCGCATCCGAGCCGTCTTTATATTCGGCATTGCGGTCGGGGTAGTTGACGCCGATGCAGATGATCTTCTCCGGCGCAGGGATCGGCGGCAGCCAGCTGATGGCATCCACCGCATGATCGGGCGTGCGTTTGGCGCCGTCTTCGCTGAGCTTCGTGAGCGCGCCGGCCGCGATCGCCTCGCGCAGGGTTGGATAGTCCTTGCCGAAGCGTGCGGAGAGATCGACCACGCCCTTGTCGGTGACATAGCCGTAAGCGGTCTTGCCGCCGGCCGAATAGGTCGCGATACGATGGTTCGTCATGGGAATCCTTCAGCCCGGCGTCATGCCGGCGGCCTTGATCGCGGCAATCGCGGCAGGCGTCTTGAGAAAATCGACCAGCGCCTTGGCTGCGGCCGGCTCTTTGGCGTCACTGGCGACAGCGGCGGGGAAGACAAGCTCTTGCTGCAGATCGGCGGGAAAGGGACCGGCGAGCTCGATGCCCGGTGCGTTGAACACATTGGTCAGGAAGATGCCAAGCTCGGCTTCGCCCTTGGCCACAGCCGGTGCGATCGCCGTCGGCAATGCTTCGGCCTTGGTCTTCGCTTTCATTTGCTCCGAAATGCCCAAGCGGTCATAGACCTTGGCGATGTAGGCGCCGGCCGCGCTCGACGGCGTCGACGAAACCGAGGACGCCGCAAGCAGCGCTGTCTTGAAGGCGTCAGGCGTCGAAAGGTCGGGCTTCGGCGCGCCGGCGCGGACGATCACGCCATAACCGACGCGGGCGATGTTCACCGTGGGCTCGGCGAGATGGCTCTTCGCCGCCGCATCCCTGAAGACGTCGGCGGGCACCACGACCGCGTCGAACGGCGTGCCGGCGTTGATACGGCTGATGATGTTCGGCGTCGAATCGAAATGGATGGACAGCGTGTGCCCGCTCGCCTTTTCGAATTGCGGGCCAAGCTCCTTGAACAACGGGGCGAGCGAGCCGCCGGCAATGAGCTTGAGTTCGGAGGCGCTGCTTGCAGTCATGGTGGCCATCATCAATCCGAGTGCGATCGTGATCTTTTTCATCCGCGTCTCCTAATCCGCCACGGTGACTTGCGCGGCGAAAGCAGGTTCGCGCACCTTGCTGCCGGCGAAGGGCGAGCCCTGTTCGAACCAGGAGCGCGGCGCGGGCGCGCCCCACAAGGTCTGGCGGCGCGGATCGTTCAGCGACCAGCGCAGCGGCTCGTGGTCGTGGTCGCCGGTGAAATAGTCGCTGGTGTAGAGCTCGAGGCGGTGGCCGTCGGGGTCGCGCACATAAAGGAAGAACGCATTCGAGATGCCGTGGCGGCCGGGACCGCGCTCCAGATTCTGCAGAAAGCCGCTCGCTGCCATCACGTCGCAGAGATGCAGCACGTTCATCGCGGTCGGCACCCAGTAGCAGAAATGGTGCAGGCGAGGGCCCTTGCCGTTGGTGATGGCGAGATCATGCACATTGCCCTTGCGATGCAGCCAGGCGGCCGCGATGCGCCCGTTCGGACCGTCTTCCTCGGCATATTCGGTCAGGCGGAAACCGAGCCGGGCGTAGAAATCCATGGTGTCCTGCACCTCGGCGGCGAAGATGTTGAAATGGTCGAGCCGCTGCGGATGGCAGCCGCGATAGAGGTCGTAGCGCCGCAGCAGATGCGGGCGCTTCTCCATGGTGGCGTAGAGTTCGATCTGGAACCCGAAGGGGTCGGTGAATTGCAGCGTGCGGCCCTGAAACGGCTGCTCGGCGAATTTGTATTGAACGCCGTTCTCGGAAAAGAAGCTCGCCGCCTTGTCGAGATCGCCGTCGTTAGCGACCTTGAAGCCGAGCCGGTTGCAGGCCGCCGTTTGCGCCTTGCGCAGCACCAGCGAGTGATGCTGTTGCTCCTCGCTGCCGCGCAAGTAGACCGCGCTGGTATCGGCGTCCTCGACATGCAGGCCGACCGTGGTCTCGTAGAAATCGCGGCTCGCCTTCAAATCGGTCACGTCGAGCACGACGTGGCTGGAACGGATGATGTTGAAGGGCGGATCGAAGACGTGTTTCGGAACGGGCATACGATGTCCCTGTCAGGCGTTTCCTGTCGTGGCCCGGTTAGATGCCGAGCCGTTGAATCTTGTGCGTGCCCCGCGCCAGCGAGACATGCTTGGTTTCCATGTAGAAGTCGAAGGAGTAGTCGCCGCCGTCGCGGCCGATGCCGGAAGCCTTCATGCCGCCGAACGGCGTCGGCAGATGGCGGACATTCTCCGAATTGAGCCAGATCATGCCGGCCTCCAGCGCGTCCGCGACGCGCAGCGCGCGGCCCATGTCGCCGGTCCAGACATAACCGGTCAGGCCGTAATTGACGTCGTTGGCGATCTCGATCGCGTCTTTCTCGTCGCGGAACGGGATCACGGTCAGGAAAGGTCCGAACACTTCCTCCTGCGCGACGCGCATCTTGCGATCGGCGCCAGTGACCAGCGTCGGCTGGATGTAATGGCCGCCGCCGGGACCGTCATGCGGTTTGCCGCCGACCGCAATGGTCGCGCCGTCCTTCTTTGCCACGTCGAAATAGCTGCAGACCTTGGCGAGATGCCGCTCATGGATCAGCGGCCCGATCTCGGTTGCGGGATCGAGGGGATGACCGACCTTGAGCGCTTTCACCCGCGCGGTGAGCCTCTCGATGAACTTGTCCGCGATCGACTGCTGGATCAAGAGCCGGCTCGACGAGGTGCAACGCTCGCCATTCAGCGAGTAGATCATGAACACGACGGCATCGAGCGCGCGATCGAGATCGGCATCGTCGAACACGATCACCGGGTTCTTGCCGCCAAGCTCGAAATGCACGCGCTTCAGCGTCTTTGCGCCCTGCGCCATGATCGCCGAGCCCGTCGCGCTTTCGCCGACAAAACCGATCGCCTTGATCGCGGGATGCTCGGTCAGCGCCTTGCCGGCCTCCTCGCCGATGCCATGCACGGTGTTGAGCACGCCGTCGGGGACGCCGGCTTCTTTCACCAGCCTGGCAAGCATATCGGCGGTGACCGGCGACCATTCCGCCGGCTTGTGCACCACCGTGCAGCCCGCTGCCAGGGCAGGGGCGATCTTCCAGGTCGAGAGCATGAACGGGGTGTTCCAGGGCGTGATCACGCCGACCGGGCCGATCGGCACACGGGTGGAGATGTTCCAGTGCTCCTCGCTCGGCGTGTTGAGGCCGTCGCGGGCCTCCGCGCATTTGTCGGCAAAGAAGCGGAAATTCTCGGCGGCGCGGATCGCGGCCTTGGCCATGAAGCGGTGGGCCTGTCCGGTGTCGATGCATTCCAGCACGGCGATATCGTCGGCGCGGTCCTCGATCGCATCCGCCACGCGATGCAACAGTTTTTTGCGCATCGAGGCCGACATGTCGCGCCAGGATTTGAAGGCAAGCGACGCGGCGGTCGCAGCACGGTCGATGTCTTCGGCACCCCCGCGTGCCACGGTCGCCAGCACTGAGCCATCGATCGGTGACTTCGTCTCAAAGGTTTCGCCCGAGATCGAGGCGACGGTCTTGCCGTCGATCAAATGGCCGATGCCGTCGGCGCGCAGCTGCTTCAACAGCGGCGCGGCGCGGTCGAGATTGGCCTTGTAGATATCGGCTTTCGGCGTGACCTTATCCATGCGCGGCCTCCGCTTTCAGGGCTTCATGAATGTTGTTGCGCTTCCAGCTCGTCTCCTTGTCGTTGATCTGCATGTCGAACGACAGCGCGAATTTGCTCTGCGCGAAGACGGGATCGAGATGGGCGGAGAGCGCCTTGAAGACGTGCTCGCCGGCTTTCTTGCGGGTGGCGAGATCGCGGCCTTCGCCGAGCCGCAGCACCATGTCGAGGAAGCCGAGATTGGGATTGCCGTCGGCGATCGCATAATGCTCGCATTTGACGGCGCGGACACGGATGCCGCCGAGCGGGAAGATGCCGGTCTCGACCGCGGCCTTGCGGACGATTTCGACGACCTTGGCCATGTCGACGCGTTTGTCGAGATTGGCGGAATATTCGATGGTGAAATGCGGCATGGGATGTCTCCGCGTTGCGTGTCAGGCGAAATAGCAGCTGACCGAGCCGTAGGCGCCATAATCGGCCTGGATTGTGTCGCCCTTGCGGGTCTCGATCGGACGGATGAAGGAACCTGACAGCACGACCTGGCCGGGCTCGAGCGCCAGCCCGTGCGGCGCGATCTTGTTGGCAAGCCACGCCACAGCGGTCGCGGGATGATTGAGCACGCCGGCGGCAAGTCCGGTCTCTTCCAGCTGACCGTTGCGGAAACACAGCGCGCCGATCCAGCGCAGATCGGCGTCGAGCGGGCGGATCGGCCGGCCGCCGAGCACGATGCCGGCATTGGCGGCGTTGTCGGCGATGGTGTCGTAGATCTTTCGCGTGGCCTTGGTGACGGGATCGACACGCTCGACCCTTGTGTCGAGGATTTCCAGCGCCGGCACCACGAAGTCCGTCGCATTCAGCACGTCGAACATTGTGCAGCCCGGTCCCGACAGCCGCTTCGCCATCACGAAAGCGAGCTCCGCTTCGATGCGGGTAGCGATGAAGCGATCCGACGGCACCAGCCCGCCGTCAGGGAAAAACATGTCGTCGAACAGGATGCCGGAGTCGGGCTCGTCGATATTGAGCGCGCTCTGCATCGCCTTCGAGGTCAGCCCGATCTTGTGGCCTTTCACGACGCGGCCCTCGGCGACCTTGATCTCGATCCACGCCTTCTGGATCGCATAGGCGTCGTCGAGCGTGATCGAGGGCCAGGCGATCGACAGCTGCCTGATCTGCGTGCGCGTCTGCTCGGCCCGATGCAGGCTTTCGGCGGCGATGCGGATGTCTTCTTTTGTGAGGGCCATGCGGGTACGCAAAAAGGGTCGACTGCGAGATGGTTAACATGTTAAATGGTTCAGGGAAACCCCCTTGAACCTTGTTGCAATGCAAACCACCGAACGACGAATGGCGCGGAAGAAACCAGCTCATGGATCGGCCACGGCGGGCGGCGCGGCGCATCGCGTTCCCATGCGCGAGTTTTCCCGCTCGCTGCCGATGTCGCTCTTGCGCGCGCGCGAAGCCGTGATGCGGCAATTCCGCCCGTCGCTGCGGCGGCATGATTTGACCGAGCAGCAATGGCGCATCCTGCGCGCGCTGGCCGCGATCGACGCCATCGAGGTGACCGAGCTGGCACGCACCGCGTTCCTGCTCGGCCCCAGCCTGTCGCGCATTTTGCGCGATCTCGAAGCGCGCAAGCTGATCGAGCGCAAGACCGCAGAGACCGATCTGCGCCGCGGCGTGGTCTCGATCTCCGAAAAAGGTGTGAAGCTGATGGAGGTCGTCGCGCCCTCGTCGGAGGCGATCTACGCCGCCATCACCAGGCGTTACGGCGCGAAGAAACTCGCCGAGCTGCAGGACATGCTGGGCGCGCTGGAGGCAAGTCTCGCGGGTCCCAACGCCAAGGATGAAGCAGGCGAGTAAGCGCAAATTTGCATGATGGCGCGGAGAGGACGCATAGCTCCGTCCCCTGCATAGTCTTTGAGCATAAAACCTCTTGTGCCAAAGGGAGGAATGAACGCTCGAGCCCGGCGTTAATGCTTGATGATGCTGTCCGCCTGCAACGTTCGTCGAAGTTGCCGTGATATCAATTTACTCAGCCGACGGGACTTCGTAAGTAGCAACCGGTTTCGCGATCTCTGATCGCCAAGACCAAGAAAGGCCGACAAAGAAGCCCGGCCTCAGGGGAGAAATAGATGAGACTGACGAGACGCGATTTCGCGGCCGGCATTGCTGCCGGTATTGCCGCACCCTACGTCATCACCAGCGCCCGAGCGCAAGGATCCACCATCAAGATCGGAATGTGCGTGCCGGTGACGGGCCCGGCAGCCGAGCAGGGGCTTTGGGCTCAGAACGGCGCCAAGCTGGCGCTGGCGGCGGTGAACAAGGCCGGCGGCGTTCTCGGCAAGCAGGTCGAGCTCGTGATCGAGGACGACCAGACCACCAATCCCGGCATCGTGCTCGCCTTCTCCAAGCTCGCCGCGCAATCCGACATCGCGGCCTTCCTCGGGTCGATCCGCTCGACCCAGGTGCAGGCGATGGCGCCCGATGTGCTCAAGCTCGGCAAGCCCGTGATGATCGGGGGCACCAATCCCGGCCTCACGCATTCCGGCAATCCGTGGCTGTTCCGCTTCCGCCCCAACGACAGCTATTCCGGCCGCGTGATCGCCGACTTCGGCGTCAATACGCTCGGCAAGAAGAAATGGGCGATCGTGCACTCCACCGACGCATTCGGCACCGCCGGCGGCGAAGCACTGGCCGACGCCCTGAAGAAGCTCGGTGCGCCGCCCGTGCTGGATCAGGGCTATGCCAACAACAGCCAGGACTTCACGCCCGTCGTGCTCGCCGTGAAGCAGTCCGGCGCCGACGTGCTCGGCACCTATTTCACCTTCGAGAGCGACCTTGGCATTTTCGCTCGCCAGCTTCGCCAGCTCGGCGTCAACATCCCCTGGGTCGGTTCGCCCTCGGTCGTTGCGGTCTCCTCGACCAAGCTCGCAGGGCCCGCGCTGTTCGGCACCTACGGCGTCGCCGACTATGCCGAAGATTCCAGCGATGCTTCGAAGGCGTTCGGCAAGCTCTATCGCGACGCCTACAAGGTGGCGCCGGATAACCAGAGCGCCTGGCCTTATGACGCCATCACAATCCTTTCGGCGGCGATCAACAAGGCCGGCTCGACGGATCCCGACAAGATCCGCGAGGCCATCCTCGCCACGCAGAAGTACGCGGGCGCCGAAGGCGAATATAATTTCGACAAGAACGGTGACGGGCTTGCACGGCTACAACGTCGTGAAAAACGACAAGGGCAACATCGTTTACGACAAGCACATCGACTTCAACGATTGAGCTCGATCCATCGGCCTCCTCCGGACAACGGAGGAGGCCGAAGCTTTTTCAGCAACCGAACCTTCCGGCGAAACCCAACGATGGATCTCGTCCTTCAACTGCTGTTCACCGGCATCGGCATCGGCGCCGTCTATGCGCTTGTCGCGCTCGGTTTCGTGCTGATCTTCCGCGCCACCAATGTGGTGAACTTCGCCCAGGGCGAGTTCTCCATGGTGGCCGCCTATCTCATGGTGGTGTTTTCGGTCGATCTCGGCTGGCCTTATTGGCTGTCGTTCCTGCTTGCGCTCGGCGGCATGGCGGTGCTCGGGATCGCCTTCAATCTCGGCGTCTACTATCCGTTGCGCCATCGGACCTTTCTGCCCGTGATCATCGCCACCATCGGCGCCTCGATCCTGCTTGCCAATTCCGTGCTCGCGATCTACGGCCCGCAGCCGCAGGTGCTGCAAGGCTGGTTCGACACGCCCGGCATCCAGCTCGGTCCGGTCTATCTCGACAGCCAGTACCTCCTGATCATCGGTGTGACGATTTTGCTGGTGATCTTCAATTACTGGTTCTTCGAGCACACGCTGCTGGGCAAGAAGCTGCAAGCGACCTCGCAGGACAAGGAGATGGCCTCGCTGCTCGGCATTTCCGTCTCCGCAATGATCATGATCACCTTCATCTATTCGGCCGTGCTCGGCGGTCTCGCCGGCATTCTGGTGGCGCCGATCCTGTTCGTGTCGATCCAGATGGGCTCGACCATTGCGCTGAAGGCTTTTGCCGCCACCATCATCGGCGGCTTCGGCGATGTCGCGGGCGCGATCATCGGCGGGCTCGCGCTCGGAGTGATCGAGACTTTCGGTGCGGCTTATATTTCGGTGCCGTACAAGGACGGCTTTGCCTTCCTGGTGCTGGTGGCATTCCTGATCTTCCGGCCGCAAGGCATCTTCGGCGAGCGCGTGGCGGAAAAGGCATGAGCGCGCCCAGCGAAGACATGACCGCCGCGCCGGCCCTCGTGCGGCCGAAGCCGCTGATGCTGCGGCATGCGCCGTATTTCATCTGCGCTGCGATTCTGGTGGTGCTCGCCGCCGGCATGCGGTTCGATGGCTATATCCTCAACGTTCTGATGCAGGCGACGACGTTCTCGATCGCGGTGTTCGGGCTGTCGGTCGTGCTCGGCCTGTGCGGACAGATCAACCTGGCCCAGGCGGCTTTCTTCGGCCTGGGCGCCTATGCCGTCGGCATCGGCACAGCCGATCTGCACGTGAGCTTCTGGCTGTGTCTGCTCGGCGGAATTGCGCTGGCGTTCGTTGCCGGTGCTTTCCTGGGCGCGTCGACCTTGCGGCTCGGCGGCCACTATCTGGCCATGGTGACGATCTCGTTCCAGCAGATCGTGACGCTTGTCATGATCAATTCGATCTGGCTCACCCACGGTCCCGACGGCGTCTCGCATATCGGCCGTCCCGACATCTTCAGGGATTCGCAAACCTATCTCGCCTTCTGCGTCGCGATGCTTGCCATCGTCGGCTACGTCGTCTGGCACTTGCCGGACACACGGCTCGGCCGCGCCATGCGCGCCGTGCGCGACAACGAGCTTGCGGCCGGCGTCAACGGCATCGATGTGTTCCGCACCAAGGTCTACGCCTTTGCGATCTGCGCGGCGCTCGGCGGACTGGCCGGCGGCCTGTTTGCCGGCGGCTTTGCCTATGTCAGCCCGGATCAGTTCTCGTTCGCGGAATCGATCGTGTTCCTCACCATGTCGCTGCTCGGCGGCGTCGCGTCACCGATTGGTTCTGTGATCGGCACGGGCCTGCTGATCCTGATTCCGGAATGGTTGCGCTTCCTCAAGAGCGTCCCGGGCCTTTACCTCGCGATTTACGGCCTGTTCGTGATCCTGATCGTGCGCTTCATGCCGGACGGCATCTGGGGCTTTGTTTCCGCCGCTTTCGAACGCTGGCGCGCCCAGACCATGCCACCGCCCGCAGTGAAGGCGCTGCAACTCAAGCCGGCCACGGTTGGCGGCGATATCGTGCTCGAAGTGACCGGACTTTCGAAATATTTCGGCGGCCTCAAAGCGGTCGATGGCGTCGACATCGCGGTCAAGCGCGGCGGCGTGCACGCGCTGATCGGGCCGAATGGCTCCGGCAAGACCACGACGCTCAATGTGCTCTCCGGCCTCTACAAGGCCACCGCCGGCAAGATCATGCTCGACGGCACCGACATCACCAACATGCCGACGCACCAGCGCACGGCGGCAGGCCTCGGACGTACGTTCCAGAACATCCGCCTGTTCCGTTCGATGACGGCGCTGGAGAACGTCGAGATCGGCGCCGAGCGGCCGGGCAATACCATGATCGGGAGAGGCGGCGATGCCGCATTGACCGAGCGGGCCATGGAAGCATTGACCTTCGTCGGCCTTGGCAGCCGTGCCAACGCGTTGATCTCGAGCTTCTCTTACGGGCATCAGCGCCTGATCGAGATCGCGCGGGCGCTGGCCTCCAATCCCACGCTGTTGCTGCTCGACGAGCCCGCAGCCGGCCTGAACTCCAGTGAGAAGCTGGAGTTGCACGAACTGCTCAAGCGCATCGCAGCGCAAGGCCTGACCATCCTGATCATCGATCACGACATGACGCTGGTCTCTGAGGCCGCCCAGCACATCACCGTGCTCAACTTCGGACGACGCATCGCCGACGGCGAGTTGATGGCGGTGCTGCGTCATCCCGACGTTGTTTCCGCCTATCTCGGGAGCGAATGATGGCGCTGCTCGAAATCCGCGATCTTGTGGTCCGTTACGGGGAAATCGAAGCCTTGCGCGGCGTCACGATCGCGGTTGATGAAGGCAAGGTGGTGACGCTGCTGGGCGCCAACGGCGCCGGCAAATCGACGACGCTGCGCGCCATCTCCGGCCTCGCCAAGCCTGCTGCCGGCGACATCCTGTTCGACGGCAGGTCGATCGCCGGTCTCGGACCGGAAGCGATCGTGCGGCTCGGCATCTCCCATGTGCCGGAGGGACGGCGGGTTTTTCCTGGCCTGTCGGTCAAGGAAAATATCATGCTCGGCGCGTCCAACCGCCGCGCCGCAAAATCCGAGATTTCGCGCGAGGCGGATGCGATGTTCGACCTGTTCCCGGACATCAGGCAGTTCTCCAATGCGCTGGGCTGGACCTTGTCAGGCGGGCAATTGCAGATGGTCGCAGTCGCCCGCGGCCTGATGGCGAAACCACGCCTGCTGTTGCTGGACGAGCCGTCGCTGGGCCTCGCTCCGGTCATCGTCCAGGCGGTGTTCCGCATCATCTCGGAGATCCGCCGGAACACCACGGTCTTGCTCGTCGAGCAGAATGCGCGCATGGGGCTATCGGTTGCCGACTACGGATATGTGCTGGAGACCGGCCGTATCGCGCTTGGCGGCAAGCCTGACGAATTGTGGGGCAACGAAGCCATCCGCGCCGCCTATCTCGGCGGCCATGCCAAGGCCAGTGCGTAAATCGGCGAGCCGTGCCCTTGCCTGACGATACCTGGACGGCGATAGTGAAGGCCGCGCGCGAGGTCGGCGTCAGCGAAGTCTCCATCCAGCGGGCCACCAGTTCACGCATGATCCGGAAAGGTGGGCACCGGTTTTCCGAAAAGATCATGCGCAAGTAAACGATCAACAAAAGACAAGAGGAAACGCGTTTCATGGCAAACAACAAGGTCAAGCAAATCTGGGCTTCCGGCAAAGCGGTGGTGAACGCCTGGCTTGCGATTCCGTCCGGCTTCTCGGCCGAGATGATCGCGCAATGCGGCTTCGACAGCGTCACCGTGGACATGCAGCACGGCGTGCAGGACTACCTCTCGATGGTGCAGTGCTTCCAGTCGATGGACAAGCATCCGGTCACCCCCATGGTCCGCGTGCCCTGGAACGAGCCCGGCATTGTCGGCAAGGTGCTCGACGGCGGCGCCTATGGCGTGATCTGCCCGATGATCAACACGCCGCAGGAAGCCAAGAACCTCGTCGCCTATTCCAAATATCCGCCGATGGGCGTGCGCTCCAACGGCCCGATCCGCGCCGGCATGTACGGCACCGCCGGCTCCTATCAGAAGACGGCCAACGATGAGATCGTGCTGCTGCCGATGATGGAGACCAAGACCGCGGTCGAGAACATGGAAGCGATCCTCGACGTGCAGGGCATCGATGGCGTCTATATCGGCCCGTCCGATCTCGGCTTCTCCTACGGGCTCGAGCCGAAGCTCGATCGCAGCGAGCCGGAGATCCTGAAGATCTACGAGAAGATCATCAAGGAGTGCGACAAGCGCAAGCTCAACCCCGGCATCCACTGCAGCGGCGCCGAAGGCGCAACACGCGCGATCAATATGGGCTTCAAGCTGGTGACCTTGTCGAACGAGGTCGGCTTGATGTCGACCTACGCCAAGATGCAGGTCAACGCGACCCGGAAGGATTCCGGCGGGAAGGCTTAGCTCTATCCTCCCCCTCTCCCCGTTCTTACGGGGAGAGGGTTGGGGTGAGGGGCCTCTATCCGGCAAGCACGTTGTTAACGGTTGAACTGTGCCTCGCCCCTCACCCGGATCGCTGATGCGACATAGCCGAAGCTTCGCTTCGGCGTTCTGAGGGACGGCCGCCGAAGGCGGCCTATGCCTCTCCCCGTAAGAACGGGGAGAGGTGAAGCAAAAGCAAGGAGACCTCCCATGGCCCCGACACCCGTCATCCGCCTGCATCCCGACGACGGCGTGCTGATCGCGCGCTCGAGCCTGCCGCCCGGCATGGTCGTGACCGAGGGCGTCACCACGGCGGAGCGCATTCCCGCGGGCCACAAGGTCGCGATCAAGCCGATCGCGACTGGCGAAGCGATCCGCCGTTATGGCCAGATCATCGGTTTTGCGACAAAGCCGATCGCGCCCGGCCAGCACGTGCACACGCAAAATTGCGGCATGGGCGATTTCGACAAGGACTATGCCTATGGCGTCGACGTCAAGCCGGCGCCGAACTTCGATCTGCCGGCGTTCTTCGACGGAATCCGCCGGCCCGATGGCCGCGTCGCCACCCGCAACTATATCGGCATCCTCACCTCGGTGAATTGCAGCGCGCATGTCGCCGGTCTCGTCGCCGATGTCTTCAAGAAGAATCCGTTCACCGGCGACAATCCGCTCGCCGATTTCCCCAATGTCGACGGCGTCGTCGCGCTGACCCACAAGACCGGCTGCGGCATGACCCAGGACGAGCCGCTGGCGCTGCTTCGCCGCACGCTCGGCGGTTTCGCGCGGCACGCGAATTTCTCCGCGGTGATCGTGCTCGGTCTCGGCTGCGAGGTTAATCAGATCGGCGGGCTGATGCAGGAACAGAAACTCGCCGGCCGCCTGCGCGCGATGGACATCCAGGAGGTCGGCGGCACCCGCAAGACGGTGGAAGCCGGCATCGCCTTCGTGAGGGAAGCGCTCATTGACGCCAACAAGGTCAAGCGCGAGCCCGTGCCGGCGAGCGAACTGACGGTGGCGCTTCAATGCGGCGGCTCCGACGGCTATTCCGGCGTGTCCGCCAATCCGGCGCTGGGCGCGGCGAGCGATCTGCTGGTCCGGCATGGCGGCACGGTCATTCTTTCGGAGACGCCGGAGACCTATGGCGCCGAGCATCTGCTCACGCGTCGTGCGGTCAGCCGCGAAGTCGGCGAGAAGCTGGTCGGCCTGATGCGCTGGTGGGAGGACTACACCAGACGCGAAGGCGCGGAGATGAACGCCAACCCGAGCCCGGGCAACAAGGCGGGCGGGCTCACCACCATCCTCGAGAAATCGCTGGGCGCGATGGCCAAGGCCGGCAGCACCAATCTGGTCGATGTGCTGCATTACGCCGAGCCCGTCACCAAGAAGGGCTTCGTGTTCATGGACACGCCCGGCTACGACCCCGTCGCGGCGACCGGGCAGGTGGCAGGCGGCGCCAATCTGGTCTGCTTCACCACCGGGCGCGGCAGCGTGTTCGGCTGCAAGCCCGCGCCCTCGATCAAGCTTGCGACCAACACGCCCATGTACAAGCGCATGGAAGACGACATGGACGTCAATTGCGGGACCATCCTCGACGGCGAGGAGAGCGTGCAGGAATGCGGCCAGCGCATTTTCGATCTGATGCTGAAGACCGCATCGGGCCAGCCGACCAAGAGCGAGAGTTTTGATTTCGGCGGCGCCGAGTTCGCGCCCTGGGTGCTCGGCGCCACGATGTGAGCGCGCGCGAATAGCGAAATAGCCGCCATTCGCATGCGCTACTCGTCATTCGCCGCTCCCATAGGCACGCGATGCCCGTTGTTAGTGCTTGATCCCTGGTCCGGCCGGTGTTCTGCTCAAAAAAGCTGCTGGAGTAGCCCGTCCCGTGTCGATCTACGTCGCACTGCATCACGTCACGCATTACAAATACGACCGCGCGATCGACCTTGGCCCCCAGACCATTCGCCTGCGCCCGGCGCCACACACGCGCACGCCGGTCCTGAGTTATTCGCTCAAGGTCACGCCTTGCGAACCATTTCGTGAACTGGCAGCAGGATCCCCAGGGCAATTGGCTTGCGCGCTACGTCTTCCCCGAGAAGGCGACCGAACTGAAAATCGAGGTCGACTTCACGGCGCAAATGACCGTGGTCAATCCGTTCGACTTCTTTGTCGAGCCTTATGCCTACTCCTTTCCGTTCCGATACACCGATGGCCTGAAGGCAGAACTGACGCCATATCTGGAGACCTCCGAGCCGGGTCCGCTGCTCGCGTCCTACTTGAAGCGAGATTCCGCGCGAAGCTGACTCGACCGTCAATTTCCTGGTCGAGCTCAACGCGAACTTGCAGAAAAAGATTCGCTATATCATCCGCATGGAGCCGGGCGTTCAGACACCGGAGCAGACACTGGCGGCATCGCGCCGGCTCCTGCCGTGACTCCGCCTGGTTGCTGATCCAGATTCTGAGGCACCTCGGTTTCGCTGCCCGGTTCGTCTCGGGATACCTGATCCAGTTCGCCCCGACATCGATCCGGTCGAAGGCCCGCGCGAGGTCGAGAGCGACTTCACCGACCTGCATGCCTGGGCCGAGGTTTATTTGCCGGGGGCCGGGTGGATCGGGTTCGATGTCACCTCGGGCATGATGACCGGCGAGGGGCACATCCCCGTTGCGGCCACGCCCCATTACCGTTCGGCCGCGCCGATCTCGGGCACGGCCGGTGCGGCCAATGTCGACTTCGCCTTCGAGATGAACGTCAGGCGCATCCGCGAAGCGCCTCGGATCACAAGCCTTTCTCCGATGAGGCTTGGGAAAGGCTCGATGCGCTCGGCGAGCAAGTCGATGCCGATCTGAAAGCCCACGACGTGCGCCTCACCATGGGCGGGGAGCCGACCTTCATTTCGATCGACGACATGGAGTCGCCGGAATGGAACGTCGCGGCCGTAGGCCCGACCAAGCGCGGGCTTGCCGACGAACTGATCCGCCGGCTGCATGCGCGATTTGCGCCGGGCGGCCTGCTGCATTACGGCCAGGGCAAATGGTATCCCGGCGAAAGCCTGCCGCGCTGGGCATTCGGACTTTACTGGCGTAAGGACGGCGTGCCGATCTGGAAGAACCCGGACCTGATCGCGAAGATCGAGAAACCGAAGAAGGCCGACATCGCCGACGCCGCGCGCTTTGCGGAGGCGACCGCCGGCAAGCTCGGGCTGAGCAGCGAATATGTGCTGCCCGCGTATGAGGACCCCGGCCATTGGCTGCAGAAGGAGGCGTCGCTGCCGCCCAATGTCGATCCCGGCGACAGCAAGCTCGCCGATCCCGAGGAACGCGCCCGCATGGCGCGCGTGTTCGACCACGGACTCAACACGCCGCGCGGCTTCGTGCTGCCGATCCAGCGCTGGAACGCGCAAGCGCCGCGCTGGCGCAGCGAACGCTGGCAGCTCCGTCGCGGCAGTCTGTTCCTGATGCCCGGCGACTCCCCGCTCGGCTTGCGGCTGCCGATTTCTTCGCTGCCACACATCCCGCCCGAAGATTATCCCTACATCAACGAGCAGGACCCGCTCGCGCCGCGCGATGACCTCCCGGTGTTCGATCAGCAGGCGGCCGCGCCCGGCGCGCCGCCGCAAGCTGTCCAGGAACAGCAACCGCGCGGTTCGTCCGGCGGCGTGCGCACGGCGCTGTCGATCGAAATCCGCGACGGCATGCTTTGCGCTTTCATGCCTCCGGCGGAAAAGCTCGAGGATTATCTCGAGTTGGTCAGCGCCGTTGAGGCGACCGCCGAAGAGATGCAGATGCAGGTTCACATCGAGGGCTATGCGCCGCCCCACGATCCGCGCATCGAGGTTATCAAGGTGACGCCCGATCCCGGCGTGATCGAGATCAACGTGCAACCGGCGAAAAGCTGGCGCGAGGCGGTCGACATCACCCTCGGTCTCTACGAGGACGCGGCCAAGACCCGGCTCGGTGCCAACAAGTTCCTGATCGATGGCCGCCATACCGGCACCGGCGGCGGCAATCACGTCGTTGTCGGTGGCGACACGCCGCAGGACTCGCCGTTCCTGCGCCGACCCGACCTGCTCAAGAGTCTTGTGCTCTACTGGCAGCGCCATCCCTCGCTGTCCTACTTCTTCTCCGGCATGTTCATCGGTCCGACCAGCCAGGCGCCGCGGATCGACGAGGCGCGGCACGACGGCCTCTATGAGCTCGAGATCGCGCTCGCGCATGTGCCGCCGCCGGGCGGTGAGATTCCGCTGTGGCTGGTCGATCGCCTGTTCCGGCACATCCTGGTCGACATCACGGGCAATACCCATCGCGCCGAAATCTGCATTGACAAGCTGTTCTCGCCGGACAGCCCGACCGGCCGGCTCGGCCTTGTCGAATTCCGCGCGCTCGAAATGCCGCCCGATCCGCGCATGTCGCTGGCGCAACAGCTGCTCGTCCGTGCACTGATCGCAAAACTCTGGCGTGAGCCGCAAGACGGCAAGTTCGTGCGCTGGGGCACGGCACTGCATGACCGTTTCATGCTGCCGCACTTCATCTGGCATGACTTCCTTGACGTGCTGAATGAGCTGAAGGCGTCCGGTTACGCCTTCTCGCCGGAATGGTATCTGGCGCAACTCGAATTCCGCTTTCCGGCTTTCGGCCGCGTCCACCATGGCGGTGTCACACTGGAATTGCGGCAGGCGCTGGAGCCTTGGCATGTGCTGGGCGAGGAGGGCGCTGCCGGCGGCACGGTGCGCTATGTCAATTCCTCGCTTGAGCGGATGCAAGTGAAGGCCGAGGGTTTTGTCGAAGGCCGCCATGTCGTGACCTGCAACGGCAGGACTCTGCCAATGACGGCCACGGGGCGCTCGGGCGAGGCGGTCGCGGGCGTCCGCTTTAAGGCCTGGCAGCCGGCGTCCGGCCTGCACCCGACCATCCCCGTCCACGCGCCGCTTACCTTCGACATGATCGATAGCTGGAACGGGCGTTCACTGGGCGGCTGCGTCTATCACGTCACCCATCCCGGCGGTCGTAATTATGAAACAAAGCCGGTCAATTCTTACGAGGCAGAAGCACGCCGGCTGGCGCGATTCCAGGATCACGGCCATACACCCGGCAAAATCGATCCGCGGCGCGAGGAGCGCAGCCTCGAATTTCCTCTGACTCTCGACTTGAGGACGCCGCTTCCGCAGTGAACTATGGTGTTGCAAGGGGGCGAGTCGATGGCGGACACCACGGGTCAGGACGGCAGTTCGGCGGCCAAGGCCCGCCCGGCGCATCGCCGGGTGGCGCAGTGGATGCGCGACTACGCCCGTCTGCCGGACATTCCCGACGAATATATCGGCGAGGACGGCCCGCGGCCGGTCTGGACCCGCTTTTTTGACGCCTTTGCCAACCTCTCGCCTGCCGACATCGAGCGCCGCTTTGCCGCAGCCGACCGGCATCTGCGCGAGGCCGGCGTCACCTATCGCGCGCCCGGCGAGATCGCCGACCGGCTCTGGCCGCTGTCACACCTGCCCCTTCTGATCGGCGAATCCGACTGGCACCAGCTTTCCGCCGGCATTACGCAACGGGCGCAACTTTTCGAACTTGTACTTCGCGATCTCTATGGCGAGGGCCGCCTCGTTGCCGACGGTGCGATCCCGGCGGCCGCAATCGCGGGTTCGGCCGAATATCTGCGCCCTCTGTGCGGGATCGAGCCGCCGGGCGGGCGCTATCTCAGCATCTACGCCGCCGACGTCGGCCGCGGTCCGGACGGACGCTGGTGGGTGCTCGGCGACCGCACGCAGGCGCCGTCGGGCGCGGGCTATGCGCTGGAAAATCGCCTGGTGTTGTCGCGCGCCTTCAGCTCGCTCTACAAGTCGATGAATGTCGAGCGTGTCGCGCCGTTCTTCGAGGCGTTCCGCGACGGTCTTCGTGCCAGCGCCGACCGCGACGAGCCGCGCATCGGCCTGCTTACGCCGGGCACCTTCAGCGAAACCTATTTCGAGCATGCAACCCTCGCACGCTATCTCGGCTTCCTGCTGGTTGAAGGCGACGATCTCGCTGTCTCCGGCAACCGCATCCACATCCGCACGGTCGCGGGGCTGAAGCGGCTCGACGTGCTGTTGCGCCGGGTCGATGCCAATTTTCTCGATCCGCTGGAGCTCGATGCCGCCTCCCATCTCGGTGTGCCCGGGCTCATCGATGTCCTTCGCAAGGATGGCGTCGTCGTCGCCAACATGCCGGGATCGGGCGTGCTGGAGGCGCGCGCGCTGCTCGGTTTCCTGCAACCGCTCGCCCAGCGCCTGCTCGGCGAGAATCTGAAGATGCCGCACATCGCGACCTGGTGGTGCGGGCAGAAGGCGGCGCGCGACGAAGTGCTGTCGCGACTCGACGATGTCGCAATCGAAAGCGCTTACGGACGCGGCGTGCCCGGTTTCGACGGCAACGGCCCGGTGCTCGCAAGCGAACTTTCGGGCAAGGAGCGCGAACGGCTCGTCGCTGCCATTCAGGAACGCGGCATCGACTTCGTAGGCCAGGAATTGGTGCGGTTGTCGACCACCCCGGTGTGGGACCAGGGACGTCTCGTGCCGCGGCCGTTCGTGCTGCGGGTGTTCGCCGCCGCGACGCCCCAGGGCTGGATTGTGATGCCAGGAGGGTTCTGCCGGATTGCCGCCGAGCTCGACGCGCGGGCGATCTCGATGGGCGACGGCGCGCGCGCCGCCGACGTCTGGGTCGTCTCCGACAAGGCAGTGTCGACGCGCACGCTCCTGCCGGGCGACTCCGTTCGCATCAGGCGCATCGCCGGCGTGTTGCCCAGCCGCGCCGCTGACAATCTGTTCTGGCTTGGGCGTTATCTCGAACGCGCCGAAGCCACCTTGCGGCTGGTGCGCACACTGATTACCCAGCAGCGAGATCTCGGCAAGGGCGCCCTGGGCACGCAACATGCGGCCGAGCGCATCCAGCGCATGCTGGTGACCTGGGGTGCGGTTACCCAGGTATCGCGTTCCCAGCCCGCGAAGGTGGCCGCCGAGGCGCTTCAATCGGCGCAGCAATTCGGTTCCTGCCTATGCCTTCTGCGTTCGGCACAGCGCACCGCGACTTCGCTGCGCGAGCGGCTGTCACCCGACGCCTGGCAGGTGATTACCGAAATGACCGCGCGGCTGGCGGAAGAGGTCGAAGACGACGACGGCGTGCTCAGCGCGGCCGAGCTGACATTGCAGGAGCTGGCCAGCTTCGCAGGGCTAGCCCAGGAGAACATGAACCGCGCCGCCGGCTGGCGCTTCCTCGACATGGGCCGTCGCGCCGAGCGCGCCATCAACACCCTGCGCTTTACGCGCCAATTCGGCTATGAAGAAGCGACCGACGAAGATCTCGACGTGCTGCTGACGCTCATCGATTGCGAGATTACCTATCGCTCGCGCTATCTGGTGGCGCCGCTGCTCGCTCCGGTGCGTGATCTAGCGGTGCTCGATCCCTATAATCCGCGCTCGGTGGCGTTCCAGGTCGAAGGGCTCAACGACCATATTGCAAGCATCCCGGCGTTGCGCGAGACCGGGTTGATCGAACGGCCGCAGCGGCTTGCGGTCGCCGTGCAGTCGGCGCTGACCACTGCGGAAGCGACCGCTCTCGACACCAAGACGCTGTTTGCTCTCGAGCAGGAGCTGCTCGAACTCGCCGACGCCATCGGCCTACATTATTTCCCGCACGGACCTAACGCCAGCCGGCCCGAGAAGCTGACGGGCCTTGCGTGATCTACGACATCCGTCATGTGACGACCTATGCCTACGAAAGTCCGGTCAGTTTCGCCCGCTGTTCGCTGCGGCTGGAGCCCATGAGCGGCGGCGGCCAGCAACTGATTTCGCATAGCGTCGAGATCCGGCCCAAGCCCGCCGAACGCACCTCGCGGCGCGACTTCTTCGGCACGCTGACCGAGAGCGTGGTGATCGAGACGCCGCACCGGCATTTGCGCATCGACTCGCGCTCGCGTGTCAATGTGGCGCGCCACACGCCCGGCCGCGCCGCGCCCAGCCCGGCTTGGGAGAGTGTGCGCGATGTCGCATTTGCGACGAGAAGCCTGCGCGCGGACTCGCCGGTCGGCTTCGTCTTCGCGAGCGCGCTGGTGCCGGTGCTGTCACCGGTGACCGCGTACGCCGCCGAAAGCTTTCCGTCAGGACGCGGTGTGCTGGTCGGCGCGGTCGACCTGATGCACCGTATCCGCAACGGCTTCAAATACGATCCCAAGGCCACCGTGATCTCGACGCCGTTGCACGAAGTCTTCGACAAGCGACACGGCGTCTGCCAGGACTTTGCGCATGTGATGATCGCAGGGTTGCGTGGCCTCGGCCTGCCGGCCGCCTATGTCAGCGGCTACCTGCGCACCATTCCACCACCGGGCAAGCTGCGGCTTCAGGGTGCGGATGCGACGCACGCCTGGGTGTCACTGTGGTGCGGCGAAGAGCTGGGCTGGATCGGCTTCGATCCGACCAACGATCTGTTGGTCGAGAACGATCACATCGTGCTCGGCGTCGGGCGCGATTTTTCCGATGTCTCGCCGGTCGACGGCATCATCGTCGGTTCGCGCAGGCAGAAGCTCGGCGTTGCGGTTGATGTGGTCGCGGTGGAGTGAAGCAGCTCACGAAATTCGTTTTTTCGCGCGCGGGTCGCGCCCCCTGGGTGCTCGGCGCCACGATGTGAGCCGACGGTTCGTCACGACGCCGGCTTGATGCCTTCGAGCTCGGATCGCCACAGCGCGAAGGTGAGAAGCGGCCACAAGGCATAGGCGTGATTGGTCTTGAGATTGGCGTGCTCTCGCCACAGCGCGCGCACCGCGTCCGGCAGCAGATACGGCGTGAAAAGGTCGGGCGAGCTTTCAAAGATCGCCTCCGACAGGGGTCGCAACGCGCCGCGCAGCAATCCCGACAGCGGATTGTTGAAGCCGCGCTTCGGCGCGCTCCAGATCGCGGCAGCTGCGCCTTCGTCGTGCAGCGCCCTGCGCAGCAGCGGCTTGGTCGGTCCATCAGGCTGCACGATCAAGTCGAGGCTGCAGGCGCCCGACAGCTCCATGATGCGGCGATCGAGGAACGGCACGCGGATTTCGACGCCGTTGGCCATGCTCATCGCGTCCGTCTTCATCAACAGCCCCGCCGGCAGATGCCAGGTCTGGTCGGCGATCAGGCAGCGATCGAGCAGCGCGGGCCCGTCGGCGCGTTCAATCGCGCTGCGATAGCCCGCCATCGGACTGACCTCTGCGAGGTCGCGGAGCGCGGGTCCATAAAGCCGCGGCAGCAGGAATTCCGGGATGTAGCGCCGCCACTCCGCATGCGCCAGCAAACCGCCGGCCGCGAGCCCGAGCAGGAATCGCGACAGCCGCGCGGTTGCCGGCAGCCGCGTTTCGTTTGCGCCGGATACCCCATACATCATCTTGCCCAACGATCTCGCGATGCCGGCCGGGATCGCGCCGCCGAAACGCTGGGCGAGGCGCGTCGCCTTGTAGGTCGGGTATCCGCCGAAGAATTCGTCGGCGCCGTCGCCCGAGAGCGCGACGGTCGCGGTTCGCCGCAGTTCGGCCGTCAGCAAGAGCAGGGGGCCAGCGCTTTCATCCGCGACCTGGCCGTCGAAATGATGCACGACGCGCCGCAAGGTCGCGGCTGGGTCGGGGTCTTCATGAATTGGAACGATCCGGTGCGGCAACCCGGTCTGCCGGGCCACCAGCGCCGCGATCTTGCTTTCGTCATGCGATTGCTCGGCGAAGGATGCCGTCAGCAGCGGAAACTTCCCGCGTTTCGCCACCGACCACGCAATCAGCGAGCTGTCGATACCGCCGCTCTGGAGGATTCCCACCGGGACGTCGCTGATCAACTGGTCGCTGACGACCTGGTCGAACAGCGGCAGGAACGCGTCCACCGCTTCATCCAGCCGGCGAAAGCCGTAAGAGCGCCGCGGTCGCCAGAACCGCCGCGAGATTTCGCTGCCGTTTTCGTAGATCGTCAGCGAACCCGGCTCGACCTGACGGATGTGCCGCATCGTCGTGGCGTCAGGCCCGGCATAGCCCATGGCAAGGAAGCGGTGCAGGCCGTCGGCATCGAACGCGCGCGGATGGGAGGGGTCGGCGAAAATTCCCTTGATCTCGCTGGCGAAGCGCATGGTGTCGCCGATCAGCGAGACAAACAGCGGTTTGGTCCCGATCGGATCCCGCGCAAGCACCAGCCGCTTGTTCGCGCTGTCCCAGAGCGCGATCGCGAAGATGCCCTCGATGCGGGCGAACAACTCGTCACCCCAGGCAAGATAGCCCGCCGGCAGGATCTCGGTGTCGCAATGCGAGCGGAATACCGTTCCGAAGTCGCGCGCGAGCTCGCCGCGGAGCGCGGCCTCGTTATAGATCTCGCCATTATACGTGACCGTGATCCGCCCGCTCGGATCGCTCATCGGCTGGCGCCCCGCTTCCGTCAGGTCGCGAATGGCCAGCCGCCGGTGCGCGAAGCCGATGGCGCCCTCGTGCCAGATTTCGCCGGCGTCCGGTCCGCGGTGCACCAGCGCGGCGTTCATCCGCTCCAGGACGGCGGGATCGACGCTACGCCCGTCGAGATGAAAGATGCCGGCGATGCCACACATATGCGCTGACGTTATCCCAAGTCTAGGAGCAGCTGACCCGATTACCCCGATAGTGCGCAAACCGCAGCAGGCGAATTCGCCCGGTGTCGACGATCTCGGTCGGTTGGCCGGGTGGCGAATGCGCCTGCATCGGTGCCTTCCGGCAGGGCAAGAACGACATTGAACTCGCCGCAAACATGGTCGACGAGCTTGTCGACTTCCGCAAAATCCTTCGCCAGATGCACGAGCTTGTAGGACGCGCCCAACTTGCCGCTGATCGGCGGGGCTTCCAGCACCGGCGACACCACGACGTCCTGATAGCGCGTGTTGCGGCCGATATCGTCCCACATCAGATAGGTCGCGCGATCGACGCGGCCGAGCGGGAAATAATGCTCGGTCGAGATGGCTTCGGCGGAGACGATCGCGCCGACCGCAAGAACAAGCGCCAGGGCCTGACGACCGAACCTGCGCCACGCGACATTTTCGCTCGCCGACTGCCGGACCAGCGTGAAGATGATGATCGGGCAACAGGGCGAACGGCACCAGCGCATAGGCGAACATCGCCTTCATGATCGCCCAGCGATGAATGAAGGTGTGCTGATACAGCACCAGCATGTGCATGTAGAAGGGAACGGTGACGAGGAACAGCATCGATCCGGTCGCGAAGACAGCTCGACGTTCGGCCGGCTCGCGAGCGCGACGAAACGCGATCGCGACCAGCAACAGCGTCAGCAATGCCGAGCCGACAATCAGCGGGAAGGCATAATCGGAATAATAGAGCGAATGCATCTCCCCGACGAAAACCTCGGTGAAGCCGGTGATCGGGCTCTTGTCGGTCAGGTTCATCCGCTGCAGGATTTTGAAACCGAGCTCCTTGATCGAGGCATAAAGGCCCACCTTTCTGGCGAGCGCGTCGGGAGCAAGAAAGCGCCAGATCAGATACAAGGCGAATGCACTTACCGGGATTAGCCAGAGGCGGATCACGTCGCGCGATCTCATGCGCGTCTCCACGCCGAGATATCCGGCAGCCACGCGGCTGAGCAGCCAGAACGCGAACAGCGTGTAGGACAGCCAATCGACAAAGAACGCGATCGAGATCGTGACCAGCTGGAGTGCGGTGATGATCCGTTTGTCCCGCTCCGATTGCACACTGTAGAACAGCGTCTCCAGCATCAGAAACGCGGTGGTATAGATCAGGCCCGCGTTGGTGACGTCATAGATCTGCGAAAAGACGTAGATCGGTCCGCGCGACAGCAGGATCGGGAAGCTGACTCCGACCGCGATCAAGCCGCTTGCGACCTTTCCCAGCCGGTTCATCAGCGCAATGTTGAAGGCGATGAAGGCGGCCGCAAGCGCAATCAATCCGTGCTCGCAGGTGTTGATCCAGTTCACCATCGGAATGCTCGGCTCGGTGCCGAGCAATAATGCCGTCAGATAGATCGGGACGAATGATCCGGGCGGCCAGGATTCGTACAGCCAGCGCTCCGGGGCCTCGATCGAACGCGGCGCATGCGGCGTGGAGAACCACATGTGGAGCGGACCTTGGTCCCACCAGATGCGGGCCCACATCGAGGCCTCGGTCGTCATCGCAGTCGCCGTCAAATACCGGAACCTGGTCCATATAGGGCATGCGCAGTCCCAGCGAGTGCAGCCAGACGAGGAGCACCGCCAGAGCAACAAGGCAGCCGGCTAACCGTCGAAGTGTCATGGGATGTTCGGGAAAATTCCGAGAACGCGAGGGCCGATCGAGGTTGCAACCGTTCGAGATATGCACTACCCGCTACCTCCAAGCAATCTGTTTCAGCACCTGACATTCGCCGACCTTATGAATGCCAATGCGCAACAAACCCAGCCACTCGCGCCGACCTTCTCCAGCGCGATCGCCGATGCGCGCAACTACATGGCCTGGATCGTTGCGACGCTGCGTCCGTATCTCGGACGGAACGTGCTCGAGGCCGGCATCGGCCATGGCAGCTATTACGAATATCTCGGCAAGCTCGGCCGCTATCATGGTGTCGACATCGATCCCGCCAGCATCGAAGGCGCCCTCGCACGATATCCGGGCGGCGATTTTCAGGTTGCCGACATCTGCTCGGACGAATTCAGATCGCGCTTTTCGCCGGGCAGCGTCGACACCGTGGTAGGCTGCAACGTCATCGAGCACATCGACGACGACAATCGGGCGGTCGCCAATCTGGCCAACGCGTTGATCCCCGGCGGCCATCTCCTGATCCTGGTGCCTGCGCTGCAGCAGCTCTATGGAGAGCTCGATCGTCTCGCCGGTCATCATCGCCGCTATGACAAGCCGATGATGCTGAAGGCTTGCGCGGGCGCGCCGATCGAGATCCTCGAACTCAGATATTTCAATCCGATCGGCGGGCTCGCATGGTGGCTGAACCGGTTCGCCAGGCACCGTTCGCTCGACGATGATGCGGTGAACGCGCAAATCCGGATTTTCGACAAATACGTCCTTCCGGTTTCCAAAATGGTCGATCCCCTGACCCGCGGCTTCTTCGGCCAGTCGTTGATCTGCGTGGCGCGACGCCAATGATCTCGGTCGTGATCCCCGCGCTCAATGAGGAGATCGCAATCGGCGCGACGATTGCGGGCGTCTCCGAGGTGCTCACCGCGGCCAATCTGGTGCCCTTCGAGATCGTCGTCGTCGATGACGGATCGACCGACAAGACCGGCACGATTGCCGCCGAAGCGGGCGCGAAGGTGGTTCGCCATCCCCACAATATCGGCTACGGCCGCTCGCTGAAGAACGGCATCGCGGCGGCGCAGTACGACATGATCGCGATCTGCGATGCGGACGGGACCTATCCGGCTTCCGCCATCCCCGAGCTCGTGCGGCTCCGTCGCGACGGCTTCGACATGGCGGTGGGCCAGCGTCAGGGACCGCATTATCGGCAATCGATGCTGAAAATGCCGATGCGAGCGCTGCTGCGCTTCCTGGTAGAATGGACCGCCGGCCGCCGGATTCCCGACATCAATTCCGGCTTGCGGGTATTCAGCCGCACCGCCGTGATGCAGTATTTTCCGCATCTGTGCGACACCTTCAGCTTCACGACATCGCTGACGCTGGCCTATCTGATGACGGGACGCTTCGTCGCCTATACCCCGATCGATTATTTCGAACGCGCAGGCCGCAGCAAGGTGCGGCTGTTCCGCGACGCGCTGCGGACCTTGCAATACGTCGTCGAAGCGATCCTGTTCTACAATCCATTGAAGATATTCCTGCTGTTCAGCCTGATCTGTCTGGTGTCCTCGGCCTTGTTGATGGCGTTCTCGTTCTATTTCGCGATCGTGAGCGGGGTGATTCTCGCCGTCGGCATCGCGATGACCTCGGTGATCATCTTCGGCATCGGCCTGTTGGCCGTCCTGCTCAAGCAGATCATGGACAAGGCCTGAGGCGACGGAAATTTGACGATGTTGATTGCAGCAAGCTCTGGAATAAGCGTCCGCTCCATGAAACTTCCGTTGAAACGGCTGTGTCTTGGACTTCTTCTGGTGCTCGCACTGCAACCGATCTATTTGCTCGCCCTCGTCGCGACGGATTACGTTGCCCCGCCGGAGCGTAGGCTGGAGCACATGCGGGGCATTGATCTCACACCGACGCCTACGACCGAAGAATGCGTCGGGCTCGGGACCGGCCTGCAGCCCGGCGTTTCCGGACTTTACAACGCGATCATGTCAGCGCGCCCGCTGGCCGATAAAGGCCTGCCTTGCGATTTGCTTCTCGCGGCCACATCGAAGGACCCCGGCGTAACCTGGTGGCCCTATCCGCGCTATTGGCACGGTTATCGCGTGCTGATCGATCCCTGGCTCACGTACCTTCCGATATATCCGCTGCGCTATCTGATGCTGGCGGCAATGATCGCGGGACTCACATGGCTCGCCTTTGAACTGCGATTCCTCATCGGCGCCGACGGCGCACTCGCCTTGATCGTCCCGACCGTTGTTCTCAGCGATCTCTGGTTCTGCTGGATCTATGCGGTGCATGCGATTCCCATCGCCTTCATCTTCGCCGGAAGCGCCTTCATTGCCCGGAAGGCTCGTCACCCCGACCGCGATCTGATCCTGATCGCGACGCTGCTTGGCAGCCTGTTCAACTACATCGACTTCCTCCACAACGTGCCGTGGCAACCGATGTTGATCGCCTTTGTCGCACTTGCAGCCGGTCGGCGTGGCTCCGAGGCGTTCGCCATCGTCGTCGCGTGGTTCGCAGGATATTCGCTGACCTGGGCCTCGAAATGGGCGATTGCCTGCGCCGCGGGAGTGAAGTGGAGCGATATCTTCGAAGTGATCGTCTATCGCTTGAACGGCGATGCTCCGGGTTTTGTCCGACATCAATTCCTTGCGCCGACCGAGAAGGTACTGAGCTATCTCTTCCATCAGAAGCAGATCCCCAATGCTCTTCCTGCTTTTGCTGCCGACGCTGCTGCTGCCCGTGCGGTGGCCGAACCCAAGACGGTTCATACTTCTGTCGTTGCCGATCCTGATTCCCTTCATGTGGTTTGAGCTTCTCTCCAACCACACCCAGATTCACGATTGGATCACCTATCGCCCCCTCGCTTCCTGTTTCGGGATTCTGATCGCGGCCGCCATCATCGCGTC